>NZ_JAXMJJ010000001.1:0-8987 GCF_034376685.1 Cypionkella sp.
CGTTGCTTTTCGGCGTCGCCCAACGCGATCAGCGCGGCATTGGCGGCCAAGGCTACGGGCGCAGATTGCGTGGGTTTGCTGAAGAACCACGACTGAAAGCGACTATAGGTCGCGTCGGCGGTCTTGTCGGTGATCTTCAGATGCAGGCCCAACTGCTGCACTAGATCATGCACCGCCCAGACCACCAGCGGCCAGCTCTGCAGATCGTAGTCGTCCCCCGCCATGATGCCGCCGGGTTTCAGTTTGGCATACCAGTTCAGCAGCGTCCGCCCGCCTTCCTCGCCGGTATGGGCATAGCCATCAATATAGATGAAATCGAAGTAGTTGTCGGGAAACAGGTCTATCGCCTGATCAAAGGTCATCCGCAGCAGATGGTAGTTCTGCTCCAACCCGACCAAACGCAGCGCGGATTTATACTCGGCGGTGTTATGCGAATCGGCATACATATCGACGCCCCAGAACCGCGCGAACTTGCCCGAAGCCACCATCTTGGCCGAAAAAGATCCAGCCGCGACGCCCAGTTCGATCCCTAGATTGCCAAGCGCAGGCAGGTCGTCGATCACGTTCCAGCGAAACGTGCCGGGCACCAGCTCTGGCACAACCGCTGGCATCTGACGTTCGGCAATCTCGCGCAACTGGTCTTTTTGCATGAAGGCTCCGCGGGTTCAGGGCTGGCTTGGGGCGAAGGACGGTTTCAGCCAAACCTCCACCCGACGATTCAGACGGCGGCCCGCGGCGGTTTCATCGCAGGCCATTGGTAGGGCTTCGCCAAACGCTTCTACCCGAGGCAGCGCGGCTTCGGGCACAGCGGCGGCCTGTTTCAACGCGGCCAGAATGCCATCGGCACGATCGCGTGACAGCTCCAGATTGGCCTTCGCCTCGCCCGAGCCGTCCGAGAATCCGGCCAGGATCACCGCCTTGTCGCGAAACACCCCCGCCTCGATCAGCTGCGCAAGCTCGGCCAGACTGTCCTGGCTTGCCGCATCCAGCGCAGAGGTGCCGTCCTGAAACCGGAAGGTCAGCGACAGACGATCCGCGCCATCCATCAGATCGACCAGCCGTTTCAGATCGGCCAAGGTGGTCTCGGCCCCCGCACCCTGAATGGCATTGATCAGCCGCAAGCCGTCCGCCGTCATCGGCTGGCTTTCGGGGCTACGGTCGATATAGCCGCCGCCGGCAATCGCCGCCTGCGCTGTGGGCAGTGTCAGAAACTCCAGAAATTCGCGCGCCATCAGCGGTAGGCGACGCCGCGGTGTCAGCAAAAACACCGGCAATGTCAGCGGATAATCTCCGGCTTTCACTGCCAAGCCACTGGGCAACAACGGAAAGCCACAACTGTCCGACAGCGGCAGCGCCCGCGCGACCCCGACCGACGCCCGCCCGGTCAGCGCAATCGCCCAAGGGTCTTTGGCCACCGCATCCGCCAGGATCTGCAAATCTGCATGGGTGACGCTTGCCGCCGGATCACGTCCCAGCCGCGCCGAAAGCGCGCGCTGCAAATCGCTGTCCGGTGCCAGCCCATGCAGCACCAAGGGCATATCCGGGCCGCCAACCTCTGCCCAGTTCTTCACCTCTCCGGCCAGAACCTGTGCCAGATCAATCGTCGAAATCCCCGGCAGCGGATTGTCCGGCGCCACAATCGGCACCAAAGCATCCAAGGCCATCGCCTTCGATCCCAGATCCGGCTCGACCACCGAGGCCACCATCAACTCGGCCCGCCCGGCTTTCAGTTCCGTGCGGGCCTGATCGGGGGGCAGCGCGCGGAAGGAAATCTCGGCCAGCACCTTGCCCGTCGCAGGATCGGTCAGGATCGCGGCTGCGTCTGGCGTGGCAGGGGCCGCATAAAGCAAGCCGCGTGATTTGGCGAAAGCCGCGATCAGTGGCGGCAGCAGCGCCCGCCCAGCATCGGCCTCTCCCACCAGCCGGATCACGGCTTTCGGCGCGGTCAGATCGGGGCAGGCGGGGCCATCGCAAATCACGCCGGTGGCGTCGATGGTCAGCGGGCCATAGGCACTTTCAATGCGGAAAAACTCACCGTCATAGCCTTGCAGCGTCCCGGCAATCGCCAGCGCCCCATCGCGTGAGGTCAGCGTGACGTCCTGCGCCATCCCTACTGTGGGCAAAGCCAGATAGGGCAAAAGCGCGGCGATGATCGCCGCGCACCAGTAACGCTTCATAAACCGCCCCGCCTGACCTTGAGGTTCCGACCCTTAGTTTGCAGCGGCGATAGTCATGTCCGGCACAAGATTTTTCAACACCAGATAGTCACCAATCGCATCACATTCTGGCATCGCCAGCGACATATCGGTGATCTTCACCGCACCCGGCACGGTTTGCAGCGTCTGGCCCAGCACTTCACGGCCACAGGTTGCTTCGGTGACCGCAGCTTCCACCACGATCTCGGGCTTGGCGGCGCTGTCTTTCGGATAGGTGTATACCTGTGCCAACATCGGCAGATCGGTCGAAGCATCGCCCAACACGCTGAGAAATCCGCCCTTGGCCGGAACCCCTGCCGCAGGCTGATGCGGTGTGGCGGCAGTTACATCGCCCGCCCCGCCGAAATCGGAACCCGCTTCAAAGCCATGCAGCTGGAAGGCATCGTCTTGCTGCCATTGCACCGCAAAACGGCGCAATGTGGCCAGTTGGGGCACGCTGACCGAGGCTTCAACCGCGCTGTTGTCCTTGAACATCACTTCGACCGTCGCATCCTGCACCAGCGCAGGCAGATCGGTGAACAAGGCCCCGGTCACCGTGGTTTTCGCGGTCACGGTCAGGCCCGCATGTTTCAGCACCACCCGCTCATTCGCGTGGCAAGGCGCCACCAGCGTCAGCGAAATCAGCGCGTTCTCAGCCGTCGAAAGTTCCAGCGTCACCGGACAGGGATCGACCACAGCCTGAACAACCGGCGCAGGTTCCTGCGGAGCGATCTTGGCAACCGGGGCAACCTCGGCGGGCGTCACAACTGCGGGCAATGTTGCAGCTTCTGCCAACAGCGGTGGTTTGGGCTGCGCGGGTTCTGCCAGTGCGGCCGCGGGCTTGGTGGCAATATCTGTCGCGGCCACCCGTTCAAGCTTTTCGGGTTTCTTGGCGAGTTTATCTTCAGCCACCCGCACGGGCGCGGCCTTGTTCGACATGCCCTGCACCAACTGCCCAGCCCCCAGCGCAATCGCGATCACGGCGATGCCACGGGCCAACTTGCGCTTCATATCCACCGCCATCGGTTCCTCCAAAGAAATCCGTTTGGGCGCTTCTGATCCTTAAACGCGGCGCGGATGCGGCGCAATCAAGGAATGTTTCCGAAAACGGGGGCAATAAATAGGCAAGGGCAGCCGAAGCTGCCCTTGGTCAACAATGTGATCTGATCAGGTCAGCTTGCCGTGGCAAGCCTTGAACCGCTGGCCCGAACCGCAGGGGCAGGGATCGTTGCGTCCTGGATTGCCCCAAGTGCTCGGATCGCTTTCCACAAAGCCCGGAGCCGCCAAAGCCGCTGCCGCCACAACCGGCGCCGCTTCCACCGGAGCGGCCTCACGCGCGGCGGCCTGTGCGGCCTGCTGTTGCGCGATGAACTGCGCCATCATGGCTTCTTGCTCGGCTTGGCTGATCGGCCGGATTTGCGCCAGCTTCTGCGTCACATCTTGCCGAAGCGAGTTCAGCATCGATTCAAACAACGTGAAGCTTTCGGTCTTGTATTCGTTCAGCGGATCGCGTTGCGCATAACCGCGGAACCCCACGACCGAGCGCAGATGTTCCAATCGCAGCAAGTGATCGCGCCATTTCGAGTCAATGCTTTGCAACAACAGCTGTTTTTCGATGTTGCGCATCGAGTCCGGCCCGAAAGCCTCCAGCTTTTCGCCCATCAGGGTATCGCTGGCTGCCACGATCCGCTCGCGGATGGCTTCCTGATCGGTGCCCTCTTCCGCAGCCCAGGCGGCCACCGGCAGATCAAGCCCCATCTTTTCGATCAACGCCTCGTGCAGCGCCTCGGTGTCCCAACGGTCGGCATAGGTTTTCGGTGGCATGTAGTGATCGACCAGATCCTCAGCGACCTGATGGCGCATATCCATCACGATCTCGCCCAGATCCTCGGCCTGCATCACTTCCATGCGCTGGCCAAAGATCGCCTTGCGCTGGTCGTTCATCACATCGTCGAACTTCAACAACTGCTTGCGGATGTCAAAGTTGCGGCCTTCGACCTTGGCCTGCGCGCGCTCCAGCGATTTGTTGACCCACGGGTGAACAATCGCCTCGCCTTCCTTCATGCCCAGCTTGGACAGCACCGCATCCAGACGTTCCGAGCCGAATATCCGCATCAGATCGTCTTCCAGCGACAGGAAGAACGAAGACCGCCCCGGATCGCCCTGACGGCCCGAACGGCCGCGCAACTGGTTGTCGATCCGGCGTGATTCGTGGCGTTCCGTCGCCAGAACGAACAAACCGCCAGCCTTCTTCACCGCTTCTTCTTCATCGGCATGTTCGGCCTCAACCCGCGCGCGCACCTCATCTGGGTGCAGATGCGGGTCGGCGGTGATCGCCTCCATCACCTTGAACTCGACGTTGCCGCCGAGTTTGATGTCGGTGCCACGGCCCGCCATGTTGGTGGCAATCGTCACCGCGTTCAGCTTGCCCGCATCGGCAACGATCTGCGCTTCCTGCTCATGCTGACGCGCGTTCAGCACGTTATGCGGGATGCCCGCCGCTTTCAGCATTTCCGACAAAGCTTCGGATTTATCAATCGAGGTGGTGCCGACCAAGATCGGTTGGCCCGTCGCATGGGCTTCCTGAATGGTTTTCACCACGCCTTCAAACTTTTCACGCGCGGTCCGATACACCGCATCATGCTCGTCCTTGCGCTTCACTTCGCGGTTGGTCGGCACTTCGACCACGCCCAGTTTGTAAATCTCCATGAACTCGTCGGCCTCGGTCGAGGCTGTGCCGGTCATCCCCGCCAGCTTGTCATAAAGCCGGAAGTAGTTCTGGAAGGTCACCGATGCCAAAGTGACGTTCTCTGGCTGAATAGCCACGCACTCTTTCGCCTCAATCGCCTGATGCAAACCATCCGACAAACGGCGGCCCTTCATCATCCGACCGGTGAATTCGTCGATCAGCATCACCTCGCCATCGCGGACGATATACTGCTGATCCCGGGTGAACAGCTTGTGCGCCCGCAAAGCCTGCGTGACGTGATGCACGATGGTGGTGCTTTCCGGCTCGTACAGGCTTTGGCCCTCGGGCAGAATGCCAGCCTCGTGCAAGGCGTTTTCGATAAACTCGTTGCCGTCTTCCGAATAGGTGACGTTGCGGGTCTTTTCGTCCAGCTTGAAATGCGTCTCATTCAGCAGCGGGATCAGCTTATCGACCAGCTGATACAGCTCACTGCGATCCTGCGACGGGCCAGAGATGATCAGCGGAGTCCGCGCCTCATCGACCAAAATAGAATCCACCTCATCGACAATCGCAAAATTATGGCCGCGCTGGTTCATCTCCTCCAGCGAGGCTTTCATGTTGTCACGCAGATAGTCGAAGCCCAATTCGTTATTCGTGGCATAGGTGATGTCGGCGCGATACGCCTCGCGCTTTTCAACTTCGCCCTGATACGGATAGACCACGCCGGTGGTCAGCCCCAAGGCACCGTAAACCTTGCTCATCCATTCGGCATCGCGCTTGGCGAGGTAATCGTTCACCGTCACCACATGCACGCCCTTGCCCGACAGCGCGTTCAGATAGGCCGGGAAAGTCGCCACCAGCGTCTTGCCCTCCCCCGTGCGCATTTCGGCGATATTGCCCTGATGCAGGAAGATCCCGCCCATCAGCTGCACATCAAACGCCCGCAGACCCAAGGCGCGCTTGGCAGCCTCACGGCAATTCGCAAAGGCTTCCGGCAGCAGCGCGTCAAGGCTTTCGCCGCCCGCAATACGCCGCTGAAAATCGGCGGTTTTCGCCTTGATCTGATCATCGCTCAGCGCCGCGAATTCGGGCTCCAACGCGTTGATTTTCGCCACCAAGGGGCGCACCGATTTGACCATTCGGTCATTCGGCGTTCCAAACATCTTCCGCGCAAGTGATCCAAGACCCAGCATGTTTTCTCCGCCCGGTCGTTATTGACAACCGTTATTGACAACATCGTGTGAGGCTCTGGCTTGCCCGCTTCGTCTGCCTTCCTTAGAAGGGCGTCAAGGCTGGGCAGCCCGCGTCACACGCGACCCGTGCGATGTAAGGGGAAGGTCTGGCATAGTCAACGTCGCGCAGGGTCGCGGCATGATCAGGAGAGCGTGAGATGGCAAAAGCGATGCGGTTTATGGCAGGGATGGCGCTGTCCTTCGCCCTGGTAGCCCCGGCTTTGGCGCAAGAACCAACCGCCGATACGGTGATCGCCAGCGTCAACGGCACCAATATCACACTGGGCAACATGATAGTGGCACGCGAAAGCCTGCCGGATCAGTATAAAACCCTGCCCGCCGATGTGCTGTTCAAAGGCATTCTGGATCAGTTGGTGCAGCAAACCGTGCTGGCGCAATCGCTGGAAGGCAAGCTGTCAAAGAAAGACACGCTGCAACTGGAAAATGACCGTCTCGGCTATCTGTCGAACGCGGCCTTGAAGCCCGTGGTGGAAGCCGCCGTCAGCGATGAAGCGCTGCAAAAGGCCTATGATGACAAGTTCAAGGATGCCAAGCCCGCCACCGAATATCATGCGGCGCATATCCTTGTAGATACCGAGGAAAAGGCGAACGAGCTGAAAGCGCAACTTGCTGGCGGCGCGAATTTCGCCGACCTCGCCAAGGCCAACTCCACCGACACCGGATCGGGCGCGCAGGGCGGCGATCTGGGCTGGTTTGGTCTGGGTGCGATGGTCAAGCCGTTTGAAGATGCCGTTGTCGCCGCCAAGGTAGGTGAAGTTTCAGGCCCGATCAAATCCGATTTCGGCTGGCATCTGATCTTGGTCAGCGAAACCCGTATCGCTGCAAAACCGACGCTGGATGAGATGCGCGATGAACTGGCGCAGGGTATCGAGCAAAAGGTTGTCGAGGACCACATCAAAGCCCTGACCGAAGCTGCCAAGATCGAAAAGCCCGGTGAGGCTGTTGATCCGAACCTGCTCGGCGATGCGACATTGCTGGACAAATAAGCGTTACGCGGTCGCTTTATAAATCTGGTATGGGTGTGGAAAGCCATCTGGCCGCAACACCCATGCCGATGGCGCGAAAACTGTAAGATCTGAAGGGGGCTATGATGGCGAAGAAAGAGTTGAAGGCGAAGGTCAAGGCTTTGAAAGCCAAGCTGAAAGCCGTAAAGCCCGAAGCTGCGGTAAAGCTGAAGAAAGCCAAGCCGGTTTCGCCCTTGGCCCCCGCCATGTTCCCGGCCCTGCCACAGATTGCAGGGGTGGAATTTGCCGCCGTTGAGGCTGGCATCAAATACCAGAACCGCAAGGATGTGATGCTGGTGCGTCTTGCCCCCGGCACAGCGATGGCCGGGGTGTTCACCCGCTCCACCACCCGTTCGGCCTGCGTGCGCGATTGTCAGGCGAAACTGGCGCTGAAAGTGCCCGTCGATGCAGGCGCTGCGATTGTGGTCAACTCCGGCAACTCCAACGCCTTCACCGGACGTGTCGGCGATGAGGCTGTCGCCGCCGTCACCATCGGGGTGGCCGATGCCTTGGGCATCCCCGCGTCGCGCGTGTTCTCCTCCTCTACCGGGGTGATTGGCGAGCCTTTGCCCTATGCCAAAATCACCGACAAGATCACCGATCTCGCCGGGGCTTTGCGCGAAGATGCCATCGAGATGGCCGCCCATGCGATGATGACCACCGATACCTTTCCGAAAGGTGCGGCTGCCACGATTCAGGCCGATGGCGGTGAGGTGAAAATCGCGGGCATCGCCAAAGGCTCGGGCATGATCGCGCCGGATATGGCGACGATGCTGGTCTATATCTTCACCGATGCGAAAATCAGCGCCATCAACCTGCAAAAACTGCTGTCGCGCAACACCGACGACACGTTCAACGCGATCACGGTCGACAGTGATACCTCAACCTCCGACACGCTGCTGCTGGCGGCGACAGGCAAATCCGAAGCCGCCGAGTTGAAAGGGGTGCATCTGAAAGCCTTCGAGACCGCGCTGCGCGGCGTGATGATGAACCTCGCGCATCAGGTGATCCGCGACGGCGAGGGCGCGACCAAATTCGTCGAAGTGCGGGTGACTGGCGCTGCCTCGAATGGCGACGCGCACAAGGTCGCGATGGCCATCGCAAACTCGCCCTTGGTGAAAACTGCCATCGCGGGCGAAGACCCCAACTGGGGCCGCATCGTCGCCGCGATTGGCAAATCCGGTGCCGAGGCGGATCGCGACAAGCTGAGCATCCGCTTTGGCGATATCCTCGTGGCCGAAAACGGCTGGCGCAATCCTGACTATAAAGAAGAAGACGGCGCGGCCTACATGCTGCAACCCGAACTGGTGATCGCCGTCGACATGGGGCTTGGCAAATCCAAGCGCTCGGTCTGGACCTGCGATCTGACCAACCGCTACATCGAAATCAACGCCGACTACCGCTCTTGAATTTCACATTGGCTTAAATATTCCGGGGGTCTGGGGGCTGGCCCCCGGTTTCTCCATTCCAGCAAAGCGACCCTATGAAAACCCTCCTCGTCTCCGCCGTCGCCCTGATCGACCCCGAAGGCCGCGTTCTGCTTGCGCAACGCCCCGAAGGCAAATCCCTCGCCGGTTTGTGGGAATTTCCCGGCGGCAAAGTCGAACCCGGTGAGACCCCGGAACACGCCCTGGTCCGCGAGTTGAAAGAAGAGCTCGGCATCGACACTTGGGCAAGCTGCCTCGCACCGCTGACCTTCGCCAGCCACACTTATGATGACTTCCACCTTTTGATGCCGCTGTTCGCCTGCCGTCGCTGGCAGGGCATCGCCGCCCCACAGGAGGGCCAAAACCTCGCCTGGGTGCGCCCGCAAAACCTGCGCGACTTTCCGATGCCCCCGGCTGAC
>NZ_JAXMJJ010000002.1:0-230884 GCF_034376685.1 Cypionkella sp.
CCGCGGTGGTCGAGTTTCGTGCCAGTGTGCGCCAGTCCGCCCATATCGCCTCGAACGCCGAGGCGTCCACAGCCCTGGCGCAATGAGAGGCACGGGGCGGCAGCCGCGTGGTGGAACAGGCGATTGCGTCGATGCAAAGCATCGCGGAAAGTTCGCAAAAGATTGCCCGGATCAACTCGGTCATCGACGAAATCGCGTTTCAATCCAATCAGCTGGCGCTGCACGCCGGGGTCGAGGCGGCCCGCGCGGTCGAGGCGGGGCGTGGCTTTGCGGTGGTCGCGTCAGAGGTGCGCGCCCTTTCGCAACGCTGTTCCGACGCGGCCAAGGAAATCACCGGTCTGGTGCAGGAAGCTGGCCTGCACGTCCGCGAAGGGGTCGATCTGGTGGGCCAGACTGGAACCGCACTGACGGTCATAACCCAAAGCGTCGCCGCCGCGGCCAAACAGGTTGCGGCCATCGCCAGCACGGCCAGCGACCAATCCCGCTCGCTGAGCGAGATCACCGCAGCAATCAACGATCTGGACAATGTGACCCAACAAAACGCGTCGATGTTCGCGGAAACCACGGTTGCCTGCCAGTCGCTGGACGAAGCCACCGAGTCGATGATCGACATGGTCAGCCAACTGAACGTCACCCTGCCGGAGCGCGCGCCGGTTGCCTATCGGCGCAAGCTGGCCTGACGCACCCCGGCGACCGGCAAAAAGAAAAACCCCCGGCCTTGCGGACGGGGGTTGATCGTGGGGCAAGGGCATACAGCCCCCACCCAGCATTCCAAGAACGACTTAAACGCCGCCTTCGCGCAATGCCTTTTTGCGCGCAAGCTTGCGCGCACGGCGAACGGCTTCGGCTTGCTCGCGCGCTTTTTTGACGGAGGGTTTCTCGAAATGTTGCTTGAGCTTCATTTCGCGGAACACGCCTTCGCGCTGGAGCTTTTTCTTGAGGGCGCGAAGCGCTTGCTCAACGTTATTATCGCGGACGCTGACCTGCATGTGGTTGTCACCACCTTCCTAAGTTAGAGTTGCACTGAATGTGCAGGCTCTGGCCGGATAGCAAAGCCCCGTGGCTTTGTCTACCTTGCGCAGAGAAGGGGAACCGAATGGATCACGAAAACAGCATGGAAGCCGCCAAAACCCGGATTTTGCAGGCCGCGCTGCCCCATGCCGCCTTTGATGGCTGGTCGCAGACCACCCTGAACGCTGCCCTGACTGATTCGGACATAGCCCCCGCATTGGCCCGCGCGCTGTTCCCGCGCGGCGGCATCGACCTTGCGGTTGCCTATCATCAGGCGGGCGATCAAGCCATGCGCGATGCCCTCGCCAGCACCGATCTGACCGCCCTGCGCTATACCGACCGCGTTGCCGCCGCGATCAAACTGCGCCTTGCTGCGGCCGACAAAGAACTCGTCCGCCGCGGCACCACCCTGTTCAGCTTGCCGCAACACGCGCCCGAAGGCGCCAAACTGATCTGGGCCAGTGCCGATGCGATCTGGCAGGCCTTGGGCGATACCTCGACCGATCTGAACTGGTACACCAAACGCGCCACGCTCTCTGCCGTCTATTCCGCCACCGTGCTGTTCTGGTTGGGCGATCACTCCGACGACAACGCCGACACCTGGGCTTTCCTGGATCGCCGTCTCGCCAATGTGACGCAATTTGAGAAAACCAAAGCCGCAATCCAAGCCAACCCGCTGGCAAAGGCGCTGCTGGCCGGGCCTGCCAAACTGCTGGAAAAGATCCGTGCACCCAAAGCCGCCGCCGATCTGCCCGGCCATCACAAACCCTGAAAGGGCCGCCTCATGACGCTTGCCTCCTCGATGCTGGCAATGGAAATCTCTATCCCCGGCGGCCCGGATGTGCTGCTGCCCGCCTCGCTGCCGGTGCCAGTGCCGGGGCATGGCCAGATCATCATCCACCTC
Source organism: Cypionkella sp. (assembly GCF_034376685.1). GTDB lineage: Bacteria > Pseudomonadota > Alphaproteobacteria > Rhodobacterales > Rhodobacteraceae > Cypionkella. The sequence goes on from NZ_JAXMJJ010000002.1 coordinate 1,916, forward strand.
GCCTATACCGGGGTGAACCGCCCCGACGCGCTGCAACGCGCAGGCTCTTACGCCCCACCCGCCTCTGCCTCACCGCTGCCGGGGCTGGAGGGCGCAGGCACCGTCGTCGCGATGGGGCCCGGTGTGACCCGCTGGCAGATCGGCGACAAGGTCTGCGCGCTGCTGCCCGGCGGCGGCTATGCCGAATACGCCGCCTGCCACGAATCCCATGCCCTGCCGATCCCCGAAGGCCTGACCCTGCGCGAAGCCGCCTGCCTGCCGGAAACCTGCTTCACCGTCTGGTCCAACATCGTCATGCGCGGGCGTCTGAAAGCAGGCGAGCGTTTTCTCGTCCACGGTGGTTCCTCCGGCATCGGCACAACGGCGGTGCAAATCGCCGCAGCCTTGGGTGCCCGTGTCTTTGCCACCGCTGGCAGTGATGAGAAATGCCGCGCGGTCGAGGCTTTGGGTGCAGAGACCTGCTTCAACTACAAAACCGCCGATTTTTCGGAAGAGGCGAAGAAACTCGGCGGCTTCGATCTGATCCTCGATATGGTCGGCGGCCCCTATTTGCCGCGCAACATCCGCGCCTTGGCAGATGATGGCCGCCTCGTGCAGATCGCCTTCCTGCAAGGTGCCAAGGTAGAGCTCAACTTCGCAGAAATCATGATGCGCCGCCTGACCCTGACCGGATCCACCCTGCGCCCGCAATCCGATCAGGCCAAAGCCGCCATCGCGCAAGCCGTGGAAAGCCATATCTGGCCGATGATCGCAGCGGGCAGCTTCCGCGTGGTGATCGACAGCGAATACGCACTGACCGAAGCCCCCGCAGCACATTGGCGGATGGAAAGCTCCAGCCATATCGGGAAAATCGTGATGAAAGTGCCGGATTAACCGCAGAAAATCCAAACAATTTATCTAAAATTGTCATCCTCTCTGCTCAAATATCCCACAGGGGTCTGGGGGTGTGAAACCCCCAGTTGCACCGCCAAATTCAATCGCCCAGCTTGGCGTGAACTTCATCCAGATCAATCTCGCCAATCGGCATCTTGTTGCCCGGATTGTCGAAATCATACTTGAACAGCTGGAAATCGCGCTTGTAGATTTCCCAGACCAGATGCCGCGACAGATCGTCGAAATAGTCCTCAACCGGGTGCAGCCGCTTTGGCCCGTGGCCCTCACTCTCGTTGAATTTCGGGATCCTCTTCAGATCAACCTTATGTTTTGTCTTGATTTTCTTCAGAACTGCGCCCATGCCCTCATCGAATTTCTCGGTGAAGAAAATCTTGTCATAGCGCCCGCCGTTGACGATATAGGTCGAGACATGCCCCGCCATCGCTGACCAGTGAATGTCCGGCTCCATCGGTTTCTTGAACCGGATGGTATCCCGCGCAAACAGCAAAAATCGCCGGAAGCTGGCGATCTGGTCAAACTCGCCCTGCCCGTCATCGCCGCCCACCTGCACACCGTATTTCTGCACCAACAACGGCACCAGATTGCCGCGATAGCGCTTGCCGTTGCGCTGAATGCCGCAAATCTTGTCGAAAAACGAAGACAGAATCCGCGTGTACGGGTTGCGCACGCAGGTAAAAGCGTAAGACTTGTGCTGCTTGACGTTGCGCTCAATCAAAGGCTGGCTCGCCTCGATCGCCCATTTGTGCATCCCGCCGGTCGCATCATGGATATCACCGTCAAAGAATGTGCCATGATCGGAATAGAACATGATCTGCCCGATGGTCGAGCAGGCGCATTTCGGCACCACCCGGTAGACCACCGATTCCGACTCTGTCATCCAAGTTCCGGGGAAACCCATCCGCACCCTCCCAAACGCCCGCATCCGATGCGGCACAAACCCAATCAGCCACAAAAAAGCAAACAAACTCTGTCTTTTCAATGTCTCTTCAAGGTATTCAGGGAAACAATGACGCGTTCAAGGGTTTAATGTTCTTCCAATGGCCAGAATCGCCTACATCCTTCTCTGCCACAAGGATCCCGATGGGATCATCGCTCAGGCTCAACGGCTGACAGCGGTGGGGGATTATGTCGCCATTCACTTCGATGGCCGTGCCAAGCCATCGGATTTCGACAAAATCCGCTCGGTGCTGACCGCAAACCCAAACGTCACCTTCACCAAACGCCGCGCCAAATGCGGCTGGGGCGAATGGTCCCTCGTCGAAGCCACCCTGATGGCCGTCGAGGCCGCCGTTGAAGCCTTCCCGCGCGCCACGCATTTTTACATGCTGTCCGGCGACTGCATGCCGATCAAATCCGCCGAATTCGCCCATAAATTCCTCGACCGCGAGGAAGTCGACTACATCGAAAGCTTCGATTTCTTCAGTTCCGACTGGATCAAGACCGGCATCAAGGAAGAACGCCTGATCTACCGCCACTACTTCAACGAGCGCACCCACAAGGCGCTGTTTTACGCTTCGATGAAATGGCAAGACAAACTTGGCCTGACCCGCAACGTCCCTGCCGACATCGCCATGCAAATCGGCAGCCAGTGGTGGTGCCTGCGCCGCCGCACCGTGGAATCCGTGCTGGAATTCACCAAGAAGCGCCGCGATGTGATGCGCTTCTTCCGCACCACCTGGATCCCGGATGAGACGTTTTTTCAAACCATCGTCCGCCACCTGATCCCGGAACACGAACTGCGCACCCGCACGCTGACCTTCCTGATGTTCACCGATTACGGCATGCCGGTGACGTTTTATAACGACAATTACGACCTGCTGATCAGCCAGGATTATCTGTTTGCCCGCAAGATCAGCCCGGATGCGAAAGACCTGAAAGACCGCCTGGGTAAGCTTTATGCCGCCAAAGGCGTGCGCTTTGCGATCTCGAACGAAGGCCGCTCACTGTTCAAATTCATCTCAGGCCGGGGTCGCGTAGGCCGCCGCTTTGCGCCGCGGTTCTGGGAGACCGAAAGCTCGCTCGGCCGCCATCGCACCCTGATGATGGTCACCTGCAAGAAATGGCACGTCGCCAAACGCTTGGTCGAACGCGTGCGTCAGGTCACCAACCTGCCCGCGCTGGATTATCTGTTCAACGAGGCCTCCACCCCGCTGCCCGATCTTGGCGGCATCCAATCGACGCTGGAAAAACGCACGCGCCACCGCCGCGCGCTGATGCGGGTGTTGTTCGATTACTGGCAAACCGATCAGCTTGTGGTCTGCATTGACCCCGCCAGCGTCGATCTGATGCAGGATTTCTACAACGACAAAGCCAAGGTGCGGCTGTTGGAAATCGAATGCGACTTCACCGATGATTACCTGATCGGCCATGCCAAGCGCGTGGGTCTGGCGTCAGACAGCACCCCGAAAGACACCATCGAACGCCTGCTGCCAACCATCCGCTACGATGTGAAGTTTGAAGGCGACCGCATCCGCGATGCCGGTTTTCCCAACCTGCTGCGTGTACGCCAAAGTGCCAGCATTGACGAAAACACCGTGCCTCTGGCCGAATTTCTTGACATAAGCCCCGAGAAGGCGCGCGAAATCGCCGCCACCGCTTATCTGTTTGTGGATTGACCGATGACCTACTCTTATGACCCGCAAAACATCTTCGCCCGCATCCTGCGCGGCGAAATTCCCAACAAGACCGTGCTGGAAACCGAGCATTCGCTGGCCTTCCACGACATCGCCCCGCATGCCCCGGTGCATGTGCTGGTGATCCCGAAAGGCCCCTACGCCACCTTTGATCACTTCGCAGCCGAAGCCTCGGCCGAGGAAATCCTCGATTTTCACCGCGCCTGCGCCAAGGTCTGCGAGATCGTCGGCGTCGCCCCCGGTCAGGGCTACCGCGCCATCACCAACGCAGGCCCGCATGGCATGCAAGAGGTGCCGCATTACCACCTGCACATCCTGGGCGGCAAAGTCATGGGGCCGCTGATCCAGCGTTAAGGCGGTTTGGCTTTCATCAATTTCATCAGAATATGCCCCTTCCAGCGGTGATTTCTGCCTTAGGATAAGGCCAATGCGTTAACCGCAGGTTTCGGGTCGCCTGAAACCTGATCGCGGCGCTATCTGGGCCAATCCTAACCCAGAGGTTGCCATGATCCGCTTCACGCCCATCCCCACCGAAACCGTCCGCGCCTACCAGGCCGGAGGCCCCGACGCCAACGGCCAGCCGCCCGAGCGCCATATCTCCGACGGCGCAGGCAACCCCTGCCGCCATTGTCTGCAAATGATCCCGAAGGGCGCAGGCATGTTGATCCTCGCCCACCGGCCCTTCCCCTCAGCGCAACCCTACGCCGAACTCGGCCCGATATTCCTCTGCGCTGACGCGTGCGACGCAGGCACCACCGACACCATCCCCGAAATCCTCGCCTCCCCCGATTACATCATCCGGGGCTATTCCGCCGAGAACCGCATCGTCTACGGCACAGGTGCCGTCGTCCCCACAGCGACGATCCCCGCCGAGGCCGAAACCCGACTGACCGACCCGCGCATCGCCTATGTCCACATAAGGTCCGCCCGCAACAACTGCTACCAACTGCGCGTTGAGCGCGCGTAACCAAGGGTGATCTAAAGCCTTCCGGCTCCGCATCCCCCCGCGCCGCATTCCCCACGCCGCCCCGGTCTTGAGCCGGGGCCGCTTGCATCATCGCGCGTCCCAGTCCTTCAAAAACCGCTTCGGTGCCGCATCCCGCCACTGCTGCTGCAGCCGCGCCCGCGCCCAGCCCGGATCAATGCAGCCTCCCCGCACCAAAACCAGATTGTAGGGCGCATAATGCGGATGCAGAAAGAACGTCTCCGGTTCCGCCGCCATCAGCATTTCCCGCTCATCGCGGCTAGCTTTGAACACCGCCGCATCCTCGTAATACGACCAATAGCACCACATCTTGCCAAAGGCCTTCAACGCCTCATGCCCCCAAGGCGTGGCCAAGGTGATCTCGGGCAGATCCATGCCCAAAGCAAACGCCTTCAACTCCGCCCAGGTCTGGATCACTTAGGTCATCCTCTGTGCTCAAATATCCTGGGGGTCCGGGGGCTAGCCCCCGGCGCTGGCCCTCAGTGCGCCGCAGCCCAAGTAGCCCCCACGCCCGCCTCAACCGTCAACGGCACCTTCAGATGCACCGCCGGATGCGAGGCCCCCTCCATCACATCCTTCGCCACCTTGATCAGCGCCTCGGCAGCGCCTTCCTCGACCTCGAACAGCAATTCATCATGCACCTGCAACAGCATGGTCGCCGGAATCCCCGCAATCGCCGCAGGCATCCTGATCATCGCCCGCCGGATCACATCCGCAGCCGTGCCCTGAATAGGCGCGTTGATTGCCGCCCGCTTGGCAAACCCCGCCCCCGGACCCTTGGCGTTGATCTCGGGCGTGTGGATTTTCCGGCCAAATAGCGTCTGCACAAAGCCGTTCTTCTGCGCGAAGGCCACGGTATCCGACATGTATTCCTTGATCCCCGGAAACCGCTCAAAATACCGATCAATGAAGCCCTGCGCCTCGGCCCGCGGGATCCGCAAATTCCGCGCCAGACCAAAGCCGGAAATCCCGTAGATCACGCCAAAGTTGATCGCCTTCGCCCTACGGCGAATATCGCTGGTCATCTGATCCAGCGGCACATTGAACATCTCACTTGCCGTCAGCGCGTGAATATCAATGCCATCCTTGAACGCCTGTTGCAGCGCGGCCAGATCCGCCACATGCGCCAAAATCCGCAGCTCGATTTGGCTATAGTCCAGCGACACCAACACCTTGCCCTTCGGCGCCACAAACGCCTCACGGATCCGCCGCCCCTCTTCCGACCGGATCGGAATGTTCTGCAAATTCGGATCGGTCGAGGCCAGACGCCCGGTCACCGCCCCAGTGATCGAATACGAGGTATGCACCCGGCCCTCGGCATCAATATGATCCTGCAACGCGTCCGTATAGGTCGATTTCAGCTTGGCCAACTGCCGCCAATCCAGCACCAGCCCCGGCAAGCTATGCTCGGTCGCCAGATCCTCCAACACATCCGCCCCGGTGGCATAGGCCCCGGTCTTGCCCTTCTCGCCCCCCGGCAGGCCCAGCTTGTCGAACAGGATTTCGCCCAACTGCTTCGGCGAGCCGACATTGAACGGCTGCCCCGCCACCTGTTGAATTTCCGCCTCCAACCCCGCCATCTTCTGCGCGAAGGCATTCGACATCCGGGATAAAGTATCGCGGTCCACCTGAACCCCGGCCATCTCCATCCGCGCCAGCACCGGCACCAAGGGCCGCTCCAAGGTCTCATACACCGTCGTCACCCGCGCGCGGTGCAGTTGCGGCTTGAACAATTGCCACAGCCGCAGAGTCACATCGGCATCCTCGGCGGCATATTTCACCGCATCATCCACCGCGACTCGATCAAACGTCACCTGAGATTTTCCTGACCCCAACAAGCTCTTGATCGGAATACAGGTATGCCCCAGATACTTCTCGGACAGAGCATCCATGCCATGCCCGTTCAGCCCCGCCTGCATCGCGGAACTCATCAACATGGTGTCGTCAAACGGCGCGATCTCGACGCCATACCGTTTGAAAATCTTCCAGTCATATTTCATGTTCTGGCCGATTTTCAGGATCGCAGCATCCTCCAGCACCGGCTTCAACGCCGCCAGAACCTCATCAAGCCCCAACTGCCCCGGCACCAGTTCGGATGAGCCAAACAGATCACCGCCGCCCTGCTTATGGCCCAGCGGAATATAGGCAGCCTTCCCGGCATCAACGCATAGAGAAATCCCCACCAGTTCCGCCTGCATCTCGTTCAGAGAGGTGGTTTCGGTATCCACCGCCACATGCCCGACATGCGTGATGCGCGCGATCCACGCCTCCAGCGCGGCCATCGTGTCGATCTTCTCATACAGCGCCACGTCGAACGGCACAGCGGGCGTTTCCAGCGCGTTCTCGGCATCATTCACCGCCGCCAAGGCCAAGCCGTCATCCACTGCGGGTGCCGGGATCTTCAACCGCTCTGACACGCGCTTGGTCAGGGTCGAAAACTCCATCTCGCGCAGAAACGCCATCACCACATCCGGCTCGGGCGAGGCCAGTTCCAGATCGTCCAACAGACATTCCAACGGCATATCCGCATCCAGCGTCACCAAGCGCTTGGAAATGCGGATCAACTCGGCATTATCCAGCAACGCCTCGCGCCGCTTGGGTTGCTTGATCTCGCCCGCGCGCTGCAACAGGGTTTCCAGATCGCCGTATTCTTGAATAAGCAAAGCCGCGGTTTTCAGGCCAATGCCCGGCGCGCCCGGCACGTTATCCACCGAATCCCCGGCCAAAGCCTGCACATCCACCACCCGATTGGGGGCGACGCCGAACTTTTCGAACACTTCGTCGATGCCAAGCCGCTTGTTCTTCATCGGGTCCAGCATATCAACGCCGTCGCCAACCAGCTGCATCAGGTCTTTGTCGGAAGAGATGATCGTCACCGATCCACCCGCCTCCCGCGCCCGCCGCGCCAAAGTGGCGATAATATCGTCGGCCTCATAGCCATCCTGCTCGATGCAGGCGACGTTGAACGCCTTGGTGGCCTTGCGGGTATAAGCAAACTGCGGTCGCAAATCTTCGGGCAATTCCGGGCGGTTGGCTTTGTATTTATCATAGATTTCATTGCGGAAGGTGATCGATCCCGCATCGAAGATCACTGCCAGATGCGTCGGTGCGGTTTCCTTGCGGATCGAGGTCAACTCGCCCCAAAGCAGGTTGCAAAACCCCGCCACCGCCCCCACCGGCATGCCATCCGATTTCCGCGTCAGCGGGGGAAGTGCATGATAGGCCCGGAAAATAAACGCCGAGCCGTCGATCAGATGCAGGTGATTGCCCTTGCCGAATGCCATGATCTGCCCGCCCTTTTTTCCGCTACAGGGCGCAGTATTGCCACGAAGCGGCTTGGCGTTCTAGCCTTGATGCCCCCTCATATGTCTTTGGCATCGCGTCTTCTTGCCAGATTTTCAAACCTTGGCGTGCTGCCCAACACCCCTCGCACAACGGCCTTCAGCCTTATGCGCGACGAACCGACAAACTCTGCCCCGCAGAGTTTGCCCCCGGTTCGGCCTCCCGTCAGCCGTTATGCCACCCCAGTGCCAGTTCCACCGCCTGCGGCGTCGGGGTCCAAATGCCAAACGGCACCCCCGCCGCGCGCAGCGTCTCGCCCACCCAGGCATTGCAGGGATACAGCAGGCTGAAATCGCCCTTGGCCGCGAAAAACGCGTCGTGATCATTGAAATGCGCGGCCAGCGGCAGCGGAGCCCCGGTCTGATCGCGCTGAAAATCCCCATCCAGACTGCGCAGCAGCGCCTGATACTGCGCCTCCGACAGCGTGAAATAGCTGATCCCCGCCACGCCGCTGACATCCCCCGCCACATCCAGATGCAGCACGGCCTTGTCGCCGGTGATCGCGGTCCAGACCGCCGCCGGCTTCATATCGCTGTAGCTTCCGGCACTGGTGTAGAACGCTTCCGATCCCCAGCCCACCAGCAACCACTCGGCCTGCGGCGCATGCACCGGCACCCCGGCAGCTTCGGCAAAGCCATAGCGGCTGCGCAACTCGGGCGACATCGGCAGCAGAAAATCATAATGGATCGGCGCGCGCGCCAGCCCGATCAACACATCGGTGCCGGGGGCCAGATCAGCGTGTTTGCCAGGGATCACCGCCCCCGCAATCCCGGCCGCAAAATACAGCAGCGGCAAAGCGATAATGGCTGTCACCAGCCGGATCAGACCGCGGCCGCGCAAGCCTTAGTGCCTGCTGACGTCAGTGGTCGTCATGGGCATGGGCGCGGTCGATCACATAACGCTTGTCGCAATAGCCACATTCGACAAATCCGGTATCCTCGGGGATGGTCAGCCAAACCCGAGGATGCCCCAAAGCCCCCTCACCACCATCGCAAGCGATTTTCCAGTGGGTGACAATCTGGGTTTCCGGGGCGTTGATCGACATATTGGCGTCCTTGGCTGGGGTTGCCCGCATTGTAACCGCAACCGCCCCACGGGCAAGGGGCGCTGCGGTTGAAAACGCCGAAGCCTCCGGCGGGGATATTTAGACCAAGATGAAACTGCGAAACTTCACATTGGCCTAAATACTCCCTCCGAAGCATTCAACGGGCGAATGTGTTAAAAATCCCTTAACGCGGCCATATCAAGCCATTGTTTTTACATGACATTAAAAGGTCCCGAGTTGGGACCGCTCACGAAACCCGCCTCGGCACCTCTCCGCCAAGTGAACGCAAGGGGGGTGCAGCGCCGCTTTGCCTGTCATATATAGAAAGCATGAAACCGCTTCGCACCCTCCTCGCCCCGCTCGCCCTGGTCCTTCTCGCCGTCCCCGCATGGGCCGAGAAAATCCCATTGAAGGATCTGTCGGCCTATCTGAACAGCCTGACCACGGTCGAGACTCAGTTCACCCAAGTCAACGCCGACGGCTCCATCGCCACCGGCAAGCTGATCATCAAACGCCCCGGCCGGGTCCGCTTTGAATACGCCCCGCCGGACAAATCGCTGGTGCTGGCCTCCAGCGGCAACGTCGCGATTTTCGATGCGAAGTCGAACCAAGCGCCGGAACAGTATCCGCTGAAACGGACCCCCCTGAACCTGATCCTCGCCGCCAACGTCAATCTCGGCAGCGCCAAAACCGTGGTCGCCCATACCGAGGCCAAGAACGCCACCCAAGTCGTGGCGCAAGACCCCCAGCATCCCGAATACGGCCAGATCGCGCTGGTGTTTACATCCAACCCGACCACCCTGCGGCAATGGGTGATCACCGATGATCTGGGTCAGCAAACCACGGTGATCCTGGGTGATCTGAAGACCGGCGGCAATTACAGCGGCAGCCTGTTCAACATCACCGACGAAATCGAACGCCGCGGCCGCTAACCCCGTCTCGCTAGCGGCAATAGCTTAGTTGCTGCGCATACATCTGCGACCGCCGCCCGATCGCGGCGGCGACATCGACCAGCCACGGCTTGTTCAGATAAGACTGGTTGGCATAGCCGGTCCGGCCTTCATGATAGGCCAGATACTGCGACTCGGCATCGTTCATCGAGATCCCCAGCCGCTGATTGCTCTGGCTCATGTACCATCCCATGAAGTCGGTGGCATCGGTGATCCGGTCGCGCTTGGCACCAAAGCGGCGCTGCTCGTCTTGATATTCTTCCCAAGTGCCATCCAGCGCCTGACTATAGCCATAGGCCGAAGATTGCCGCCCCATCGGGATCACCCCCAACGCAAACTGATGCGGAGTGCGGGCATTGCCGACGAACTTGCTCTCTTGATAGATCGCGGCCATCTGCACATGCACCGGCACGCCCCATTTCCGCTCTGTCGCCTTCATCGCCCTATAATAGGTCGGGCGCTGCTGCAAAATCGCGCAAGCGTCATCCAGTTTTTTCGGCGCCGAAGAACTCCCACCCCCGCAAGATGCAAGGGCCAACAACAGGATCGACGCACGGAGAAGTCTGCTCATTTGCCCCTCGCGTTTTTATTTTGTGGTCAAGATACGAGAAAACCCGTGCAGATGAAATGGGCATGTCTGGGTTTTTCCATGACAATCCCGTGCAAAACCCAGGCGTCGGCGGATTTCGGATGGGCGAGACCTTGCCAGACTAGGCGGCAGGCCAATACAGACTGTTTCCCCCGGAGCGCGCCTGTGGAATAGACACCGTCTGCGCAACGGATTACTAACCCTTTTAGGGGAGCACATGCACGATGTTGAAGACGGCGGCCAAATATCACATCGGTCAGGTGCTTCGTCATCGCAAGCACCCGTTTCGTGGTGTGGTGTTCGATGTGGACGCGATGTTTTCCAACACCGAGGAATGGTATCACGCCATCCCAGAAGATGCCCGCCCCTCGCGCAATCAACCCTTCTATCACCTGCTGGCCGAGAATGACCAAAGCTACTATGTGGCCTATGTCTCCGAGCAGAACCTTGTCCCAGATGAAACCGGCGAGCCGATAACGCATCCCGATCTGCCTGACCTGTTTGGCGACTTCGAGAATGGCCGCTACCCGCTGCAGTTTCAGCTGAACTGATCCTGCGCCAGATTATCCAGCTCTGCTTACCAATCGGTAACCTCTTGGCCCTAACCTGAGCCCAGTGATTCAGAAAAGGGGCCAAGCAGATGGAGCTTGTGGCGGAACAACGCGGCGAAATTATTGTGGTCAGCGCTTTGGGTGACCGTATCGACGCGGCGGGGGCTATTCAGTTCAAAGACCGCATGCGCGAACTGACACAGGCGCCGTCGCTTCGGGTCATTTTGGATATGTCGCGGGTGGCATTTCTGGACAGCAGCGGTCTGGGCGCTGTGGTTGCGGTGATGAAGGCTCTGGGGCCAGAGCGTAAGCTTGAACTCTCGGGCCTCACAATCACAGTAAAAAAAGTTTTTCGGCTGACCCGGATGGACAGCATTTTCACAATTCATGACCAAATACCTGACGGTTTGCGGCAAGTGAGTTGACCGGTGCGCGCCAAGGCGGTGGAATTCTCCACCAGCGCCCGGCTGACAATCCCGGGGCACCAAACAGCCGTCCGCGATGGCTTACGCGCTTTGCTGGACACGCTTTTGCTGCGCAGCCTGCCCGAAGACGGCCGCGGCACCGCTGAAATCGTTCTGGCTGAGGCGTTGAACAACATTGTTGAACATGCCTATGCACACCATGATGGTGAAATTGAAATCTCGCTTCAACTGCGGCGAAACGAACTGCTCTGCAAAATTTCGGATACGGGTGTGCCGATGCCGGGCGGTCAATTGCCTGCTGGTGTGTTGGCCCCGCATGGGGATTGTGCGGATCTGCCAGAGGGCGGCTTTGGTTGGCACTTGATTCGACGCCTGTCGAAAGACCTTGATTACCGCCGTGAGGATGGGCGCAACCTACTCAGCTTTCGGCTTGATACGAAACAATCACCAGCCTGATGGTCGATTGTCTCCATTTCGCCAGATCTGCCACCTGTTTGCCAGAATTTCCCCCTAAAATAGCCCTCGTTAGTCGCCAAAATCGACGCTGTAGCTGCATAAAGCTTCACTCGGCGCTGCGGATATTGCCCCCACCCAGTTCGTGGCGCCGAGGTCCATCTACCCTTGGAAATCCCTCCACATTTCCCTAGGCTTGTCGCCAACAGGAGGGTTCTTCATGCGCAATTTTCAGGCTCCGGGCCGTTCGGCAATCTATGCCAGCAATGGCGTCTGTGCCACATCACATCCTTTGGCCGCCAAAGTGGCGATTGAAACGCTGGAGGCTGGCGGCAATGCGGTGGATGCGGCCATCGCGGGTGCCATCCTGCTGGGGATCTGCGAGCCGCAAATGACCGGGATCGGTGGCGATTGCTTTGCGCTGATCAAACCAGCTGGGGAAGAGCGGATCGTGGCGCTGAACGGTTCGGGCCGCGCGCCGAAAGCCTATTCGGCACAGGCGATGCGGGATCGCGGTCTTGATGCCGTGCCAGTGCGCGGCGTTGATCCGGTGACGGTGCCGGGTGCGATGGATGCGTTTTGCCGCCTTTCCAGCGATTGGGGCAAGATGGGTCTCGACCGCGTGCTGGCCCCGGCGATTCGCTATGCCGATGAAGGCGTGCCCGTGGCACCCCGCGTCGCCTTCGACTGGGCGGCGGATGGCCCGGAACTCAGCGGCGACGCCCGCAAGTTTTACCTGCTGGACGGGAAAATCCCGCAGATCGGTCAGATCTTCCGCGCGCCCGGTCAGGCCGAAGTGCTGCGCCGCGTCGCCCGTGAAGGCCCCGCCGGATTTTATGAGGGCGAGGTTGCCGAAGACATGGTCACTTCGCTGCAAGCCATGGGTGGCCTGCACACTTTGGAAGATTTCGCAGCCACCGCATGCACTTACACCGATCCGATTGCGGGCGACTACAAAGGCACCGAACTGGTCGAGCATCCGCCAAACGGTCAGGGTGCCACTGCGATCCTGATGCTGAACATCCTCAAACACTTCGATCTTGCCGCGATGGATCCGTTCGGCACCCAGCGCGCGCATATCGAGGCCGAGGCCGCCAAGCTGGCCTACGATGCCCGCAATCGCTTCATTGCCGAGACAGCACCCCGGCTGGATCACATGCTGTCGCCGGAAACGGCCGCGAAACTGGCCGCGCTGATCGACCCAAAACGCGCGATGGCCTCTGCCGCACCGCTGAGCGAGGCCGTGCACAAAGACACCATCTACATCACGGTTGTCGACCGTGACCGCATGGCGGTGTCGCTGATCTATTCGATTTTCTGGGGCTTTGGCGCGGGCATCGCCTCGCAGAAATTTGGCATCAACTTCCAGAATCGCGGCGCGGGGTTCAGTCTTCAGCCGGGCCATCCGAACGAGGCAGGCGGCGGCAAGCGGCCGATGCATACGATCATTCCGGGCATGTTGCGCAAAAATGGCAAGGTGATCATGCCGTTCGGTGTGATGGGTGGGGCCTATCAGCCCTGCGGCCATGCGCGGTTTGTGTCAAATATGATCGACTATGGGCTCGAGGCTCAAGCCGCCATCGACGCGCCACGCTGTTTCTCGGGGGCCGAAGGCATGCTGGTGGAAAGCGGATACAGCCCGGAAGTGCGCACAGAGTTGGCGCAGATGGGGCATCAGGTGTCGCTGTCACCCGAGCCGATTGGCGGCGCGCAAAGCATCCTGATCGACGAGACCGGCATCCTGATCGGCGCGTCAGACCCGCGCAAAGACGGCTGTGCTTTGGGATATTGATATGCAGCACATCACCGATAGCATCCGCGCGCTGACGCATGGCGAAACCGATACCGTGGCGCTGATGGCCACCGTCGCGTGCGAATTGCACCACGCTCATCCCTTCGCCGATTGGACGGGGTTCTACCGGGTGACCGCGCCTAACCTGTTGAAAATCGGTCCCTATCAAGGTGGCCACGGCTGTCTTGTCATCCCGTTTTCACGCGGTGTCTGTGGGGCCTGCGCCCGCACGGGCCAGGTGCAGAATGTGCCGGATGTCGATGCCTTTCCCGGCCATATCGCCTGCGCGACATCGACCAAATCCGAACTGGTGTTGCCGGTCTGGAACGGTGCGGGCAAGCTGCTGGGCGTTTTGGACATCGACAGCAACACCCCCGCCGCCTTCACCAAAGCCGATGAGGATTGGCTGGTGCCGCTGTTGGCAGAAGTTTTCAGGGATGCGCAATGAAGGGCGGTTGTCTCTGCGGGCAAGTGCGGTTTGAGGCTGATGCGCCGCTGCGCGACGTGTTTGCCTGCCATTGCTCGCAATGCCGCAAAACCTCGGGGCATTTCTGGGCGGCAACTTCCGTCCCGTTGGATCGTTTCCGGCTGACCGAAAGCGCGGGCCTGCGCTGGTTTCAATCCTCGCCGCAAGCGCGACGCGGATTTTGCGGCATTTGCGGCTCCAGCCTGTTTTGGGAACCTGTCGGCGAGGACCGGATCAGCATCGCCGCAGGCACGCTGGAGGGGGCGACTGGGCTGCAAATCACTCAGCATTGGTGCCTTGAGGACAAAGGCGATTACTACGACATTCCAACGTCTTAACCCGGAGGCGCCATGTGGGATATCATCACCGGCATCGGCCTGCACAACCTGCTCGCTTTCATCGGAGGCGGCTTGGTGGTGAATCTGACACCCGGGCAAGATGTGTTCTTCGCCACCGCCTCGGGCACCCAGGGTGGCCCGCGTGCAGGGGTGATGGCGGGGCTTGGCGTCGGCCTTGGTGCCCTGTGGCATGTGGCGTTATCAGCGCTTGGCCTCTCGGCGCTGATCGCAGCCAACCCTGAGGCGCTGTCTGCAATCAAATACGCAGGGGCCGCTTATCTGCTTTATATCGCTTGGAAATCCTGGCGAGACAACGGCGAAATTACCCCCGGCAAAGGCCAGCGCACCGGTTGGGCGGCCTTCCGCAAGGGCGCTTTGACCAACATGCTGAACCCCAAACCGATCCTGTTCATGCTGGCCTTCCTGCCACAATTCGTAAACCCCAGCCTCGGCCCGGTATGGATGCAGATTCTTCTGCTCGGCACGATCTTCGGGCTTACTGGCACCCTGATCACCGTCGGGTATGGCTATTTGGCAGGGCGCGCGGGCCATGCTATTGGCGCACGCATGGGCCTGCTGAACAAAGTGGCGGCGGTGCTGTTTGCCGGTCTGGCGGCGAAATTGATCACGGAGTGAATGATGCAGATTACCCTTCTCGATGGCGGTATGGGCCAGGAACTGGTCGCGCGCTCGGGCGATGAACCCACCCCGCTGTGGGCCACGCGGGTGATGATCGACCATCCCGGTCTGGTGAAAGCCATCCACGACGATTACTTCGCTGCAGGCGCGTCGGTGGCCACCACCAACACCTATAACATCCTGCATGATCGGCTGGAGGGCGTTGGCCTTGACGCACTCTATCACGCCCTGCATCTGCGGGCCTTGATGGAAGCACATGAGGCAAAAGCCCAAGCCGGGCGCGGGATGATCGCCGGGTCTATGGGGCCGTTGGGCGAATCCTATCGCCCCGATCTGACCCCGCCCGTTTCGGTTTCCGCCCCACTTTACGCCGAAAAGGCGCGCATCTTGGCCCCGCATGTCGACGTGATCCTGCTGGAAACCATGTCCTCGCTGGACCTCGCGCGCGGCGCTTTGCAGGGCGCACAGGCGGCGGGCCTGCCCGTGTGGCTGTCGGTTTCGGTGCATGATCGCGACGGCAGCCGCCTGCGCTCGGGCGAGCCGATTGCCGGGTTGCGCGATCTGATCGCCGAACACCCCACCGCCGCCGTGCTGGCAAATTGCTCAATGCCCGAGGCGATGCTGGCCGCCCTGCGCGAGTTGTCGCAAATGGGCCTGCCTTTTGGCGCCTATGCCAATGGCTTCAGCGAAATCTCCAGCCTGCCGCTGCCCGACGCCGTTGCGGCACCCGACTACACCCATCGCCACGACCTATCCCCCGAGAAGTACACCGCTTTCGTGATGGAATGGATCGCCCTTGGGGCCACCATCGTCGGCGGCTGCTGCGAGGTTGGCCCCGCCCATATCCGCCATCTTGCCGCCAGCCTGAAAGCCGCAGGCCACAGCATCGTATGATCCCGGATTTTATCTACAATCCCCCCGATGTGCCGCTGGATATCCTGTACCAAGATGCGCAAATCATCATGGTGAACAAGCCTGCGGGCCTGTTGTCGGTACCCGGCAAGCTGGAAGGCCGCGAGGATTGCCTCGTCAGCCGCTTGCAAGCGGCGCATTGGGATACTTTACTGGTGCATCGTCTGGATTGTGACACCTCTGGCGTGATGATCTTTGCCCGCACCAAACAAGCGCAAGGCTTTCTGGGACAGGAATTTGAAAAGCGGCGCGCCAAGAAAACCTACATCGCAGAAGTTTATGGGGCATTAACGCCAGATCAGGGCCATATCGACCTGCCGCTGTGCGCCGATTGGCCAAACCGTCCACGCCAGATGGTAGACCACACCCACGGTCGTCCCGCGCAGACCGATTGGCATGTGATATCGCGCGGGCCAGAGACCACCCGCGTCCGGCTGTTTCCTTTGACCGGACGCAGCCATCAGTTGCGTGTGCATATGCTGGCGCAGGGCTGCCCGATCTTGGGTGATCCAATCTATGCCACGGGAATGGCGCGCGATTTTCCTCGGCTGATGCTGCACGCTGAAAGCCTGTCGCTGCACCACCCCGAGACCAAAGACTGGATCACTTTCAGCGCGCCAATCCCATTTTAATGTGACAAGACTTTGTGACATTCCGGCGTTAACCTGACCGAAATTTATACGGCGTTAGATGGCAGTCAAAGTGCTGCCCAAAGGATCATAATGCAATTTCTGCGCTATCCGTTCGAGCCTCGCTATTCTGCGATGACGCTGTGTGTCGTGCTTGCCGTTATCTTTGCCGCCCTGAGCCAGCGCTGGCTGGCCTATGCCGATGTGCTGGAGTTGCTGGCGCTGATCATGCTGGGCTTGGTGGCTTTGGGGGTCTATGATCTTTTTCAAACCCGCCATGCCATCCTGCGCAATTACCCGATCGTGGCGCATATGCGCTTCATTCTGGAAGATACCCGCCCCGAACTGCGACAGTATTTCTTTGAGGGTGAGAAAGACGGCGCGCCTTTCCCGCGCGACAAACGCGCCATCGTCTATCAGCGTGCCAAGAAAGAGCTGGATAAACGCCCGTTCGGCACGATGTATGACGTGTATCAAGAACAGTATGAATGGCTGCACCACTCGATTGCGCCCAAACCCACAACGCCGATTGATGCCTTGCGGGTCACGGTTGGCAACGGCCCGCGCGCCTATGCAGCCTCGCTTTTGAACATCTCCGCGATGAGCTACGGTGCGCTTTCTGCCAATGCTATCCGTGCCTTGAACAAAGGTGCAAAAGCAGGGGGCTTCTTCCATGACACCGGCGAGGGTGGCGTTTCACCCTATCACCGCGAATTTGGCGGAGATCTGGTGTGGGAACTCGGCTCGGGTTATTTCGGTGCGCGCAATCTGGCAGGCGGCTTTGATGCGACGCTGTTTGCCGAGGCTTCTGCTGATCCGCAGATCAAAATGGTCGAACTGAAGCTGTCGCAGGGGGCGAAACCCGGTCATGGCGGGGTGTTGCCTGCGGCGAAAATCAGCGAAGAAATCTCGATGATCCGCGGCGTGCCGATGGGGCAAGATTGCGTCTCGCCCGCCAGCCATTCCGAGTTTTCCACCCCCGCTGGCCTGTTGGAGTTTGTCGCCCGTATGCGTGACCTGTCGGGCGGAAAACCCGCCGGGTTCAAGCTGTGTATCGGCCACCCGTGGGAGTTCATGGCGATCTGCAAGGCGATGCTGGAAACTGGGATCACCCCGGATTTCATCGTGATCGACGGCAAGGAAGGCGGCACTGGCGCTGCTCCGTTGGAGTTCATGGATCATGTCGGCATGCCCCTGCGCGATGGATTGTCCTTTGCACACAACGCGTTGATTGGTGTCGGGTTGCGCGACAAAATCAAGATCGGGGCCTCCGGCAAGATCACCTCGGCCTTCGATATGGCCAAGGTGATGGCACTCGGGGCAGATTGGTGCAATGCCGCGCGCGGCTTCATGTTTGCGGTCGGCTGCATTCAGGCGCAGTCTTGCCATACCGGGCTGTGCCCCACCGGCGTCACCTCGCAAGACCCCGCCCGCCAGCGCGCCATCGTGGTGCCGGACAAGGCGGAACGAGTCGCCAATTTCCACCACAACACCCTGCATGCTTTGGCGGAACTCGTCGCTGCCGCAGGGCTTTCCCACCCCGAAGAATTGCGCCCGCACCATTTTCAGCGCCGCGCCTCGTCCGACAAGGTGATCTCATTTGCCGAGCAATATGAGCAGCTTAAACCCGGCCAACTGCTTGCTGACCCCGCGTCCTCGCCGCATTTCCGCGACGCGTGGGCGCTGTCTTCGGCGAACAGTTTTGCCCGCGTAGGCTAAAGGTTAAGCGCCAGCTTGCGGCCTTCGTGAAACGCATAGGCGGCAAGCCGGGGGGCTACGCAATCGCCGATCCGCAGCGTCTGTTTGCCCGCGAAATCTTCGGGGAACGGATCAAACGCCCGGTTTGTCGTTGCCATCACCAGACCCGAGGCGGCGAGAATCTCCTCCTCGCCGGTCAGCAGATTGATCACTGTCGCGCCATTACCATGCCAGCGCGCGATGCAGGCTTCGGTCTTGAACACCACCCCCAGCTTCGCCATCCGACGCCGCGCCGCGCCATCCGCAGCCGTTCGGGCGATTTCTTTGCCAACAAAAGCCTCCGGCGTCACAATTGTCACCTGCTTGCCCGCCTCGGCCAAGGCCCAGGCAGTGCCAACCCCGCGCCAGTTCGAGCCCTCATCGTAAACGATCACCGCATCCCCCAACCGGGCCTCGCGTCGCATCACCTCTTCGGGCGAACACACGCCGCCCAACTCCAACCCCGGCAAGCTTTCTAGATGCGGTAACCAGCGTTGGAAAGCTTTTTCATCTGGCAAGGATCCGGTCGCCAGCACCACCACATCCGCCGGATGGGCAGCAATGTCATCCACGTCCAGATAGGTGTTCAGTCGCAGGGTAACGCCCAGCTTCAGAAACTGCCGCTCATACCAATCCATCAACTCCAGGATCTGCGCGCGGCGCGGCTGCATCCCGGCAAGCCGGAACTGCCCGCCGATCACCGGCAAAGCCTCGACGATTTCGACACGGTAGCCGCGTTCTGCCGCCGCCCGTGCCGCCTCTAGCCCGGCCGGACCAGCCCCCACAACCAGCAAAGATTTCGCCGCAACGGCCTGCGTAAACCGATCCCCGCCCCATTCAAACTCACGCCCCACCGATGGATTAACCAAGCAGGAAATCCAATAATCCCGGCTGCGCCGGCCCCAGCACATCTGATTGCACGAAATACAGCCGCGAATATCCTCGGCGCGGCCTTCCGTGGCCTTCCGCGCCAGATGCGGGTCAGCAATCTGCCCGCGCACAATGGACACCAGATCAGCCTCGCCCGAGGCTATGATCTGCTCGCCATTCTCCGGCGTGCGCACTCCGGCCTCGGATGTGATTTTTGCGTGCGTTGCCAGCGCTTTCAGCTGTGCTGTCAGTGGTGTTGTCAGCTTTTCGCCATGGGTAAATGGCGGGATGATCGCGTCGAACTCCAGATAACTGCCCGCCCCCACAGTGACGTAATCGAGATGCCCCGTCGCATCATGCAAAGCGATGATTTCACACATGTTTTCCGCAGAAAGCGTCGCTGAATAGGCGGTGGAATAGCTGACCGCCATGCCAATGATGAAATCTTCGCCACAGGCGCGCCTGATATTTTCCATCAAAATCCGCGAAAAACGCGTCCGGTTCTCCAGCGAACCACCCCATTTATCATCGCGTTGGTTCGACCACGGCGTCCAGAACTGATCCAGCAGTGAATGGTAAGCCGCCCAAAGTTCAACCCCTTGAAACCCCGATTTCTGCGCCCGCACCGCCGCCGCCAGATGCGCCGCCAACAGTTCCTCAATCTCTGCCTCGGTCATTTTATGCGAGCCATCGCTGTCGTGATACGACGGCCCGCCCGAAGGCGACCAATGCGGCGCAAAGCTCAGGTCAGAATCGCCATGCGCGCCGACATGGTAAATCTGCTGACAGATCACCGCGCCCGCGTCTTTAACCTTTTCGGTAATGCGCTGAAAATGCGGAATAATCTCATCTGACTCGTGCAGCATGTTTCCGCGCGTCAGCACACCCGTGCGATGCGCGGGCACAGGCTCGGTCACAATCATCCCCGCCCCGCCCAAGGCGCGCTCCAGAAAATAGCCCTCCATCCGGGCGCCCGGCAGGCCCTGATCCGCCATATTATTGGTGTGCGCCCCAAAAACGATGCGATTGCGCAGGGTCTGGCCGCGCAGCGGCAACGGCGAAAGCAAGCGGGGATGCGAGGTCATGGTGGCTCCTGCTGTGGCTATTCACAGCAAAACCCGAATCGACACATGTGTCAAGTTTCCGATTCAAACTCGGAAATGCAAAACGCCGCCGACGATGCGGCGACGTTTCATGCCGGAAGCAATCTCAGGCCAGATCAGAATCCCAACCCGAGATCGCCTTGACCTCCAGGAATTCTTCCAGCCCCCAATGCCCGCCCTCGCGCGCCCGACCCGAGGCTTTCACCCCGCCAAACGGCGACCCCGCGCCACGCGATTTGCCGTTCATCTCGACCATACCCGAGCGCAAGCCCCGCGCCATCCGGTTGCGCCGCGCGCCGTCGCTGGATTGCACATAGTTCGTCAATCCATAGGGGGTATCATTGGCGATACGCAGCGCATCCGCTTCGGTATCGAAAGGAATGATCGACAGCACCGGTCCGAAAATCTCTTCCTTTTCAATCGTCATCCCCGGCACCACATCGGCGAACACCGTCGGCTTGACGTAGTAGCCGCGATTGAACCCCTCTGGCAGACCCGGCCCGCCAGCGACCAGCCGAGCGCCTTCGTCGATGCCTTTCTGGATATAGCCCTGAATTTGGTCCCATTGGCGTTTGTTCACCACCGGCCCGATATGCTTGCCCGCATCATGCGCCGAACCAACCTTGATCGAATCCGCCACCTGCGCCGCAATCTCTACCGCGCGGTCATAAATCGGACGCTCCACCAGCATCCGGCTGGGGGCGTTGCAGCTTTGGCCCGAGTTGTTCATCATGTGACGAACGCCACGCTCCACCGCTTTGTCATCGGCATCAGCGAAGATCAGGTTGGCGCCTTTGCCGCCCAATTCCAGCGTCACGCGTTTCAACGTCTCCGCCGCTGCGGCAGAAATCGCCCGCCCCGCGCGCGTCGATCCGGTGAATGAAATCATCTCGACATCCGGGTGCGCCGACAGAACCGAGCCGACCCCCACGCCATCACCGTTCACCAAGTTGAACACACCCGGAGGCACCCCGGCATCATGGCAGAATTCCGCAAACAGA
This sequence comes from Cypionkella sp., assembly GCF_034376685.1. GTDB lineage: Bacteria > Pseudomonadota > Alphaproteobacteria > Rhodobacterales > Rhodobacteraceae > Cypionkella. Next base: position 23,270 of record NZ_JAXMJJ010000002.1, read on the forward strand.
ATCGCGTTTAGCGGGCTTTCCTCGGACGGTTTCAGCACGCAAGTGCAGCCCGCCAATATCGCCGGGATAACCTTCAACGCGATCTGGTTCATCGGCCAGTTCCACGGCGTGATCAGGCCCACCACGCCAATCGGCTCCAGCGCAATCCGGTCGTTCGGCGCGTGCGGCCCCAGAGGGCGCACCCATTCCAGCGCGTCAAACGCCGTCAGGAAGTTCGTCGCATGCCACGGCAGGCAGGGCGCCTGGCTGCTGCGGGCCATATCAATCGGCGCGCCCATTTCAATCGCGATGGCATATGCCAGCTCTTCCAGGCGCAGCTCATATTGCTGCAAAATCTTCACCACAACCTCACGCCGCACCGCAGGCGCGGTGGCCGCCCAAGCCGGAAACGCCGCTTTCGCCGCCGCCACCGCCGCGTTGGTGTCAGCTTCCGAGCCCAGAGAGATGATTGCGCAGGGCTCCTCGGTGGATGGGTCAATCACCTCGCAATCGCGCGGGGTGATGGGGGCGACCCAATTACCATTGATGTAGAAATCACGCTTGATGATCATGCCAGCCTCCTGAATTTGATCATATTATGGCAGCACACATCCGACCGCACAAGCACAACCCCGACAAAGAATGTCGCGAAACAGGGCGGCCAAACCAAGGCAACTTTCCACACCGACCCCGGACAGACAGAATTTCTTTCCCTTCTGACTGCAAATCGACGCGGCATAGTGAAATTCCGTTCCAAATCGCTTACATGAAGGTCATCAGACAGCCGCAGGAGAAACCATGTCTATCCGCATCAATGACGTAGCCCCCGATTTCACCGCCGAATCCACCGCTGGAACCATCCATTTCCACGATTGGCTGGCGGGCGGTTATGCGATCATCTTCAGCCACCCGCGCGATTTCACCCCGGTCTGCACCACCGAGTTCGGCGCAGTCGCCCAACTCGCCCAGGAATGGGCCAAGCGCAACACCAAGGTGATCGGCGTCTCGGTCGATTCGGTGGCCGATCACGGCAAATGGAAGCGCGATATTGAGGCTTTTGGCGGCGCGCCCGCCGATTTCCCAATCATCGACGACACCAGCCTGACCGTCGCCAAGGCCTTCGACATGCTGCCCGCCGATTACTACCTGCCGACAGAGGGCCGCACCCCCGCCAACACGGCCACGGTCCGCACGGTCTATATCATCGGGCCGGATAAAAAGGTCCGCCTGTCGATGACCTACCCGATGTCCGTCGGCCGCAACTTTGCCGAGATTCTGCGGGCTTTGGATGCCGTGCAAGCCACCGACGGCGTGCCGATTGCCACCCCCGCCAACTGGCAGCCCGGTCAGGATGTGATCGTGGCGCTAAGCCTGAACAACGAACAGGCCACTGAGAAATTCGGCGCGCTGGATATCAAACTGCCGTATCTGCGGTTTGCGAAGCAGCCGAAGTAAGTCTCACGCCGCCGTTTTGCGATCCCAGTTGGCGATTTCCGCCAACATAACGGGATCGCAGCGGTCACTCAGGACTTGCGCATAAATCGAGCGGTGCATGCAAAAACGCTGCTCGAACGACTTTTTAACGAAGGGGAAATTCATCGCTTCTTGCAACGCGGGGTGCAGCTGCAAAAAGTTTCGAAAGTCCGTCGAATGCGCGTAGGCCAAAGCCGCTGCACGCCAATCCGGTTCATTACGACGCGCAAGTATCGGCGAAACCACTTTATCGCGCCCCTCTTTCAAATCTGCATTCAACTGCAGAAGTGCTGCTAGTTTATCATCGTTTAAATCAATAAGAGATGTGAAAAACTGATCAGAACTCCATCTCGCGCCAACGCTAAAACCTAAATTGCTAAAATAGCTCGTCATTTTGCATTCGCATTGGGAAATCGTCCATTTCCGATTGCTGGAAATGGATAGTTCTCTCCAATACTTTAGGAAATTCGGGCTTTGAACAATCTTCCCCTTAAAAGAAAATGCGTAGGATTGCAGGTGCGCTGGCTTGCCCCGACGCTTTGGCTGCGTCAAAATAGCCCCATAAATATCAGTGGGTTGCGTTAAAACATGGTCCAGAAAATCTTCACTAGCCAACGTCGGAAACCAGACGGAATCATTCAGCACCAGCAAACGCTCAATCGGTTCTGGTGTTTCCAACAGATGCAGAATGCCGTCGCGATAGCCGCCGAAATCATAGCCAAAGTTCCGGCGCTCCAGCATCTGAAAGCAATAGGGTGCCAATGCCACGCGATCTTCATCAGACAGCGCCGCGTTCGAGACGATCAGACAGCTAAAGCCCTTCGCTGCAAGATGACGGCAGGTTTCAAAGGTCGACGGCAGTAAGCCTTTGGGCTGATACAGCAGAAACACCACAACCTTTGGCCCGCGCACCTGTGCACCTGGGGTGATACGGCTGGTGCGCGATTTGCTGCGGTCGTGCATCATACGTAGGACAGGGGCGCTCGCCATCAGAAACGGAAATTTAACTTGATCCAGTGTCCTGCGCAATTCGCGCTTAACAACCCAGAGAGGGGGCATTTTCAAACTCTTTGTTTGGGGTAACTACGGTTAAATGAAAGCCAAAGCTTTGATTTAACAAACGATCTCGGCGTGCGCGCAAACCTACTCGTTTACATCAGGGCAAGCCGAAACGCTCGGTCATCGCAGCAATCGCAACGTCATTGCCGTTCTCGCCGATCTTGCCGCGGTTGTGCGCCCGCAGGCTTTGGTCCTGTGATCCCGGCCATTCCAGCACCCGAAAGCGCGGCCCGAGATGACGCACAATCGCGCCTTGTCGGCGCGCCATCCAGTACAGCCAGACATCGTCGGAATAGGGTGCAAGTTGCGTGAACAGATCGGTGCGCACCGTATCAGGATGAAGGCTGCCGGGTGGATACAGAACCCCGCCCGCCCCCGTTGCAAAGATATTGCCCCCCACACTGGAGCGCCCAAGGACATTGCCGCTGGCAATTGCGCGTCCGATATCCAGATCCCAGTCTTCGTATGATTTCATCGCGCCATCCGGCGTGTAGGTGATGCGATGCGCCCGGTGCGCCAGCACTTGCCCCGGATGCTGCATCGTCGCGCGCACCAGATCTTCCAGCCAAGTTGCGCGATAATAGACGTCATCGTCCGCCGTAACGATGTAGACATCCGGCTGCTCGGCCAGCAAAGGGATGATCTTTTTGTAAGACCGCGTATCCGAAGTCGGCCGGATCTGAAGACGGTCTGACTGCATCGACAAAACCGGGGCCGGTAGTGCCGCCATATCGGCCTCAGCCACCCACAGCACCACCGCATCCGGCTGAACGGTTTGCGTCAAAAGTCCGCGCAGAGTCAGGTGCAAAACATCAAAACGCGCGGGATAGCTTGTCAGCGACACATAGAGCGGCTTTGACAGCCTATGCGGACGGTGGGCAGCGCTGCGGGTTTCAAACTCGCGGATCGCACGGCTGACCCGCAGGTGCGTCTTTAGTTTACGAAACCAACCCATATGCGCCACTCAAAACTTTCGTCTTAATTCTCATGACCTAAGCATCACGGACACACGACACAAGCAATGCACACAGCAATTTCTCGGCACATCCTGGCCGATGCTGAGGCTTACATTGGCAAATATTTGCGCGACGGGCAGGCGCAATGCCTGCCCGTCGCAATCTTGGTTAAGGCTTACGCTTCTGCAGCTTCGTCTTTGGTCTCGGTGATTTCCAGACCAGTTTCCTGATCGACCATCTTCATGCCCAGACGGACCTTGCCGCGATCGTCAAAGCCCAAAAGCTTGACCTTCACTTCTTGGCCTTCTTTCAGGATTTCATTCGGGTGGTTCAGGCGCTTGTTGGCGATCTGAGACACGTGCACCAGACCGTCACGCTTGCCGAAGAAGTTCACGAACGCGCCGAAATCGACCAGTTTCACCACTTTGCCGGTGTAAACTTGGCCTTCTTCCGGCTCTGCCACGATCGACCAGATCATGTCATAGGCCTTCTTGATCGACGCCGCATCCGACGAGGCGATCTTGATGATGCCGTCGTCGTTGATGTCCACTTTCGCGCCCGACAGTTCCACGATCTCACGGATCACTTTGCCGCCCGAGCCGATCACTTCGCGGATTTTGTCGGTCGGGATTTGCAGGGTTTCGATTTTCGGAGCGTATTCCGAGAAACCTTGCGGAGCCGACAGTGCCTTGTTCATCTCACCAAGGATATGCAAACGCCCGTCTTTGGCCTGCGCCAAAGCCTGCGCCATGATCTCCGGCGTGATGCCAGCCACCTTGATATCCATCTGCATCGTGGTGATGCCGTTGGCGGTGCCTGCAACCTTGAAGTCCATATCGCCCAAGTGATCTTCATCACCCAGGATATCGGTCAGAACAGCAAAGCGGCCATCGTCTTCCAGGATAAGACCCATCGCGACGCCAGCCACCGGCGACTTCAGCGGAACGCCCGCGTCCATCATCGACAAAGAGCCACCGCAGACCGAAGCCATCGAAGACGAGCCGTTCGATTCCGTGATCTCCGACACCAAACGGATGGTGTAGGGGAAGTCGGTCGAGGCAGGCAGAACAGCCTGCAACGCGCGCCATGCCAGTTTGCCATGACCAATCTCACGACGGCCGGGCGAACCCACGCGACCCACTTCGCCCACCGAATAGGGAGGGAAGTTATAGTGCAGCAGGAAGTTCGAGCGCGAATTGCCATGCAAAGCGTCGATGATCTGCTCATCTTCGCCGGTGCCCAAAGTGGTCACAACCAGACCTTGAGTCTCGCCACGGGTGAACAAAGCCGATCCATGGGTGCGCGGCAGAATCCCGGTTTCCGACACGATCGGACGCACGGTCTTGTTGTCACGCCCGTCAATCCGCGCGCCACCGTTGATGATGTCGCCGCGCAGGATCGAGGCTTCCAGCTTTTTGATCGCCGAGCCAAGGTTCGCGTCGGCCAGATCTTCTGCCGAAAGCACGCCCTTGATCGCCGTAACCGCCGCCGAAATCGCCGAGGTACGTTCTTGCTTGTCACGAATAGCGAAAGCCGCACGCATCTGGGTTTCGCCCGCCGCTTTCACCCGACCATAGAGGTCCGAATAATCCGGCGCATGGAAGTCGAACGGCTCTTTGGCGCAATCTTCGGCAAAGTCGATGATCAGATCAATCACCGGCTGCATCGCTGCATGGCCGAATTTCACAGCACCCAGCATTTCTTCTTCGGTCAGCTCGTAAGCTTCCGATTCCACCATCATCACGGCGTCTTTGGTGCCGGCGATGACCAGATCCAAACGCTGATCCGGGTTGTTGCGCAGCTGATGCATGTCATCAACCGACGGGTTCAGCTTGTATTCACCACCCGAGAAACCAACGCGAGCCGCGCCAATCGGCCCCATGAACGGCACGCCAGAAATCGTCAAAGCCGCCGAAACAGCGATCATCGCAACGATATCCGGGTCATTCTCAAGGTCATGGCTCAGCACGGTTGCCATCACCAGAACTTCGTTCTTGAAGCCTTCGACAAACAGCGGGCGGCACGGGCGGTCGATCAGACGCGAGGTCAGCGTCTCTTTCTCACTGGGCCGTGCTTCGCGTTTGAAAAAGCCGCCCGGAATTTTCCCAGCGGCGTAGTATTTCTCTTGGTAATGCACGGTCAGCGGGAAGAAATCCTGCCCCGGTTTCGGCGCGCGCGCATAAGTCACGTTGGCCATGACGCTGGTTTCACCCAAAGTGGCGATCACCGAGCCGTCAGCCTGACGGGCAACCTTGCCCGATTCCAGCGTCAGCGTTTCTTCGCCCCACTGGATTGATTTTTTAGTCACGTTGAACATCTATCGTTCCCTGTATGAGAGCACCCACGACCCCTGTCGTGTCTCCCGTTTGCATAGCGGCCCCATTGCCGCCGCCCCCTATCCTGATGCATGCGGCCGGGGGCAGGCCTCATATCGCAGATTGCGCGCGTTTACAGGAAAAGTGGCGGTTTGGGAAGGGGGAGTGGCAGTTGACAAACTTTGCCAACGGCGGCAGCTTTGCGCGATGAAAGCCACCGCAAACCCCAACCCCCGCGCCCAAGCCCGGCAGATCGCCAAGTCCGAACTGCAAGCGTTGATCGAAGCTGGCCTAGCCTCCGGGCCCGCACAGCCCTTCAACATGCAAGCCTTTGTGGCAGGGCAAAAGCTGCGGTGAGCCGCTTCGAAGGTGCCAAAATCTGGTTCAGATGGCTGCGTCAGCGTCGGCTTCTTAGCGAGCTATACGCTCTAGAAATGGCCATGCGCGCGCCTCGGCTTGCAATTTTTCCAATCGGCGTAACTTGCGGATTTTGGTTTTTCGTCGCTTGTTTGCCGACTTTGCCATTCCAATTTTTGCTCATTGCAGCAGGATCGCTGGCTCTGCCAGTCTGGCTCTACGGAGCACTCTCGTTGCTTATCGGGGCAATGTGTTTTTGCTTGCTGATGCTTATCATCCCTTGGTTTTTCGGATGGTATTGGACAGCAGCAACCCTGCAATTCGGCAACCAACTCTACGCCAACGACAAGGCCGAGTGGCTAAGACGTGAAATCGGCAAGTATCGCCCAGAATAGGCACACCAAAGCCAAACGCCCGCAGCTTGCACCACGGGCGTTCCAACAAAACCTAAGCAAAAAGCTTAGCGACGCAGGCCGAGGCGTGCGATCAGCGAAGCGTAACGGGCTTCGTCTTTGGCCTTCAGATAGTCCAACAGCTTACGACGCTGAGCAACCTGCATCAGCAGACCGCGGCGCGAGTGGTTGTCTTTCTTGTGGGTTTTGAAGTGCTCGGTCAGCGTAGCGATACGCGACGACAGAATAGCAACCTGAACTTCCGGCGAGCCGGTGTCGTGTTCTTTGGTCGCGTATTCTTTGATAAGACGGGCTTTTTCTTCGACGGTGATCGACATCGGGATCTCCTGTTAAGAGGGTTGCGGCACAAGCCGGGATGTCGTCCAGCAGGGCCAATGACACCGCCATCACTGACGGATGCGCGCGTATAGGGGGGTTTTGGCGCAAAGGAAAGCCGATTCGCAGCCAGCCCCTGCCCGAAGCACCCGCAGATTTTCTTAACCAATGCCGGATTATTCACACCTGCAACCGCAAACAGTTTTTGAACCACAGAAGACTTCGTGATAGATTGAATCATGAAATATCCCATGAAGCCAATAGGTTAACGGGGATCATGGTTAACAAAAGGTTAACGCCACCTGTTCCCCGTTGTCGGAGGTTGTCGTCATGTTTGGTTTGCTTGGTCTGCTCGGGGCGGTGTTCGCCGGCGTCATGGTCGATTCTCTGACCCCCACGCAAAACGCCTCGGACGAAGACGAAGAGGCCGATGAAAGCCAGCACCTCGACGATGCGAACAACATCTTCCATATGCTAGCCACGCGCGACAGCAGCCCGCCGGACGATCCGCAAGAAGGCGAAAACCCCGAACAAGACGGCGTCATCTCGTCCAGTGATGCGGTCACACCTACGCCCGAAGATCTCTGGCTTGATAGCGATGATCTCGCCAATATGCTGGGCGGCGATGCGGGCAATGATACCATCAGTGGCAAGGGTGGCGATGATGCGCTGACCGGATATGCGGGCAATGACAGCCTCGATGGCGGCGACGGCGACGATGCGCTGCATGGCGGCCTGGGTGATGACAACTTGATCGGCGGCGCGGGTGCTGATCTGCTCTATGGCGATGCGGGCAATGACAGTCTGGATGGCGGCGGCGACGCCGATACATTGGCGGGCTGTGACGGCGACGACAGCCTGTCGGCCGGTGACGGCGATGACAGTCTCATCGGCGGCGAAGGCCAGGACAGCCTGTCAGGCGACAACGGAAACGACGCGCTGAATGGCGGGGCGGGCAATGACCTGCTGGCAGGCGGGGCAGGCAGCGACACGCTCGACGGCGGCACGGGCGATGACATTCTCTGGGGCCAGTCCGAAGCCGAGGCTGACACGACGGTCGATTTTCTCAACGGCGGCGCGGGCGATGATACGCTGATGCTCGGTGCGGGCGATTACGGCAACGGCGGTGCGGGTGCCGATGCCTTCCAACTGCTCGACATTGGGCTGAATGATCCGCCGATGCAGATCACCGATTTCAACCCGCAAGAAGATTCCCTGCTGGTGATGTATGATGCAGCCCTGCACCCCGACCCGCAGCTGACGCTTGAAACCTCGGCCTCTGGCACCACAGTGCTGCTCGATGGCGTGCCGTTGGCCAATCTGCACGCGCTACAGGGCCTTGATCTGGAGAGCATCACGCTGCAAGCCGCCTAGGTCCACAGCTCCGGCTGCATGGCATAGCCAATATACAGCGGGTGCTTCGGCGCTCCCGCCAGCGTCAGCCCCAGATGATACAACGGCAGTCCCGTGCCGCGCAGCAACGCCGCCACAGCATCACCCCGTGCCAGATGTGCGCCATGCGCGCCCCAGCCGCAGATCACCTGATCCGCCCAAGCCGCACCTTCGGCAATCGCCCGATCATTCAGCGGCCCCACCGGATCAAACTGCGCCCGCATCACCTTCGGGTCGGTGGCGCGGTAAGCAAAGATATTCGCCACCCGAAACGCGCCAAATCCCAAAGCCCGCGCCCGACGCTCACAGCGCTCCACCGTCGGATCATTCTGCACCTCGGTCGCGGTTGACGGATTCAGCATCACAAACAACGCCTTCCGTCCTCCCGGCTGCCATTCCCGCGTCAGAGCATAGCGATACGCCTCGCAAGGCGAATACACTGCCACGCTCTCCGCATCCCCCTTCAGGAACCGCCGCGTTATCATTCATCCGCCCCTCAACCCAACGCTGCAAACCTTGCGCCAAACCGCCCGAAACACAACACGGCCCCGCATTGCTTTTTTCAAAATACTCCCGCCGGAGGCTCAAACGCGCAAGCCAGCACGCCGTTCCAAAGCTTAACACTTTCTGAACGCGAAAAATCAACATATTGATATTGTTATACAATCATATCGGTCCACGCGGGGACCACAGCAAATCAGTTAAACACCCGGCTCGGATGCAACTCACCGGATTTATAAATCCCCACCGCCACAGCCCGCCCCTGATAGCTGGCCCAAGCCTCATCGCCGTAGCCAACCGAAGACGCCAGAACCATCCCCGGATTGCCGTTCTTCAACCGCGCCGCCCCCTCCGGCGTGCAGGGCAGTTCCGGCAGATCCGCCAGCCCCAACTCCAGCGGTTTCAAAAACGCATCCAACTCCGCCGTCTTCGCCAGCGCATCAATCTGCTCCAGAGAAATCCCCTCCGCCGCAGTAAACGGCCCCGACCACTCCCGCCGCAGCCACGCCACATGTCCCAGACAGCCCAACGCCGCCCCCAGATCACGGGCAATCGAGCGGACATAACCGCCCTTGCCGCAGACCATCTCCAACTCCACCTGATCCACTGAAGGCCGCGACAAAATCTCCAACCGCTCCACCCACAGGGGCCGCGCCGCCAGATCCATCGCCTCGCCCTCGCGTGCCAGATCATAGGCCCGCTCGCCATCGACCTTCACGGCGGAAAACTGCGGCGGCACCTGTTGAATATCGCCGCGAAACGCCACCAGCGCCGCTTCAATCTCACCGTCCGAAGGCCGCGCCTCAGACACAGAAATCACCGAACCTTCCGCGTCATCCGTCGTCGTCGCCGCCCCCAGATTGACCATGAAACGGTAGCATTTCAGCGCGTCCGTCACATAAGGCACCGTCTTGGTGGCCTCGCCCAGCGCAATCGCCAGCACCCCGGTCGCTGCCGGGTCCAGCGTGCCCGCATGGCCCGCCTTCTGCGCGTCCATCGCCCATTTCACCTTGTTGACCACGGCGGTTGAGGTGATCCCGGCAGGCTTGTCCACCACGAGCCAGCCCGAAACCGCCCTACCCTTTTTGCCGCGCGCCATCGTGATCTCCTGCCAAAGCCCGCCCGATAGCCCTCGCCACAGCAGAGGTCAACGCGGAACCACCACGCCCACCATTGGCCCCATCGGAAAGCCAGCATCGTGCCGCCCACTGTCATGGTCATACAGCCGCGAGATCGAGCCATCAAAGTACAGCGCCTCCGGCAGATCCAGACCATCCCGGAACAACCGCGCGAAGGCATAGAAATTCACCGCCTGATTGGAAATCGCAAACACTGCCCGACTGCCATCCGCCGTGACGCCGACGCCATTGCGGATATTGAGCGAATCCGAATCGGCCAAAAACTTCGGATGCAGCTTGCCGCCAATCACCAGCATCGGCCCCGATTGCGTCGCGTAGCGGCAGTCAGGGCGCGAAGCCTCAAACGCCAAAGTCTCGATCACCCGCAGCCTGTCACCGACACAGAACACCCCGTTCGGCACCAGCCCAAAATTCCCCGGCCCCGCCCGTGTCACCAGTGGCGTCGCCCGCGCGCCATCCTCAACATACAGCCCCACCGGTGCCAGATCGCGGTGATACATGCCGGCGTTCATCGCGAAATCCAGACGCAAACCCTGTGGCTCTATCACCTGATCCACCGCCGCGAAACTGCCCAAAGCCCCCTCAGGCCCGGAATGAAACAGCCGAACATCTTGCTCCGCCGTCACCTCGCAAATGGTATAAGAAGCGCCCTCAAACGCCATGTCTCGGCAGCCCGCCGCAGCGTGTCCCGCCCAAACTGCCAGCACAACTGCCAGCCGCCACATGGTTATTCCGCAGCCCCAGCGGGCTTGTCAGCCGAATCGGCATCATCCGGCTTGGCAATATCTGCCTGCACCTTGGGGTCGGCAAACAGCCGCCGCGCCTCTTCCAGCCGATCAAAGGTATCATCGGGACGGAAGCGCAACTCGGGCGAATGCCGCAAGGTCATCTCCGCCGAGACCCGCTTGCGCAACTCCCATGCGTTCTTCGCAAGTGCGGCAATCGCCTGCTCCACCGTCGCTCCGCCCATCAGCGGCATGACGTAAACCGTCGCCACTTTCAGATCGACCGAGACCGAAACCTCGCCCACCGTGATCGACATGTCGTTCAAGACCGGATCATGCACATCGCCGCGTGCCAAAATCTCCGACAGCGTGCGCCGGATCAATTCGCCAACCCGAAGTTGACGCTGCGAAGGCCCCTTGGCCGAATAAGAACGTGTGTTTGCCATGCCGCCGTTTACGCCAATCCGCCCCGGCCCGCAACGGCGGGCTTTCACGCCGCCGCCAAAACCGCTAAACCCTGCCAAAACGCGAGGCACCCCATGACCAACACCCCCGGCATCACCGTCACCGGAGCCTCAGGCCGCATGGGTCAGATGCTGGTCAAAGGCATCGCCGCCCACCCCACCGCCACCCTTGTCGGCTGTATCGAGCGCCCCGGTCACGCCTGGATTGGTCAGGATATTGGCATCTGCATGGGTGGCCCCGCCCTTGGCGTCAAAGTCACCGACGATCCGCTGGAAGCCTTCGCGATCTCGCAGGCCGTGATCGACTTCACCGCGCCCGTAGCATCGGTCGAATTCGCCGGCCTCGCCGCTCAAGCCCGCGCCGTGCATGTCGTCGGCACCACCGGGTTGGAACCGCAACACCACACCAAACTCGATCTGGCCGCCCATCATGCCGTGATCATCCAGGCTGGCAACATGAGCCTTGGCGTCAACTTGCTCACCCGCTTGACGCAGAAAGTCGCCGCCGCCCTCGATGAAGATTGGGACATCGAAATCATCGAATCCCACCACCGCATGAAGGTCGACGCCCCCTCTGGCACCGCGCTGATGCTGGGTCATGCCGCCGCCGAAGGCCGTGGCGTTGACTTCGATCAGGCGAAAGTCTCGGGCCGTGATGGCATCACCGGCGCACGCAATCGCGGTGATATCGGCTTTTCCGCCATTCGCGGCGGCGATATTGTCGGCGAGCACGATGTGATGTTTGCCGCCGATGGCGAACGGATCATCCTGCGCCACCTTGCCACGGATCGCAGCATCTTCGTGCGTGGGGCCCTGAAAGCAGCACTTTGGGGCCAAAATCAGAAACCGGGTCGCTACGACATGATGGATGTGCTGGGGATATAAACTCCCCAGCAAATCCATCTAAAACTTGCTTTCATCTTGGCAAAAATACTCCGGCGTGGGGGGCTGGCCCCCAAACCATCCGTAGCAACTTTCACGCCCGATCAGAAATCGACCGCCAGCCCCTTCTTCTCCCAATCGCCATAGCGCACAGGCTCCGGCCCTTTGCGCCCCCCCAATTCCACCGGGCGCTCGACCAGATCCGCCAGACGGCGGCGCTCTTCTGCTTCGGCCAAGGCGCGCTGCGCTGCGGGCGGAAGTTCGGCCACGGGAAGTGGGACGGCGGGCAGTTCGGGGTGATCACTCATCGCGGTTTCCTTGCGGCTTCATCTTTGTTGATATACGGCCAAGCCACACAATCTCAAGGGTGAGCAGATGGCAGAGGCAAACGCAGGCTTGGCAGCACGGGCCGCCACCTTGGCAATTCTGTCCGCGATCATGGAAGAGGGTCAGACGATGGCCGTCGTGCTGGCCAACAAGGCGGGGGCGCTGAAGGGTGTCGGCCCGCAAGACCGTGCCCGCGCGCAACGCCTTGCCTTGCAAGTCATCCGCCTCTTGGAACCTGTGGACCGCCTGCTGGAACCGCATCTGCGCAAGGCCCCGCCCTTGGCGGTGATGAACATCCTGCGGCTGGCCGTGACCGAGTTGCACGAGGGCACTGCCGCACATGGGGTGGTCAATACTGCCGTGGAACTGGCGCGCAAGGGTCAGAAAACCACCCATATGGCCGGTCTGATCAACGCGGTGCTGCGCAAAATCCCTGAAGGTGCGCCGCTGTCCGGTCCCGCGCAGATGATGCCGCGCTGGCTGCGGCAGCCGTTGGTTCATGCTTACGGGCGAGAGGTCGTCAGCGCGATTGAGACGGTTCAGGCGAAAGCGCCGCCCTTGGACATCACTTCGCGCGGCGCAACCCTGCCCGAAGGCACCGTCCTGCCAACCGGGTCGTTCCGTCTGACCGAACCCGGCCAGGTCTCGACCCTGCCCGGTTTCGCCACGGGTGACTGGTGGGTGCAGGATGCTGCTGCGGCTTTGGCCGCGCCTTTGGTCGCCGCACAACCGGGCGAGAAAATGCTTGATCTTTGCGCCGCCCCCGGGGGCAAGACCTTGCAACTCGCCGCCACTGGGGCGCATGTCACCGCTTTGGATATTTCCGCGCCCCGGATGGAAAAACTGCGCGAAAATCTCACCCGCACCAAGTTGCAGGCGAAAATCGTGATTGCCGATGCCCTGCACTGGCAGCCAGATCACCTGTTTGACGCGGTGCTGCTGGATGCGCCCTGCTCGGCCACTGGCACTATTCGCCGCCACCCGGAACTGCCGTTTCTGAAGGACGGCACTGAACTGGCAGAACTGACCAGCCTGCAAGCGGCGCTCATTGACCGCGCCTTGATGTTCCTGAAACCCGGCGGGCGGTTGGTGTTTTGCACCTGCTCGTTGCTGCCGGATGAGGGGGAGGCTCAGTTGACTGCGGCTTTGGCGCGGCACCCCGGATTGCGGGTAGAGCGGCCTGATTTGGCGGGCATTGATCCGGGTTGGATCACGCCTGAAGGTGGGCTGCGGCTGCGACCGGATTATTGGGCCGATATTGGTGGGATGGACGGGTTTTTCATGGCGCGGGTTTCGCGGGGATAAGGCGTGGTCCCGAGTTGGGACCATTTTACAATCGTTTTATTTCAATAGCTTGAGATGCCGATTTAAGGAAGCCTTAACACTTTCCCCGATTATCTGACCTTATTCGGCGCGAAAATCCGATAGTAAAGCCAATCCGGCAAGACCTGCGACCCCCGGAACAGCCATGAGAATACGGTTGGGAAACTGGCCTTGAAGCGGCGCGATTTCATCAGCTTCAGCATCCGCGCCGCCGCCTGTTCCGGCTCCATCAGGAACGGCATCGAGAAATCATTCTTCGCGGTCAGCCGTGTGCGGATAAACCCCGGATTGGCCAGTTGCACCCTGATCCCGGTGCCGCGCAAATCGGCATAAAGGCTTTCGGCCAAAGCCATCACGCCCGCCTTGCTGGCCGCATAGCCCAAAGCGCCCGGCAAACCGCGAAACCCCGACAACGACCCGGTGATCACCAGATGCCCCGCCCCACGCGCGACCATCGCAGGCAGCACCGCCGCGACAACCCGCGCGCAGCCGGTGAAATTCACATCGCACATCGCTTCCAACTGCGCCGCATCCACCGCTTGCGCCGTCATCGGCCAGTAGACCCCGGCGAGAAACACCACGCCATCCACCGCGCCGATCTGCGCCACCGCAGCCGCAACGGAAGCCCTGTCCGCCACATCCACCACCACGGCGGACGCCCGAGGCACCTTGCCGCAAGCCTCGGCCAGCCGCTCCGGATCACGGGCCGACAGGATCACTTTCGCGCCCTCTGCCGCCATGGCCTGCGCCAGCGCCAGACCAAGGCCCTCACTCGCCCCGACCAGCCAATAGCGTTTGCCTGCGAGTTGCATTGCCATCCCCTAGCGTGAGATTTCATCGCGCGGCGGCAGAGGCGGGCTGCGGTAGCGCGCGCCTTTCCACCACAATTTCAACGCCTGCCAATGGATCAGCGCCAGCACCCGGCGCGATCCGAACGGACGGCGCAGACAGGCGCGCAGGATTGCCCGGTTGGTCAACGGAGCCCGCGGCCCGGTCAGCGTGGCGATCAAACTGCCTTCGCCCGCGCTGTAGTCGATCCAGATACCGATTTTCTCGGCGCTGATATCAAAGCGAAAGCGGTAGCCGCCCGCAACGGGCTGAAACGGCGAGACATGGAAGATCTTCTGCGCCGTCACCGTATCATCGCGGGTCAGGGGTGCCAGATCATCGCGGTGGCAAAGGTAGCAATGGCGCTGCCCAAAGGTGTTGGACACCTCGGCTATCACCACCCGCAAGCCCTTGGCATCGCTGCACAACCAGAACGACACCGGGTTGAAGACATGGCCCAACACGCGGGGCTGCGCCAGCAGAAGAACCTCTGACGCCGCTGGCAAGCCCTGCTCTGCCAGCACCTGCCGCACCCATGCCACACCGCGCCCGTGTTTCGGCGGCCCGCCATGATCGACATCATGCAGCGCTGTCAGATTGCCGCGGTTGCGGGAAAACAGCGCGGGCCCGCGCGCGGTATCGGGGTTCAGCAACACATAGTCGACACGGTAGTTAAAGCGGTTTTCCACACCACCACGCCGACCGTGAAAGGTGGTGCCTGCAATATGTTCGACCCGGCTCATGTTGTGCGCGCCCGCGCCTGCATCGCCTGCACCACATCGACCGCGCTGGCGAAGCCGTCCTCGTGAAATCCATTGCGCATCCATGCGCCGCAGAACCAGGTATTGTGTTGGCCGTTCATCGCCTTGACCTTTTGCTGCGCTTTCAGAGCAGCGCCATCATACACCGGATGGCGAAACGTGACCTGATCATAGATCAAGTCCTGCCGGATCGGCTGATTGGCATTCAGCGTCACAAACAACGGATCGTTCTGCGGGATCGGTTGCAGCGAGTTCATCCAATAGGTCAGGTCGATCTTGTCGGAACGCGGATTCTTGGGTTCGGTATAGACCCAACTGGACCAGCATTTGCGCAAGCTGGGCATCAGGCTGGCATCGGCGTGCAGTATGGCCTGATTGGGCTGATAGCGCACGGCGGACAGGGCGGCGGTCTCGGCCTCGGTCGGGTCGGATAGCAGGCGGAGGGAATCGTCGGAATGGGTGGCGAGGATCAGATCGTCAAACAGCTCCCATTCGCCCCCCTTGGCGCGGACAAGCACGCCTTCGGGCAGACGTTGGATACCGATGACCGGGGTGGCAAGCCGCAGATCGACCCCGTGACTTTGCAGGTAGGCTGACAAGCGGCTGACATACTGGACCGAGCCGCCTTGCACGGTAAACCACTGGTGCTGATTAGAAATTTGCATCAACGCGTGGTTTTGGAAAAATGAGATCAACGCCTGTGCCGGGAAGTTCAGAATATCCTGCGGCGGCGTGGACCAGATCGCACCCGACAAGGGCAGGATATAGTAATCGCGGAAATAGGGGCCAGTGCGCAGGGTGTGCAGCAGGTCGGCGATGGTCAGCTCGGGGTCTTTGGCAAGAGCGCCCGCGTGCTTGTTGAAATGGGTGATATCGCGGCACATCTGCAGGAAGGCAGGGCTCAGCAGGTTTCGACGTTGCGCAAACAGGCTGTCGAGATCGCGTAGGGCGTATTGCAGGCGGCCACCGTTGATTGAGGCGCCGAAACTCATGTTGCTGGGGGCGATGGGGACGTTGAGGCTTTCGAACAGCGTCAGCAGATGCGGGTAGTTGACCTTGTTGAAGACGATAAAGCCGGTATCCACCGGCTGATCGCCGCGTTTTCCGGCCAAGACGGTGCGGGCATGGCCACCCAGACGCGGCTCGGCCTCAAACAGCACCACGGCGTTGTCGGGAGCCAGCTGATGCGCCGCCGCCATGCCAGAGATGCCGCCACCAACGATGGCAATCCGGCGCGGCGCTTGGCCGAAAGTCTCGAAGGGCATGGGCTGTCCTGTGTTGGTGTTTTGATTGATACGCGCCGGGGTGGGGGATGGATCATCTTTTGTTGTGATCCAGATACGAAGCTGCGGCGTAAAAGTTGCATGTTGCTTGACCTCGCCCTGCACGCGCCCATCTATGGGCCTATGTCGCCGCCGATGCGGGTGGTGCGGCGTGGAGTGAATAACAGCGTGACCGAAACCAAGGGCGAGATCGACTTTACGGCGCTGATGCTGGCCGTCCGGGATCGTCAGGATCGGGCTGCATTTGCGGCGCTGTTTCAGCATTTTGCGCCAAGGGTGAAGGGATTTTTGATGAAATCCGGCACCGATGCGGCTTTGGCGGAAGATTGCGCGCAGGATGTCATGGCGGTGCTGTGGAACAAGGCGGCGCAGTATGATCCGGCGCGGGCGTCTGTGGCGACATGGGTGTTCACCATCGCGCGCAACCGTCGCATTGACGTCGCCCGCCGCGCGCGCAGGCCGGAGCCGGAGGCGTTGGATTGGGGCGAGGTCGAGCCTGATCAGGCAGATGTTTATGAGGCTGGGCAAGAAACCGCGCGGCTGGTGGCAGCGATGGCCGGTTTGCCGGAAAAGCAGCGCGCGCTGATCCAGCGGGCATTTTACGGCGAGTTGTCGCATTCGGAAATCGCGGCCGAGACAGGTCTGCCGCTCGGCACGATCAAATCCCGTATCCGGCTGGCGCTGGACCGTTTGCGCCAGAGCATGAGTTGAGGTATTGAAATGAGTATCCGGCATCACCTGTCTGACCCGTTGTTGATCGCTTATGCGGCGGGCAATCTGCCCGAAGCGTTTGGGCTGGTCGTGGCCACGCATATCTCGATGTGCGACACCTGCCGTGCGCAACTGGCGACGTTCGAGGCTGTGGGCGGGGCGGTGATGGATAGCGCGGCGGTGCCGATGGCGGATGGCGCGCTGGAAGCTGCGATGGCGCGGTTGGGTGTGCCTGTGGTTTCCAAGCCGTTGGTGCGGCGCAGTGATTTTCCGGCTCCATTGGCGGACTACATTGGCGGTGGTCTGGCTGAGGTGAAATGGCGCAGCTTGGGGATGGGGGTGCGCCAGGCGATTTTGCCGACGGGCAAGGGCGCGACGGCGCGGCTGTTGTATATCCCGGCGGGGCAAGCGGTGCCGGATCACGGCCATCGCGGTACCGAGTTGACGCTGGTGTTGCAGGGCGCGTTTCGCGATGCCACCGACCGCTTCGGGCCGGGCGATGTGGAGATCGCGACCGAGGAGCTGGAACATACCCCGGTGGCCGAGGCGGGAGAAGCTTGCATTTGTCTGGCGGCAACAGATGCGCCGTTGCGGTTTAACGCGTTGATTCCAAGGCTGTTGCAGCCGTTGTTTCGCATCTAGGTGTTGTCAGCGGTGGGTTGCACCCACCCTACCGATATAGTCTGACGGCGATCATCTGGCCGCTGAGCGATGCGGGTTCGTCGGTCAGGATAAGGTCGAATCTGCTTATCGCGCTGCCGTTCACCGTGCTGGGTGCGAGGGCAAAGACTGCCAGCATATCGCCACCGCGCAACTGCGCCGCGCCTGTGATCACGGCCACGTCAGGGCGTGGCAGATGGCGGGCGGTCATCACGTTGAAATCGTCGCTGGGGGCGGTGACGGCTGCGGCGCGGATCGGGGTGTCGCCCGCAAAGGCCACCGGGATCAATGGCTTGGCGTTCAAATGCAGGCCAGCGCCCATCAGGTCAAAGCCGGGGCCGGTGATCACGGTCAGGTTGCGTTCGATGCCCGGAAATAGCGAGAAATCACCGTTCTCGACCACAGAGGCGCGCGACAGCCGCCAGAGCAGTTGGCCGCCTTCTTCGACCTTCAACATCTCAACCGTGGTGCCTTTGCCATTGGCCCAAGGCATGGATTTGTAATCGGCGGGGGTCAGATGGCGGATCATTCTGCGGCTCGCGTCGGTGTGGTGGGCGCTGCGAGGATCGGGGTCGGCTCGGTGCGCTCCAATTCTTCGAAATCGAAATTATCCAACCGCGCCGCGCGTTTGCCTGCACGTTCCGCGGCGGTGGTGATGCCATCCAGATCGGCGCGGGCCTGATGAAAATGCGTGGACAGCTTTTCGACCCGTTCAACCACGATTTCAACATCGCGGTGTAACTGCCGCAATGTGGTGCGGATCGCGCCCGCCTGCTCGCGCATCCGCGCATCTTTCAGCACCGCGCGCATGGTGTTCAGCGTCGCCATGCAGGTGGTGGGCGAGACGATCCAGACCCGGGCGGTAAAGCCATCGCGCACCACTTCGGGGAAGTTGGCGTGCAACTCGGCATAGACGGCTTCCGAGGGCAGGAACATCAGCGCGCCGTCGGCGGTTTCGCCGTCGAGGATGTATTTTTCTGAGATCGCCTTGATATGCACCCGCACCGCGCTTCGCAGTTGCGCTTGGGCTTCGGTCACGGCGCGGGGATTGTCAGCGCGGCGCAGCACCTCGTAGGCCTCTAGCGGGAATTTCGCGTCGATCACGATCGGGCCGGGTGGATTGGGCAGGTGGATCAGGCAATCGGCGCGCTTGCCGTTGGATAGCGTCGCCTGCATCGTGTAGGCGTCGGACGGCAAGGCTTTTTGCACAATGTCGTTCAGTTGTATTTCACCAAAAGCCCCGCGCGCTTGCTTGTTGGCGAGAATGTCTTGCAGGTTCAGCACGTTGCCAGACAGCTTTTCGATATTGGCCTGCGCTTTGTCGATGGTCAGCAGGCGCTGTTGCAACTCGCCCAAGCTGTGCGCGGTGCGGGTGGCGGTGCCGTGCAGGCTTTCCCCCATCGCACGCTGCACTTCGGCGAGGCGCTTTTCCATCAGCTGCAACATGGCGGTTTGGCTGACGGCTTGGTTTTCCGAAACGTGATGCAAGCCTCCCGCAAGGCGTTCTTGCCCCTCGCCCAAGGCTTGCACGCGTTGGCCGAGCCAACCCATTTCGCGCATCAAAGGGGCGGCCATCGTCGCAGACCGGCCAGCAGCGCGCAGGATCAGGATCAGGAGGAGGCCAAGCGCCAGAACCGCCCCTCCGATCAGCAAGACTTCAGGGGCGTTCCACGCGTAGGTTTGGCCGAATAATGTGATCATCTGCGCCCGAAAAGCCTTTCGATGTCGTGAAGTTTCAGCTCCACATAGGTGGGGCGGCCATGGTTGCATTGGCCGGAATGCGGCGTCGCCTCCATCTCGCGCAGCAGGGCGTTCATTTCTTCGGCGCGCATTTGGCGGCCGGAACGGATCGAGCCGTGGCAGGCCATACGTGACAGAATCGCCTCCATTTTGGTTTGCAGCGATTGGCTTTGGCCAAGGTCGGTGAGTTCATCGAGTACGTCGCGGAGCAGGGCCGCTGCCGAGACATTGCCGAGGATCGCCGGGGTTTCGCGGACGGCGATGGCATGGCCGCCGAAGGGTTCAATGGTGAGGCCAAGCGCGGTAAGGTCTGCCGCGACATCCAGCAGGCGGGTGGCGTCGCTGGGGGAAAGTTCAACGATTTCAGGGATCAGCAGGGCTTGGGCTTTGATACCCGTCTCGGCCATCTGGCGCTTGAGCCGTTCATAGACAAGCCGTTCGTGGGCGGCGTGTTGATCGACGATCACCATGCCAGTGGCGGTTTGGGCGATGATGTAATTCTCATGCACCTGCGCACGGGCGGCCCCGAGCGGGGTGTCGGTGAGGTCTTGCAGGACGGGTTCGATGCGGGCGGAGGGGGCTTCGGCGAAACCCGGAGCCTCAAAGCTTTGCGGTTCTGGGGCTTGGTAGGCGTAGGCGCGGCCAAGGCTGGCTTGGCTGGGGCGGTCCATCTGGTAGATGCGGGGGTAGTGTGGCTGGGCTTCCGGGCGCATCGCAGCCAAGGTGGCATCGGCGACGGTGGTGCTGGCGCGGTGGCCTGCTTGGCTAAGGACGGTGCGCAGACCGGTGATGATCAGACTGCGAGCGGCTTCGGGTTCGCGGAAGCGAACTTCGGATTTGGCAGGGTGGACGTTGACGTCAACGCGCTCGGGGTCGCAGATCAGGTTCAGCACGGCCGCCGGGTGACGGTCTCGGCTGAGGAAGTCGTAGTAGGCGACGCGCAGCGCGCCAAGCAGATTGCGGTCCAGCACCGGGCGGCCATTGACGCAGACGAATTGCTGCACGGAAGAGCCGCGCGAATAGGTTGGCAGGGCCGCGTAGCCGGTGAGGCGCAGGCCGTCGCGATCCACGTCGATTTTCAGGGCATTGTCGATGAAATCGCGCCCCAGGACATGGGCGAGGCGGCTGTGCAGGGCATCGAAGAAATCGCCGGTTTGGGGGTCGGCGCGGAAGATCGTGCGCGGGGCATCGCCTTCGGTGATTTCCGTCAGGGTGAAGCCAACCTGCGGTTCGGCCATGGCGAGACGTTTGATCACCTCGGCGATAGCTTGGGATTCGCTGCGGTCGGTGCGCAGGAATTTCAGGCGGGCGGGGGTGGCGTAGAACAGGTCGCGTAGTTCGATGACAGTGCCACGGGTGGCGGCGGCCGGGCGGACCGGGCCCATGCGACCGCCAGCGACGGTCAGGCTTGCGCCGTCATGACCCTCGGCACGGGAGGTGAGGGTGAGACGGCCGACGGAGCCGAGCGAGGCAAGGGCCTCGCCGCGAAAGCCGAAAGAGCGGATATTCAGCAGGTCAGAGCCGTCGATTTTTGAGGTGGCGTGGCGGGCAACGGCGAGGGGGAGGTCGTCGGGCGTCATGCCGCAGCCATCATCGGTGACGCGGATCAGCACTTTGCCGCCTGCGGAATAGTCCACCGCGATGCGCTTTGCCCCTGCGTCTAAAGCGTTTTCGACCAGTTCTTTGACGGCAGAGGCCGGGCGTTCGACCACTTCCCCCGCTGCAATGCGGTTGATGGCGGCTTCGTCCAGCGGCTTGATGATGGGGCGTATGTTGGGGGCATGCAGCGTCATGCCCCCAGTTCTAGCATTGTGTGGCGCAAAGCTCCACAGATTCGCTATTCGTTCGCAACGCCTGTGGGTTGGCCCACCACGATGAAATGCAGATCATCGGGTTGGATCAGGCGGGCGGCGACGCGCTTGATATCTTCCAGCGTGACGGCTTCGACGCGGGCATTGCGGGTTTTCGGATAATCGGGCGGCAGGCCCAGATCCTGCATGCCCACCAAAATCGAGGCGATGGTGTCATTGCCGTCAAACCGCAGCGGATAGGCCCCGGTCATGTAGGTTTTGGCGTTGGCGAGTTCGTCTTCCGTCACGCCATCCTTAGCCACTTTCGCCCATTCGTCGCGGATCACCTTGATCGCCTCGGCCACCTTGTCATTGCTGGCCTGAAATTGGCCCATCAACACCTCGGCATGATCATAGGCTGCGAGGCTTGTGCCGATGCTATAGGTCAGGCCGCGCTTTTCGCGCACTTCTGTCATCAGACGGGCAGAAAACCGACCGCCGCCGAGGATTTCGTTCAGCAGGCTGGCGGCGAAATAATCGGGGTCAGAGAATTTCAATCCCCCTTGGCCGAAGATCACCATCGACTGCGGGCCGGGGAATTCCTGCACGGTGATGCCGCCTTTGGTCTGCAAAGTGGCATCTGGCGGCTGCGGTGCGCCTTGGGCGGGCAGATCGCCAAGCAGGGTGTCGAGAAGTTCACCCAACTCTGTCGCGGTAATGTCGCCAGCTGCGGCCACCGTGACGCGATCCCGCGCGATGGCCTCGTGGAACGCCAGTTCGATGTCATCGCGACTGAGGGCGGTGACGCTTTTGATCGTGCCCGAGCCATCCGATCCGTAAGGATGGTCGCCAAAGCTGCGGGCGCGTTGCAGGTTTGCGGCAATGGCACCGGGATCTTTGGCGTCAGAGCGCAGACCCGACAGAACCTGTTCGCGGACACGGTCGACGGCAACCTGATCAAAGCGCGGCTTGGTCAGCGCCGAGCGCAGCAGGGCCACGGCCTGAGCCCGATTCTCGGTCAGGAAATGGCTTGAAACCGAAATGCCATCCTGATCGCTGCGGAACTGGAAGCTGGCGGCAAGGCCATCACGGGCGGCGGCAAAGCCTTGGCTGTCCAACGCGCCTGCGCCTTCCTCGATCAGCGCCGTCATCAGATTGACCGCGCCACGGGTCTCGGGCGCATCCAATGAGGTGCCGCCCTTGAAGCGGATTTCCAGCGCCGTGAAGGGGATGCCGTGATCTTCGACCAGCCACGCCTTGATGCCACCCGGCGAGGTGACGGGCTGAATGTTGATTTCAGCATGAAGCGGCGAGGCCAAGGCCAACAACACGGCGGCGGCGCGCCAGATCATGCGGGGATTGATAGCACGGATCATTCTGCGGCCTCCTTGGTGGTCAACCAACCCGTCACGGCCTGATCGCGGTTGAAGACAAGCTTGGCGGCTGCCATCACCTCTTCGGGGGTGACTGCTTGCAGCACATCGGGCCACTCCTGCACGTCTTTGACGGAAAGCCCGACGGCCAGCGCCTCACCATACATCCGCGCCAAACCGCCTGCATTGTCGCGGGCATAGATCTGTCCGGCGCGGATCTGGGTTTTGATCCGGGCGAAATCTTCGGGGTTCACGCCGTCTTTCAGAAATTGGGCAATCGCCTTGTCCATCGCGGCCTCGGCATCGGCCAAGGACACGCCTTCGGCGGGAACGACGATCAAGCCAAAGCTCTGCGGATCAACCGCAGTGCCATCGTAAAACGCCGACGAATAGACCGCCATTTGGCTGTCAAACTGCAAGGCTTTGGTCAGCACCGAGGTGGTGCCAGAGCCGCCCAGAAGATCGGCCAGCACGGCCAAAGCGGCGGCTTGTTTCTGATCACCGGTGTTGCGCTCAGGCGCGAGATAGCTGCGGGCGACATAGGGTTGGGCCACACGCTCATCCGCCAGCACCAGGCGGCGTTCGGCCAGTTGCGGCGGTTCTTGCGGGCGTTCGCGTGGCTTGATTTTATCCGAGGGCGGCAGCGGGCCATAATGTTTCTGCGCCAGTGCAAGCACGTCTTGCGGCTTTACATCGCCTGCCACGATCAGAATGGCGTTGTTCGGCGCGTAATAGGCGCGGTAAAAATTGATCGCGTCTTCGCGGGTCAGCCCTGCGATTTCGGCGCGCCAACCGATCACCGGCGTGCCGTAAGGGTGGTTGAGAAATTGTGCCGCCGACATCTGCTCTTGCAGCAGGCTGCCGGGATCGGAATCGGTGCGTTGGCCGCGCTCTTCAAGAACCACCTGACGCTCGGTGTCCACGTCTTCTTCTGACATGTTCAGATTGACCATCCTGTCGGATTCCATCTGCATCATCAGATCAAGCCGATCTGCGGCAACGCGCTGGAAATAGGCGGTATAATCCTGCGATGTGAAGGCGTTGTCATCGCCGCCCTGGTTTTCGACCGTCGCTGAAAATTCGCCTGACGGCACCTTGGCGGTGCCCTTGAACATCAGATGCTCAAAGAAATGCGCGATGCCGGAATGGCCTGCCACCTCATCCGCGCGACCGATCTTGTACCAGACCATTTGGGTGACCACAGGGGCGCGGTGATCTTCGATCACCACCACTTGCAACCCGTTATCCAGAGTGAAGCTGCTGACGGTATCGGCACTTGCAGGTAAAGCCAGAACAGGCACTGACAGGGCGAGAAGGCCGAACAAAGTGCGGCCAAGCGTGCGAAACATCGCGGTCCTCCGTGAATTACAGGGCGCACGCTATCCGCAATGGCCCGCCACGGAAACCCGGGGCAACGGGCTTGTGATCACTTCTCGCCAGGTTTGGCCGGCGGGGCCGAAGGTGTGCGTGCTCCAGCCCTGCGCCAGCGCAGCAATTCAGCCTGCTGATCCAGCGACATGCGCGCGTAGGCCTTGTAATAGACATTCTGGTTGAACAGACGCTCTAGCGGGCGGCCCCTGTTCTTGCTGCGGAATTCCAGATCTTCGGCGGCCAAAGTTGCGCGGATACCGGGCGCTACGCCATTGCGGGTGGCATAGTTATAAAGCCCTGCGTCGCTTACCCCGCTGCTTGCCGGGGGATTGCCGCCCAAAGCGGTGATCGCGTCGGCGAAGGGTTGCGGATCCGTCAAATTGGCCCCGCCGGGTGTCGGCGCGGGCAGATCGGCCAGCGAGGGCGGCATTTCCAAGGCTTTCGGCGGCAGGATTGCAAATTCATCCGGCCCATTGCTGTCCGAGCGCAGATTCATCAGCTCTGGCGCTTTGCCGCCGCCACAGGCCGACAGCGCCAACAACGCTGCGCCCGCGATTGCGAGAACCACCCGTGCTGATCGCATATTCAAGCCTCCACCAAGCCTTTACAAAGTCGTCTTAGCCTATGATCCCGCCCGCGTCACGGGGTCTTTCGACGCTTCGGCGGCGGAGACTTGCCTGATTTGCCGCCAAACAGCACCAAACCGATCGCTCCGGCAAAAATTGCGATGTCTGCGATGTTGAAAGAATAGGGATTCTCGAAGCCGCAGCACGACATGGTCAGGAAATCCGCGACATAGCCATAAGCGATGCGATCCACCACATTGCCCAAAGCGCCGCCGATCAAAAGACCGCCCGCGATCATCGACCATTTGCCCGGACGTTCGCGCTTCAGCCAGATCAGCACCCATGCCGAAATGGCGACGGCCACGGCAATCAGCACCCACCGCATCAGCTCGCCGTTGTTGGCAAACAGCCCGAAGTTGACGCCGCGGTTTTCTGCCCAGCGAAAGTTGATAAACGGGTCAACCACGTCGATTTCTCCGCGCTCGGGCAGAGAAAGCAAGCGAATGACACCCAGTTTGCTCAACTGATCCAGCAGAAAGACGATGACAGCGGTGATGGAAAGCGCGCGCATCCTAGTGCCGGAAATGCCGTTGATCGGTGAACACCATCGCAAGGCCCGCCGCATCAGCCGCCGCAATCACCTCGTCATCGCGCATCGAGCCACCGGGTTGGATGATCGCCGTCGCCCCGGCTTCTGCCGCAGCCAGCAGACCATCGGCGAAGGGGAAGAACGCATCCGAGGCCACCACCGAGCCAATCGTCGGGCTTTGCGGCAGCTGCAGAACATCGGCCATATCGCCCGCCTTGCGCGCGGCGATGCGTGTCGAATCGATCCGGCTCATCTGCCCTGCCCCCACACCTACCGTCGCGCCATCTTTCACATAGACGATGGCGTTCGATTTCACATGCTTGGCAACTTTCCACGCAAACATCAGATCGGCAAGCTCGGCATCCGTCGGTGCGCGCTTTGTCACCACTTTCAGATCAGCTGCGGTGATCGAGTCGGTGTCTCGGTCCTGCACAAGGAAACCGCCCGCGACTTGCTTGAAGGAGAGCGATTTTTCGGCAGGGTCGGGCAGGCCCTTGGTGGTCAGCAGGCGCAGGTTTTTCTTGGCCGCGAAGATCGCTTTCGCCTCATCGCTGGCCCCCGGCGCAATCACCACTTCGGTGAAGATCTTGACGATCTCTTCCGCAGTTTCGGCATCCAGCGGCTGGTTCAGCGCAACGATACCGCCGAAAGCCGAGGTCTGGTCGCAGGCATAGGCGCGCAAGTAGGCCTCTTTCAGCGTCGCGGCCTTGCCGACCCCACAGGGGTTGGCATGCTTGATGATCGCACAGGCCGGGCCCGCACCGGCAAATTCCGCCACCAGTTCAAACGCCGCATCGGTGTCATTGATGTTGTTGTAGGACAGTTCCTTGCCCTGCCACTGCTTTGCGGTGGCCACGCCTTCGCGCTTTGAGCCATCGGTATAGAACGCCGCCGCCTGATGCGGGTTCTCGCCATAGCGCAGACCCTGCGCCAGCACACCGCCGAAGGATTTCGACCGGGTGAAGGGCTGGTTCAACTGCCCCGACAGCCAGCCCGAAACGGCGGTATCATAGGCGGCCGTGCGGGAATAAGCAGCAAGCGCCAGCTTTTGGCGGAAAGCCAGAGTGGTCGCGCCATCATGCGCCTTCATCTGGTCGATCAATCCGGCATAATCGGCAGGATCGGTGACAACCGTCACAAAGCGGTGGTTCTTCGACGCCGCCCGAATCATCGCAGGGCCGCCGATGTCGATGTTCTCAATGCAGGTGTCATAGTCGGCGCCTTTGGCGACGGTTTCCTCAAACGGGTAGAGATTGACGATCAACAGATCAATCGGCTCGATCCCGTGCGCGGCCATTGCCAGCAGATGCTCGTCATCATCCCTCAGCGCCAATAGAGCACCATGCACATTCGGGTGCAGAGTCTTGACGCGACCATCCATCATCTCAGGAAATCCGGTCACATCAGACACATCGCGCACCTTAAGCCCTGCGGTGCGCAGCATGCCAGAGGTGCCGCCGGTGGAAATCAGCTCCACCCCCTGCGCGGCCAAGGCCCTCGCCAAGTCCAGCAGGCCGGATTTATCGGAGACAGAAATCAGCGCGCGGCCGATGGGAACAAGATTGGTCATGTCAGCCCCTTAAGATCAGATCGGAACCGGCATCTCGTCGCGGTCCAGATCACGGATGGCCAGCGGAGTATCCTGTGCTTTCGCCAAGGTCCAGCCGATCTGCGTCTCAAGATCGACGGCGCGGGCCGAAAGGACAATCTGCCGCGTCGGGCGCGGTTTCAGCCTGCCTTTTTCCAGAAAAACCGAAGCTTCAAGGGACAGCGTTGCTGCGCCATCATGCTGAAACACCCAGATTTCGCCGCTTTTCAAGGCAAGGGAAACCGCGGCCCCGCCCATATCCAGTGCCGCATCGACATCGGGGTGCAGATGGAATCGCACGGTAAAGCCCACACCCTGCAACTGCGCCTCGTTCATCAGCCGCTCAAACCGGGCGCGCTCGGCCTGGCTGCGCGACATCAGCGTATCAAGACCCGAGAGCTTGCGGCCATTCTTGGTCAACAGCAATTCCCGCGCATGGCTCAGGCCATGCGTCGCAGACCAACCCGAATGCGCCATATACAGATGCAGGCCGTCGGGCTGTTGGCCCTGCCGCAGCGAGGTCACCTGCGCACGGTCCACCAAAGCATCCTGCCCGAACGCCAGCCTTGGCCCCGATTTCAAGCGGCTGGAGGAAAACCCATCCACCGCCAGCGTGGCATGCGAGGCCGTCGCCCGCCCCACCTGCCGCCACTCTGCCCCAAACGGCGCGCCCGAGCCGCAGTTGACGATCACCGGACGCCGCCCCGAGGTCAGCTCGAATGCAGCGGTCGAGGCATGCGCCCAACCGCCAGCAGCACCACCGGGCGGACGGGCGGCATCAATGATCACCGTGGTGCGCGCTTCGGCCAGTCGGGCAAACCCCATCGCAAGACCAAGCCCGACGTTCGAGGCGGGCTTCACCCCGGTTGCGGCAAGCGCAAGATCCAAGCGCCCCTCCATCCCGCGCCCACCGCCGTGAAACCGCGCAAGGCCGCCATCCGCATGGCGCAGCGCGCGCAGGGTCGGGGCGATGCGCTCCAATGCGGCGACAAGAGTGGCGGGCGGGGTATGGCCTGCTTCGGACAGGGCCTGCTCGGCCCATGTCAGCAGGGTGAACACCTCCAGCAATTCCTCCGGGTTGCGGGTGGGGATGCCGCCCATCGCGTCAATCTCGCGCCCGCATTCCACCGCCAGCGCCGCCACCGCAGGCTCTATCCGCGCCTGCATCCCGGTCAGCGCAAGGCCTGCATAGATCAGGCCGGTCAGCGCCTCAAACCGCGGCAGGCCGGGGGCAGCATGCGCCCAGCGCCGCGACAGAAACACCACCTGCGCCGACAAGCTGCGGTAATAGGCATCCGATTGCGCGCGGTCGCGGCCTTGCAACAGCAACAGCGCGTGGTTGATCCAGCGGATCAGCCTGCGCCCGGTCAGATCGGGGGACCAGCCCGGCCCCTGCCCGGCGCCAAAGCGCGCGATCCAACCCCAGGTCCAGTCCTGCGCGCGGGTGCGGGCGGCGTAATCGCCCAAGGCCGCTAGATCATCCAGCCAAAGAAACCCCTGAGTTTCGGCGGCGGCACCGGGATCATCGAATGCCACATCCCAGATCGCCACCGCCGGGGCTTCCACCAGCTGGCCCGCAAACTGGAAATTCCCCGCCACCAGCTGCCGCCCACGCGCATAAAGCCCCACCGAGCGCGGCTCGGGCTGCGAGACAAAGCCAGTCGCGGCCCGCGCCCGCCGCGCGCGCCACATCGCCAGCCGATTGCCAAGGCTTGCCCTGCCGGGGGTGCGTGTCATCGTGTTCCTGTAACTGCCAGCCCGCTTTTCTGCGGATCGTTGCCCGGCAGCATAGCGCCAAGGCCCCGCCCTGTCACCCGCCGCCAGCGATTGCTCTTTGGCAAATACTCAAATCCGCCAAACGCCGCCAATGCAAAGGCCGGGCATCACACCCGGCCTTGCAGCACGCGCCAAAGCCGCCGCGTGCCCCCTCGATGGGGGCCAAGGCGGCACCGCCGATCAGGTCAGTGCTGCACCCGCTCCATATACTGCGCCAAGCCGCGCACCTGACCCAGCCAGCTGTCCAGCAGTTTCGGATCATGCGGCGCACCATGCACGCCTACCGCGATCTCGCGCTTCAGCACCGATTCCACCGCGAAAGACACCGGAGTCGACACCAGACGCGCCATCGCAGAGCCCCGCGCATCGCCCCAAGCATCCATCGCCCAGGTCTCATGGAACACCGGGCGGCCATCGCGCTCGGCTTTCAAGGACACGAACAGGATGACCCGATCCGGCTCTCCGGGCGCATAGGAATTCTCGGTGACAAACTGCGCCGCCATCTCGGCCAGCCGCGCATCGCCCGACGGGCCTTCCAGCGTTTCGATCTCGCGGAACACCGGGGTCCAGGCGTCTTGCCAGCCGTTCAGCCGAATGGTGCCGCGCACGAAGTCTTTCACCTTCCAGTCGGGGTCAAAGCGGTAATCCTCCATGAACGGATAGCTGTCGCGGTTGGGGTAAACCTCAAAGCTTTCCGGCTGCGGCAGCGGCGCGTCATAGCGGGTGATCGCATCCCACGGGCGGTTGACCCGCAGTTCCGAGAAATTCCGCAAGCTGCGCGACGGCGAGCGCAGGGCTTTCAGCACACCCAAGGGCGCCCAGCTGAACTTATAGCGGAACGGGTTCGGGATCTTTGGCACCCCGCCGCAATAGCTGGTGAAAGACAGCACGTTATCACCATGATAGGCCTTCGACGCACGGTAGCGCGCCACCAGATCATGCGCCATCAGATGGTCGATGCCGGGGTCCAGACCCACCTCGTTGACACAAACCAGACCCTTGGTGCGGAAGTCTTCGTCCAAAGCCTTCATCTCGGGGGCGATATACGACGACGACACGAAATGCGCGGCCTTATCCAGACAGGTCTTGGCAATCGCCACATGCTGATCGGCGGGCAGCATCGAGATCGCGATGTCACCGGGTTGCAAGGCCTCGGCCAAAGCCTCCAGCGTATAGGCCCGAATGTCAGTGGTCAGATCGCCCACCGCTTCCTGTGCCTTTTCCACCGTGCGGTTCCACACCACAACCTTGTGGCCGTTCTCAATCAGCCGCCGCAGACCCGGAGCCGAGGACAAGCCCGTGCCGCACCAATGAATCGTCATAGTCATTCTCCCTTACAGGCCAGCGCTGTGGCGGGCATATTCCGCCGCCGCACGGCCCCAAACCCCAGAATTCAGATCGCCCAATGTCGCCAATGAGGCCAACAACTGCGCCGCATAATCTTCGCTGCTTTCCACCGGCAAC
Organism: Cypionkella sp.; assembly: GCF_034376685.1. GTDB lineage: Bacteria > Pseudomonadota > Alphaproteobacteria > Rhodobacterales > Rhodobacteraceae > Cypionkella. Next base: position 53,390 of record NZ_JAXMJJ010000002.1, read on the forward strand.
AGTGACGGCAGGTTGTCAATCGCGGTGACATCCAGCACCGGGTTTTCCGCTACCCGCAACGCCGGTGCGTCCCATTCGGTCACCCGGTCATAGACCTTGATCGGTGAGAAATCAGAGGTCGGATCGCAGGCAATATCGCCAATCACCGTCAGTTTGCGTGCATCGGTCTTCGCGGAAGCGGGCACGAACACCGGGCAGCCGGGGCGGGCGAGGATGCAGTTCAGGAAAATCTCATGCTGCAACACTTCCGGGAACGGCCCACCGCTGGCCGTTTCGGCCTGATCCCATTGCGTCACCGCCACCCCCAACGCCGCACACAGATCAGACGCCCCGGTGCCAACCCGGCCCAGCGCGCCGATCACGATGGCGCGCGGGCGGTTGAAACCCGCCAGTTCCGCCTCAAGATCCGCCAGCAGCGCCGCCTTGCCGGGATATTTCGCGACCGGACCTGCAATGCCACCGCGTTGCTGCGCGGCCCAGCATCTCAGCGACACCGCAGCGCCCGCATAGCCTGCCCAGTAGCCAAAGGCCGCCACCCGGCGACCGTCTTCATTCACCAGATATTCCAGATCATACAGCGTGCCGCCGCCCGCCTTGAAGCGTTTCAACAGCACCTGCCCCGCTGGCTGGCCCTTATAGGCATGGCCAAACATGATGTGACGGTGGCTTAGGGGTGTGCCATCCTCGGGCAATTCCTTAAGCCCGAAGATGATCGCATCGGCAGGGGCCTGCGGCCACAGGTTTTCGGCAGCAATCTCGCATCCCGCCGCCTTGTAGCCGTCAATGCCAATCGCGCGGACAGAGCTTTCTTCCACCGTCACCCGGATGCCAGCCTTGATCAACGCCGCGGCACCTTCCGGCGTCAGGCCAACGCGTTCCTCATTCGGGCGTTGTTCTGCCCGGACCCAAAGATGCGTCATGCCAATCCCCTGCGCTGCCATCTGTTGCCGGGCTGAATACCAGATCAGGGGGCAAGAAACAGGGGGGCGCGTGACCTGCGGCGAAATTTGCCCAAAGCCAGCCGCGCTGGCCAGTGGCGAGGCGGCTCTATTCCGGCTATCTTCAAGCCAACCCGTTGGAAGAGGCGCGTAATGTCCCTGTTATCCCTGCTGACCGATGTGCTGTTCATCGGTCATTCTCTGGTCGGCCCGACGCTGCCGACCGTGCTGGATGCGACCCTGCGCGAGATGGGTCAGCCCTCGGTGGTGCAGGCGCAGATCATCAACGGATCGTCGCTGGCCTATAACTGGGACAACTCGGTGAATGCCGAAGGTGTCGATGCCAAGGCGCGGTTGAAAGCGCAGCCCGCAGACGTGCTGATCATGACCGAGGCGCAGCCACTCAAGGGCCAGATCCAGTATAACGACACCTCGGGCTATGTGGCAAAGTTCGCAGGGCTGGCGCTGGAGGCCAATCCGCATACCCGGCTCTATGTCTATGAAACATGGCCCAGCCTGAACTCCGGTCCCGGCAATATCACCAAGGACGACCCGGATGCGGGCATCCCGTGGCGCGAGCGCCTCGCGCTGGATTTGCCCCTGTGGGAGGGCGTGGTGGCCGATGCCTCGGCCAAGGCAGGGCATGAAATCAAACTTCTGCCGGTGGGTCAGGCGATGGGGCATCTGGCCGATGAGATCAAGGCAGGCCGGGTGCCGGGGATTTCGGACATCAAAGAGATGTTCAGCGATGACATTCACCTAAGTGGCAAAGGTTTGTATTTTGTCGCCATGGTGCAGGCGGCGGCGATCATGGGCAAAAGCCCGGAAGGCGTGCCGGCGAAAGTCACCCGCGCCTGGACCTCACGCGATGCGGTGATCACGCAGGATCAGGCGGCAGCGTTTCAGCGCATCGCGTGGCAGGCGTTGGACGCTTACATTCCGGGCGAGATCGCGGCGCGGATTGCACCTGCTGTGATGCCTGCGCCTGCGCCGGAAGCGGAAGCGGCGTCGGTGGCAAGCCCGCAAGATCCTCCTTTCCCCGCCTTCAAACCCATCACCAATACGCATCTGGCTTTGGGATTGGCGGGGGTGAATGACTGGACGGTGCAGCAGCCGTTTTTGAATGTGATGAAAACCGCGCGGCCTTGGATTGGCCATTTGCCCGATCAGTTCGGCGGCTGGACCGAAGCCGATCTGGCGAAAGCCGGGGCTTTGGGGCAGAACGGTTGGCCTGTGAGAATTCCGCCGGAACTGACGAAAATCTCGGCGCTGATCCTAACCGATCTGCCCGCCGATGCGGCAGGCGTCGCGGGGCGCTATCTGCTGACCTATCAGGGCAACGGCACGCTGAAAGTTGAAGGCCGCGTGAAGGTGGTGGAAGAAGCACCCGGTCGCGTGGTGTTCGACTATACACCGGGGGAAGGGCTGGTATCGGTCAGTCTGCTGGCGCTGGATGCCGCCGATCCGATCCGTGACATCGTGGTGGTGCGTGCGGCTCGGGCGCAAATGCTGGCCGATGGCGCGATCTTCAACCCCGATTGGCTGGCGCGGATACGCGGCGCGCGCGGCCTGCGGTTCATGGATTGGATGATGACGAATGATTCCACCTTGGCCGAGGTGAAAGACCGCCCGATGCCCGAGGATTACTCCTATGCCCGCAACGGTGTGCCGATCGAGGTGATGGTGGCACTGGCGAATGAACTGAAGGCCGATCCGTGGTTTACCCTGCCGCATCTGGCGCATGACGATCTGGTGCGGCTCTATGCGCAGATCGCCTATGACCAGTTGAACCCGACGCTGAAGGCGCAGGTTGAATACTCGAATGAGGTCTGGAACTGGCAATTCGCCCAAGCCCGCTGGGCGGAAGAGCAGAGCATTGCGCGCTGGGGGCAGGACAGGACTTGGGTGCAGTTTTATGGGCTGCGGGCGGCGCAGGTGATGGCGATCTGGTCGGAGGTGTTCAAGGATGCCCCTGCGCGCCTGACCCGGATTGTCGCGGTGCAAACCGGCTGGCTGGGGCTGGAAGAGCAGATTCTGGATGCGCCGCTGGTGGTGGCCGAAGGGCTGCCCGCGCCAGCCACAAGCTTCGATGCCTATGCGGTGACAGGATATTTCAGCGCGGAACTCGGCGGGGATCAGAAATATACCACCGTGAAGGGCTGGCTGAAACAATCTGCCGACGCTGCGCGCAAAGACGCCGCAGCGCAGGGGCTGAGTGCGGCAGATGCCGACGCCTATTTCGCCGCGCATCGCTACGATCTGGCCGATAAGCTGGCAGGGCAGGAATTGCGCGACGGTTCGGTGACAGGCAATCCGGCCAACAGTCTGACGCAAATGCTGGCAGAAACCCTGCCCTATCACGCCGCCACCGCCGCCGACCGGGGGCTGACACTGATGATGTATGAAGGTGGCAGCCATGTCGTGGGCTATGGCGGCCTGGTCGACGATGAAGAACTGACGGCGTTTTTCACCCATCTGAACTTTACCCCCGAGATGGGTGCGCTGTATGCCGAGTTGCTCGCGGGCTGGCAGATGATCACCGAGGCCCCATTCAACGCTTTTGTCGATGTCTATCGCCCCGGCAAATGGGGCTCGTGGGGGGCGTTGCGGCACTTGGGCGACAGCAATCCGCGTTGGGACGCGCTGGCAAAGGGCTGCATCACATGCTGAGCCCGCAGCTGAGCGTGATCATTCCGGCCAGCAACGAAGCGGGATATATCGGGGCATGCCTGACCGCGCTGTTTGCGTCGGGGGCCGTTGACGGCGAATGTGTCGTGGTGGCGAATGGCTGCCGTGATGCCACAGCCGAGGTGGCGCGTGGGTTTGGTGCGCAGGCCGCAGCGGCGGGTTGGGCGTTGACCGTGCTGGATTTGGCGCAAGGCGGCAAACCCAATGCGCTGAATGCGGGGGATCGCCGCGCGCGCGCACCGCTGCGGGTCTATCTGGACGCGGATGTGATCGTCTCGCCGCATCTGATGGCCGAACTGATCGCAGCCCTGAGTCCGGACCACGCGCTCTATGCCACCGGAACCGCCCGTATTCCCCGCGCCAAATCTGCGATCACCCGTGCCTATGCCCGGTTCTGGCAGCGCTTGCCTTTCGCCCAAAGTGTCGCCCCCGGCTATGGGTTGTTCGCCACCAATGCCGCAGGCCGCGCGCGGTGGGGAGACTTCCCCGGCATCATCTCGGACGACACGTTCGTGCGGCTGCAATTTGAACCGGATGAGCGGGTGCAGGTGCCCGCGCCTTATGACTGGCCGATGATCGAAGGCTTTGCCGCGCTGACAAAAGTGCGGCGACGTCAGGATGCCGGGGTGGTCGAGATTGACCGACTGTATCCCGGCCTTCTGGCGCGTGAAGCCAAAGCGCGCCTCAGCAAGGCCCGCCTGCTCGGCCTTGCGCTGGGTGATCCTGTGGGCTTTGCGACCTATGCCGCCGTGTCGGTGGCTGTGCGTCTGAAGCGTGGCCAAGGCTGGAGCCGGGGCCGTTAAGGCGGAAATCGTCGCCTTACAGATCAAACGTCGCGAACACCGGGGCATGGTCTGACGGCTGCAACCACCCGCGCACCGGGCGCAAGATCCGGCTGCTGTGGGCGGATTTGGCAATATCGCCCGTGGCCCAGATGTGATCCAGCCGCCGCCCTTTGTCAGCTGCGTCCCAGTCCGGAGAGCGGTAGCTCCACCAGCTGTACAGCTTGCCCGCCGGAATATCGGCGCGGGTCACATCCGTCCAACCGCCGGCTTCCATCACCGCGCCAAAATGCTCGACCTCAATCGGGGTGTGGCTGACGATCTTCAGCAGGGCCTTGTGATCCCAGACATCATCCTCGCGCGGGGCGATATTCAGATCGCCAACCAGAATGGCTTTTGACGGCTTCTCGCCATGAAACCAGTCGCGCATCTCGGTCAGAAAATCCAGCTTTTGGCCAAACTTCAGGTTCAACGCCCGATCCGGGATATCGCCGCCCGCCGGAACGTAGCAATTGTGAATGACCACACCATTTTCCAACCGCGCCGCCACATGCCGGGCATGGCCCAACGTGGCGAAATCGCGGTCGCCCGCATCCGCGATCGGCAGTTTCGAGATGATCGCGACGCCGTTGTAGCCCTTCTGCCCGCGCGCCACCATGTAGTGATAGCCCAAGGCCCGAAACTGCTCGACCGGGATCAGATCCACCGGGCTTTTGCACTCTTGCAGGCACAGCACATCCGGGCCTTCATCTGCCATCAGCTTGGCCACCAGCCCTTCGCGCAGGCGGACAGAATTGATATTCCAGGTGGCGAGGGTGAAGCTCATCGTAATCTCCTGCTACAGCCCAGCGAGCCTAAGCTGCGATGCCACGGTTCTCAAGGGGGCAAAGCCAGGGACCACAGGCACAAAAAAAGTCGCCCAGCCGAGATGGCCGGGCGTGAGGTCCAACAGGGAGGTAATAAGCTTCATATACCATAGAATACCGTGGTTTTCCGCGCCTTGTTACAAATTACCCGAAGCATGGCTTTTTCGCCACAACCCAAGATTGCAGGATGCAACACGGCAAATCACGCCGTTACTTGGTCAGGATCAGCTTGGCGGATTTGGTGATCCGCAGGGTATAAATCTGCCCGTCCAACTCGATCAAAGCTGTTCCGGCCCCGCCGGTCAGCGTCCGGGCATCATAGCGCAGAATGCGATCATTGGGCACGGGCTCGATGGCGGATTGAGACGACAGAAACTGAGGGGTCATGATTTGAGTTTCGTACATGTTGCGCTCCGCAGAAAGTAGGGTTGGCACTGAAAGACCGGCTTCCCAGAGGCGGGTGGCATGGCGATTTCATTTACTTATCAAATTAGTCAGGAATGTAAATCCCGATTCTTTTACTTGCCTTTAACAAATGCACGGAAGCTGCGTTTTACCCCGCCACAGCCTGCGGCAGCAGCCAGGTGCCTTGGCTGGGCAAGGCGTTTGTGCGAATCGCACAGCCGTAAGCGCTTGATAGCAGGGCATCGGTCAGCACGGTCTCGGGTGCCCCAGCAGCCACAAGGCCGCCTTCGGCTAACAGCGCCAGCCGGTCGGCAAACATGGCTGACAGGTTCAGATCATGCATCACCGCCACCACACCGCCGCCCGCATCGGCAAAGCGACGGGCCAAGCGCATCACCTGCAACTGATGGCCAAGATCAAGGCTGGCCACAGGCTCGTCCAGAAACAACCAGCGCGCGCCGCCTGCCGCCACCGGATGCCAGACCTGCACCAGCGCACGGGCGAGTTGCACGCGCTGCCGCTCGCCCCCCGACAGATCCTGATAGTTGCGGGAGGCGTGCGGCGTCAGACCAACCTCGGCCAATGCCCGCTGCGGCAAGTCCCGAACTTCGGCATTCTGGCCCGAGGTCATGCCAAGCCGGATCACTTCCAGCACAGAGAACGGGAACGCCAGCTGAGTTTCCTGCGCCATCACCGCGCGGATCGCCGCCAGTTGCCACGCCTTTGCGCGCGCCACATCAAGGCCGTTCAGCGTGACCTTGCCCTGATAGGCCACCTCGCCCGTCATCGCGCGCAGCAGCGTGGTTTTGCCGGAACCGTTCGGGCCGACAATCGCCGTCAGCGTGCCGGGGCGGGCTGAAAGGCTGATGCCCCGTAGCACCGGGCGGCGGTTCAGGGCCACGCAGAGATCTTCCACCAGAAGCATCGGTTAAATCCCCATCAGGCCCTGACGCCGCATCAAAATCCACAGGAACACCGGCGCGCCCAGCACCGCAGTCACGATGCCAATCGGCAGCTCTGCCGGGGCGACGATGGTACGCGCGACCATATCGGCCCCGACCAGCAGGCTTGCCCCCAGCAGGGCGGCATTCGGCAACAGGTAGCGGTGGTTCGGCCCAGTCGCGATACGCAGCAGATGCGGCACGACGATGCCGATAAAGCCGATGCCGCCTGCCACAGCCACAGCAGCCCCCGTTGCTGCGGCCACGGCCAGAATGATCAGTTGTTTCAGCCGCTCCACCGCGATGCCCAGATGCGCCGCTTGCGCCTCGCCCAATGCCAGCGCGTTCAGACCGCGTGCCAGTAGTGGCGAAAACACCAGCACCGGCAGGATCAGCGGCAAAGCGGTGGCAAGTTTGCCCCACCCCGCGCCTGCCAGTGACCCCATGCTCCAGAACGTCAGATCGCGCAGTTGTTTGTCATCGGCGAGGTAAACCATAATCCCGGTCAGCGCCCCGGCCAAAGCCCCCAGCGCGATCCCCGCCAGCAGCATGGTGGCAACCGAGGTATGGCCGCCGCGCGTGGCCAAACGATACAGCAGCAAGGTCGCACCCCAACCGCCGATAAACGCGGCCACGGGCACCAGTTGGCCACCGAAATGCACAGCGATGCCCGCAGGCAACAGCCCCCCCAGCACGATGGCCAGCACCGCGCCAAGCCCCGCGCCTGCGCCCACCCCGACAATGCCGGGATCGGCGAGCGGGTTGCGAAACAACCCCTGCATTAGCGCCCCCGACACCGCCAAGGCCGCCCCAATCAGCAGGCCCATCGCCAGACGCGGCAGACGGATGTTCCACAGGATCACCTGATCGCGGGTCGAAAGCTCGCCCTTCATCGCCGCGCGGAACAGATCGGCAAGCGTCAATCCTGCCGCTCCGGTGCCCAAGGACAGCACCGACACCACCAGCAGCAGCACGATCAGCCCGCGCAGCATCAGCACGGCGTGCGCCTCGCGTTCACCGCTGGCAATCCGGCTGCGTCCCAAGGCGAGCGACAGCATCTTAGCCCGCCTTCGGGTAAAGCGCATCATACAGCGCTTTTGCCGCGTCGGGCGTGCGGGGGCCGAAGCCCAACAGCATCATGCCATCCATCCGCACAATCGCACCCGATTGCGCCGCCGGGGTCTGCGACAGCGTCGGATGCGCCAGCACCTCGGGGTTGCCGATGGCCAGATCGCCCTCGCGGTCCATCATCAGGATCAGATCGGGGGCAGCGGCAAGAACGGCCTCATCCGTCATCTGCTTGTAGCCATCAAAGCCCGTCGCGGCATTGACGCCGCCCGCCAAGGCGATGATGCCTTCGGCCGAGGAATGTGCACCGCCTGCCATCACCCGCCCGCCTTGCAACGACAGCACGAACAGCACGCGCTTTTTCTCGGTCACGGCAGCAGCACGGGTTTCCGCCTCGGCCAACCCGACCGTGACCTTGTCCGCCAGTGCCGCGCCTTCGGCATCGCGCCCCAAGGCTGCGGCAACCGCATTGATCTTGGCCACCACCCCCGCAGGCGTCGGATCGCCCGGCATCCGCAAAAACGGCACGCCCGCCGCAGTCAGCACATCCACCGCAGCGGGCGGACCGGCATCAGCCTCGGCCAGGATCAGATCGGGGGCCACAGACAGCACGCCTTCCGGCGACAGCCCGCGGATATAGCCGACATCGGGCAAAGCGGTGATCGCGGCAGGATAGGTCGAGGTCGAATCCCGCGCCACCAGCTGATCGCCCACACCCAGAGCCACGGCAATTTCAGTGACCGAGCCACCCAGCGTCACGATCCGCTTGGGTTGCTCGGCCACAGCTGGGGTGATCAACGCGGCCGACGCAGCCAGCAGCAGACCAACCCGCAGAGTATTCATCATCCGCATCACGCCATCTCCGCTTCCAACACCGGCAGAGCGGTGACGAAAGCATCCCAGGCCACCGGCGGCGCATCCTTGCGATAGCCGAAGATTTGCAGGATCAGCCCGCCCTCGGCATCGAACGCCTCAACCGAAATCGCATCGCCGCGCTGGGTCGGCTTGGTGACGCGCCAGACTTCCGCGATGTGATCGGCCCGCAGATGCAGGTTAAAGCGCGGGTCCATTACGTTGATCCACGGCCCCATCGGCACGACCTTTTCAATCGGCCCGCCGTGGATCTGGATGCAGCCCGCATTGCCGACAAAGATCATCAGCGGGATCTTCTGATCGGCGGCAGCATGCAGCACTTGGGTGATCGCATCGCGCGCAACGGGGGCGGCATAGGGTGCACCAACCATGCGGTTCGCGCCCAACCGGTTAAACTTCAAGCGCCGCGTCAGTTTCAGGAACTGATGCGTGTCGGTCATCGCCTTCCACTCGGTGCGCAGATCAGCCACCCGCGCCGGGTCACCCTTTGGCCCCTCGACAGGTTCGCGGGCGATCAGGCTCAGATGATCAGCTTGCTCGGACAAACGCAGGGCGGCGACCAAAGCGTCAAACGCCGCCACATCGGATTCGGGTTTCAGATGCACCTTGTGCACCGCATCGCCCGCCGCATCGAACACCTGAATGCTGCGCTTGGGGCCATCTTCGCCCGCCTCAACCAGCGCAAAGCCGAATTTCCAGTGGCTGGGGAACATCCGCATATCAATCTCGGACCCCAGCACCATCGCGGCATGCGGGCCAGAGTGGAAATCCTTGTAGACCCCGCGCCGCTCGTGCACGCAGGACTCGTTGCGGGTCAGCGCCATCACATCGCCCAACTCACCGATCAACGGAAACAGGGCGTCCGGCGTCGCCTCAATCGCGGTGGCGGTGTGACCCACATAGGCCGCGACGAGATCAGCTTCGGTGATTCCCTGCATCGCCGCAAAGTCGCGGGCACGGGCCTTGGGGCTTTCGGCGCGCAAGGCGCGAATCTGTTCGGGTGTGTGCGTGTGGGCCATGCCAGAATCCTAAGTTTTACAGGGGGCGCGGATCTGGCGGGCCATTCGGCCGTGGCTGGAGCGCAAGGGTCAGAACATATCTTCAGAGATATACTTGACAGTTATAGTGGGGATTTCTATGAGCTTATTCTTGACAGATCAAGTCAGAATATATCTCTGCCCGCCAGCTTGCCCGGATGACGGCAAGGCCAGCCATTCGCAGACCCTTAACAAGGAAAGCCAATGCTGCCTCGCCGCATCCCCGCCCTGCGCGGTCAACTGCTGTTATCAACCTTTGCGATTGCGCTGATTGCCGCGCCCGTTGCCGCGCAAGAGACGGATGACGGGGTGTTTCAGATGCTGGGCCGCATCATCTTTGGGGCCGGCACCGCGAAAGTCGCCATCGACACGCCGCAGGCCGTGACGGTGAAAGAACAAGCCGATCTGGATCGCGCCCAGCCCAACACCATCGGTGATGTGCTGAAGGGGGTTCCCGGCGCACAGGCCACCGGATCTTCGGCACGGCCCTTGGGACAAGCCTTCAACATTCGCGGCATCGGCAACACCGAGCAAACCGCCTCCGAGGCCCGCATCGCGGTGACGGTCGATGGCGCGCCGAAATTCTTCGAGCAATATCGCCTCGGCTCGTTCTTCGGGGATTTTGAGCTGTTCAAGCGCGTGGAAGTGCTGCGCGGCCCAGCCTCGTCGACGTTGTATGGCGCGGGCGCGATTGGCGGGGCGATTGCCTTCACCACCAAGGATGCCGCTGATTTCATTGAGGAAGGCAAGACCACCACCCTGCGCTTCAAAACCGGCTACAACAGCAACGGTGACGCCAAAAAGCTGGGCGTGATCTTTGCCACCCGGCAGGGCAACGCCGAATACTTGGGCTCGCTGAACTATTCCAGCGGCGGCGAGATCAAAGACGGCTCTGGCAACGTGCTGCCGGGGACTGCGCATGAAAGCATGTCTGGCTTGCTGAAAGGCAAGTGGACGCTGGGCCAGGACGACGATCAAAGCCTGACGCTGTCACTGTCGCGCACCGACACCGATCTTGATGATGCGCTGGTTGCTCAAACGGGCGGCGCGGCGGCGGCGTTTTTCGGCACAGCCGATATTCATTCCATCGACGACACCGTGTCGCTGACGTGGAACAACGCCTATTCCGCCAATCCGCTGCTCGATCTGACGGTGCAGCTGTCCTACACTGACACCAATGTCGACAAGAGCAATTTCTCGCTGGGGGCGGCCTGCGCACCGGGTCGCAACCAAGTGCTCTGTGATGGCGAATTTGGCTATGCCACCACCACCCTGAAGGTCGAAAACACCGCCGATCTCAGCACCGGGGCTTGGACGAACTACCTGACCACGGGCGTGCAATTCTCGTCGCAAGAGCGCAGCGCCACCTCAAGCGTCGGTCCGTATCTGTTCCATCCGGAAGGCACCGATCGTAAAGTCGGCCTCTATGCGCAGGGTGAGTTCACCTATCAAGAACGTCTGACCCTGATCCCCGGCATCCGCATCGACTTTGGCGATGTCACGCCGGGTGCAGGCCCGCGCGCCTTGGGGGCTGATGACGTCAGCGACACCGCAATCTCGCCGAAACTGGCGCTGATGTACAAGCTGAACGACAGCTTCTCGCTGTTCGGCTCCATCGCCCATACCGAGCGTCTGCCGAACTTGGATGAACGCTATTCCAGCGAAGGCGCGACCACCCTGCCAGAGCGGCTGATCAGCCCGGATCTGAAGAAAGAAGAAGCCGACAGCATCGAGTTGGGCTTCACCGTGCAAAAAGACGACCTGCTTTCGGAAGGCGACAGCCTGCAACTGAAAGTCACCGCGTTCCACAATGACGTGACCAACATGATTGCGGTCACGCCCCGCGAGGTGGGCGGGCCAGCGGTGCCATACTTCTCGAACATCGCTGAAGCCGAGCTTTGGGGTGCTGAACTGGAAGCGGGCTACGATTCGGAATTCTGGTTCGCCAGCCTTGCCTACAGCCAAGTGCGCAGCAAAGACGGCTCCACGGGTCTGACGCTGGCAGACACCCCAGCCGAGAACGTCGCCCTGACCGTCGGCGCTAAACTGCCAGCGCAACACGTCAGCTTCGGCTGGACCGGCTATTACTATGACGACATCACCACCTCGTCGACCACCACTTCGGCACCGCATTACGACACCCATGATCTGTTCGTAAAATGGTCGCCGGAAGAGGGTGCTTTGAAGGGGCTGGATGTGGACTTTGCCGTCGAGAACATGTTCGACAAGACCTATCGCAACAACCTCGCGCTCGATAATGGCGTTGGCCGTAACTACAAACTCTCGGTCGCCAAATCGGTGACTTGGTGATGCGCAACGCTTGCGCCCTTAGCATCGGGATGGGCCTTTTGGCCCATCCTCTGTTTGCCCAAAGCATCGCCTCGGATCTGGCCGCACCACATGGGGCGAGCACGGATCTGGTCAGCATCATCCTTGCCGCGCATTGGGTTGTGCAGGCGGTGATGGTGATCCTAGCCGTGGCGGCTTTTGCCGCGCTGACCGTCATGGTGCAGAAGATCGCCGAGCTGACGCTGGCCCATCGCGCCCTGCGTCGCAGCACCAAGGCGCTGACCGTTGCCCCTGATCTGGCCGCAGCGGTGCAAGCGCTGACCCAACAGCGTGACCCGGCCAGCCGGATGGCCCGTGTCGCCGCTGATGAGTTTTCCGGCCTCGCAGAGTTCCCCCTCACGCCCGATTATGCCCATGCCGCCCAACAGCGCACCCGTCTGGCGATGGAGCGGATCGAGGCCAGCGCCTTGGCGCGGCTGCGCGCGGGCTCTGGCCTGTTGGCCTCAATCGGTGCAACTTCCCCTTTCATCGGGTTGTTTGGCACGGTGTTCGGCATCATGAACGCCTTTCTCGCGATTGCTGAAACCAAGACCACCAGCCTTGCTGTCGTTGCCCCCGGCATTGCCGAGGCGCTGTTTGCCACGGCCATCGGCCTGCTGGCAGCGATCCCGGCCGTGCTGATCTACAACGGCTTGTCACGCAGCATCACCGGCTTCCGCCGCAAACTCGCCGATGCCGCCGCACAGATCGAGCGCTTGCTCAGCCGCGATATTGACCGGCGCAGCGCTGTGTCCAACCAAAGCGCGGGTTAAGCCATGGCAATCCCGACCAGCAGCAGCCGAGAAGACGATGATGACGCGATGGCCGACATCAACGTCACGCCGTTCATCGACGTGATGCTGGTGCTGCTGATCGTGTTCATGATCGCCGCCCCGCTTTCAACCGTCGATGTGCCGCTCAACCTGCCGACCTCCTCTGCCGAAGCCACCCAGCGGCCAGAAGACCCGGTATGGCTGAGCCTCGCGCCCGATCTGACGTTGACCTTGGGCAACCAACCGCTGAGCGGGGACGATCTGCAAACGGCGCTGGATGCGCAGACCAAAGGCAAACGTGACGTGCAGGTGTTCCTGCGCGCTGACCGCGTGGTGCCTTATGGCGATCTGATGACCGTGCTCGATCAGATGCGCGCGGCGGGCTATCTGAAAGTCGCGCTGGTCGGGTTGCAAAGCACCTCTGAACCTCAAGTACCGCAGGGCACACCATGAGCAGCCAGATCCCAACCTGCCCCATCGCCGCCTCGACCGAGGCCCGCCGCACCTGGCTGGGGTGGACGCTGTCGGCCACCACCACCGCGTTGATCCTCAGTGCTGCCAGTGCCTTGGCGCTGACCTCCAGCCCCGGCCCGATTGTCGATCAGCCGGTGTTCCTGACGCTGCCCCCCGCGCCCGCCGCCGCTGACAGAGTGGCCGCCGTGTCCGATCCCGCCCCGACGGCCAGCGCCGAGGCCCCAACGCAGAGTGCTGCGGCCCCGCCGGAAGAGGCCATCGATGCCCCGCCCGAGACGCCCGCACCGCAGCCGGTCAGCAAACCGACATTGCTCAAGATGGCGCAACCCTCACAACTGGCCGACGCCAAGCCCCAGATGGATGCACCGCTGCCGCAGCCCGATCCGCTGCCCACACCCGACGCGCTGCCCGCCGCAGCCGAGCCGCCGCCCCCCGCGCCAAAGCCGAAAGTGAAAACGGCTGAAGCCCCGCCGGAAAAGCCGAAGAAGGCCGAGAAGAAGCCAACCAAAGCCAAAACGCAGAAACCTGACGAACCTGCGCCAAAGAAAACCGCCAAGGCCAGTTCTGCGGCCCCCAATGCGGGCGGCGCCACAGCGGCGGTGAAGGGATCGAAAGCCGCTGCACAAGGTCAATCGCCTGCCGCCTATACCAAGGCGGTGATGAAAAAGATCCGCGGCACCAAGAAGCGCGCCAGCCCCGGCAAGGGCAATGCTGTGGTGGGCTTTGCGATTTCGTCCAGCGGCGGGCTGTCTTTGGTGAAGATAGTGAAAAGCTCGGGCTCTCCGGCTTTGGACGCGCTGGCGGTTGATCACATCAAACGCGCAGCCCCGTTCCCGGCACCGCCTGCGGCAGCCCAGACCACGTTTGCCTTTGAGTTTGTCGGCAGATAGGGGCTAATTTAAGTCAACGCGATCAGATGGTTATCCCATGCTGTCGCGTTGCGGGACAGCGGGGCCAAGCCTTTGGGGCCATAGCTCCAAACCCCGCCCTGCCCATCGGTCAGCCGCAAACCCTCCCCCACAGCCGCCACACCCGAGGCATCCGGGCGCTGATCGGTGGCAAGCCATTGGCCCGCCCCATCAAACAGTATCACCACCCCCGCCGGGGCTGACGTCAGCGCGATCAGATCGCCCGCGCGCGACACCGCAATCGACCCGGCATAGCCTTTCATCGCAAAGGCCTCGGTCTCCGGGGGCGGGCAGAGCTGCGGCGTTTGCCCCGGCAGCCATAGCCCCAGCTGCGCGACGGTTTCCGCCGGATCGCCCTCCCACTGCATCGCGAAGGCCACACCCTCGCGGTGCAATGCCAGATGGCGGATCGAGTTCTGATGTAACTCTGCCGCCAGTTCCACCTGATCCAGCAGCGCCCCTTCCGCCGACAACAGCGTCAGGTTGGGCCGCATTGTCGCGGTGTTCAGCTTGGTGCGATCGCCGGGATCGGTCTGAATGCCACCATTGGCCACCACGATCCTGCCATCGGCCAGCCGCTTGATGTCATGCGGGCCGATGCCGTGGCTGTCCCATTCACCGATGCGGGTAAAACCCGCCGTCTCCCACAACCCGATGCGACCAGCCGAGCCTTCCGCCACCACTTCCGAGGTCATCAGCAAGGCTCCGTCCGCCGAGAACGCGCCATGGCCGTTGAACTGCCTCCCCTCCGGCGGGGTCAAGCGGTGGCGGGTGGTTGCGGTCAGGCAATCCAGCACCAGCGCGAAAGTGCCGGGGCGGCGGGCAAACGCCACCGCCAATGCTTGCGACGGGTGCGCCGCCGCCGCATGACCCCGCGCGGGCAAGCTGATTTCAAACAGGCTTTCGCCCGCCGCACTCAGGCCATGCAGCACGAATGCGTCGCCCAGCTTCCCCGCCGCAAGACAAGCAGGCGAGCCAACTTCTGCCCAAGACACCCGTGGCAGACTGGCCGCCGCCAAACCCGCCAAAAAGGCGCGGCGCGTTGCCATATCAATCCCCATCCGCCGCGTTGAACCCGACACCAACATCCAGTTCCGGGCCAAGCTCTGCCAGTGCCGTATCAGACAAGGCCGCAATCGCCTGCTGCAGAATCTCAACCTTCAGATGACCGTCCGGGTGCGCCACGCCTGCAAACACCGGATCATCCAAGTCTTCCGCCAGCTTGATGGCATGGTCAAACCCCGCCAGCGTCAGCGGCACATCCGGCGTCAGCGTCTCCACCATCGCGCGCAGGGCTTGCAGCGACAGCCGCACATTGCGCAGGCTGCGACCCGAGGCAATCGCCTCTGCGCGCTCCGGGCGTGGTTTTTCAAAGGTGCCCAAGGGCCGACCAAGCCGTTGATCTTTATCATATTCCAAGGCAGCAATGATTTGTGTGAACATGGCTTGCCGCACTTCGGGGCGGGTTTGGTAGCTGCTGTTGCCTGTCGATCCTGCCGTCAGTACGGTTTGCGCATAGCCATTTACCCAAGTGTCGTTGATGATCTTCGCCATCCGGGCCAGATCCAGCGTGGTGGCTTGGATCAGAGCGCAGGGGTCGGCGGGCAAGGGCTCCGCCGGATACAACAGCCGCTCCAACCCGGTCAGACCGCGTGCCGCAACCGATTGATCGGGGAAATGTTCCGGGGTCAATTGCGCCGGATCGCCCAGCAGCAAAGCCCGCTGCGATTTCGCACCCGAGCCTTTCGGATCGGGCCAGAACGCAATCGCCACCGATAGCCCATCCGCCTCGGCCGGGCCAAACCGCAGGTGCTGCACGGCGACCCACGCGTCGTAGGCGGCATTAAAGGCGGGTTTCAGACTGTCCGCCGTGCAATCCTTAACGGCGGCATCAGACAAAGCCTGTGTGCTGGCGGCGAAAGCCGCGTAACCGGGCAGAATATGATCCGACACAGTCAGTTCAAAATCCGCCAGCGCCGGAGTTGCCCAAAACGGCGCATAAAAGCAAAGCGATAGCAGCAGAGAGCGAGACAACATGACTTACAAACTTTCCAGAAATGCGAGGATAGCGTCGCGGTCGTCTTTCGGCAAAGCCACCACGGCATCGCGCGCGGCCTGCGCCTCACCGCCATGCCAAAGCACTGCCTCCAGCAGATTGCGCGCCCGTCCGTCGTGCAGATATTCGGTGTGGCCCGAGACTTGTTGCGTTAACCCTATCCCCCACAGCGGCGGGGTTTTCCATTCTTGCCCGGTCGCGCGACCCTCGGGGCGGTTGTCGGCAAGCCCCGGCCCCATGTCGTGCAGCAGAAGATCGGTGTAAGGCCAGATCAGCTGAAAGCTTTGCTCGGGCTGGTCCTCCAACCGATCCGTGACATATTTCGGCGTATGGCAGGACGTGCAGCTGATGTCATAGAATACCTGCTTGCCACGCAATACCTTCGGATCATCGACGTCCCTACGCTCTGGCACGCCCAGATTGCGGGCATAAAACGTCACCAGATCAAGGCTTTGGTGATCGACCTCCAGCCCATCCCTGACGCCGGGCTCTTGGCCACTGATCGCCACGCGGCAGGCGTCTTCCACCTTGGTGCAATCGCCCCAAGGATCGGGATGCAGCGACGTCGCCAATCCCATATCACCGGCAAACGCCCCCGCCGATTGATCACGAATGCTGGCTTTGCCGCCTTTGAAGCCAAACCGCCCCAGCATTGGCACCCCATCAGAACCGCTCGGCACGATGCTGGCGCGGCCCGAAATCCCGTCGCCATCGGCATCATTCTCATCGACCCGCGCCAGAATATCGGCCTCGGGGATCGCTTCCAGCAGCCCCAAACCGATCATCTGCGGGGCGACCCGTGGCGACAGCATCACATCCTTGGCCATCGGACCATAGGCCAGATCAGCCACCGCATAGGCAGGCGCGCGCAAGCTGACCACCGTGCCATCGGCCAAAGTCACCGGAACTTCGGTATAGGTGATCACCATGCGACCCTCAGCCGCGATCCCAGTTGATGCGAAATCCTGAAACTGCCCGCCATAGGTCGGCTCATCCTGCGTCGCCAACCAATCCTTGATCTCGGCCGGATTCGCCCCACCGGGAACCGACAGCCGCAAAAACATCGACACAGCGCTTTCCTCTGGCCCTTGCGGCACATGCCCGCGCCCGTCTTTCAAATGACAATCCTGACAGCCACGCGCGTTGAACAGCGGTCCCAGCCCATCCGAGGCCAAGGTCGAAGACGGTGACGGCACCCAAGTCTTGGTGAACAGCGCGTTGCCAAGATTGAAATCCATCTGCCGATCAAACGGCATATTGCCGGAAAACTGCGAGAACGCATCCGCTGTGGGCCGCAGCCGCACCGTCGCCGCACCGCCCGGTTTCGCCTCAAATGTCTCGGATGTGCTGAAGTCTGTGGGCGGGGCCAGCACCCCAGCAATACGCGCAGTCTCGGCCTTGGTGCGGGGGATCACGTTCAGCGGTTGATCCTGCGGGCCTTGCGCAAAGGCAGGTCCAGCCAGCAGCGGCAGTATCAGAAGGACGCGCAGCATCCGGGTCTTCCCTATATCAGTTGGCAGCGCAGGGACCAATCTGCCCGGCGCTGCCTGCCTACTCAGAGTGGGTTTCAGCGGCCTTTGTCAATCGCGGCGCGCGCGCAACAAAGGCCGCTAACGCAAGCGTTACTGGAACACCGCCGATGGATTATCAAGGCTGTCCGAGCCTTCAATGGCGGTGCCCGTCAGCCCCAGCACGGTGATCGCGCGCTCAATCGAGGCGGTCTGGGTGACCAAAGCATTCACACCGCCCATCACCAAAGCCTCGCCCTCTTTGTTGCCCGCCGCCAGCATCTGATCATATGCCATGCCCGCTTCAGATGCCGTCTTGATCGCACCCAAAGCCGCGACACTCGCCGCCAGTTCTGCCTGCAACTGCGCATCCACAGCAGGGTCAGCCGCAGCCACCAGTTCCGAAACCGAAGCGCCAGAGACCACGCTGCCGTCAATGCGGGTGTATTTGCCCAAGTAGACGTTCTGGATACCAACGCCGTCGTAGTAATGGCTGTGCGCGGTGTCGTCCGAGAAGCAGTCGTGTTCTTCTTCCGGGTCGTTCAGCATCAGGCCCAGACGCATCCGCTGGCCTGCAACCTCGCCATAAGACAAGCTGCCCATCCCGGTCAGAATGGCAGACAACGCCGCCTTCGGATCGCTTTCAATCGTGCTGCGCGCAACACCGCCCGTGGCCCATTGCCCGGCCATATCCTCCAGATCGCTGACCAGCAGATCGGTTGCGGCCTTCAGATAGGCAGCTCGGCGGTCACAGTTGCCACCGGTGCAACCTTCGCCCTGCACATAATCGGTGAACGGCCGATTGCCCGCCCCCGGCCCGGTGCCGTTCAGATCCTGCCCCCACAAAAGGAACTCCACCGCGTGATAGCCAGAGGCCACATTCGCCTCGATCCCCCCGGCTTCTTGCAGCGTGCCCGAGATCAGTTCCGGCGTGATCGTGGTCGCATCGACCTCAACGCCAGAAATGGTGAGTTTCGGGTTCGCAATCACGTTCAGCACCGCCAGATCATTCTCTTCCGACTTGCCGTAGGACGGGTCGACATAGTCGATCAAACCTTCATCCAGCGGCCAGGCGTTCACCTTGCCCTCCCAGTCATCCACCGCCGCGTTGCCAAAGCGGAACGCCTCGGTCTGCATATAGGTGGGGCGCGAGGCGATCCACGCCGCACGCGCCGCTTTCAGGCTGTCCTCGGACGGCGCTGCAATCAGCGCATCAACCGCCGCTTGCAAGGCTTTGGCGGTGATCACGCTGTCTTCATAGCCCGCAGCGGCAATGTCAGCGTAAGTCTTAGCAACCGCAGCCGGATCGGCAGCAAGCGCAGGCTGAACAGCCGACACAAAGGCGGTGGTGGCAAGAAGCATAAAGAACGAAGGGCGCATACGAGATCTTTCCTAGTGACGCGTGGCGTTGGTGGCGAAATAGCTGCCGTTGGCGGAAATGCGGTGGATCATATCAAGCGCAGAGCGGCCGACATATTCGGCGATCTGCACGGCTTCATAGGCGATATCAGGCGGCAGCATGGTCAGCGCGAAAGCCATCGCATCTTCGCGATCGCCCGCCGTGGCCGCAGCCACCATCTGCGCAAAGGCGCTTTCATCGCCACCAAGGCAAGCGCATTGGGTGTGATGTCGCATCAACGGGCGGCGGCCCATCTGCACCATCAGCGTGATCAGATGCGCGAGGTTATTGACCTCAATCGCCGCCTGCTCGGGGCCAAAAATTGCGGTGAAATCTTCAGCGACCGCAATGCGGCCCGCCTCACCATCACACCATTGCCGCAGCAATTGCACCACACCGCGCTCTAGCGGCGGCATATCGGCCAGCATCCCCACCGCAGCGCCACCGCGCACCGGATTGGCAGGGGTGGCCTTCGACGTTTTGAACCAGGAGTAGCTCATGCTCTTACGACGCCTTTCGAGACTGCACGTTGTAACCAACGCCCTGCCGACAGGTTGGGCCTTTTCGCATTAACTGACTGAATTGGTCAGATTTGTAAATCCGATTCTTTTGCTCAACCAATCGGCGCGCAGGAGCCTGCCTTGACCAAGGCCCGCTTCGCATGCAGTCATGCGGCCATGACCCAAATCTCGCTCTGGCAAAACCGCAATTTCCGCCTGATGTTCGCGTCCTCAGCGGCCACCAACCTTGGCGATGGTCTGATCGCCGTGGCCGTGGCGTGGCTTGCGACCCTGTTGACCGATGATCCCTTCCTGATCGGCCTTGTCGCCACCGCCCGGCATCTGCCGTGGTTTCTGTTCGCCTTGCCCGCCGGCGTGATCACCGACCGTGTCGATCACCGCCGGCTGATCATCGGGGCGGATTGCGTGCGGATCGTGATTTCCCTCGCCCTGCTGACGTTGGCGCTGATGGCCAACCCCGGCACTGGCCCGGTGCTGCTGATGGCCGCGCTGTCGTTCGTCTTGGGCAGCGCCGAGGTGCTGCGGGACAACACCGCGCAAACATTCACCCCTTCGGTCGTGGAAAAATCCCAACTGGAGCAAGCCAATGGCGCGATGTGGAGCACGGAACAACTCGCAGGCCAGTTCATCGGCCCACCGCTGGCGGGTTTGCTGATCGGCCTGTCGATCGCATTGCCCTTCGGCATTCAGGCCGGATTGCTGGCGGTCGCGGTGGTGCTGACCATCAGTATGAACATCCCCAAGCGCGAACAGACCACACCACATCTGCCGATGCTCGCCGCGCTGAAGGAAGGCATGCTCTGGCTGTGGCGTGACATCCCGCTGCGCCGGTTGGCGTTCATTCTGGGCGGTTTCAACTTCATCGGCTACGGCTTCGCCGCCGTGCTGGTGCTGTACAGCCAGCGCGTCCTTGGCCTTGATGCGTTCGGCTTCGGGATCTTCCTGACCCTTGCCGCCTGTGGGGGCTTGGCCGCCACCCTGATCGGCCCCCGCATCCTGCGCCACATTCGCCCCAGATCAGCGATCTTGCTGGGCATGTTGGGCTTTACCGTTGCGGCCTTGGCCTTGGCCCTGCAAGCTCCGCTGTGGCTGATCGCGATTTTCATGGTGCTGGATGGATTCTCCGGCATGCTGTGGAACATCGCCCAAGTCAGCTACCGCCAGCGCCACATCCCCGCACCCCTGCTGGGCCGCGTCAACTCGGCCTTCCGCTTCATCGGCACCGGCCCCGCCGCGTTTGGCGCGTTCACCTTCGGTTGGCTGATCTCATGGGCGGGGTCGGGTGCAGAGCCATGGGGCACCGCACAAGCCGTCTTGCTGCCCTATTGGGTGGCCGCAGCCATTGGCGGCGCCTTGACGTTGTATGCCGCAGCCCGCCTGCAACTCAGATAAAAAAAGGCCGGGCACAAGGCCCGGCCAGGTCCAACAGGGAGGGTGCTGTGTCATAACCCCGACACAGCAAGGGGAACTTTCGGTCCAAGGGCGGGGAGGACACCCTCAGGCCTGATGCGATAGATAAGCATTCAATCAGGCAACAATAAGACCCGTAAGTGACGAAAACCTTACCTAAAGCGACCAAATCCTATCTCAAGCGACCAACTTATAGCCGCCGTTTTCCGTCACCAGCAGCCGCGCGTTGCCCGGATCCAGCTCGATCTTCTGCCGCAGACGGTAGATATGGGTCTCCAGCGTGTGGGTGGTCACCCCCGCATTATAGCCCCAAACCTCGTGCAGCAGCACATCGCGTGCCACCACGCTTTGTTGCGCACGATACAGATACTTCAGGATGTTGGTTTCCTTTTCCGTCAACCGCACCTTCTTATCCTTGGCATCGACCAGCATTTTCTGCGCCGGTTTGAAGGTATACGGCCCCATCTGGAACACCGCGTCTTCCGATTGTTCATGCGTGCGCAACTGCGCGCGGATCCGCGCCAACAGCACCGGAAACTTGAACGGTTTGGTCACATAATCATTCGCGCCCGAATCAAGGCCCAGAATGGTGTCGCTGTCGGTATCATGCCCGGTCAGCATCATGATCGGGCATTTCACCCCAGCCTTGCGCATCCGGCGGCAGAGTTCACGCCCATCGGTATCCGGCAGACCCACGTCCAAAATCACCAAGTCGAACAGACCCGCCTTCACCTTCTCCATGCCTTCCGCGCCAGTGCGGCCCTCAAACACGTCGAAATCTTCGGTCATCACCAGTTGTTCGCTCAGCGCCTCGCGCAGATCGTCATCGTCATCGACCAGCAGAATTTTGCGTAACGTTGCCATATGGGCCTCCATCAGCCGAGCCGTTTGCTCTTGCGTAAACACATGCGCTTGCCTCACGGTTCCGACAAGATTTGCTACAATCGTCTCACGCGGTCGTGTCGCTGGCTTGGGAAATGTTTCAATTCGTTCCAGTTTCGCCTATGTAACCCGGATGAGCCTCCGCCCCTCCACCCCCGAAATTCTCGCCCGCGCCCGCGCTGACCTGCGGCTTGGCATGGCCATCGTGCTGACAGGCGGCGGCCAAGCCATGCTCTGCGCCGCTGTCGAGGAACTCACTGATGCCCGCCTTGCTGCCCTGCGCGCCGAAGGCACCCCCGAACTGGTGCTGACCGCGCGCCGTGCCGAGACGCTGAAGGCGGTTCCCTATGACAGTGATCTCGCCCGCCTGCGCGTTCCCGCCGATGCCGATTTGCGCTGGCTGCGCGCCGTAGCCGACCCTGCGGATGATCTGAACGTGCCGATGAAAGGCCCGCTGGTGGCCTTGCGCGACGGCCCCGCCACCCTGCACCGCACCGCCATAGCGCTGGCAAAATCTGCGCAACTGCTGCCCGCGATGCTGCTGGTTCCTATTGCCGACGGCCTTGCCCTCGCCGCCCGCAACAACCTGACGCTGCTGGCGAACACCGATTGCGCCGACCTAGACCGTCTCGCCCCCCTCGCCCCGGTGATCTCCGCCCGCCTGCCGATGGCCGCCGCCCAAGCGGGCCGTTTGCACATCTTCCGCCCCGACGATGGCAGCGCCGAGCATTACGCGATTGAGATCGGCCGCCCCGACCGCGACAAACCCGTGCTCGCCCGCCTGCACTCTGCCTGTTTTACCGGCGACGTTCTGGGCAGCCTGAAATGCGACTGCGGCCCGCAACTGCACGCCGCCTTGGCGCAGATGGGCCACGAGGGCGCAGGCGTTCTGCTCTACCTCAACCAAGAAGGCCGGGGCATCGGTCTTGCGAACAAAATGCGCGCCTATTCACTGCAAGATCAAGGCTTTGACACCGTAGAAGCCAACCACCGTCTTGGCTTTGAGGATGACGAACGGGACTTCCGCATCGGCGCTGAAATCCTGCAGACTATGGGTTTCACCCAAGTCCGCCTGCTGACAAACAACCCGAAAAAACTGACCATGCTGCAAGCCTGCGGGTTGACCGTGACCGAACGCGTCCCCCTCCATGTCGGAAAAAACCCGACCAACAGCGCTTATCTAGCCACCAAAGCCGCCAAATCCGGGCACCTGCTATGAAATCTTCTGACCTGATCCTGACCCCGATGGGCCTGCTGTTCCACAACCGCCGTTTCCCCTGCACCATCGGACGCGGCGGCACCACATCCGACAAACACGAAGGCGACGGCGGAACGCCTGTCGGAGAACACCGAATCGTCGGCATGCTCTACCGCCCCGACCGCATCGCCCGCCACGCCCTCCCCGATTGGGCCGTCCCAATCCGGCCCGGCGATCTGTGGTCCGACGACCCCAACGACTACGATTATAACCAACTGGTCCGCGCGCCCTACCCCTACAGCCACGAACGCCTGACCCGCGCCGATCCGCAATACGACCTGATCCTGATCACTGATTGGAACTGGGACGACCCCACCCCCGGCCAAGGCTCCGCTATCTTCATCCACACCTGGCGCAGCCCCAGCCACCCCACCGCAGGGTGCATCGGCCTTTCGCGGCAAAGCCTGCTGTGGATCGCCAACCGCCTGCGCCCCGAATCCCGTTTGATCATCCGCTAAGGCGATTTGAGTTTCATCCGCCACAAACCGCCATCTTCTCAAAGCGCTTCGGATTGGCTAGTCTGATCTCAACCACGGGGGGACACATGGCCAAAGCTGCAAAACCGGACGACCAGATTTTCGCCCTGCGCATGGCCCGCTCTGCCCCCGATCTGTGGCCGATGCTGGATCAGCTTTATGGCCAACACCCCAGCTACCCCCAATTCAGCGCCGATCTGAAAGCCGCCCTAGCCGAGGGTTGGAAAGACCGCCCCACCGACCTTAAACTATTGGATATAAAGCGCGATTTGGAACCCGACTGGTTCCAACGCGCCGATATGGCGGGCTATGTGTTCTACATCGACCGCTTCGCAGGCAACCTGCGCGGCGTGCTTGATCACCTCGACTACCTCGAAGACCTCGGCATCACCTATGTCCATTTCATGCCCTGCCTGAACCCCCGCCCCGGCGATTCCGATGGCGGCTATTCGGTGATGGATTACCGCAGCATCAACCCGGCCTATGGCAGTTTGGACGATTTCAAAGCGGTTTCAACCGAACTGCGCAAGCGCGGCATCTCGCTCTGCATCGACTTGGTGCTGAACCACACCGCCAAGGAACACGCTTGGGCGCAGGCCGCAGCCAAAGGCGACAAAGCCGCGCAAGATCTCTACTGGATGTTCGACACCCCCGACCTCCCCCAAGCCTATGCCAAAACCTTGATCGAGGTTTTCCCCGACAACGCCCCCGGCAATTTCACCCATTACCCAGATTTCGGTAATTGGGTCTGGACCACCTTCAACGAACACCAATGGGATCTGAACTGGTCTAACCCGCAGATTTTCCTCGAAATCACCAAGATCATGCTGCACCTCGCCAACACCGGCGTCGATGTGCTGCGCCTCGATGCCGTTGCCTTCATGTGGAAACGCATGGGTACCCGCTGCCAATCGGAACCCGAGGTGCATATGCTGCTGCAAGCCCTGCGCGCCTGCTGCCGTATTGCCGCCCCTGCGGTGATCCATCTGGAAGAAGCCATCGTCTCGCCGCAAGAAATGCTGCCCTATCTCGGGCGCGGCAAGCATGACGGCCGCGAAGGCAACCTCGCCTATCACAACTCGCTGATGGTGCAATTCTGGAGCGCCTTGGCCACCCGTGACACCAGCCTGATGACGCATGTGCTGGCCAGCCACTTCCCGGATCGGCTCACCAACGCCACCTATGCCACCTATATCCGCTGCCACGACGATATCGGTTGGGCCGTCACCGATGAAGACGCCACCGCCATCGGCATTTCCGGCCCCGCGCATCGCCGCTTTCTGTCGGATTTCTACGAGGGCAGCTTCCCCGGAAGCTTCGCGCAGGGGGTGCCGTTTCAGAGCAATGAAGTCACCGGTGACAAACGGATTTCCGGTAGCTTTGCCTCGCTCGCAGGGCTGGGGGCCGAGGACGAGCATGACCGCGAGATGGCCGTGCAGCGCATCCTGATGGGCCATGCCCTGATCGCGGCTTTTGGCGGTATCCCGTTGATCTATATGGGCGATGAGCTGGCTTTGCTGAACGATACCAGCTATCTGAATGATCCTGCGCACGCCCATGACAGCCGCTGGATTCACCGCCCAAAGATGGATTGGGCGCAGGCTGCCGCGCGCCATTCCGGCAGTTCGCCATCATCGCAATGCTTCCTTGGCACCCAACACATCCTTGCGCGCAGGCGCGCCACACCCGGACTGCATGGCACGCATCCAACGCGCATCGTGCAAACCGGTAATCCTGCGCTGTTTGCGGTGCAGCGCGGCGCTCCAACCGGACCGATTCTGTGCTTGTTCAACTTTTCGCATCACTGGCAGCACGTCGCCGGCGGTTGGCTGCAAGCGCAAGGCATCACCCATTGGCACGACGCGTTGTCAGATCAGATCGTCACGTTGCACGGCGATTATCTGGCACTGCCGCCCTATGCGCGGGTTTGGCTGACTTAGGCGTAGTTTCGCGCGCCGAATATCGCCGAACCGACGCGCACATGCGTCGCCCCGGCGGCGATAGCGGCTTCAAAATCGCCGCTCATCCCCATCGACAGGCCCGTAAGCCCATTGCGCGCGGCCATCTCGGCCAAGGTCGCGAAATGCGGGGCCGAATCCTCGCCCTCGGGCGGGATACACATCAGGCCCGCCAGGCTCAGATCCATTTTGCGGCAATCCGCGATAAACCCATCCAGAGCCTCGGGCAAAACCCCGGCCTTCTGCGGCTCGGATCCGGTATTCACCTGCACAAACAACTGCGGACACACCCCGCGCGCCTGCGCCAGCTTTGCCAATTTCTCGGCCAAAGACGCCCGATCCACCGTATGGATCGCGTCAAACAACTCGACCGCCAGTTTTGCTTTGTTGGTTTGCAGTGGCCCGATCATATGCACCTGCACGGCGTCAAACTCGGCCCGGAATCTTGGCCACTTTGCGGCGGCCTCCTGCACATAATTCTCACCAAACAGCCGATGACCCTCGGCCAACACAGCGCGCACCCGCGCGTCAGGCTGCACCTTGCTGACCGCGATCAGCTGCACCGAGCCGGAAATCCGCCCCGCGAGCGCTTCCGCCGCCCGCATCCGCGCTAGAATCGCCTGCAACGCCATAATATCTCCGAGCTTTTTGGCCCTCTGTTTGACGGCACTTGATCACTGCCCCGCACAAAAGAAAAGAGCGGGCACAAGGCCCGCTCTTTCCGAAGTGTTTTGATCGGTTAGATCAGAACGACATACGCACGCCGAGGTCAGCGCGGGTTTCACCCAGGAAGCCCGACTCGATGGCACCAGCCAAGGTCGCGCCGCCGAGGTCGTAGGAAGCGCCCAGACCGTAAGCGGTGTCTGCGCCATCAACGTCCAGATCAGCAACATAGGCAGCAAGGGTGATGCCGTTGACGGTGTAGTTACCATAGAGCGTGTAGCTCTTGCCAACTTCAAGACCACCGATTTCGCCGTTGTCGTTGTAGTTCAAGCCAACCGAACCAGCGTCGCTGAATTTGTAAGCAACACCAACGAAGGTCTGATCGTTGTCTTCAATGCCCAGGCCGTTCTGAACATAAGCAGCAGCCACGGTGAATTGGCCATTGCTGTAGTCAGCAGCCAACGACATTTCGTCCTGCTCGGTTACACCCGGGTTAGCTTCAGCTTGGTCAGGCTGGACCAACGACGCCTTCAGGTTCACGCCCGAAACCGAGTAAGCAGCGTAGATGCCAACGCGGTTGTTTTCTGCGAAGTCGTACGGGCCGCTGCTGAACGAGTAGTAAGAACCCAGCGGGTCGCCGAACGAACGCTCTTGGAAGCCGATTTCCGGTGCATACATCAGAGCAACCGAGTCGAACGCGGTGTTGGAGTTACCAACTTCAACACGCACGCCGCTTGCTTCAACGTACAGCATTGCCGGGCTGAAAGCAGCAGCGGTGCTGCCGTTGCTGTTCTGGAAACGGATACGACCGCCGTAGGTGACGCCGTTGTCAGCTTCGAACTTTGCGTCAACGTTGATACGCAGACGGTAAGCCAGTTGGGTTTCAACAGCGCGGTTTTCAGCGTAGTCCAGACCGAAACGGCCCGAACCGCTCAGGGTCACTTCAGCAGCTGCAACGCCAGCGGTTGCAACGAGCAGGGTGGTGGAGAGAAGAATTTTTTTCATCGTGTTTCCTCGTTTTTCTCAAAGACGCGACCATACTCAAGCAAGCCTGAAGCAGGTATGCCGTTGTTTTCCTCTTCCACGCCCCTGATTGCAACGGTCAGCGCGCCAATCCGGCCAATCGCGGCGACGGTGATGCACCCTTGCCACAGTCACCCTACCGCCGACCTGCCCGCTTTTCACGCGCATGTCGCAGCCGCTGCTGTTGGAAACCCGCATTTGGGTGGAAAAGCCTTGGCACGCCCGAAGCTGTCAGTATAAACAGCGACAGGTTGGCATGAGGAAACCGGATGATCTTGCGTCGTATCATGGGTAAAGCGCTGAATTTTGGCTTGATGGCCGCGCTTTTGACCGGAATTTCCGCTTGTGGTGGCAGCGGCATGTTTGGCGGTCGACCGATTGACCCCGATACACAAGCGCAGCTGTCGCGCGAAAACCGCGAAGATGCGCGTAACCGCACAAGCGGCATCGGCCAACTGTTCCGCAAATCCGACAACCCCAACACCACGGTTGAGGTTAACAAATACCTCTGGAAGGCCAGCCTTGATGTGCTGAACTTCCTGCCCATCGAATCGGTGGACCCGTTCACAGGCGTGATCGTCACCGGTTACGGCACACCTCCGGGTGGCGGTCGTGCTGTGCGCGCGACGATCTATGTGCAAGATCCTGCCCTGGATGCGCGCAGCCTGAAGATCGCGATGCAGGGCAGCGGCGGCGGTTCGGTCTCGCCCGAAACCATCCGCGCGGTGGAAGATGCCATCCTGACCCGTGCGCGCCAGCTGCGCATTCAGGACGCGAAACTCTAAGCACTACTGGACCTTGCCCCCCAAGCCAGTGTATCCGCGCAAGCAACTGACAAAGGGGGCCAAGATGTCGCGCTACGAACCCAAAACCATCGAACCGAAATGGCAGACCGCATGGGATGCCGCCGAGACGTTCAAGGCGCGGCGCGACCCGGCAAAGCCGAAATACTATGTGCTTGAGATGTTCCCCTATCCCTCGGGGCGCATCCACATGGGCCATGTCCGCAACTACACGATGGGCGACGTGGTGGCGCGCTATAAGGCCGCGCAAGGCTTTTCCGTGCTGCATCCGATGGGCTGGGACGCCTTCGGCATGCCCGCCGAAAACGCCGCGATGGAACGCGGCGGCCATCCCAAGGAATGGACCTACGGCAATATCGCCGACATGCGCGCGCAGATGAAACCGCTGGGGCTGTCCATCGACTGGTCCCGCGAATTTGCCACCTGCGACCCGGAATACTACGGCCAACAGCAAGCGATGTTCATCGACATGATGGCCAAGGGCTTGGTGTATCGCAAGAATGCTGTGGTGAACTGGGATCCGGTCGATATGACCGTGCTCGCCAATGAACAGGTGATCGACGGCAAGGGCTGGCGCTCGAATGCCCCGGTGGAACGCCGCGAACTCACGCAATGGTTCTTCAAGATCAGCGATTATTCCGCCGAATTGCTGAGCGCGTTGGACGGCCTGAAAGATTGGCCCGAAAAAGTCCGCCTGATGCAGGCCAACTGGATCGGCCAATCGCGTGGGTTGCAATTCGCCTTCACCACCACGGGCGCGCCCGAAGGTTTTGATCGGCTGGAAGTCTACACCACCCGCCCGGATACCCTGCTGGGCGCGTCGTTTGCCGCGATCTCGCCCGATCATCCGCTGGCGAAACATCTGGAGCGCCATGATTCCGCCGTGGCCGCTTTCACCGCCGAATGTCGCAAGGGTGGCACCACCGCCGAAGCAATGGAAACCGCCGAGAAGATCGGCATGGATACCGGCATCCGCGTGCTGCATCCGTTTGATAACGCTGTCGAACTGCCGGTCTACATCGCCAACTTCATCCTGATGGATTACGGCACCGGCGCTATCTTCGGCTGCCCCGCGCATGACGCCCGCGACTTCGAGTTTGCCACCAAATACGGCCTGCCGATTCCAGCGGTTTTCATCCCCGAGGGTGCAGAAGAAGTGGCGCTGGACGAACCCTACGTCCCGATGAAATCCGAGCGTGTGCAGTATATCCGAGGCTTTGCGGGCAATGATCTGCAAACCGGGGAAGACGCCATTGCCGCTGCCATTTCGGCTTGTGAAGCCCAAGGCATTGGTCGCGGCGTAACCAACTACCGCCTGCGCGATTGGGGCATTAGCCGCCAGCGCTATTGGGGCTGTCCGATTCCAGTGATCCACTGCGCCGCCTGTGGCGTGGTGCCCGAGAAGAAAGAAAACCTGCCCGTCCGCCTGCCCGATGACGTGACCTTCGACATCCCCGGTAACCCGCTGGATCGTCACCCGACGTGGCGGAACTGCACCTGCCCGCAATGCGGTGCAGCTGCCCGCCGCGAAACCGACACGATGGATACCTTCGTGGATTCCAGCTGGTATTACGCCCGCTTCACCGCCCCTCATGCGACAACGCCCACCATCGCCGAAGATGCCGAATACTGGATGAACGTCGATCAATACATCGGCGGCATCGAGCATGCGATTCTGCACCTGCTGTATTCCCGCTTCTTCGCCCGCGCTATGCACGCAACCGGCCATCTGCCCGCGAAAGCCATCGAGCCATTCAACGCCTTGTTCACCCAAGGCATGGTGACGCATGAGATTTACAAAACCACCGATGCCAACGGTCGCCCGATCTATCACCTGCCCGAGGACGTGACGAATTTCAGCTTGGCCGACCGCCGCATCACTGTTCTTGGCGATGTGCCGCCGCCCGACCCCGACATGATCGCCGACATCGACGCATGGCTACAGGGTCTGAATGACGAAGGCGCGCTGGTCGAAGTCATCCCCTCCGCAAAAATGTCCAAATCGAAGAAAAACGTCGTCGACCCGATGAACATCATCGAAGCTTTCGGGGCCGACACCGCCCGCTGGTTCGTGATGTCCGACTCGCCCCCGGAACGTGATGTGGAATGGACAGCCTCGGGCGCGGAAGCAACCTTCAAACACCTGTCCCGCGTCTGGGCCCTGTGTTCGCGCATCGGCGACATGCCCGCCGACCATCAGGGCATCGGCGACCAAGACATCGCCAAAGCCACCGCCAAAGCCGTTGAAGAAGTCACCCGCAGCATCGAAACCTTTGCCTTCAACAAGGCCATCGCAGCCCTCTACGGCCTGACCAACACCCTCGCCAAGGCCAACGGCTCTACCGCCACGATGAAAGAAGCCATCCGAACCTTGGCGCAACTGATGTGCCCGATGACCCCGCATATCGCCGAATCGATCTGGACTTACCAAGGCGGTACAGGCCTTTGCGCCACCGCGCCGTGGCCGAAAGCCGATCCGGCGCTGCTGATCGACGATACCGTCACCCTGCCGATCCAGATCAACGGCAAACGCCGCGCGGAAATCAGCGTGCCGAAAGACATGCCCGCATCCGAGGTTGAAAAGATCGCGCTGGCGGATGAAGCTGTGGTCAAATTCCTCGCAGGCGCGCCTGTGAAGAAGATCATCGTTGTGCCGGGGCGCATCATCAATGTCGTTATTTAGAGCATGTTGCGTTAACTTGACTTCCATTGCGAACCCGAACGCGTTTGCAATGCAATCGCTGCGCAAACTCTACAAATCGTGGGTTCGCAATGGAAGAGATCAGTTACGATGAACGCAACACGCTTTAACCGCCGCCTGTTCTTGGCTGTGCCGCTGGCCGTTATGGCCTGCGGCTTCCAACCCGCCTATGGCCCCGGCGGCCCGGCGCAAGGCATCCAATCCAGCATCCGCGTCGCTGACCCCTCCGACAAGAACGCCTTCGATCTGGTGGAACGCCTCGAAGAACGCTTGGGCCGCCCCAAGAACGAGCGCTTCGATCTGACCTACACCATCAAAACCACCGCTGTTGGAGTCGGCATTACCCCCGACAACGCCATCACCCGCTATAACCTGAACGGCACCATCGACTGGGCGCTGACCAACCGCACCACCAACGCCCGCGTCACCGGCGGCCAGGTCAAAAGCTTCACCTCCTACTCCGCCACCGGCTCCACCGTCGCAGGCCTCGCCGCCCAAGAAGACGCCGCCCGCCGCCTGATGCGCATCTTGGCCGACCAGATCACCGCAAGACTGCTGGCCACCTCCGGTACCTGGAACCAATGACTGCGCCCAAAGATTTCGCGGCCACAGGCAGGCTCTGGCTGCGCAAGGCCCTGACCGAAGCCGAACTCGCCCCCTATGACACTATCGCCAACCGCAATCACGGCCCCGGCGCGCGGGTGGATCTGGGAAGCGACTTTGGCATAGACGCCCAGCTGACCCGTGCCATCACCGCACTATTCCCCGATTTCCGTGCCGTCCGCGCCGTGGTCTTCAACAAGACTGAGGCCAACAACTGGGGTGTCCCCTGGCATCAAGACCGCCTCATCCCTGTCGCAGCACGGCACGAGGTCGAAGGCTTTCACAACTGGTCGCAAAAAACAGGCATCTGGCACTGCGAGCCACCTTTGGCCTTCCTCAACCAGATGCTGTTCGTGCGCCTGCACCTTGATCCCACCGACGCCGACTCTGGCCCAATGGAAATTGCGCTTGGCAGCCATCACGCCGGGCTCATCACCAGCGCCGCCTGCGATGCCACCGCCGCCAGCCATCAAACCGAACTCTGCACCGCCCAGCGCGGCGATCTGCTAATCCTGCATATGCTGACCCTGCACCGCTCGCGCCCAGCAATCCAACCCAGCGCCCGCCGCACCCTGCGCATAGATTTCGCCAAAGCTGCGCTTCCGACACCCTTGGAGTGGGCAGCATGAAACTCGCCGGGATCGAGGCCTCCCGCTACTGCGCCAAACCCAACCCCAACCGCGCGGGTCTGCTGATTTTCGGTGCCGACACCATGCGAGTCGCCCTGAAACGGCAAGAGGCCATCGCCGCCCTGATCGGCCCGCAAGGCGAAGCTGAAATGCGCCTCACCCGCATCCAGGCGGGTGATTTGCGCAAATCTCCCAGCCTGCTCACCGATGCCACCCGAGAAATCGGCTTCTTCCCCGGCCCCCGCGTGGCTTTCCTAGAAGACGCCACCGATGGCCTCACTGCCAGCGTCGCCGCCACCCTGCAAGACTGGCGCGCGGGCGATGCGCAGATTGTCGTCACGGCGGGCAATCTGACCGCCAAATCCACTCTGAAAACCCTGTTTGAAAAACACCTGAACGCCGTCAGCATCGGCCTTTACGACGACCCGCCGACCCGCGAAGAAATCGAAGCCGAACTCGCCAAGGCCGGTTTGAAAAATTTCGCCCCCTCCGCGATGGCCGATCTAGCCACGTTCGCCCGCGCCCTCGATCCCGGCGACTTCCGCCAAACGCTGGAAAAAATCGCGCTCTACAAATACAACGACCCGACTCCGCTGACCCCGGAAGAAATCCACGCCCTCGCCCCCGCCACCATTGAGGCCGAGGTGGATGAGCTGATCGCCGCCGCCGCTGATCAGAACGCCAACCTGATCGGCCCGCTGCTGCGCCGTCTCGAAGGCCAGGGCATCCTGCCCGTCACCCTCTGCATCGGCGCGCTGCGGCATTTCCGCAGCCTGCATATCGCAGCATCCGATCCCGGCGGCATCTCTTCGGGCATCATGAAAGCCCGTATCTTCGGCCCCCGCCGCGACGCGATGCAGCGCCAAGCCTCGCACTGGGGCATGCTGCGCCTTGAAGACGCCCTCAGCCTGTTGGTGGAAACCGACCTCACCCTGCGCTCCACGTCCCGCGCCCCAGCGATGGCAGTGATGGAACGCGCCCTGATCCGGTTGGCGATGATGAAACGCGGCTAACTCCCTATAATTTATCTAAAATTATTTCATCTGTCCCTAAATATCCCACAGGGGTCCGGGGGTGTGAAACCCCAGTCGCAACGCCAACCCCAAGCCAAACCTTGACCTCCCCCACCCCAGCTGCTTCAACCCAAGCAAACAACTGCAGGCAGCCATGGCCAAATCCCCCTCCCCGATCGAGAGCTTCCTCGCCCCCCTCGGCAAACTCGCCCTCAAACATCCCGAGGTCGAGGCCGAGGTGATCTGGGCCAATGGCCCCGACTGGGAGCCGCAACAAGGCACCGATGCCCTGTTAGAGGCCGAAGAAATCCCGTTTTACGCCGAGGGCCTGCTGCTGGAAGGCTTCCAGATGCACTACCAGATCCTTGCCGAAACCGACGCCCCGAAAGACCCCGCCCATGTCCGGCTGTTCTTCTGGCAAACCGATCCTCCGGCTCTGCCAAGCCCGGAACCCGAACTCAGCCTGATCGCAAGCGCCACATGGTCGACCTAATCAAAACCCTAAAGCATATCCTGCACGGCCTCGGCCCCTCGATGCCCGCGCCCGCCCCGACCGAGG
Organism: Cypionkella sp.; assembly: GCF_034376685.1. Lineage (GTDB taxonomy): Bacteria > Pseudomonadota > Alphaproteobacteria > Rhodobacterales > Rhodobacteraceae > Cypionkella. Next base: position 86,933 of record NZ_JAXMJJ010000002.1, read on the forward strand.
CGCTGCGTGCCGCCACCGGTGCCGCGCTTGGCCTTGCCCTCACCGCCGCGATGCTATGGCTGATCAGTCCCAGCGCGGACCTGATGGCACATCCTGCCCTGATCGCCCCGTTCGGCGCGTCCGCCTTCCTGATCTACGCAGTGCCGAACAGCCCGATGGCGCAGCCTTGGGCGGTGGTGTTGGGCAATGCGGCTTCCGCCCTCGCCGCGATCCTGATCCTGCAAGCGGGCCTGCCCGTCCTGCCCACCGCCGCGCTTGCGGTCATGCTGGCCGTGCTGGCCATGGCGAACTTACGCGCCATGCACCCGCCCGGCGGTGCCGTGGCCCTCGCCACCGTGCTGTCCGCCCAACCCGAATCGCTGCCCGACCTGCATTACCTCATGCTCCCCGTCGCCAGCGGCAGCCTTGCCCTCGTCGCCCTCGGCATCGCATGGAACCATGCCACGGGCCGCCGCTACCCGTACCGCGTAACGTCCGAGCCCCCGCAGCACGGCACCACAGACCCCGCCCCTGACCGCCGCTTCATCCCCTCACCAGACGTCCTGGCCGCCAGCCTCACCCGCCTCCGCCTCGGCTCCAACCTCGGCGTCGAAGACCTCGCCCGCCTGATCGAAACCGCCGAGACCGAGGCCAACGCCCGAAACCTCGGCCCCGCCACCGCAGCGCACATGATGTCCCGCGACCTGATCCAAGTTACCCCCGATACCCCGCTGCCCGACCTCGCTGAAAGCTTCCGCAGCCACCGCTTCAAGACCCTGCCTGTTCGCAACACCGATGGCAGTTTTGGTGGCCTCGTCTCGCAATCCGCGCTCGTCGGTCGCGCCGACCCCAGCCTCACCGCTCAAATGCTGATCGACACCGCCCTTCGGAGCGCCACCCCCGACACGCCACTTTCCGAACTGATCGCCCTGCTGGCAGACGGCGGCCAACAGGCCATCCCAATCCTTGAAGGCCCCGCACTTGTCGGCCTGATCACCCGGTCGGACATGATCGCGCTGCTATCCGGCCATATGCCACACTGATCCCTTCCCCCGATGCCCCTACGGAGACCACCCGCATGCCCCACCTCTACGACACCCTGCACGCCGCCTGCGCCACCCTCGGCACCCGGCTGTTCACCGTCACCGTGCAAGACCTGAAACTTGACGTGGCGCGCCGCGCCTATACCTCGCATCCGGTGGAATATCCGGTATCCGGCACCAAGCCGCTCACCCGCGATGGCTGGTATGAACACTGCATCACCGGCCAGCAAACCTTCGTCGCCAACACCACGCCCGAGTTTGCGAAATACTTTTTCGACCACGCCCTGATCACCTCTCTGGGCCTAGGCTCTTGCATCAACATCCCGCTGGTCGATGCGGGCCAAGTCCTTGGCACCGTCAACCTTCTGGCCGAAGAACATCACTTCACCCCGGCCAAACTGGCGGCCTACGAAGCCTTGGTCAGCCAGCACCACACAGCCCTCGCAGCCGAGATGGCAAAGGGCTAATCGACCCATCACCGCGTAAAGGGCGGGGCTAGCGCCGCCCTGCCCTACCCACACACGCCTGTGCATTTATCGTTTGATCAAAGAATCGCCGCCGCCCCGCGAATTTCTGTTGCGAAACAGCCCCGCCCCGCTACCGTGATTGCATGACCGGGAACCCGGCTTCGCTCAATCACAGGGAGCTTTCCATGACCAAAACCAAAACCCACAAAGTCACCACAGCCGCTGCCCTTCTGGCCAGCCTCGCCACCGCCATCACCCCCGCTTTTGCTGAAATGACCGAGGTTGGCGCCTCGGAAGGTCAGGTCAATATCGTCGCCTGGGCGGGATATATCGAGCGCGGTGAGACCGACAAAGCCTTCGACTGGGTCACCAAATTTGAAGCCGCTTCAGGCTGCAAGGTGAATGTCAAAACCGCCAACACCTCGGATGAGATGGTCGCCTTGATGAACGAAGGCGGCTTCGATCTGGTCACCGCCTCGGGCGACGCCTCGCTGCGCCTCATCGCGGGCAAACGCGTGCAGCCGATCAATACCGCGCTGATCCCGTCTTGGGCGAATGTCGATCCCCGTTTGGCTGATGCCAAATGGCACACCGTTGATGGCGTGCATTACGGCACTCCCTATCTCTGGGGGCCGAACGTGCTGATGTATAACACCGATGTGTTCAAGGAAGCGCCAAAGTCGTGGAATGTGGTGTTTGAAAAAATGGACCTGCCCGACGGCAAGTCGAACGAAGGCCGCGTGCAGGCCTATGATGGCCCGATCCACATCGCCGATGCCGCGCAATATCTGATGTTCCACAAACCCGAGCTGAACATCACCTCGCCTTACGAGCTGAACGAAGACCAATACAAGGCGGCGCTTGACCTGCTGCGCGGCCAGCGCGCCATCGTCGGGCGCTATTGGCATGATGCCTTCATCCAGATGGATGACTTCAAGAACGAAGGCGTGGTCGCCTCGGGTTCCTGGCCGTTCCAGGTCGGCTTGCTGAAATCGGAGAAACTCCCGATCGCGTCGACGATCCCCCAAGAGGGTGCGACTGGCTGGGCGGATACTTCGATGCTGCATGTCGATGCCGCCAACCCGAACTGCGCCTATAAATGGATGGAGCATACGCTCAGCTCCAACCTGCAATCCGACCTGTCGGTCTGGTTCGGCGGCAACCCCGTTGTGCTCGCCGCCTGCACCAATGGCTCGGGGATGCAAACCGCCGAAGGCTGCACCGCCAACGGTCTGGATGATTTCGAGAAAATCCGCTTCTGGACCACGCCCACCGCCAACTGTGCGCAGGGCGAAGGCGCTTGCGTGCCCTACTATCGCTGGGTGTCGGATTACATCGGCGTCATCGGCGGTCGTTGACAGCCAAGGGTGCGTGAGATCACGCACCCTACCCCATGCGGCAGGGGCCAGCGCCCCTGCCTGTCTCTCCCGCTTTAGCGGATAAAGGCCGATACCCCATGCCCGCAGCCGTAGAATTCCGCAGCGTATACCGCCACTTCGGCCCCGCCTCTGCCCCGATCAAAGCCGTCGATGGCGTCGATCTGACCATTGCCGAGGGCGCGTTTTTCGCCATGCTCGGCCCGTCAGGATCCGGCAAAACCACCTGCCTGCGGCTGATCTCCGGCTTCGAATCGCCCACCGCAGGCGATATCTGCATCTTTGGTGAAAACGTCTCCAACACCCCGCCGCATCTGCGCAACGTCAACACAGTGTTTCAGGATTACGCGCTGTTTCCCCATATGAACGTCCGCGACAACGTCGCCTACGGGTTGATGGTCAAAGGCATGGGCCGCGCCCAGCGCTACGCCAAAGCCGAGGAAATGCTGGCCCTCGTCCACCTCGACGCCTATGGCAGCCGCAAGCCGGGTCAGTTGTCCGGCGGCCAGCGCCAACGCGTCGCCCTCGCCCGCGCCTTGGTAAATGAGCCGAAAGTCCTGCTGCTGGATGAACCGCTCGGCGCGCTCGACCTGAAACTGCGCGAAGCCATGCAGGACGAGTTGAAATCGCTGCAACAACGCTTGCGGATAACCTTCGTCTTCGTCACCCACGACCAACACGAAGCCCTGTCGATGGCCGACAGCCTCGCCGTGTTCAACGAAGGCAAGATCGCCCAGATCGGCACCCCTACTGAGATCTACGCCCAACCCAAAACCCGCTTCGTCGCCGATTTCGTTGGTTCCTCCAACGTCCTGCCCCCCGCCCTCACCCAAAGTCTTGGCGGCCCCGCCAAATGGTCGTCCTTGCGCCCTGAAACCCTGCACATCGACCCCGCAGGCACCCTGCAAGGCACCGTCACCTCGCTGCGCTATCTCGGCTCCGGCCACCGCATAGCGATCACCAGCCAAGGCCAAGACATCGCCGCCATCCTGCCCAGCGGCAGCGCCTTGCCCGAACCCGGCCAAGACATCCGCCTCGGCTTCACCCCCGATGCCCTGCACATCATGGATGAAGGCTGATGCGCCGCAATTTCATCTGTCCTTCAAATGTCCCCGCCGGAGGCTCCTGCCGCAACCACCGGAGCCTCCGGCTAGCCGGAATTCTTGGATTCCGGCCCGAGTATTTCAAAAAGAGCAATCACAAGCGGGTCGCTCCATGACCGCCATCCTCCCCGCCAAATCCATAGCCGACCGCCTCACCACCCTGTTCTGGCGCAAACCGAAACTGCTGCTGGCTCTGCTGATCACCCCACCGCTGCTGTGGCTCGGCGTGGTCTATCTCGGATCACTCGCCGCGCTCCTCTTGCAATCCTTCTATTCCATCGACGAATTCTCCGGCATGGTGATCCCGGAATTCACCCTGAAAACCTATGCCGAACTGCTGCGCCCGCAAAACTACGATATCATCCTGCGCACCCTCACGATGTCCGCCGCCGTCACGCTCGGTTCCGTGATCCTCGCCTTCCCCATCGCCTACTATGCCGCCCGCTATGCCAAGGGCCGCTGGAAAGCCGTGTTCTACCTCGGCATCATGCTGCCGCTGTGGTCGTCCTACCTCGTCAAAGTCTACGCCTGGAAACTGATCCTCGCGAAAGAGGGCATCCTGACCTGGGCCGCCACAAAAACCCACACAAACTTCCTGCTCGACGCCGCCCTCGCTTTGCCCGGTATCGGCGGCAATTCGCTGTCGACCAGCTACATCGGCATGTTTCTGGTGTTCACCTATGTCTGGCTACCGTTCATGATCCTGCCGATGCAGGCCGCACTCGAACGTGTCCCCACGTCCATGCTGGAGGCCAGCCAAGACCTCGGCGCCACCCGCGCGCAAACCTTCCGCACGGTGATCGTCCCCCTCGCGCTGCCGGGCATCATCGCCGGTTCGATCTTCACCTTTTCCCTCACGATGGGCGATTACATCATCCCGCAGATCGTCGGCAATTCGGCCAATTTCATCGGCATGGCAGTCTATCAACTGCAAGGCACCGCCGGAAACACACCCCTAGCAGCCGCCTTCGCGGTGATCCCCATCCTGATCATGCTGATCTACCTCAGCCTCGCCAAACGCGCCGGAGCCTTCGATGCGCTCTGACCCCAACGCCGCCCCACTCTCCCTGAAAATCGCAGCCATCGGCGGCCTGCTATTTCTGCACCTGCCGATCCTGCTGATCTTCCTCTACGCCTTCACCACCGAGGAACGCACCTACGCCTTCCCGCCGCCCGGCCTGACAACCCAATGGTTCGCCGCCGCATGGAACCGCCCCGATATCTGGCAAGCCCTTGCGCTGTCGCTGAAAGTCGCCACCGCCGCCACCGCGCTTGCGATGATCCTCGGCACCCTGATTTCCGCCGCAATGGCGCAAGCCCGCTTCTTTGGCCGCGAGCAAATCAGCCTGCTGATCATCCTGCCCATCGCGCTGCCCGGTGTGATCACCGGTATGAGCCTGCGCTCCGCCTTCGGCCTGATGGACATCCCGTTCTCGACCCTCACCATCATCCTCGGCCATGCCACCTTCTGCATCGTCATCGTCTACAACAACGCCGTCGCCCGCTTCCGCCGCCTGTCGGGGGGCATGATGGAGGCGTCTGCCGACCTCGGCGCCAACGCCTTCCAGACCTTCCGCTATATCCTGCTGCCCAACCTCGGCACCGCGCTGTTGGCAGGCGGCATGCTCGCCTTCGCGCTGTCGTTCGACGAAGTCATCGTCACCACCTTCACCGCGGGCCAACAAGCCACCCTGCCGATCTGGATGCTGGAAGAACTGATCCGCCCGCGCCAACGCCCGGTCACTAATGTCGTGGCGATGGTGGTGTTTGCCGCCACTTTCCTGCCGATCCTGCTGGCCTATTACCTGACCCGCAACGGATCCGAGACCGCAGGATCGGGCAAATAATCCCGCCGCATTTCCGTCGAAAAGCTGGGATATTGACAGGGTATGACCCTGCTGACCTCTGCGGCACGGCCACAGCACTGATGCGGCAGCCGCAAGGCTCGCCGCATCAGCGCGCCTTAAAGCACCAGCGCCATATCGCGATGGTCAATCCCGGCATCATCGTAAACCGGGCCAAACGCCTGAAACCCCAGGCCTTCATAAAACCCAAGCGCATGCAGCTGCGCGCCCAGCTTGGCCTTTTTCACCCCGTCGATGCTGCGAAACCGCACCACCGCCGCCTTGATCAAAGCCGCGCCAATCCCCGCGCCGCGCGCTTGGGCCAACACACAAACCCGTCCAATCTTGCCGACCTCGCCCTGCACCAGCAACCGCGCCGAACCCACCGCCACGCCATCCATCACAGCCAAGAGATGCAGCGCCACCTCGTCGAGATCATCGACCTCATCGGCCTCGGACACGCCTTGTTCTTCGATGAACACCACGCGGCGCAACTGCCGGCACAGCGCGATATCCCGCGTCTCGACGATCTCCAGCGTCACGCGAAGTAGTCCCGCAACACCCGCGTATAGATCGCCTTCAACGCATGGATCTGCGCCACTTCGACCCGCTCATCGACTTGATGCATGGTCTTGCCCACCAGCCCGAACTCCACCACCGGGCAATGATCCTTCACAAACCGCGCATCCGAGGTGCCGCCGCTCGTCGAATATTCCGGCACCCGCCCGGTTTCCGCCTGCACCGCCTTCGCGACCAAAGCCGAGAAATCTCCCGGCGGTGTCAGAAAGCTTTCCCCCGAGATCGTCACCCGCAGCGAAATCTCAACCCCGGTTGCAGCTTGCACCGCTTCCGCGTGACCCTTCAGCCATGCCGTCAAAGACGCCCCGGAATGTGCGTCATTGAACCGGATATTCACCGTCGCCGTCCCCCGCGCCGGAATCACATTGGTCGCCTTGTTGCCGCAATCCATCGTGGTGATCGCCAGCGTCGAGGCATCAAAATGCGCGGTGCCCTGATCCAAAGGCTCCGCCTCCAGCCGCGACATCAGGGCGACCAAGGCGCTCATCGGGTTTTTCGCGCGGTGCGGATAGGCCGAATGGCCCTGCACACCCGCAGCGGTGAAATAGCAGGTCATCGAACCGCGCCGCCCGATCTTCATCATCTCGCCCATCTCATTCGGGCAGGTGGGTTCGCCCACCAGACAATGCGTCATCCGCTCGCCATTGCTGGCCATCCAGTCTAAAAGCGCCACCGTGCCATCCACAGCATCGGCCTCTTCGTCGCCCGTGATCGCCAAAATCACCGCACCATCAGGCGGCGTCTGCCGCACGAAATCTACCGCCGCCGCCGCAAACGCCGCGACGCCAGATTTCATATCGGTCGCCCCGCGGCCATACATCCAGCCATCCACCACCGCCGCGCCAAACGGGTCTTGCGTCCAAGCCGCCACATCCCCCACCGGCACCACATCGGTATGGCCGTTAAACCCGAACGACTTGTTCGCCCCTGCCACGCCCCAGCGCGCATACAGATTGCTGATCCCGCCGCGATCCACCCGCGTGCAAGTAAACCCCGCCTCTGCCAACACCCGTTCCAGCAGCACCAGCGCGCCACCCTCATCCGGCGTGACCGAGGCGCAACGGATCAGATCGGCGGTCAGTTTTTCCGGGTCCACCGGCAGATGTGCAGCCATGACGCTCGCCTTTATGCTGATAAAACATGCCGCTCCGGGATACCGCCTTGGCCAGACCATTGCAACGCCCGCCCAATCTGTGGCCCGCGCGCCACCATCTGAACTTGCCCACAGCACCGCTGCACATTGCGGTGGCCCCACCCCCGCCTCGTGCCTTACCTTAAGGGCAACACCATGCGCTGGGGCCAACGAGCCCTTCAGGCGGCAACGCGCAGCGCAATGGCAACCGAGGCAAAGATGACAGTGGGCGACTTGCACCCCCCGACCAAGACCCCAAGCGCCCCGACAGCGTCGGGCCGATTGGGGATGCGCTAATGCCCTACAGCTTTCATCAAGGCTGGGTTGCGCTGTCGGATCGCGGCCTGCTCAATCCCGCCTCGCCCGATACGCTGCTGCATCAGGGCCTGTTCGTGATGGAGCTCGCCCTGCCCTTGCAAAGCGCCAGCCTGCTGCTGGATCACCAATCCAATATCGGCTGGCCGCGCACCTTTGCGATCTTCCATGATCCCGCGACAGGTATCGTCATCCTGCACCGCCAAGGCAAAAACGTCGCCCGCCATGTGCTGCCCGGCCCCTTGCCGCAAGGCAAGGGCACCGCGCGGCTGTCATTCCACTTCAACGCCCCGGCCCGGCATTGGAGCCTGTGCTTTGAACTGCTCACCACCGACCCGCTGCTGAAAATCACCGCTGAAGGCCAGAATCCGCTGCCAATCCCGCTGTCTGATCTGCAAGCCCTTTGCACACAACCGCGCCCGACAAGCCCGGTGCTGTGGTTCGGCCTGACCGAAGGCAAAGCCCCGCCCGGCACCGCCCCGTGGATCGGCCTGCGCACGCCGGTTGAGACCAGCCTTGGCCCGGTGCTCGCGGGTCATCTCAAACCCGGCGATATCCTGCTGACCGAAGATCACGGCCCGATCCCGTTGCTGGCCGCCCAGCGCCTCGCCCTGCCCGCCCGCGGCAGTTTCGCCCCCGTCCTGCTGCGTGCGCCATTCTTTGGCCAGACCCAAGATCTGCTGGTCTCGGCAGATCAACTGCTGGCGATCTCTGGCCCCGAGGTGGAATATCTGTTCGGCACCGACGCTGCCCTGATGCCCGCCGGAGCCTTGGTCGATGGCCGCACCGCGCTATCAGACCAACGCCGCGCCATCACTGGATCGGTCGCATTAGATTTGGGAACCCCTGCTCTCATCGAATCCAACGGCTGCCTGCTCGCCATCGGCCAAGACCAAGCCGCGGAACTGCCGCTGCGCTGCCTGCAAACCTATGAAGTGCACACGCTGATGACCCTGCTGGGCCGCAGCCCCCGCCGCGCCGCCTGAACTGTCTGCAACTGGGGCCGCTTGGCGGGCGCTAGACTTTGAGGATGGATCGCTGGGGTCTGTAAAAAAGCAACAACCCTTTACCGCTGCGAACTTCTACTCTGTCTGTTTTATCTGCAAAAAATTGGCTGGCCCCATGCGCCTTACTGCTCCGCTTGCAGCCCAAAACGCGGCGGGCCTGCTGCAAAATAATCCGATAAGGCATCACGACCTCCCCCAGGTTTGTGACAGACCTTAAAAAAACCAATTAAATGCGGCTGCAATATGGCGCGCGCCTTGATGTCAGCTCAAAATATCAATGACGGTCCCCAACCGAGCCAAAATCATCGATTAAGATATTGATTTGCTGGATCAGTCAAAGAACGGCGTCATCTGCGCCACCACGACCGAGTTCTCGGCCAAAGCCCGCGCCATCAGATCACGCTCTTCGGTGTCAATCTCATCGCCCGCCGCCAGCCGTTCTTCCAGCGTGCCATAACCCGACACATCCAGTGGTGCCAGATCGGCCTGCTTCAAGATCGCCACGGTTTCCCGCACCGCCTCGGCCTCATCGACACCGCTGGCATAGATCATCAGCGCCGCCCCGGTGGCCTTGTCCGGCAAGCCGTCGCCCGGCTTGCGCCCCACTTCCACCATCAGGGTGTAAACCTGCTGCTTGCTGCCTTCAGACATGCCGTTCCCCTCAGCGCGTCAGTCGCGCAACAACTCATTGATGCTGGTCTTCGACCGCGTCTGCGCATCGACCTTCTTCACGATCACCGCACAATACAGGTTCACGCCGTTCTTCGACGGCATCGACCCCGCCACCACGACAGACCCGGCAGGCACTTCGCCATACATCACCGCCCCGGTTTCGCGGTCGACGATCTTGGTCGACTGGCCGATAAACACGCCCATGCCCAGAACCGAGCCTTCGCGGATGATACAGCCCTCAACCACCTCAGACCGCGCCCCAATAAAGCAGTTGTCCTCGATGATCGTCGGCCCCGCCTGCATCGGCTCCAACACGCCGCCAATACCGACGCCGCCCGACAGATGCACATTCTTGCCGATCTGGGCACAAGACCCCACCGTCGCCCAGCCGTCCACCATCGAGCCTTCATCGACAAACGCACCGATGTTGACGAAAGACGGCATCAGCACCACACCCTTGCCGATATAGGCCGAGCGCCGCACGATGCTGCCCGGAACCGCGCGGAAGCCCGCCTTGCGCCAGTCAGCTTCGGTCCAGCCCTGAAACTTCGACGGCACCTTGTCCCACCAGTTCGAGCCACCATTGCTGCCGGAAATTTCATACATATCGGTCAGCCGGAACGACAGCAGCACCGCTTTTTTCGCCCATTGATTGACATGCCAATCGCCATTGCCGCGCTTTTCCGCCACCCGCAACGCGCCACTGTCCAGCGCCGTCAACGTGGCTTCAATAGCCTCCCGCGCTTCGCCTTTAGTGGTGGTCGAGATCGTATCCCGCGCCTCCCAAGCAGCCTCAATCGCAGTCTCCAACGCGGCATAGCTCATGACAATCTCCTCAAAGCTTTGCAGCCCTATACCGATGCTGGCCTTGCCATGCAATCGCATCAGGCAGCGTAGGGTGGGTGCACCCCACCGCTGGTTCAACGCGCGTCACCCCGTCACCATTCAAATTCACCGCAAAGCTGAAAAGCCAAACGCCGCCACCTCAGACCTTGAGGCAGCGGCGCGGCGTTTCAGCAATCTTGCCTGCTGACAAACCCAGCAGGCAAGATGTCCCAGCTTACTTCACTTCACCAATCGACCAGAACAGCGTCTCACCCGAGCTATCGTCAACACCATCATTGTCGGTCACAACCCAACCGGTGCCAGCCGCATCAATCGCAAAGCCTTCAACCTTGTCGACGATATAGCCATTAAGCACTCCCAGATCGGGCACCAAATCCCGCACCAGTTCTTTGCTGACCACTGGCAGCGTGGCACCCAGTTCCGCCGGAACCAACTGGCTCACCGCCACCCGGTACAGCTTCTTGGTCACAGCCTTGTCGGCAATCTGGTTGTCCCGCTCGACGATATAGGCCCAATCACCCTTCACGGTGATTTCCGACAACCCCATCCAGGCGCCCTCGGCAGGCGCATCCAGCGGGTAATGCACCGCACCCCAGGTCTCTTCCTTGGTGTTATAGGCCAGCAGTTTGACCATGCCTTTCGGATCGTCCTTCCACTCGCGCTGCACCGCCATCCACAGCGTATCACCGACCTTGGTGATCCCCTCAAAGCCAAAGCGAATCTCATGCGCCAGCAGAGCCTCGGGCAGCGCAATCTCCTGATCAATCGCACCTTCCGCATCGACATGGTAAATCGCATGCGGCACCAGCTTGTCGCTACGGCCTTCCGAGGCCAGCCAGAACCCGCCCTCACCATCCGTCGCGATACCTTCCAGATCCAGCTTCTGCGCCGCATCGCCGCCACGCGTCACCAGCATAGCCGAGGTAATCCGCGCCGGGCTCTGCGTGGCATCAATGCTGAAAATCGTTGGGGCCGCGCCATAAACGCTGTCCGACACCGCATAAAGCTTGCCCGCTTCGGTCGGATCAGCCGCCAGACCCGAAAGCGCGCCCCAGCCGATCAGCTGTTCGCTGCCCGCCGAGGTGATCATCGGATAGGCCGCAGGCCCTTCCGCCAGCTGATAAATCATCACATGCGCCGGGGCCAAACCATCTTCGCGCAGATCCACCTCATTCGCTGACACCAGCAGATCGCGCTGCGGAATAGCCACCATACCCTCCGGCGAAACCCCCGACGGCAGCAGTTGCTTCAACACCGGAGCCTTCGGATCGGTCACATCATAAACCCCGATCACCGAACCACGTTCCGAGGCCACAAACGCCATCGGCGTCTCGCCAAAGGTCGCGATCTCGACCGATTCCAGCTCGACGCCCTTGGTCTTGCTGCGATGCTCGGGGTAATGTCCGATCTCGGCAATCGCCCGCTCCAAGCTGGCACCGCTCTCGTAAACCACCGAGCCATCGCGGTTGAAAATCGTCCAGCTGCGCGAGCCGCCCTTATAGTCGCCCTCATTCGCCACCGCGAAGTGATCGGCATCGACCCACTTCACGCCGTCCGGCTCGCGCAACGCGCCCTCGCGCTTGCCGGTAAAATCCAACCGACCATCGCGCTTGGTATCAATGCCGTCCAGATCCACCGCCCCGGCGCTGAAATGGCCAGACACCTTGCCATCCGCACCGATCAGCACGATCTCGTTGTTCTCCTGCATGGTCAGAACAATCTCACCCGCCGCATTGATATCCAGAAACTCCGGCTCAGGATCATCGCCCGCAACAGCCGAAAGCCCGGTCACGTCAATCTTCTGCGACCCGGCGCAATCGACCACACCATCCTTCACCAGCAGCTTCACCACAAAGCCCGCCGGCATCTGCGGCAGCTCACCATCGTTCAGCTCTTCATCGCGCTCATTCTCAATCGCAATCGCCAGGAAAGATCCATCCTTCGCCGCAGCCACCGAATCCGGCTGGCCGCCCAGCTCACATTCCGCCACCACAGCCTTGGTCGCCAGATCGACGCTGACCAGCTTGCCCGAGGTGTTCACATAATCCTTCGAGGTATTCACAGCCGTAAAAACCATCCCGCCGATGATCTTCGCCGTGGTCGGCTCGCCACCCATCGCGATATTGCCCAAAGCCTTCGGTGCCGCCGGGTCGGTGATGTCGATCAAGCCGATCACCCCCAACGGGCTGTCGGTATAGACCAGCGTCATGCCATCTTCCGAGGCCGAAATGATCTCGGCACTGGTCGCGCGCGCCAGATCTTCCCCCGCCGCCATGTTCAACGGCGTGGCAAAGCTGGCGATGCGGTTGAAATTGGGCTCGGCCAACGCAGGCAAAGCCGCGCACATCGCCAAAGCAGAGGTCAGGCCAGAGATCGGGAAACGCATGGGGGCATCCTTGGTCAGGTAAAATCAGATGCAGCCATGCCCTGCGTCCATGACACGCAGACGACGCCAAGGTGACAGTTTTGCAACCGCCCCGCTTTGCAACCGCCCCGCCCCGATCAGTCCTGATAGCCCTCCCCCCGCGCCGCCCGCAACGTATCGCGCGGCGACAGCCCAAAGCGCGCCCGATACATCTCGGCAAACCGCCCGAAATGCCCAAACCCCCAGCGCAAAGCCACCTCTGTCACCGATCCCGCCCCCGCCACCAGATCGGCATGGGCATGCGCCAGCCGCATGTCACGCCAGAACCCCAGCGGAGTCGTGCCGCGATGCTGCCGAAAAGCCAGTTGCAGCGCGCGCGGGCTGATCCCGGCCTCGGCGGCAATCGCCTCCACCGTCAGCGGCTGATCCAGATGCGCCGCGATATAGCCCTCGGCCAGCCGCAAATGCCGGGGCCGGGGGGCCGCCCGCCGCCGCCCCAGATGCGCCGCGTGATCATGGCGATGCGCCTCCAGCAGCCCCGACATCAGCGACGCCTCCACCGCCCGCCCCATCAGCCCCGCCCCGATCGGCGACCGCCCCGCATCGGCTTCCGCCACCAGAAACAGCACCATCCGCCGCAACGCCGCCCCCGCCCCGCTGCGCAGATCAAACCCGCCTGAAAACGTCAAAGGCCGCAAAGCCGGTGCGCCCAACTGCGCGGAAAGATGATCCTGCATCGCCTGCCGGTCTATCTGGATCAGCACCTGCCGCGTGTCCTCCGCCCAGATCATCGTGGTCGGCAGATGCGGGTTCAGCACCGCTGCCACCTCGGGCGAGGAATAATACCGCTCCGCGCCATGCGAAATCATCGCGCCACCGGAAAGCGGGATCTGCACCAGATAAAACCGCTCCAACGCGCCCGGCGCGATCAGCGTCTTGGCACCATATTGGATGTAGTTCAGGCTCAGCCGCTCGCCGGGCAAATGGTGCTGACGGGCATCGATCACGCCCTTGCCGATCCGGTCCAACCGATGCGGACAAAACACCGCCGCCACCCGCTCGCGGGCTTCGTCAAGGTCATGCGTCTGAAACAGGGCATGGCCTTCCAGCGGGGTAGCGACCTGCGGCATCGGCTTCATTCTCAACGGAACAAGGCCAAACCCTACCACGCTTTGCCGCACAGCCAGCAATTTCCTGCATTTTGGTGACGATTTTTTCGTTTTACGGATAGTCGCCCCGTTTGCCGGATAGCGCCCAACCCCGCGCAGATCAAAGCTGATCCATCAACCGGAGGAAATCCAATGCGCGGACTAGCAGGCAAAGTGGCGATTGTGCCGGGCGGCAGCACCAAAATCGGTCAAGCCATAGTGGCAGCCTTCCGCGCCGCCGATGTGCGGGTGATGGTGGCTGACATTGCCCCCGCCCCCGAAGCCGAAGGTGTGGCCTTCCAGCCCTGCGATCTGCGCGACGATGCCCAGATCGCCGCCCTCGTCGCCGCCACCAAAGCCAAGTTTGGCCGGATTGATTTTCTGGTCAACGTCGCCTGCTCCTATCTCGACAACGGGCTTGCCACCACCCGCGCCGATTGGCTGACCGCCTTGGATATCAACCTCATAGGCTCGGTGATGCTGATGCAGGCCGCCCAAGCCGACCTCGCCGCGAACAAGGGGGCCATCGTCAATTTCGGCTCGATTTCCTCGCGTGTGGCGCAGACCGGGCGCTGGGTTTATCCGGTGTCGAAAGCCGCCATCCTGCAACTGACCCGCAGTCAGGCGATGGATCTCGCCCCGCAGGGCATCCGCGTCAACGCGGTGTCTCCGGGTTGGACATGGAGCAATATCATGGATCAACTCACCCACGGCAATCGCGCCAAAACCGATGCCGTCGCAGCCCCATTCCACATGCTGGGCCGCGTCGCCGATCCCGAAGAAGTCGCAGCCGCGGTGCTGTTTCTCTGCTCGGACGAGGCCAGCTTCATCACCGGCACCGATATCTGCGTCGATGGCGGCTATACCGCGATGGGGCCAGAGCAGGCCGTGCCAGCGATCCCGAAACTGATGGAATGAACGCCCTCGGGCGACAACCGAAACCAATTCAAAGGGGCGAGACATGCGTAAATTCACCATCATCGGCGGCGGCCAATCCGGGCTTCAACTGGGCATCGGCTTGCTGAAAGCCGGCCATCAAGTCCGCGTCGTGCAAAACCGCACGGCAGACGACGTGGCGCAGGGCAAAGTGCTGTCCAGCCAATGCATGTTCTCCAACGCCGTGCAGCACGAACGCGATCTCGGCATTGATTTTTGGTCCGCCGAATGCCCGCCGGTCGAAGGCATCAACTTCATCGTGCCCAACCCCGATGGCTCTGGCACCAAGCTGATCGACTGGGCAGCACAGCTGGACAGCAACGCCTATTCCGTTGATCAAAGGGTGAAAATCCCACGCTGGATGGCTGAATTCAGCCGCCTCGGTGGCCAAATGGTGATCACCGACGCGGGCATTGCCGAGATTGAAACCTATGCGCGCCAAGACGATCTGGTGATCATCGCCTCGGGCAAAGGCGATGTCGGGCGATTGTTTACCCGCGACGCCGAGCAATCCCCCTTCGACAAACCGATGCGCGCGCTGGCCCTCACCTATGTCACCGGCATGACACCGCGTCAGCCCTATTCGGCGGTGGAATTCAATCTGATCCCCAGCGTCGGCGAATATTTCGTGTTCCCGGCGCTGACCACCACCGGCCCCTGCGAGATCATGGTGTTGGAAGGCATCCACGGCGGCCCAATCGACTGCTGGGCCGATGTGAAAACCCCGGCCCAGCATCTGGGAACCGCGCTGAATATCCTGAAAACCTTCCTGCCGTGGGAATACGACCACTTGAAGAACTGCCAACTGACTGATGACAAAGGCATCCTGTCGGGCCGCTTCGCCCCCACCGTGCGCCACCCGGTCGCCACCCTACCCTCGGGCAGCAAGGTTCTGGGCCTCGGCAATGTGGTCTGCCTGAACGATCCGATCACCGGGCAGGGCTCGAACAACGCCACCAAAGCCGCCGCGATCTACCTGCAAAGCATCCTGAACCACGGCGAGCGCCCGTTTGATGCCGCTTGGATGCAGGCCACCTTCGATCCGTTCTGGGATTATGCGCAACGGTTCGTCGGCTGGACCAACATGCTGCTGCAACCGCCGCCGCCCTTCATCCTCGACATCATGGGCAACGCCCAAGCCCTGCCCGCGCTGGCCTCGCGCATGGCCAACGGCTTTAACGACCCGCGCGATTTCTTCCCATGGTTCGCCGATCCCGACGCCACCGCCAGCTATCTGGCCGAGTTGAAAGCCGCCTGAGATGAGCGTGATCGCCCCCCAATCCTTCCGCGCCGCAATGGCCCGCTTTCCGGGTGCCGTCACCATCGTCACCGCCCGCGCAGGCCCCGGCCCCGGCCCCGAGGCCCGGCGCGGCATCACCGCCGTCTGTTCCGTCCCCGCCGATCCGCCCAGCCTGCTGGTCTGCCTGAACCGCCAAACCGGCACCTGCGCCGCCGTCGCCGCCAGTGGCCGCTTCAACGTCAACCTACTGTCCGGTGACGGCTGTCCGCTCGCCCTGCATTTCGCCGGAACCACAGGTGCCACCGGAGCAGACAAATTCACCGCCAGCAACGGGCACGACGACCCAGACGGCCTACCCATCCTAACCGACGCCGCCCTCACCTTCTGCTGCACCGTCAGCGAAACTCTGCAAGCCGGGTCACCAACCTCACCCACGGCGCAGGCCCAGCCCCTATGCCCAAAGCGCCTTCCACCGCCTGCACCCGATTTAAGCCCGCCTATGCGTGGCCGCCACCCGCGCCACCTCTTCATAAATCCCGGTCAGCACGTTCAACACCCGCGCGGCTTCAGCCAGCCGGGTTGAGAACCCCGGCAAATTCCCCAGTTCCGCCAACAACAACCGCCGCCGCAACGCGCCATAATCATCTGTCACCCGCCGCCCCTCGTCCGTCACCTCGTAACTCACCCCCGACCGCCCCGCGCCCTTGCGCACCACCAGCCCACCGCCAATCAACTTACGCAAAGAATACTGGATGTTCGGCACATCATCCCGGTTGGCCAGTCGGGCCAGTTCCTTGATGCTTTTCGGGCGATCATGCATCCGAATGATGTGCAAAAGCGCATTCTCGGGCCCGGAAGCGGGCATCTGGCACACTCCCGCCAGACATTCCGACTGCCAGCGCCCGAATCCCTCAAACGCCCGCATCAGCGCGAATTCCAGCTCGGTCACCTCGACCTCACCTGCCGTTTCCGCCAAATGCCAGCGGTAATCCAGCGCCTGTCCGCCGGTATCATTTTGAGTTTGAACCTTTTTTTCCGCCATCACCCCAGCCCCTTGCCACGCTGTATCCTCAACCGCCAAACCCATTGACGCAATGCGAATTTACGATAGACTTTCAATCATAAAATATAACATAAAATCATCCTGACAGGGAGCCTACCATGACCACCAACCCGATGCTCTCGGGCGATCGCTTTCGTTTGGGCACGTTTTCCTCCAACTGTTCCTCCGGCATGACCCCCACCAAAATTGCCGAGCGTTGGGACAATTCCTGGGACAACAACCTCACCCTCGCCAAAATGCTGGATGAAGCGGGCATTGACTTCATGCTGCCCATCGCCCGCTGGATCGGCTACGGCGGCGAAACCGATTTCCACGGCAACGTGCTGGAAACCATGACTTGGGCCGCAGGTCTGCTCGCCGCCACCAAGAATATTGCGGTGTTTGCAACCATCCACACCGTCGCCAACCACCCCGCCGTGGTCGCCAAGCAGATCGCCACCATCGACCAGATCGGCCACGGCCGCGCGGGCCTCAACATCGTCGCAGGCTGGAACAAACCGGAATACGAAGCGCTTGGCCTCACCCTGCCCGATGATCACGAAACCCGCTACGCCTATGCGCAGGAATGGTTCGATCTGGTGCGCAAACTCTGGGCGTCAAAAGAGCATTTCGACTGGAACGGCAAATACTTCAAAGCTAAACAGATCAAGGGCGATCCCGCTCCAACCCGTGGCTCGGTGCCGATCATCAACGCCGCAGGCTCGCCGCAAGGCCGCAACTTTGCCACCGACAACGCCGATTTCCTGTTCACCCCGGCAATTGATCTCTCCCGCTCGGTCGGGGAAATCGCTGACCTGAAGGCGCAAGCCAAGGCCAAAGGCCGCAAGATTGACGTTTTGACCTTCAGCCATGTGATCTGCCGCCCCTCGCGGGATGAGGCCGAAGCCTTCCTGCATCACACCGCCGTCGCCAATACCGACACCGCTGCGGTGGATAATCTGGTCAACCTGCAATTCGCCCATGCCCAAAGCTTCCCGCATGACCTGCTGGCGCAGATCAAGCATCTGTTCGCCATGGGCCACGGCGGCTTCCCGCTTGTCGGCACCCCCGATGATGTGGCCGAAGGCATCCTGAAACTGCACGCCACCGGATTTGCAGGCACAACGCTTTCCTTTGTGGATTATGTCAAGGAATTCCCCTATTTCCGCGACAACGTGCTGCCAAAACTGCAAGAGGCGGGCATCCGCTGACGGCTGGCGCAGCCCCCTTTCGGCATCGCCCCTTGGGGCGGTGCCGCCCAAACCGCGAGTGCCCGATGTCCGAACCCACGCCCAAGCACTTCCGCGACGCCATGCGCGCCTTTGTCGGCAACTGCAGCCTAATCACCACCGGACAGGCCGAGGCCGCCACAGGCCTGATCGTCACCTCTGCAATCTCCCTCTCCGCCGAACCGCCGCTGCTGCTCGCCTGCGTCAACCGCAGCTCCTCCAGCTGGCCAGTGCTGAAAGAAACCGGCACATTCGGCTGGTCCAGCCTTGGCGCATCCCATCAGGCCGTCGCCGAACGCTTCTCTGGCTTCGGCGGCACCAAGGGCGCCGCCCGCTATGACGGTGCCGAATGGGAAACCGCCATCACCGGCGTCCGGCTGCTGAAAGGCGCCCCCACCGCCTTCGACTGCACCGTCGAGGAAATGATCGACCGTGGCACCCACTCCATCCTGATTGGCCGCGTCCAAGCCATCCGCACCACCCGCGGCGCAGGCGCGTTGATCTACTGGAACGGCGGCTATCGTAGCCTTGCCGAATAATCGGCGGCGCTACAGCCAGACGCCTGCTCCCAACCACAATCAACGCCCGACCCGTTTCCTGCGCATTGCCAATCCCTCGCGCCGCAACCGCAGGAAACGGGTCGCTGCGTAAAACCCCCACCGCCTAAGTCCCTGTCATGCAAAACAGAAAGGCATGACCATGGACCTCAAGAACAAAACCATCCTGATCACTGGCGCAAGCAGCGGCATCGGTGCCGCTGCCGCCCTGCTATGCGCGGCTGAAGGTGCAAATCTGGTGCTCGGCGCGCGCCGCCAAGCCGAATTGCAACGCATCGCAGCTCAGATCACCGAAAACGGCGGCAAAGCCATCTGCCTCGCGGGCGATGTCACCGATGAGGCCTACGCCAAAGCACTGGTAGACCTCAGCGAAAGCCATTTCGGCGGCCTCGACGGCGCATTCAACAACGTGGGCACCGTGGGCGATATGGTCCCCCTGCCCGCCATGACCACCGAGAACTGGCACAACGTCCTCGCCACCAACCTCAGCAGCGCCTTCTTCTGCGCCAAAGCCCAACTCCCTGCGCTGCTCAAACGCGGCGGCGGATCGCTGGTGTTCACTGGCACTTTCGTCGGTTTCAGCAACGGCGGCTTGCCGGGTATGGCCGCCTATGCGGCGTCAAAAGCCGGGTTGATCGGCCTCGTGCAATCTCTGGCCTCCGACCATGCGGCAGATGGTATCCGCATCAACGCCATCCTCCCCGGTGGCACCAAGACCGCTTTGGCAGGCGATGACCCCGCCACCCATGATTTCATCGCCAACCTTCACCCGATGAAGCGCATGGCCACCCCAACCGAGATCGCCCAAGCCGCCCTGTTCCTGCTGTCAGACCGCGCCAGCTTTGTGACCGGATCGGCGCTGGCGGTAGATGGCGGCATGGCGGTGCGCCTGCTGTAACGCGCCCGCCCGAAACCCCTGATCGTTGGCCGCAAACCCGGCCAACGATCTGCCAAAACCATCCCGATTTCGCCATCCCATTTGCCGGAAATCCTTAACTATCTGTTAAAAAATTCACAACTATCTGATTTTTATACCTATTCACACGGTCCCAACTCGGGACCATCCCCACCCCACCCTTCCAAACCCCCAAAAAACCCGCTACCCCTACCCTCTACAGCCCCAATCAAGGCCACCTCATGACCGAAGACTCCCGCCCCCACCCGTTCCGAGACTCCGTCCAGGACGTGGCCGCCACCAACCGCCTGCCCGACACCCCACAGACCCGCTCCCCCGCCTATAAGCTCGCCTTCGCTGACCTGGACTTCCTGACAAGGGAAGAGCTCCGCCCCGTCCGTCTTCAGCTGGAACTCCTGAAACCCCAACTCATGATGGACGAGATGGGCATCAAATCCACCGTCGTCCTGTTCGGCGGCGCCCGCATCCCTGATCCGGCTCACGCCGCCACCGCGAAAACCCCGATGCTGGCAGATCTCAGCAAATACTACACCGAAGCCCGCCGCTTCGCCCGGATGATCACCGAAAGAAGCCTGCAAACCTACGGCCATGAAAACGTGATCTGCACCGGCGGCGGGCCGGGGGTGATGGAGGCTGGGAACCGGGGGGCCGACGATGCGGGCGGGCAGTCGATCGGGCTGAACATCGTATTGCCGCACGAGCAGGCCCCGAACCAGTATGTGACGCCTGATCTGTCCTTCAACTTCCACTACTTCGCGATCCGGAAGATGCATTTCCTGATGCGGGCGCGGGCGATTTGTATCTTTCCGGGCGGGTTTGGCACGCTGGATGAGATGTTTGAAAGCCTGACCCTGATCCAGACCGGCCGGATGAAACCCGTGCCCTTCCTGCTGTTCGGGCGGGCGTTCTGGGAGCGGTTGATTGACTGGGAGATGCTGGCCGAGGCGGGGGTGATCTCGGCTGCGGATCTGGGGCTGTTTCAGTTTGTCGAGACGGCTGAAGAGGCCGTGGCGGCGATGGATGGCTGGGAGGATCGGAAGGGGTGATTCCGGAGGGTCCCAACTCGGGACCTTTTATTGTTGTTTTATATCAGTGTGTTGGCGTGGGTGATTTAAGGAACTGTTAACACTTTGGCATTTTGTGCCAAGTGGGTTTGGCCATCACTAGACGCAACAACAGGGCAGAGCCTGACCGCCGGGTGGGCGCAGCAACAGCGGTTCTAGGCACTTTATGGCTCAGCCCATTCCCCAGATATTCTAGGCGAGACAGCGCAAAAGCGCCCGCCCGAGGGGGCGGTCAGGCGCTGCCCGGCGGCGCATTCGCGCCTTGATTCCGGGCTGGGGGCTTTGCTTGAGAGTAAAAAGATGCAGTTTTTGCTGCGAAGCAGACCTTGCCAACCTTTGCCTCAACACAATAGATTTTGGTGCATCTGCCGCACTTGAGGTCAATAGCACCATATGACCAACGCCGAAGACTATCAATCGCTGCTGCCGTTTCCAAATGAAGACCGAATGGAATATGCGCTGCGTTTGCAAGAGGCGGGACATGAGGAAATGTTTGTGCGCAAGGCGCTGCAATATCATTTCTTGATGAGTATTAAAGAGTTTCCAGAGTTCTTCGAGGCGTTTGAACCGATGCGACTGCGGCATATCGCTCTGCTTTTGACACTTCAGCCGGGTCGCAACGACTATTCACTCGCCCGAAAACTCCGCGAGAACTTGGGTATCTCATTCGAACACGCCGAACAACTAATCGCAAAGTTCAAAGCCCGAGGGGTGAAACACAAGTGAATGTCTACTGAGGGTTAACGCCACCCCGCCACATCCCACCCCCTCAAACCGGCACAAACGCGCCCTTCGCGGGGTCGTATTGCTCCAGCCCACCCTCGCCAGTATCCGTCCACAACCCGTGCAGGGTCAGGCGGTCGTCCTCGACGGCTTCCTTCACAAACGGGAAGGTCATCAGATTTTCCAGCGAAACCAGCACCGCCTCGCGCTCCAGCGCGGGTTGTTGCAACTCGGTGGGCAGGCCGGAAATGCGCTGGTAGCCGGGGCGCAGGATGTCCATCCAGCGGCCGACGAAGCTGGTTTTCTCCAAGAGTTCAGGGGCATGGCCCGAGCACATATCAAGGCAACCCTTGACGCCACCGCAGTTGGAATGGCCAAGCACGACGATATGCGCGACGCCAAGGCTGGCCACGGCATATTCCACCGTGGCCGAGGTGCCGTGATACTCGCCGTCGGGGTTATGCGGTGGCACAAGGCCCGCGATGTTGCGGTGGATGAAGAATTCGCCCTCATCCGCGCCGAAGATCGAGGTGACATGTACCCGGCTGTCGCAACAGGAAATCACCATCGCGCGCGGGTGCTGGCCGTTGCTGGCCAAGCGGCGATACCACGCCTTATTGTCTTGATATGTCGTGGCTTTCCAGCCGTGAAACCGTTGCACCAGATAGCTGGGAAGCGTCCGAACGTGGCTCATGGTCATCCTCGTAGCTTGGGTCTTGCCCCGTAGTTATGCTGCAATTGCAGAAAATTCGAGCGGTTTCTTTGGCGGGCGGCAACGTTTTCTTCAGCACGCCGGCGCAAACTGGCGCTGGGTGTGTCGGAGGGTGTGATGGAAAACGTGGTGGCTTTGCAGCCAAAGGAACGGGTGCGGCAGGATGCCGAGCCGATTGCGACGATGTATCGGAATTTGGGCACGTCAAGTGCGGAACAGGTGGTGGCGCGGGCTTTGGGCGAGCTGGCGCTGACGATGGCGGGTCTGGCATCACAGGTGCGCGCGCATGAGATGGGCGATCTGATCCGCCAGCTGCGGCGCTTGCAACGTATGGCCGAGAATCTGGGCATGATCAGCCTGAGCGCGGTGGCGGGCGATTTGCGCGCCTGTATGGAACGGGCGGATACCACAGCGTTTGCTGCGGTTTGGGCGCGGCTGTTGCGGATTGCAGAGCGATCTTTGGCCTCGGACAAGGCGCTCTTGGAACAGTTGGATCAGACGCCATTTTAAGGATGGGCTTGGCTGGAAGGCTTGCGGCGGCGGATGGAAGCGGTAGGGTCTGCGCAGATCTGGAAGGATGCGCCGATGGTTCCCGCTTTTGCTGATGCTGATGCCGTTTCCCGCCCGCTGTATGTGGTGGGGGTCGAGGGGCTGGCTGGATTTCTGGCGGGGCAGGATGCGGCGGTGCGCGGCTGGCTGGAGGCGTCGGGATTCGAGGCGGCTTTGGGCGATCTGCGGTTGATACCGGGGGCGGATGGTGTTGCAGCGGCGGTGATCGGCTTTGGCACTGCGAAGACGCGCGCACGGCAAAGGTTTGCTTTGGCGAAGGCTGCGGGTCTGCCCGGCGGCGCGTGGCATCTGGTTGGCGATCTGAGCCAAGCGCAGCGCGATGAGGCGGCTTTGGGCTGGTTGTTCGCGCAGTATCGCTTTGATCGCTACCGCAAAGCCAAGGCGGGCGCGCCTGCGCAGCTGGTGCTGCCCGAGGGTTGTGATGGCGCGCGTCTGCTGGCGATGGCGGCGGGGGAATATCTGACGCGCGATCTGATCAATACGCCGGCGCAGGATATGGGGCCGGATGAGCTGGAGGCGGCGTTTGTGGCCTTGGCAGGGCGGTTTGGCGCGCGCGCCAAGGTGGTGAAGGGCGCGGCCCTGCTAGAGCAGAATTTCCCAATGATCCATGCGGTAGGGCGGGCGTCACCGCGGGAGCCGCGGTTGTTGGAGATGCATTGGGGGTCTGCGGGGCCAAGTTTGACACTGGTCGGCAAGGGCGTGTGTTTTGACACTGGCGGGCTGAACATCAAGACCGCAGGCATGGCTCTGATGAAGAAGGATATGGGCGGGGCGGCCACCGTGATGGGGCTGGCGCAGATGATCATGCAGTTGGGGTTGCCGATCCGGTTGCGGGTGATCGTGGCGGCGGTGGAGAATGTGATTGCAGGCAATGCATTGAAGCCGAAGGATATTCTGACCTCGCGCAAGGGGCTGACGGTAGAGGTGAACGATACCGATGCCGAGGGGCGGCTGGTGTTGGGCGATGCTTTGGCTTTGGCGACCGAGACGCCGACCGATGTGCTGATCTCGATGGCGACGCTGACGGGGGCTGCACGCACCGCGCTGGGGCCGGATCTGGCACCCTATTATACCGATGATGCGGGGATGGCGCAGGCTTTGGAAAGCGGTGCGGCACAGGCGTTTGATCCGGTCTGGCGGCTGCCGTTCCACACGCCTTATGAGCACATCATCGAACCCGGCATTGCTGATCTGGACAATGCGCCGGGCTGGGGTTTTGCGGGATCGGTCACGGCGGCGCTGTTCCTGCGGCGCTTTGCCGATCATCCGCGCTATATGCATTTCGACATCTACGGCCACACGCCTGCCGATGCGCCCGCCCGCCCGAAAGGCGGCGTTGGTCAGGGTGCGCGGGCCATTCTCGCGGGTCTGCCCGCGATGTTGGGGGTGTAAGATGGATCGTCGACTGACCCCCGCCACCGTGCGCGTCGCCCATGTCTCGCTGAAGGGGCTGGTGGAGGCGGAGCACTACACCGAAGGCGAGAAACGCCGGGTCGCGATGCCGCTGGCGGATCTGTTGCGCGCCCCGGGTGGCGCGCGGGATCGTCAGGTGCTGCTGGGCGAAGGCTTTACGGTGATAGACCAGAAAGACGGCTATGCCTTTGGTTTTGCGGCCAAAGATGGCTATTGTGGCTGGCTGGCTGAAGCGGCCTTGGGCGAAGGCCCGAAGCCCACGCATTGGGTCGCCAGCCCCGGCACGCATCTTTATCCCGAACCCCGCGTGCAAACGCCCGAGATCGCGGCGCTGAGCATGGGGGCGCGGGTGGCGGTGATTGCCCAAGGGGCGAAGTTCACCGAAACCACGCAGGGCTTTATCCCGACGCGGCATCTGCTGCCGCTGGGGCAGTATCACAAAGACCCGATCACGGTGGCCGAAGGCTTTCTTGGGGTGCCGTATCTGTGGGGCGGCAACAGCCGTGCGGGGATTGACTGCTCGGGTCTGGCGCAAGGCGCGCTGCTGGCTTGCGGCATCAAAGCGCCGGGGGACTCCGATATGCAGCAAAGCCTTGGTGATGAAGTGCCCGAAGGTGAGGCCGTGCGGCGAGGTGATCTTTTGTTCTGGAAAGGCCATGTCGCGCTGGTTGTCGACTCCGAGCGGTTGATTCATGCCAATGGCCACAGCATGTCGGTGGCTTATGAGGGCATCGACGCTTGCATCGCGCGGATTCTGGCGGCGGAAGGCGCGCCGGTCAGTCATAGGCGCAGGCTGTAGGACCAATACCCCGCCGCCCCGGACTTGATCAACTTCTGCTCCAACACCCGCAGCACGCCTGCCAGATCATGGCCCCGGCGCAGGATAAAGCCGTCCATGCCGACCACGGCATACATGCCCTGCTTGGCCCGCAGTTTCGGGCGCTTTTCGATCCGATACAGCGGAAATTCGGCGGTGCGGCGGAATACCGAAAACACCGCCACCTCGCGCAAGAAGGAAAGGCCGTAGTCGCGCCATTCGCCTGCGGCGACCATCTGGCCATAGAGCCGCAGAATCGCGCCAAGCTCGTGGCGATCAAAAGTGACCTGATCCGGCAGGGGCTCGGGGATGGGAAAAGGGGTCGGCGTTTGCACCGTCATGGCGAAAGCTTACCGCAGACCCGCCGCAAATCAAGTCCTGCAAATCAAGGCACTCAACCCTAGCACGAAAAGACCTTTCCACATTGGGAACTCGCGCCCCGATTTTGCCGCGACAATGCCCGTAAATGGTCCCGCCTGCTGCGCAATGCCGCCGCGTTCAGGCGGCATAAAGAACGGGCTACAGTGCAACAAAACCGGTGGAGCAGGTCTTTGCCCCCGCCCAGCTTGCTTCACCGGCGCTGTCGCAACGAAGGCCTCCACCGCAAGGTGGGGGCCTTTTCCACATCAAGGCTGAGAGAAGCGTAGGACTACAGAAACCCGGACGCCAGCCGCAATTCGCCCACGGTCAGCCCTCGGCAGTTGGTCTGCGGCGCGGGCAGGCGTTTTTGTGCCATCGGATGCGCTGCATCCAGCACGCCAAGCTGTGCCAAGATCGCCACCAAGGCGGCTTCGGAGGCGCGGGAATTGCCATCCTCGATCTTCAGCGCAATGCCTAACTTCTTCTCGGGGATGATGGCGACAAACACCGCTTCCGCCCCGGTCTTGATCGCGACACGCCCGCCCATCGCCCGCATCAATTCGGTGCAAGCCCGGCCCTCGCCCGCGACCAGCTCGGGATGTGCTGCCATCGAACGGGTCAAGCGGTGCATCGCCCGCTCTCGCACCGAACCGGTTTCAGACGCAGAGGCGAATTTCGCCATACCGCGCGCCAAGCCCGCGACAGACATCGCGAAATTTGGCGCAGAGCAGCCGTCGATGCCGTAGCCCGCGGCGGTCTCTTCCGTCACCTCTTCGGTTGCGGCCTTGATCGCCTTTTGCAACGGGTGATCCAGCTCGACATATTCCGGCCCGGCTTTCAGATGCTTGGTGGTGGTCAGAAAGCCGGAATGTTTGCCAGAACAGTTGTTGTGCAACTGGCAAGGCGCTTTGTCGGACAGGATCAAGCGATCGCGTTCGGCGCGATCATAGGGTTCATGCGATCCGCAGCGCAGATCGGGCTCGCCCAAGCCCAGATCCGCCAACCAGCGGCTGGCCATGTTGACATGCAGGGCAGCACCCTGATGGCTGGCGCAAGACAAGGCGATATGCGCATCGCTGAGGCCCGCAGCCTCTGCCGCGCCAGATTCCAATAAAGGCAGCGCTTGCAGCATCTTGCAGGACGAACGCGGAAAGATCACCCGGCCCGGATCGCCCCAGGCCTGCACCACTTCGCCCGCCTGATTGCAGATCACCGCGTGGCCGCGATGGGTGCTTTCCAGCAACCCGCCGCGCCAAAGTTCGACCATTTCTGCCGCTGCCATGCCGTCCCCCGTCACATATGCGCGATTTTCTGCCCGTTTTGGCCAAGCAGGGCTTTCACGGATCGCGCTTTTTCGGTTATGAAGGCATATCGAGTGAAAGTGTCCCGCGCTACCGAAAAACCGCGTCTGAAGCGGCAGTTGGGCGGGCAGAGGCAAAGCGGCTTGGAGGCTGAATATAAAATGACAAGCTGGATGACGCGCGCGCTAGGCGTGGCGATGATTTCCATGACAGGGTTTGCGGCACTAGCGCCGGCTGCTTCGGCGCAGGAATCCAGCAATCGCGTCGCCACCATGACGGATTGGAGTGTTTTTGCCGACAAGAACCCCACCGAATGCTGGGGCGTGTCCAGCCCGAAGGAAACCGTGAACACCAAAGACGGCAAGCCTGTCTCGGTGCGGCGCGGCGATATTCTGCTGTTCGTGACCTTCCGCCCTGGCGTGAACGGTGAGATTTCGTTCTCGGGCGGCTATCCGTTTGCAGCCGGATCGACAGTGAAGCTGGATGTTGATGGCACCGGGTTTGATCTGTTTTCCGATGGCGAATGGGCTTGGCCGGGCACCGCAGAGGATGATGCGGCGATTCTGGCGGCGCTGAAAAAGGGCACCACGGCGGTTCTGACCGGACGTTCGGGCAAGGGCACCCAGACCCAGGACAGCTTCAGTCTGCGCGGGTTCACCGCTGCGATGGACGAAGCTGCCAAGCAGTGCAAATAAGCCGGTAACTGCGGCAACGGCCCTTGGGCCTGACAGTATTTTGCAACCGGGGCCGACCAGCCCCGGTTGTTTGCATTTCGGGCCCGTGTTCGCATTTGCGTGAGCGGCGTTGATTTTGTTCTTGATATGTTCTATATCTGAAGACCAGAACCAAGCCGAGGTGATGATATGGAAGACACCACATTTGCCATAGCCGCGACAGAACGGCAGTTGTCTTACGCGCGGTCTTTGGCGCAGCGCAATGGCGTCAATCTGCCGTGGGAGGTGCAGCTGGACCGCCGCAGTCTTAGCGCGTGGATCGACGCGCAGGCCAAGATGCGACCGATGGAAACCGATGGGCGGCCGACCTCAAAACAGGTGGCGTTTGCCGAGAAAATCGCGCGTTACAAGCGTCGTGCGGTGCCGGATGAGTGTTTTCGTGACCGCCAGTTGTTGTCGCGCTGGATCGACAGCAATCGCTGACGGCGTGCGGTTAGCGCAAGCAGGTCGGAAATGGCAGGTAAAGCGTGCCAAACCGACTAGCTGACTGCGCGATATTGCAGGTCAATGCAGCATTGCCCCGGCGTGGCGTCAAAGCTATGCACCGGGGCAAATCTGCTCTCTTGCATGGAATCTGCCCAGAATGACCGAAAGCTTGAAGCCCGCCCGTATCGCCTTCATCAAAGCCCGCTGGCACGCCGAGATCGTGGACCAAGCGCATAGCGGCTTTGTGGCGGCGGCTGAAACCCTGCTGCCGGGGGCCGTGATTGACGCGTTTGACGTGCCGGGCGCGTTTGAAATGCCGCTGGTGGCGAAGAAACTGGCGCAAACTGGGCGCTATGATGCGATTGTCGCGGCGGCTTTGGTGGTGGATGGCGGGATCTACCGGCATGATTTCGTCGCCGGTGCGGTGGTGACTGGGCTGATGAACGTCGGACTTGAAACCGGTGTTCCGTGTTTCTCGGTGTCGCTGACGCCGCATAACTTCCAGCCGGTTGATACGCTGATCGCCTATTACACCGCGCATTTCGTCAAGAAGGGCGCAGAGGCCGCCGATGCGGTGCAGCAGATTCTGGCACTGGATGCACAACTGGCCACCGCGCTCTAAGGCTTTCGGGCGGGGCTGATCTAAGTTTTATTGCGTGGTTTTGTTTTGCACGCGAATCCCTTATATCAGCCTCTTCAAAGCCCAAGGACTTCGCCATGACCGCCCCGACTCCACTCGCCTCGACCCTTCTCGCCCCGATCACTCAGGATCTGCTGACCATTCCGCGCAAGCAAGCGGAAGCGGGCAAGCACAATCTGGTTGGCATGACGCGGGATCAGATGCGCGATGCGTTGATTGCGGCAGGCACGCCCGAGAAGGCGGCGAAGATGCGGGTCGGGCAAGTTTGGCAATGGGTCTACCATTGGGGCGTGCGCGATTTTGACCGCATGACCAATCTGGCCAAGGACTATCGCGCGCTTCTGGCCGAAAATTTCGTGCTGGAAGTGCCGGAGATCGTTACCAAACAAGTCTCGACCGATGGCACGCGCAAATATCTGGTGCGGATCGCCGGCGGGCATGAGGTGGAGGTGGTCTATATCCCCGAAACCGACCGCGGCACGCTGTGCATCTCATCCCAAGTTGGCTGCACGCTGACCTGCACCTTCTGCCATACCGGCACGCAAAAGCTGGTGCGCAATCTGACAGCGGCGGAAATTGTCGGCCAAGTCATGCTGGCACGCGATGATCTGGGCGAGTGGCCGATTCCCGGCGCGCCGCGGGTGGAAACCCGTCTGATCAGCAACATCGTGCTGATGGGCATGGGCGAGCCTTTGTATAACTTCGAGAACGTCCGCGACGGCATGAAAGTGGTGATGGACGGCGAAGGCATCGCCTTGGGCCGCCGCCGGATCACGTTGTCGACCAGCGGTGTGGTGCCGGAAATCGCCCGCACCGCCAATGAAATCGGCTGTTTGCTGGCGGTATCCTTCCACGCCACCACCGATGAGGTCCGCGATGTGCTGGTGCCGATCAACAAGAAATGGAACATCGCGACGCTGCTGGATGCGTTGCGGGACTATCCGAACCTGACCAATTCCGAGCGGATCACCTTTGAATATGTCATGCTGGATCACGTCAATGACAGCAAGGAAGACGCTTACCGCCTGGTCGAACTGCTGCGCGGCATCCCGGCGAAGGTCAATCTGATCCCGTTCAACGAATGGCCGGGCGCGCCGTACAAGCGGTCTTCCGGCAACCGAATCCATGCGTTCGCAGACATTCTGTATAACGCAGGCTATGCCACGCCGATCCGCACCCCGCGCGGCGAGGATATCATGGCGGCCTGCGGTCAGTTGAAATCAGCCACCGAAAAGCAGCGCAAATCGGCGCTGAAGGCTGCTCCGAAAGCAACGGCGGCTGAGTAAAATCGTCGCAGACAGCCGAGATTCCGCCGATTGTGTCAACACAATGGAACCTTCCGACAAGTTAATGCTTCACAGCAGGCCGCGCTGGCGTCATGGTGCGACAACCGTTAACGAAGCAACAAGCATGGTCTGGCATCATCGCCTGACCCAATCAACACAAGGCGCTCTCAAGGCGCTGCGGCCCTCCGGTGGCTAACCGGGCGAGCGTTGGGGCGCTTTTGATGACCGAAGACAAGACAACGGCGACCGCAAGCACGGCGACCGAAACGCGCGCCCGTTCTGCGAAGGAATGGGTTCTGGTGCTGGCGAAATACCGCGAGCCCTCAACTTTCCGTTCGGT
Organism: Cypionkella sp.; assembly: GCF_034376685.1. Classification (GTDB taxonomy): domain Bacteria; phylum Pseudomonadota; class Alphaproteobacteria; order Rhodobacterales; family Rhodobacteraceae; genus Cypionkella. The sequence continues at coordinate 117,115 of NZ_JAXMJJ010000002.1, forward strand.
GTTCGAACTGGCGGCAACACTGGTGCCCTTCGTGATGCTGTGGGGCTTGGCTTGGGCCTCGCTGAGCATCAGCTATTGGCTGGCCTTCGCGATTGCCCTGCTGAACGGGGTGTTTCTGGTGCGGATCTTCGTGATCCAGCATGATTGCGGCCATGCCTCGTATTTCTCCAGCCGCACCGCGCAAGACTGGGTCGGGCGCTGTCTGGGCGTGCTGACGCTGACGCCCTATGATGTGTGGCGGCGCACCCATTCGATCCACCACTCGCATCACGGCAATCTGGATCAGCGCGGCATCGGTGATGTGCTGACCCTGACGGTGGAAGAATACCGCGCCCGCAGCCCGATGGGGCGGTTTCTGTATCGGCTGTATCGCAACCCGTTGGTTTTGTTCGTATTGGGGCCAAGCTATCTGTTCATCCTGCAAAACCGTTTGCCGTTTGGGCTGATGGACAAGGGCTGGCGCTATTGGACCTCTGCGATGGGCACCAATGCGGTGATCGCCATCGCGGTCGGGCTGATGATCTGGCTGGGCGGCTGGATGCCGCTGTTGCTGATCTATCTGCCGACCTCGGTGATTGCGGCGACGATCGGGGTCTGGCTGTTCTATGTCCAGCACCAGTTTGAGGAAACCCACTGGTCGAAAACCGAAGACTGGCAGCTGCATGAGGCGGCGCTGGAAGGCTCGTCGCATTACGTTCTGCCGCAACCGTTGCGTTGGCTGACCGCCAATATCGGCATCCATCATGTGCATCACCTGTACAGCCACATCCCGTTCTATCGCCTGCCCGAGGTGTTGAAGGACAACGCCGATCTGGCACAGGCGCAGCGCCTGACGATCTGGGAAAGCTTTGCCTCGGTGAAGCTGCATCTGTGGGATGAGAAGCTGCAAAAGCTGATGTCGTTCCGCGAGGCGAATCGGCTGTATGGCCGCACCTGACGCGGCAAACGCCGTCTGATTTTCGGCGTCGGCCTAGGAAAAGCTGCAAAGTTGCGGGCGCGGTGATGGTCTGCCTGTGGCAGAAACCGCGATTGCGCAAAAACTGGGCGCAGGCGGTGCCAAAGCGGCATCGGATGTGCGGGCGGTGGCGTAATCGGCGGTTGCACGCCACAGCGCACCGCCAAGTTCCCCTATCGTGCCAAAGATATCTTGACGCCCCGCGCCGGGTCGATAGATACCACGGCGATGAAACCTGCCCTTTCGGGCCGGGATTTTGTGCATTTTCACCCATCCGGCGAGGACGATGATTTTTGGTGACGGCAGATGATGAAGCCAGCCTGGCCCCCGCGCGGGGATGCGCGCTCTGTCGCAGAAAAGAAGGCTGTTCCAGCTTTCGCCGCCTTGCCAGAACCAAATCACCCCGCACAGCTTGGCTTTATGCCCAGAACCACACGGCCCGCAGCAATCCGGGCCAACATTCTTGGATATTTTGACCGTTTGGCCCTGCCCCCGCTGGCGCGGCGGGAAGAAAATTGCCAGATAGCACCAGCCCATCTTGAAGGAAGTCGATGATGACCACCAGCACACCCGCCGCAACGGGCCTCAGCGCCAGCACGCTGACGCATTTGCAGCGCCTTGAGGCCGAAAGCATCCACATCATGCGCGAAGTGGTGGCCAATGCCGAAAACCCGGTGATGCTGTATTCGGTCGGCAAAGACTCGGCCACCATGCTGCATCTGGCGAAGAAAGCCTTCTACCCGGCACCGCCGCCGTTCCCGTTGTTGCATGTCGATACGACGTGGAAGTTCCGCGCGATGTATGACCTGCGCGAACGTGCCGCCAAAGACGCCGGGATGGATTTGATCGTTTACCACAACCCCGAAGCGGTGGAAAAAGGCATCAACCCGTTTGATCACGGATCGCTGCACACCGATATGTGGAAGACCGAAGGGCTGAAACAGGCGCTGACCAAGTACAACTTCGACGTGGCCTTTGGTGGCGCGCGCCGGGATGAGGAAAAGTCCCGCGCGAAGGAACGTGTGTTCTCGTTCCGCTCGGCCAACCACCGTTGGGATCCGAAGAACCAGCGGCCCGAGTTGTGGAAGCTCTATAACACCCGCAAAGCCAAGGGCGAAAGCATCCGCGCCTTCCCGATTTCGAACTGGACCGAGCTGGATATCTGGCAATACATCCATCTCGAAGGCATCGAGATCGTGCCGCTGTATTTCTCGGAACCCCGCCCGGTGGTCGAGCGCAATGGTCTGCTGATCATGGTCGATGATGAGCGGATGCCTTTGGCGCCCGGTGAAGTGCCGGAACTGAAATCGGTGCGTTTCCGCACTTTGGGCTGCTATCCGTTGACCGGGGCGGTCGAATCCGAGGCAAAAACGCTGCCGGAAGTCATTCAGGAAATGCTGCTGACCACCACATCCGAACGTCAGGGGCGTGCGATTGACCATGATCAATCCGCCTCGATGGAGAAGAAGAAACAAGAGGGGTATTTCTAAATGACCGTCGCTGTGGACCCCATCTATGTCACCGATACGCTGATCGCCGAGGATATCGACGCTTACCTGTTGAAGCACCAGCACAAGACCATGCTGCGCTTCATCACCTGCGGTTCGGTCGATGATGGCAAATCAACGTTGATCGGGCGCTTGTTGTATGACAGCAAGATGATCTTCGAAGACCAGTTGGCCACACTGGAGCGCGATAGCAAAGCCTCCGGCACCCAAGGCCAAGAGATCGACTTTGCCTTGCTGGTTGACGGTCTGGCCGCCGAGCGCGAGCAGGGCATCACCATCGACGTGGCATACCGCTTCTTCGCCACCGACAAGCGCAAGTTCATCGTCGCGGATACCCCCGGCCACGAGCAATACACTCGCAACATGGTGACGGGGGCCTCAACCGCCGACCTCGCCGTGATCCTGATCGACGCGCGCCAAGGTGTTTTGACCCAGACCCGCCGCCATTCCTATCTGGTGAAACTGCTGGGCATTAAGAACGTCGTGCTGGCCGTCAACAAGATGGATCTGGTCGGCTATAGCCAGGAACGCTTCTACGAAATCGTCAAGGATTACAGCCACTTTGCCAAGCAGATCGGCATGGAGGCGTTCTTGCCGATCCCGATTTCGGGCTTGCGTGGCGAGAACATGATCACCCGTTCCACCGAAATGCCGTGGTATACCGGGCAGACGCTGATGGAGCATCTGGAAACCGCGCCGGTGAACGATGCCCGCATGTTGAACGTGCCGTTCCGTATGCCGGTGCAATGGGTCAACCGCCCGAACCTTGATTTCCGGGGTTTTTCGGGGCAGATCGGCGCGGGCGTGGTCAAGCCCGGCGACGCGATCCGCGTGCTGCCTTCGGGCAAAACCACCACCGTCAAATCCATCGTGACCTATGATGGCGAGCTGGATCAGGCGATTGCCGGCCAATCGGTGACGATCACCTTCAACGACGAGGTCGACTGCTCGCGCGGTGATGTGATCGTGAAATCGGATGAGCCCTGCGAAGTGGCGGATCAGTTTGAGGCCACTCTGGTCTGGATGGACGAGCACGAAATGCTGCCCGGCCGCCCGTATCTTCTGAAGATCGGCACCCAAACCGTGACCGCCACGGTGACCGAGCCGAAATATGAGGTCAATATCAACACGCTGGAGCATCTGGCGTCGCGCACCTTGGGCCTGAACGCGATTGGCGTCTGCAACCTGTCGATTGACCGCGCGATCCCGTTTGAGGCTTACGCGACCAACCCAGACTTGGGCGGTTTCATCCTGATCGACCGGATGACCAACGCCACCGTCGCCGCCGGGATGATCCATTTCGCCCTGCGCCGCAGCCAGAATATTCACTGGCAGGCTGTGGATGTGGACCGTGACGCCCATGCCGCGCAGAAAACCCAGAAAGCCGCCGTGGTGTGGTTCACCGGGCTGTCCGGCTCGGGCAAATCGACCATCGCCAACTTGGTCGAGAAGAAGCTGCATGCGTTGGGCAAGCACACCTTCCTGCTCGACGGCGATAACGTGCGTCACGGCTTGAACCGCGATCTGGGCTATACCGATGCCGACCGGGTGGAAAACATCCGCCGGGTGGGTGAGGTTGCCAAGCTGATGACCGATGCCGGGCTGATCGTGCTGACCGCCTTCATCTCGCCGTTCCGGTCAGAGCGCCGGATGGTGCGCGATCTGATGGCGGCGGGCGAGTTCATCGAGGTCTATGTCGACACCCCCTTGGACGTGGCCGAAAGCCGCGACGTGAAGGGGCTCTACAAGAAAGCCCGCGCCGGCCAGCTGAAGAACTTCACCGGCATCGACAGCCCGTATGAGGCCCCGGAAGCCGCGGAAATCGTGGTCAACACCACCGCTCTTTCCGCAGAAGAAGCCGCAAGCCGCATCGTGGATGCGATCCTCGCGCGCTGATCTGATTGACAGGAACGCAAAAGGCCGGGATTGCTCCCGGCCTTTTGCTTTGGGGTCAGACCTGCCCCCGCCTGCGCGCGAGCAGCAGCAGGAAATAGCTGCCGCCCAAGATCGCCGCCACCGATCCGGCGGGCAGTTGGGTTGGATACAACACAATCCGCCCCAGCCAATCCGACAAAACCATCAGCGCCGCCCCGGCCAAGGGTGCCACGATCAGTCGATCCTGCATCCGCCGCGCCCCCAGCAACACCGCCAGATGCGGGCCAACCAGGCCGACAAAACTGACCGGCCCCATGAACGCTGTCACCGCCGCCGTCAGCCCTGCCGCCAGCAGCATCAACACCCGCCGCGCCGGGGCCAAAGCCAGACCGCGCCCCATCGCGATGCCATCGCCCGCGCCCAGCAGGGTCAGCGGACGCAGGGCCAGCGCGGCCAAGACCAGCCCGATCAGCGCACAGCCGGTCAGCCCCAAGGCCCGCGCGGCGTCGATGCGATAAGTGGAACCGCTCATCCAGCCCAGGATCGCGAAAGTCTCTGCCGTGCCGCCCGCCATCGACAGCCGCACCAGCGCATCCAGACCCGCCCCCAGCGCAATGCCGATCAGCGCAAGGGCGGCGGGCGCGTGGGAATGCCTGCGGCCAAACCACAACAGCAGCGCCAGTGCCGCCGCGCACCCCGCCAACGCCACAGGCAGCCGCGCGGCGTGGATCGAGCCTCCGGTGATCAGGGCCACCCCCACCAATGCGGCGACCGCCCCCGCCGACATGCCCAGAATATCCGGGCTGGCCAGTGGGTTACGGATCAGCCGTTGCAAGATACAGCCCGCCAAGGCCATGCTCGCTCCGGCAGAGGCAGCGGCCATCACCCGAGGCCAACGCAGCGACAGAAGCATCGGATCAAATGACAGCTCCCAGCCGCTTTGCGTCACCCCGACGAAAAGCGCTGCAAGCCCCAATGCCGCGCATGCCAGCGCCAGCAGAATCGCCCGCATCACCCCAACCCGCGCCGCCCCCGCAGGCAGCGCGTGCACGTCATGATCCTGGGCCCCCAGCTTGCGCCGAAGCAGCCAGATCAGCGCCACCGCGCCGGTAAAGGCCGCCGTGGCCCCGGTCGGCACGATATTTGGCAGCAAAGCCTGCAAGGCCAAGGCCAGCACATCCGCCGCAATCAGACAGGCCGCCCCCAAACCCGCCGAGATCCACAATTCAGCGCCCGCCCGGCGTGCGCCCAGCAGACGCGCCATGTTGGGGGCGACCAAGCCGATGAAGCCAATCATCCCCACCGCCGTGACAGACACCGCCGCCAGATGTAGTGCCGCCAAGGCCGCAGCCAAAGCCACCGGCCACAAAACCATGCCGCGCCCGCCCGCCGCCTGCGCGCCCAAGCGCAACAGGCTTAGCGGGCGGATCAGCAGCGCCGCGATCACCACCCCCGGCAGCAATCGCGGCAGCAGCCACAGCGCGGGCTCCCAACTGGTTTGCGTCAGATCGCCGGCGCCCCACAGGAACAGATGCTCGGTGTAAGGGTTCGCCAGCAGCATCGCGGTGGCCGCCATCGAGCCGAACAGCAGGTTCACCGCCATCCCGGCCAAGGGCGCTTGCATCCCGACCAGCCCGCGCGCGCCCGTCACCGCCAGCACCAACGCCGCCGCCACCGCAGCCCCCGCCAGCGCCAGCCATTCCGAGCGCACCGCCCCCGGCAACACTATCGCCGCCAGCACCAAGGCCAGCCACGCGCCGGAAGACACCCCCATCGTCATCGGTGACACCAACGCATTCTGCGTCAGCTGCTGCATCAGACTGCCCGCCAGCCCCAGCGCCGCGCCCACCAGTGCCGCCATCACCAAGCGAGGCAACGCACCTTGCACAAACAAAGCATCGGCGAAATCCTGCGGCGCGGCCCCGGCGATCAGTTGCCACATCCGCGCGAACGGCAGATCGACCGCCAGCGTCAGATGCAGCGCGCACAGCGCCAGCACCGCCAGCGCCACAGCCGTGGTTTTCGCCGCAGCGCTCACCGTGCCAGTGCCTGCGGTGGAATCGTCAACAGGGCGGCTTCAAAACCGCGCGCAAGCCGACCCATCGACAAAGCACCGCCATAGCTCCAGACCGGGGGCACATCGGCCAGTCGGCCCGCCTTCACGAACGGCAAAAACCCCCAGATCGGCGTCTGCCGCAGCGCAGCGCCCGCCATATCCGGCCCGATTGCCAGCACAATCCCGGTCTTGGCCGCCGCAAGGTCTTCGGCCTTCAGCAGCGTGATCCCCCAGCGGCTTTTCGGCTGCGGCAGCTCGTTGCTGAACCCCAAGCGCGCCAGCACATATTCCGGCATCGAATTGGCGCCGTTCACATAGGCCGAAGTCGCATCATTCAGCCGCACGGTCGTCACCATCGGCTGCGGCGTGCCGAAATGATCTGCCAAGCGCTTGGCGATGGTATCCAACTCCGCTTCTTGCGCCGCCAGCTTTTGCTCGGCCAGCGCCCGCGTCCCGGTCAGGGTGCCAAGGCTGAGGAAGATCTCTTTCGCCACATCTGGATTATCCTGCGCAATATCAAACGCCTGATAGACCACCACGGGGGCGATCTGCTCCAGCACCGGCACCAGTGCGGGGTCAATATCGGCGGTGATGATCACATCGGGGTGCAGCGCCGCCAAAGCCTCAAGGTTCGGCTCGGCGCGCAGGCCCAGATCAATGGCCCCTGCGGGCAGCGCAGGCTCGACCACCCAATCACCGTAGGCGGCCGGTTCCGCCACGCCTGCGGGGGTGATGCCAAGGTCGAGCAGCGCCTCGGTGATCGACCAATCCAGTGCCGCGATCTTTTGCGGTGGGGCGGCGAAGGTTTGCGAGCCATTGCGGTCGGTGATCGTGATCGGACCCGCGAAGGCCGGCACGACAATAACTGACTGGGCCAGCAGGCAAAGGGCGGCGATCAAAGCGCGCATCGGATTTCCCTAACTTACAACGGCCAGCGGCAACTGGCCTGCCAGACCGGGCACCACCTGCATCGGCACCGCGTAAAGCATCGACAGAACCTCGGGCTTCAGCAGCCCCTGTGGCGCGCCGTCAAACGCAATCCGGCCTTCGCGCAGGGCCACCACCCGATCTGCAAAGCGGGCGGCAAGGTTGATATCATGCAGCACCACGATCACCTGCCGTCCAGTGTCATCGACCAGCTTGCGCAGCAACCGCATCACCTCATAGGCGTGGCCGGGATCAAGCGCCGAGGTCGGCTCGTCCAGCAACAGGATCGGCGCGTCTTGTGCCAAAAGCATCGCGATATAGCCGCGCTGGCGCTCGCCCCCCGACATGGTTTCCACCAATGCCTCGGCGCGCTCTAGGCCCTCGGTCGCCCGCAACGCCGCCTCAACCGCCGTATGATCCTGCACCTGCCAGCGCCCCAAAGCGCCGCGCCACGGGTAGCGGCCAAGCCGCACCAATTCGCGCAGCGTCAGCCCCGGCACCGGTGGCAGGCGCTGCGGCAGATAGGCGATCTGCTGCGCCAATCTACGCTGGCCGATGCTGGCCAGCGCCACCCCGTTCAGACTGACCTGCCCTGCCGTCGGCAGATCCGTCCGCGCCAGAAGCCCCAGCAACGTCGACTTGCCGGATCCGTTATGGCCCAGCACCACGGTCAGCCCTTCGGCCCCCAGCTCCAACCGATCCAGCGCCAGCACCTGCCGCGCGCCATGCAGGCGGCTGATGCCCTCAAGCCTGAACATCACGCACCCAATAGCCCGCGATGGTGGTTTCGCCCTTGGCCCAACCGCTGCTGGCGTTGAACTGCCCGCGCAGGCGCTGACACTCTGCACGTTCGCCCGCGATCCACAGATGCCGCCCGCCTGCCAATCTGGCCTGCGGCAGATCCACCGCCGCCAAGCCGCTTTCCAGCGTGTCACCCGCTGAGCGCAACAGCCAGCGCAGCTGCACCCCTGCGGGGCAAGCCAGCGGCTGCGCAGCGCGGGCATCCGGCAGCAAGATCAACGCTTGGCCCTGCGTATCCGGCGGCGCAGTCTCAAGGATCCGGGCGATGGCGGGCAAGGCGGTCTCATCCCCGGCCAGCACCAGATGCCGCGCCATTGGCAGAAAACCACCCCCCGGCCCGATCAGCCCGACCACCGCGCCACGGCGCACGCTTTCGGCCCAGCGGCAGGTGCGCCCCTTGCCATGCAGGAAAATATCGACCTCCAGCCAGCCTGCCTGCGGATCAACCGCGCGGATGGTATAGACCGGATCGTGCAGCTTATCCGCACCGCTGGGCCAAACCGTGCGGCCAGCATCGGATACCGAGGGCCAGACCGGGATGCGCCCCTCGGGCGGTAGCAACAGCCGCAGATGCAGGCCAGAGACGGCGAAGGGCGCGAGGTGATCGGCGGCAATGCGCAACCTTGTATAGCCCGCGCCGGGGTGTGAAATGGCGACCACCCGGCCTTGGCGAAAGTTCGGCGGCGTGGTCAGTTTCGGCAAAGACCGATCCCAGACCAGCCGCGCCGCCAGCGTCGGATCAAAGCCTTCAACCAGCCCCGCCACCGCCTCACGCAGCACGAACAGATCGGTCGAGGACACCGCCGTCACCGCAATAGCCATTGCCCGCTCGGCCACCGAGAGGCTGATCGAGCCGTTGGCAAAGTTCACCCGCAAGCCACCACAGGGCAGATCGGTCAGATCAAACGCCGCGTAAAGCTCGGCCACATGCGCGGCGAAAGACCCCGGCGCATCCAGCACGCGGCCTGTCAGCGAGAGATCATCGGCGCGGATCATGCGGCGTGCAGATCGGCATAGCGACCCCCCTTCAGGCTAAGGTCGCCATGGGTTCCGGTTTCCACAATCTGGCCCTGATCCATCACCACGATCTTGTCGGCATGGCGAATGGTGCCCAAGCGATGCGCTATGATGAAGGTGGTGCGCCCCGCTGACAGGCGATCAAGTGCCGCCTGAATCTCGCGTTCGGTCTGGGTATCCAAGGCCGAGGTCGCCTCGTCCAAGATCAACAGCGGCGGGTTTTTCAGGAACACCCGCGCGATGGCGACACGCTGCTTTTGCCCGCCCGACAGCATCACGCCGCGCTCTCCCACCACGGTATCCAGCCCCTCAGGCAAGGCTGCAATCGTGGCTTCCAATTGTGCCGCGGCCGCAGCGGCAAGGATTTCGGCATCGCTGGCCCCCAACCGGCCATAGCCGATATTCTCACGCAGGGTGCCGCTGAACAGGAACACATCCTGACTGACAATGCCGATCTGCGCCCGCAAGCTGGCGAGGGTCATCGCATCCAGCGTGATCCCGTCAATGCTGATCTGCCCTGCCGTCGGCTCGTAAAACCGGGGCAACAGCGCGAGCAAAGTGGTCTTGCCTGCCCCCGAAGCGCCGACAAAGGCCACGGTCTGCCCCGGCTGCACCGCAAAACTGACGTCGCGCAGCACAGGACGCGCCGTGTCATAGCCAAAGCTGACATGATCGAAGGTCACCGCGCCCTTCAAGGCGGGGGCCGCCACGGCCTGCGGGCTGTCCACCACATCGGGCTTGGTCGCCATCAGGTCGAGATAACGCCGAAACCCCGCGATACCTTTCGGATAGGTCTCAATCACCGAGGCGATTTTCTCCAACGGCCGGAAATACACCCCGACCAGCAGCAGGAAGGCCACAAACCCGCCCGCCGTCAAAGACCCGTTCAGCACGAAACCCGCGCCCGCGACCATCACCATCACCTGCACCGCGCGCATGCCCACATAGTTCAGCGTCGAGGAAATCGACATCACCTTGTAGGCGTCCAGCTTCGTGCGGCGGTATTGCGCGTTGTCACGGGCGAACAAGGCCCGCTCGTGATCTTCATTGCCAAACGCCTGCACCACCCGGATGCCGCCGACGTTTTCCTCAATCCGCACGTTGAACTTCGCCACCTGACCGTAGATCGCCTGCCAGGTCGCGGTCATCCGGCCGCCGAAATAGATCACCAGCACCGCCGCCAGCGGCACGATCACCACGGTGATCATCGCCAGTTGCACATGCACCATCATCATCAGCACAAAGGCTCCGATGAAGGTCATCACCGCCACGATCAGATCTTCCGGGCCGTGGTGGGCGACCTCACCGATATCCTCCAGATCGCGGGTGACGCGGGCAACCATATGGCCGGAATGTTGGCGGTCGAAATAGCCCCAGGACAGCCGCTGCAAATGGTCGAAAGCCCGGCGGCGCATCTCGGTTTCGATATTGATGCCCAGCATATGACCCCAATAGATCACGATGGCCGTCAGCCCAGCGTTCAGCAGATACACCGCACAAAGCGCCACCGCGAACAGCACCGTCAGCGTCCAGTTGCCCTGCGGCAGCAGCCAGTCGATATAGCCGCGCACCGCCAGCGGAAACGCCAGTTCCAACAGCCCCGACAATACCGCACAGCCGAAATCCAGCCAGAACAGGCCCATCCAGGGGCGGTAATACATGGCGAATTGACGAAGCATATCGGGCACTCGGAGTTGGGTCAGGGGCGGGCGCAGTTGCAGCGCAACTTGGCTGGCAAGAGGGGCAAGATCAACCCAGCCCCTCTCATTCACTTAGAACGATTTGCTGATGCTGATGCTGGCCGTGCGGCCCTCACCATAGTAGCAATAGTTGGTGCCTGCACAGCTGGAGACATAGCTTTTGTCGGTCACGTTGCTGATCGCCAGATTGGCCTTCCAGTCGTCTTGCATCTCGTAGCTAACCCCAAGGTCGAACACAGTGCGGGATGGCACCCAAGCGGTGTTTTCATCATCCGCCCAGCTTCCGCCGGTGTAGCGCGCAGCGCCGGTCAGGGTCAGTTCCGGCATCGTGGCCGGTGTCCAGCCCAGCTGCAGGGACGCGAACTCTTCCGGCACTTCGCGCGGCGTATTGCCGATCAAGGCGGCATTCTGATCGTTGATCACGTCCAGATCCATCTTGGTGAGGGCCGCCGAAATCGTCAGGCCCTCGGCGATCCTGCCCTGCGCTTCCAACTCGAAGCCCTTGGATTCAACTTCGCCAATTTGCGAGAAAATATAGCCATAACGTTCCGCACCGGTATCGGGATCGACGATAAGACCAAACCGCGACTGCGAAACGTTCTTGCGCGTGATGTCAAACGCCGATGCGGTCAGCAGGAAGTTGTCGCTCAGCGCCCATTTCACGCCCAGTTCTGCCTGACGCGCGGTTTCCGGGTAGATGTCATTGCCTTCAGAGCTTGGCTCGATCGTCGGATTGAACGAGGTCGAAAGGCTGCCGTAAACTGTCATGCCGTCAACCACCGTCTTCGCCAGACCCAGACGCCAGGTCAACTCGCTGTCATTGCGCTTGCTGCCAGTCGTGCCGGCTGCCGGATCGGCGCTGGCCTCGGTTTCCACCCAGTCGTAGCGCAGGTTTCCGGTAGCAATCCAGCCATTGCCCCAACGGATCTGGTCTTGCAGGTAAACCCCCGCCTGACGTTGGGTAATATCCACATCCTTGTAGGCCGCTGCTGCAGGCTGGATAGCGCCATAGATCGGATCAACCACCGTCAAAGGCGTTGCCGGATAGGCGCTTTTCTCAAGGATATCCGTTTTGAAGTTCTTCAGATCAAGGCCGGTCATCACCCGATGCTCCAACGCACCGGTCACGAAGGTGTTCTCCAGCCGGGTGTCGGTCACAAAGCTGGTCTGCGAGGTGTCGTGGTCAAACACACCGCGCACCAGAGTTCCCACGGCATCCGGCGCGCCGAAGGTGCTGTAGCCATAGGCCACCACCGAACGCTCGGAAATATCGGCCCAGGACAGGCGCGAGGTGTTGGTCAGGGTCCAGTCACCGATATCCTGAGTGAAGCCAAAGCGCAGCGACGCCTGATCGCGTTTATAGCTGTCATGATCCGGCTCGCCGACGTTGAAATCGCGCGCAATGAAACCGAAGGAGGCTTCTTGCACCGTGCCTACATACGGCAGCCACGCGTTGCCAACATGTGCCTCATCGACCTTCAGCAGGTCCAGCCCGTAGCTCAGCACCGCGCCATTATCCAACTTCTGCTCAACCGAGCCGGACAGCAGCGCATGCACACCCGGATCAAACGCCCCGTGGCCATCGACCCGCTCAATCTTGCCCAGCAGGCGATAGCTGAGCGCGTCCGAGACCACGCGATTCTGATCGACCGAGGCCCAAGCGCGGCCATGCTCATCCAAGCCAAATTCCAGCACGGTCTTGTCCTCGCCCGTCGGGGCTTTGGTGACATAGTTGACCAGACCACCGGGGTTCGAGCCGCCATACAACACCGAGGACGCGCCTTTCAGCACCTCAATCCGCTCAACCAGAAACGGGTCGATGAAGAAGCTGCCAAAGCCATAGGCGTTGTTCGCCAAGCCATCCTGATACGCGCCATGCTGTGAAGCATTGAAGCCCCGGATGAAGATCCAGTTGGTATCGCTGTCATAACCGTAAGGCTGGCCCGTCACACCCGCGACGTAAGACAACGCGCCATCCAGCTTCGCGACATTGCTGGCCTTCAAGGTTTCCGAGGAAACCACGCTGACCGATTGCGGCACTTCTGTCACAGGGGTTGCGGTCTTGCTGCCGGTCAGCGTTGCGGGGTTGTTGCTTGTCACCGGGCCCGTCGCGCTGCCTTCGCCTTCGCCCGTCACCACAATCGGCTCCAGCACGGTGGTGGTTTGCGCCACAGCCAGCTGCGGCAGCGTGCAGGCGATCAGCGCGGTTTGGCCCAGCAGCAGGGCCAGACGAGAGCGGGACGGAAGCGAAGTCATCAGCATATCCTGAGTTAAAGGGCAGAGCGCGCGGCGGTGCGAATTCCTGACTAAATAAGTAGAAATAACCCCACCGTCTTGCAGCATCCCGCTTTGAATTGCACAATGCCTGCGTCAAAATCGGGGGGCCTGCGTCAAAAACCGAGTGGGCCCGGGTCAAAGCAACTGGTTTCAGCCGCCCTGCCCCCGCCCATAGCCCCGCCGCCACGCCGCCGGAGTCGTCCCCGTCACGATGCGAAACGCCCGTGTCATATGGGCCTGATCGGCAAAGCCCGTCGCCGCCGCGATCTCGACCAGCGCCGCATCGTCCCGCCCCAGCATCGCTTTGGCGGCCGTGATGCGCAGGCTTTGCTGCCAGCCATGCGGAGTCTCGCCATTGCTGTGCTTGAACGCCCGCGCGAACCAGCTTTCCGACAGCCCGATCTGTGCTGCCAACTCGCTCACCGACACCCGGCGGTGCAGATTGGCCTGCATGAAATCTGTCACCCGGCGCATCTGATGCGGCGTCAGCCCGCCGCGCAAAGGCTCCGCGCGGGCGATCTGATCCGAGGCCAGCACCCGCCCCAGAATCGCCTGCACCAGCCCTTCGCCATAAAGGTCGTGCAGCCCGTCACCCTGCAATTCATCCGCCAGCAGATCGGCCATGCGGTCAATCTCGGTCACGCCATCCAGCGTCACCGGACGCGCCAGCGCCGCTTGCGCCCAGCCTCTGCCGAACCGCTCGCCCAGACGATGCGCCAGCGCCACGCCGTCGAAATGCAGATCAATATGGCGAAACGCCCCGGCCTCGACGATCTGCGACCACAACGGCATCCCCGCCGGAATATAGCTGACCTGCCCCGCAGGCCGCGCCGCCACATCGACCGGAGTGTCCGACAACCGGATCGCTTTCGCGCCATCCTTCAGGAAAATCACGATGCGCGGATCGGGCGAGACATAATGCCCGCCGCCGCCCAGACTGCCCTCGGCATGCCAAAGATCGGCCACCACGCCATCCCAAGCCCGCCAGCGCAACGCATCCAGCGCCCGAATCCCATCGGTGAAAGCGGTCATCTTGGGGCGAAACGTCATGGTCATTGCCACCGAAAAAGGCACGAGGAAAGACAGGGCTGGCCCGGTTTCCCGCACAGGCCGACAGAATCGGGGCGCGGGGAGGCTGGCATCATCCCTACCTCTGGCAGCGCAATCTCCGAGTCAATCACTCAACTACTCAAGCGCCCGCGATTGTGATAAATAGGCGACTGAAAGCCTAAGAAATATTCTTGACTACTCCTGTCAACAAAATTAACTGCCGCAAGGACGGGCAGATCAGACCCTACAGCGGGCACCGCGATCCGCGCCGATTCCAAACCCAATGGCCCTTGCCGCAAACCGATGCAGCGTAACGAACGGACCCCAGGCATGTTGACAGCACATCTTCCGATCTTCCGCCGCATCGGGCTGGGCGTGGTCACGGCGCTGGCGCTGGCGCTGCCCGGCCTAGCGCAACAAGCGCCGCAGCCGCCCGTCGTGCAATCGGAAATGCCCGAACCCGCCGCCCCCGCGCCAGTCACCGACGCGGCACCAACTCTGCCGACGCAACCCAGCACCGCCCCAACCGCACCGCTGCCCGCAGCCATTGCCCCAGCCGAAACCGCACACCCCCAAACCGATTATTCACCTTGGGGCATGTATCAGGCCGCGCATTGGGTGGTGAAGCTGGTGATGGTCTCGCTGATCTTCGCCTGTTTCGTGACCTGGACCGTGCTGGTGTTCAAAATGATCGAACTGGCGGTGGCCCGCGCCCGCGCCCGCCGTTCGGTCAAAACCATCCACGCCGCACACTCGCTGGAAACCGCCTCGGCGGAACTGTCCGACAAGACCGACCCTGCCGCCTTCATGGCGCAAGCCGCTCTGGTCGAATACCGCCGATCCGATCCCGCCATCGCCGCCGCTGGCCCGGATGGCGTCAAGGAACGCACCCGCTCGGTGCTTGACCGGATCGAGGTGCAGGCGGGCAGTCGCATCCGCAAGGGCACCGGGCTTCTGGCCACCATCGGCGCCACCGCGCCCTTCGTCGGGCTGTTCGGCACGGTCTGGGGCATCATGAATTCGTTCATCGGCATTGCCGAAACCAAGACCACCAACTTGGCCGTCGTCGCCCCCGGCATTGCCGAAGCGCTGCTGGCCACCGCCATCGGTCTGGTTGCCGCCATCCCCGCCGTGGTGATCTACAACCACTTCAGCCGCGAAATTGCCGCGTATCGTCAAAGCCTTGGCGATGCCGCAGCCGGGGTGGAACGCCTGCTCAGCCGCGATCTCGATTTCCGCCACATCAAGACCGGGGGCTAACACATGGGCATGTCGGCGCGCGAACGTCCGGGCGATGATCTGGAAGAAAACCACGAGATCAACGTCACCCCCTTCATCGACGTGATGCTGGTGCTGTTGATCATCTTCATGGTGGCAGCACCGCTGTCGACGGTCGATGTGCCGGTCGATCTGCCCGGCTCTAACGCCACTCCGGCAGAGCGGGCGCCCGAGCCGATCTATGTCACCGTGCAAAAAGACCTGACGCTGTCCCTAGCCTCCGAAACCATCGACCGCGATGGCCTTGGTGCCAAGCTTGACAGCCTGACCAATGGCGACCGCAACCAGCGCATTTACCTGCGCGCCGATGAGGCCGTCGCCTATGGCAAGCTGATGGCGGTGATGAACCTGCTGCGCCGCGCGGGCTATCTGCGCGTCGCCCTTGTCGGCATCGAAGGCGCGCCGACCGAAGCCGCCCCCGCACAACCATGACAAGCTATCCCGCCTCTGTCGATTGGGTGACCGCGCGCGCAGGCGATCAACCCTTGGCCTATGCCGCGAAATGGGCGGCGGCGGCCACATCGGTGGCGGGCGCAATGGCGGCGCTGGTGATGCTGACGCTGTGGCTCAACCAGGGTGGTGGCAGCCAGAATGGCCCCGACACTGCCGTGATGATCGACATGGCCCCGCTGCCCGAGGCCCCCCCGGCGATTGCCACGCTGGAACCCGCCCCCGAAGTGCCAATGGCAGAGCTGCCCGAGACGCTGGAACCGATCCAGCAAGACGAACCGCTGCCCGATCTGCCAGAACCCGAACTGGCCCCCGATCTGCCAGACCCGGTGGCCGCGCTCGAACCGCAGCTGGCCGACCTGCCGCCCGATGCCGAGGCCCCGCCGGAAAAACTGCAACCCAAGCCTGTGCCGGAAGAAAAGCCCGCACAGAAGACGCCGGAAAAGCCCAAGGCCGAAAAGCCGAAAGCCCCGGCCAAATCCGCACAACAGCCTGTTGCCAAACAGAAAGCCGCCAGCGCCGCCTCGAAGAGGCAGGTTGGTTCGTTGGTAAAGAAATGGGGCGGGCAGATCCGCAAACGGGTCGAACGCCGCAAAACCTATCCGCGCTCTGCTGCCGGGATCGAGGGCATAGTCACCGTGCGGCTGACCGTCACCCCCAGCGGCGGGCTTGCGGGTGTGGCTGTCGCGAGATCTTCCGGCAATGCCACCTTGGACGCCGCAGCGCTGCAAGCCGTCAGCCGCGCAGGCAGCTTCCCCGCCGCCCCCAAAGCACTGACCGATGCGCACTACGACTTCGATCTGGACATCAGCTTCACCAAATAGGGTAGCTTCACCCCGGGGCCCGACCGAACCTCACGGAATTCTTTGCCAGCTCAGCGACGGAAACCTTTCCGAGCCGCGTAAAAGGCTTATCTTGAGCGCAACTATGCGTTCTGCTTGCGACCCTTCTCTGTTTCGCCCGCGTTGTGCTTTGGCCAGCATTGCTTCCAGAATAATCAAAAAACGGACCCCAGATGTTTCATCCCTCGCCCGCTCACAGCCCGCGCATTTCTTTTCGTTTCTTTAGCCTTATCGCTTTGGTATCCCTCATATTTGCCGCAGCGCAGGCCACAGCGCAGACCCCGCCGCGCGGTGCCGCTCCGGGGCCGACCAGTGTTGGAACCGTTACCATTCAGACGGTGGAAGTGCCCTATATCCGCACCCTGCCGGGCCGTGCCGTTGCTTTTGAGACCGGCGAGATTCGCGCCCGCGTCAGCGGCGTGGTCGAAGAAATTCTGTATGCCGCGGGCGACGAGCTGAACCCCGGCGATCCGATGTTCAAGATCGAGGATACCACCTATGTCGCGGCGTTCGCTTCGGCCAAAGCCGCCTTGGCGGGCGCGCTGGTGCAGCGTGACACAGCCCAAGCCACGGTGGATCGCTACATGACCCTGCAAGGCAGTGCGGTCAGCAAGGCCGATCTGCAATCCGCCCAAGCCGCCGCCGCCGCAGTTGCCAGCTATGCCGCAGCCCAAGCCGCCGTGGATGTCGCCCAGCTTGATCTGGATCGCACCACCGTGCGCAGCCCGATTGCGGGCGTCGCGGGCATTTCCAACGTCTCGATCGGCGCATTGGTGACCGCAAACCAGGCCGACGCCTTGGCCACCGTCACCCGGCTGGATCCGATCTACATTGATGTCAGCGATTCCAGCGCCGGAATGCTGCGGGTGCGCGCGCAGATCGACGATGGCTGCCTCAAGCTGGGCAGCAAGGTCGGTGTGGCCTTGGTGCTGGAAAATGGCGAGACCTATGACGGCCAAGGCACCGTTGTGGTGCTGGGCAATGTGGTGTCCGCCACCACCGGCACCTTCGATCTGCGCGTGCAGTTCGACAACCCCAAGCGGCTGATCCTGCCGGGCCAGTTCCTGCGGGTCAAGCTAACCTTGGGCACCACCAGCGCCAAACTCGTGCCGCAGCGCGCCACAGGCCGCAATTCTGACGGCACGCTGACGGTGTTTGTCGCCAAGGATGGCGTGGCGAAGAAAGTGGCGCTCACCACCTCGGGCAGTCAGGACAATGCCTGGATCGTCACCTCGGGGGTGGAAGACGGCGATCTGGTGATCGTCGACGGCCTGACCAACCTGCGCGATGGCGCTGA
The DNA here is from genome assembly GCF_034376685.1 of Cypionkella sp. GTDB lineage: Bacteria > Pseudomonadota > Alphaproteobacteria > Rhodobacterales > Rhodobacteraceae > Cypionkella. The sequence continues at coordinate 135,148 of NZ_JAXMJJ010000002.1, forward strand.
AGTAAAGCCGGTGCCCGTCACCATCGACGCCGACGGTGTGGTGCGGGATACCACCCCCGAAACAGCCGCCGATACCGCCAAGCCTGCCGCTCCGGCCACGACCGGGAATAACTGAGACATGGCGCGTTTTTTCATTCACCGCCCGGTCTTCGCCTGGGTTCTGGCGATTGTTGTGATGCTGGCGGGCGGCTATGCGCTGCTGCAACTGCCGGTCTCGCAATACCCCGATATCGCCCCCACCACGATCCGGGTGTCCGCAAGCTATGCTGGCGCGACAGCCGAAGCCGTGCAAACCTCTGTCACCGAGACGATTGAAGACGGCCTGACCGGGCTGGAAGGTCTGCTCTACACCGTGGGGTCGTCGTCAACAGGCCGCTCCAGCCTGACGCTGACCTTTGACGACAGCGTTGATCCCGATGATGCGCAAACCAACGTGCAGGCCAAGGTCGATCAGATCAACCGCCGCCTGCCCGATACCGTGCAAAGCTCTGGCGTCAGTGTCACCCGCTCGTCGTCGTCGATCCTGCTGGTCGGCTCGCTGGTGTCGGAGGATGGCAGCTACAGCACGGTGCAACTGGGTGACATCATGTCCTCTACCGTCGAGGGCGCGGTGTTGCGCACCGATGGCGTCGGCTCGATCAACTCGTTCGGCTCGGGCTATGCGATGCGGATCTGGCTGGATCCGATGAAACTGGCCGAGTTTTCGATGACCCCCGCCGATGTGGTCAATGCGGTGCAGGCGCAGAACACCACGGTGTCTATCGGCTCGCTGGGCTCGCAACCTGTGACCCGTGGCCAGCAATTCACCGCCACCATCACCGCGCAAAGCCAGTTGACCACGGTAGAACAGTTCGAGCAAATCCGCCTGACCACCACCGCCGCAGGCAACACCGTCCGCTTGGGGGATGTGGCCACGGTGGAGATCGGCAAAGCCACTTACGGCGGGGATTCGCGCTTTAACGGTGCCAATGCCTCGGGCTTCGGCGTCAATCTGGCCAGTGGGGCCAATGCGGTTGATACCGCCGCCGCTGTGCGCGCCACCCTCAGTGGGCTGGAAGCCGCCTTGCCGGAAGGCGTCAAGGTTCAATACGCCTATGACACCTCGCCCTTTGTCGAGCTGTCGATTGAAAAGGTGCAACACACCTTGCTGGAAGCCATTGGCCTCGTGTTCCTCGTCATTCTGCTGTTCCTGCAAAACTGGCGCGCCACGCTGATCCCGATCATCGCCGTGCCCATCGTGCTGCTTGGCACCTTCGGCGTCCTGGGTGTGCTGGGCTATTCGATCAACACCCTGACCATGTTCGCGATGGTGCTGGCCATCGGTCTGCTGGTCGATGATGCCATCGTCGTGGTGGAAAACGTCGAGAGGGTGATCGCTGAAGAAGGCTTACCCCCGGTGGAGGCCACCGAGAAAAGCATGACCCAGATCACCGGGGCCTTGATCGGCATCGCGTTGGTGCTGTCGGCGGTGTTCTTGCCAATGGCGTTCTCGTCTGGGTCCACCGGGGTGATCTACCGCCAATTCTCGGTCACCATCATCTCGGCGATGCTGCTTTCTGCCGCCGTCGCGCTGATCCTGACGCCTGCCATGTGCGCCACGATCCTGAAACCACACAAGGCGCATGGCACCGGCTGGCTCAGCGCCCCCGGCCGCGCCTTCAACACCGGCTTTGGCGCCGCCACCCGTGGCTATGCCAACATGCTGGGCGGCATCCTGAAATGGCCCTTCACCATGCTGCTGGTGCTGGCCGTGGTCAGCGGTGGCGTTTGGGCGATTTACAGCCAGATCAACGCCTCGTTCCTGCCCTCCGAGGATCAGGGCGTGCTGATGACCCGGATTTCGCTCTCGCAAGGCTCCACCACCGCATCGACGCTGGATGTGGTGCGGCAGGTCGAGGAATATCTGAACACCGAAGAAACCGCCGCCGTCGAATCCACCTTCGTCGCGATGGGCTTTGGCTTCAGCGGGTCCGGGCAAAATCAGGCGATGGTGTTTGTGAAGCTGCGCGATTTTGATGAACGCAGCAGCGCCGAGCTGTCGGCTTCGGCGGTCGCCGCGCGGGCCAATGCCAAGTTCAAGGCCCTGCGCGCAGGCACCGTGCAGTTCAACCAGCCGCCCGCGATTCAGGGCCTTGGCAATGCGGCTGGCTTCTCGATGTATCTGGTCGATCAATCCGCTGCGGGCAATGAGGCGTTGTTTGCCGCCGCCGCCGAACTGATCAAACAAGCCGCTGACAGTGGCCGCATTGTCAACCTGCGCAGCGGTGCGTCAGAGGATGAAGCCGCGCTCAAGCTGGTGATTGATCAGGAAAAAGCCGCAGCACTTGGCGTGTCTTTGACCGAGGTGAACGCCATGCTCTCGATCGTCTTCGCGGGCGATGAGGTCAACGATTTCCAACTGGGCAATTCGCTGCGCCCGGTGATCGTGCAGGGCATCGCCGGATCGCGGATGCAGCCCGAGGATGTGCTGGCTTGGTTTGCCCGCAACAGCGCCGGTGAGATGGTGCCATTCTCGGCGTTTTCGCGCACCGAATGGGCTCCGGTCGCCCCCAGTCTGGCCCGCATCGACGCGCTGCCAGCGGTTTCGATCAACGGATCGCAAGCCGATGGCACTTCGTCGGGCGAGGCGATGGAGGTGATGGAGCAACTCGTCGCAGCCATGCCCGGCGGCTATGGCGTGGCGTGGACCGATCTTTCCTATCAGGAACGCCAATCCGGCAATCAGGCCCCCTACCTTTACGCCTTGTCGGCGCTGGTGGTGTTCCTGTGTCTGGCGGCTTTGTATGAAAGCTGGGCGATCCCGCTGTCGGTGATGCTGGCGGTTCCGGTCGGCATCCTTGGCGCGCTGCTGGCGGCTTGGCTGTTTGGCCAATCCAACGATGTGTATTTCAAAGTCGGCCTTCTCACCACGATTGGTCTGGCCGCGAAAAACGCCATCCTGATCATCGAATTCGCCCGAGAGTTGGAAACCCATGGCCGCACCCCGGTGCAAGCCGCCCTTGAGGCCGCCCGCACCCGGTTACGCCCGATCCTGATGACCTCACTGGCGTTCATTCTGGGGGTGCTGCCCTTGGCCATCGCCACCGGGGCCGGGGCTGGCGCGCAAAACGCCATCGGCATCGGCGTGCTGGGCGGCATGCTTTCCGCCACCGTGCTGGGCATCTTCATGGTGCCGTCGTTCTACGTTGTGGTGCGCAAGCTGACGATGATGATGCGGCGGAAAGCGACTTAACCCTTCCCCTTGCCCGATTTGTTCCCAAACAAATCGGGCCGCGCCCGCCCAGTCAGGCGCGGCCCAATTTCCACAGCGACGGTTTGCGGCACAACACCCCTTGCTCAACGGCGTTCCGCCTTATGAGCAACGAACCGACAAACTCTGCCCCGCAGAGTTTGCCCTCGGTCCGGCTTACTTCAAAACCCCATTCGCCTTTGCCGTAAACGTCGCGATGTAATCCATCAGCCCCGGCGACAGCGCATCATAGGGCGGCAACCCCAACTCGTTCAGCCGCGCCCGGATGCCGTCCATCTTCGCGGGGTCCGTGCCGCCCTCGATCACCGAAGACACAAACGCCGCAAATGTCGGTGCCGCAAAACCCTCGGTCCCCGACAGCTCGGTATGGATGAACGACAGCCCGGTGAACGGGTGGTTCGGCCGCGTCACAGGCCCGTGCATATGCACACCGCAGCCGGTGCAGGCATGACGCCGGATCAACGCGTTGTCATCCACCACCGCCAGCTTGTCGGCATTCTTTGTGACCTTGACGTTGTCGGATGTCACCACCGACACCATCGAGAACGCCGCCCCCGCAGGTTTCCAGCATTTGGTGCAGCCGCAGACATGGTTGTGCAGACAGTCCGAGCCGATCTGCACCTCCACCGGGTTGGTCTTGCAATGACAGGTCAAGGTGCCGCCTGTGAAGCCAGCCTTACCCGGCTTCACCCCGCCATCAACAGACGGATGAATGGAAACAGATGCCATAAATTCCTCCCAGAATCGGCTCTCCTCCAGAGCCCTGCGCCAAGCCTAGGCCTGCGCAGCGAGTCGGGCAAGAAACTTGAACCGCAGGAAACTTACGCAACAGGTTCCGGGGGTTTGGCGGCATAGCGATCCGTCAGATGGAACAGCAACGGGTTCAACAGGATAGACACCAGCGCCGCCGCCACCACCAGATCGCGCGCCTCGACCGGCACGATTTCCAGCTTGACCCCCATGCCGACAAGGATGAACGAAAACTCGCCGACCTGCGCCAGACTGGCCGCCAGCACAAACCCCGCGCTGCGATCATGGCCAAACCAGCGCATCAGCCCATAGGCCGCCACTGACTTGATGCCAATCACGATCACCACCGTGCCGATCAGCGCCAAGGGCTGCGTCCAGATCACCGACGGATTGAACAGCATGCCAACCGAGACAAAGAACAACACCGCGAACGCATCGCGCAGCGGCAGCGTGTCCTTCATCGCCTGATTGGACAGGGTCGAGCTGGCCATCACCATGCCCGCAAAGAACGCCCCCAGCGCGAAGCTGACGCCAAAGAACACCGCCGAGCCGTAAGCCACGCCCAGGGCAATCGCCAGCACCGCCAGCCGGAACAACTCGCGCTGACCGGTGTGCATCGAGTAATGCAGCACCAGCGGAATCAGCCGCGCCCCCACGATCAGCATCAGGCCGACAAAGCCCGCAACCTTCATCCCGGTCAGCAACAGCGTCGCGCCCAAGGGGCCAAGGCCCCAGCTGGCGACCTCAGCCGCCTCACCTTCCACCGGCACTTCGACACCGCCCATCAGCCCGGCCAAAGGCGGGATCAGAACCAGCACCACCACCATCACCAGATCTTCGACGATCAGCCAGCCCACCGCCAGCCTGCCGGTCTCATCCTTCAAAATCCCGCGCGATTGCAGCGCCCGCAGCAGCACCACGGTCGAGGCCACCGACAGCGACAGGCCAAAAATCACCCCGGCCCCCAGCCCCCAGCCCATAGCATAGGCCAGCCCGACCCCCGCCACCGTCGCCACCGCGATCTGCCCCAAAGCCCCCGGAATCGCCGCCGCCTTCACCGCCAGCAAATCCTTCAGCGAGAAATGCAGACCCACCCCGAACATCAGCAGGATCACCCCGATCTCTGCCAACTCATTGGCCAGTTCCTGATTGGCGACAAACCCCGGCGTGAACGGCCCGATGATGACACCCGCCATCAGATAGCCCGCAATCAACGGCAATCGGAACCGATGCGCCACAAGTCCCAGCACAAAGGCCATAGACAAACCTATGGCAATAATCGCGATCAGCGGCGTGTCATGCGTCATCCAGAACTCCTTGGGGATATGGCTTAAACTGGGGCCTGCCCGCCTTGTGATCAACCTATTAAATCGAGTGTTTTAGTCACAATTTTCACGCCAATATGTCAGTATGTTACGACATGCCGCGCAGAGGATAAAAAACGTCGCTGTTGACCTCTCCGGCAGGCCTGCTACCCCTAGCGCCATGCTGCCGCTTTTGACAAACCCCGCTGCCCGCCGCCTGTTCCTGCACCGCCACGCACTGGCCGAGGCCCCCACCGGGCCAGCCACCGGTCAGGCCCTCGCCGACCTCATTCACCGCATTGGTTTCGTGCAGGTCGACAGCATCAACACCGTCGCGCGCGCGCATCACATGATCCTGTTTTCCCGCCGCCAAAGCTACAAACCCGCCGCGCTGAAATCCCTGCTGGAACGCGACCGCGCCCTCTTTGAACACTGGACGCATGACGCCTCGATCCTGCCCGTGCATCTGCACAGCCACTGGCACCACCGCTTTGCCCGCGACACCGAACGGCTGCACAGCAACTGGAAGTCGTGGTTCCGCGATGGCTATGAGGCGCAGTTCGACACCATCCTGCGCCGCATCCAAGATCATGGCCCCGTCACCACCTCAGACGTCGGCGAGGGTGAGACACGCGGCAAAGGCGGCTGGTGGGATTGGCACCCATCGAAAACCGCGCTGGAATGGCTGTGGCGCACCGGGCAACTTGCCATCGCAGGCCGCAACGGTTTCCAGAAAATCTATGACCTGACCGAACGGGTGATCCCCGAACCCCATCGCACCGCCCCCGATCTGGAAACCACAACCCACTGGGCCTGCACCTCGGCCCTCGACAACCTCGGCTTCGCCAACGCCACCGAGCTGCGCGCCTACTGGCACGCCTTGAAACCCGATGAGGTCAAGGCTTGGCTGAAAGCCGCCCTCGCGCGCGGTGAGATCATCGAGATTGAAATCGAAGGCGCCACCGGCCAGCGCCAACGCAGCTATGCCCGCCCCGATGTGCTGACCGCCGCCGAAAACGCGCCAGACCCCACCACCCGCCTGCGCCTCCTGTCGCCGTTCGACCCCGCCCTACGCGACCGCAACCGCGCCGAATTTCTGTTCGGCTTCTACTACCGCATCGAAGTCTTCGTCCCCGAACCCAAACGCCAATACGGTTATTACGTCTTCCCGGTGCTGGAAGGCAGCCGCCTGATTGGCCGCATCGACTGCAAATCTTTCCGCGACGACCGCTCCCTGCGCGTCAAAGCGTTCTGGCCCGAAGCCGGGGTGAAACTGGGCCAAGGCCGCGCAGCCAAACTGGAATCCGAACTCAGCCGCTGGGCCGCCTTCACCGATTGCGACCGGGTCGAATTCCAAGACGGCTGGCTGCGCGAAACCCTGCTGACCCGCCCGGCAGGATAAACAATCTGCAATAGACGCCCGATTTTCGACGCCACCCCGCGCGCGAGCCTGCTATCCTGCCGCCATGCTGTTCGATCTTCCAGACCACGACACCCTCTACGCCGCCCTATTGGCGCGCGACGCCCGCTATGACGGGCAGGCCTATGTTTGCGTCGCCTCCACCGGCATCTTCTGCCGCCTGACCTGCCCTGCCCGCAAGCCCTTGGCGCGCAACTGCAGCTTTCACCCCACGATAGCCGCCTGCCTGCAAGCGGGCTTTCGCGCCTGCAAACGCTGCCACCCCTTGCAAGCCGCAGCCAGCGCCGACCCCGCCATCACCACCCTGCTGCACGCCCTCGACGCCCGCCCAGACTACCGATGGTCCGAACCCGACATCACCCGCATGGGCTTCGATCCCTCCACCATCCGCCGCAGTTTCAAGCGCCAGTTCGGCATGACCTTCCTCGACATGGCCCGCCAACGCCGCCTGCGCGACGGCTTCACCACGCTCGCCTCGGGCAAAGTCATCACCGCCCAACACGACGCCGGGTTTTCCTCGCCCAGCGCCTTTCGCACCGCCTTCGCCCGCCTGCTCGGCTGCCCGCCCAGCGCACTGGCCACCGACGGCCTGCTGCGCGCCTCCTGGATCGCCACCCCCTTGGGCGACATGATCGCCGTCGCCTCGACCACCCACCTGCACCTGCTGGAATTCATCGACCGCACCGCCCTGCCGACCGAGCTGCAAGCCCTGCGCAAAGCCAGCAACACCAGCATCGGCATCGGCCGCACCCAGATCACCGACCAAGCCACAGCCGAGCTTGCCGCCTATTTCAACGGCCAGTCCGCCCGCTTCCAAACCCCGCTGCACCAACACGGCAGCAGCTTTGCCCGCGCCGTCTGGGCCGAACTCGCCCGCATCCCGGCAGGTGAAACCCGCAGCTACAGCGCCATCGCGCAAAGCTTGGATCGCCCCGAGGCCCCCCGCGCCGTTGCCCGCGCCAATGGGGCCAACCAGATCGCGCTGATGGTGCCCTGCCATCGCGTCATCGGCGCGGACGGTGCGCTGACCGGCTACGGCGGCGGGCTCTGGCGCAAACAGCGCCTGCTGGAAATCGAACGCCAATACACCTCCGCAACAAAGGCCACAGCCCATGTCACAAGCCGATAAAGCCCGCCACTTCAAAGCCTTGCACATCCCCGGCAATCCGCTGGTGCTGTATAACATCTGGGATGCAGGCAGCGCCAAAACCGTCGCCCACGCAGGCGCGCAAGCCCTTGCCACCGGAAGCTGGTCGGTTGCCGCCGCGCAAGGCTATGGTGACGGCGAAGCCCTGCCGCTCGATTTCGCCCTGCAAATCATCGCCCGCATCACTGCCAGCACCGACCTGCCCGTCAGCGTCGATTTCGAGGGCGGCTATGCCACCGACGCCACCCAGCTTGCCGCCAACGTCACCCGCGTCATCGCCACCGGAGCCATTGGCATCAATTTTGAAGACCAGATCGTCGGCGGCCAAGCCCTGCACCCCATCGCCGACCAAGTGCAACGCATCAAAGCCATCCGCCAAGCCGCCGACCAATCCGGCATCCCGCTGTTCATTAACGCCCGCACCGATCTGTTCCTGAAAACCCAAACCAACCAAGCCGCCCTTGTCGCCGAAGCCCTCACCCGCCAAACCGCCTATGCAGCCGCCGGGGCCGACGGTTTCTTCATCCCCGGCCTTGGCGACGAGGGCCTGATCACCGAAATCTGCCAAGCCTCCAGCCTGCCCGTCAACGTGATGATGCTCGGCAGCCTGACCTCGCTGCCCACCGCCGCCCGCGCCGGAGCCGCCCGCGCCAGCTTCGGCCCCGGCCCCTATCGTCTGGCGCAAGAAGACCTGAAAGCGCACACCGCAAAGCTGTTCTGAGCCCGCCGCCCCAGCCGGAACCGCCCAGTATTTGCTCTTTGCCAAATACTCCCGCCGGAGGCTTCCCCAAGCGCAAGCAACACCCCGAAGCGTCAAATATGAACAGGGGGTTAATGCCAATCATTAACCCCCTGTAATCATTCACGCAAAATTCTGTCCACGCGTGGACCGCGCCTTACTGCAACTCTTTCCCCTCCGGCCAGCTGATCACATGATCCAGTTGCACAGCCTTCTTCTCGCCCGCCCCCAACTCAAACTCCCAAGCCAACACCCCGCGCTGGCCGTCCACATCGACCTCAGAGGGCGCCGGATCGGCGGTATAGCTGATCTCCAATTCCTCTTGCTCGGAATAGGGCACCCCATCCACCAACCGCACCGGCCAGCTTTCCGCTGTCAGGTTCTCCACCTGCAACACCGCCTTCTCCTCGACCTGCGTCGAGTTGGACAAAATCCCGCGATCCCCCTCAGCCCGCAGCGGCATCTCCCGCTTCAACCGAATCCCCTCAATCGCTCCAAAAGCAATCTCCGCCTCATCCCCCGGCGCCACCACGCCTATCGAGGTCGCCCCCACCAGCACGCCTTCGCGCAGCAAGAACGCCTGTCCGGGCAGCAAAATCTCGCCGCTGTCATTGACAAACTTCGCCATCACAAACGCCGTCTGATCATAACGCGGCACCGCCCAAGCCTTGATCGTCGGCACCAGCGTAATTTCATCCAAGGCCAGCCGCAGGTTCTCGACCCCGCCTGCCACATCGACCTTCGCCGGGTAGTTATAAACCACCACATCGCCTTGGATCATCGGCGCACCTACCACCGCAGCTTCCATCACGGGCTCTGCTAAAGCCCCCATCTCGCCACCCGCCATCGCGTCTGATTTCGCCATCTCGACCGGATCAACCACCCGCCGCAATTCTGGCCACACCGTCGACGGCTCTGCCTGCGCCGAGGGCTGCGCGGTCGAAAGCGTCAGATCCACCGCTTTCCAATCCTCTCCGGAATATTGGCTAACCAGCACCCCACGCGCGATGCTCAGCTTCGGGTCTTTGCGGGTCAGCATCATGTCATAGACCGGCTGCCAACTGGCTTCCGAGACGTAATGCGTCACCACCAGATGCGCCGTTCCCGCCGTATCCGCCGTCACCGCCACCGACAGCCCGGTATAATCTGCCGCGCCCTGCGACAGCGCCTGTTGGCTGGCCTGCGCATCGGTCAGCAGCTTCTGCGCATCCTCCACCGCTTTCTGCGCCGCTGGCAGTCCAAGCCCAGCCGTCAAAGCCGCTTGCCGCGCCGCCAACACCTCAGCGCCAATCATGGCAGTCAAAGCCTTGACGCCATCCACCGTCACCGCAGCGCCTTCCGGCTTCACCCGGCGCAGAAAATCGGCCTGCGCCTCTGCCGCTTCAACCGATGCGCTGATCGCATCCACCCCAGCTTGCGCCGCCCGCACCCCCACTTCCGCAGCCTCAACCGCCGCTTTCGCGGCCACCACATCCGGGTCGGTGGAATCATCGCGCGGCGGCAATCGATCTGTGCGCAGGGAAAACGCGCCCAGCACCGCGCCGGTCGCTTGCAACCGGATCAACTCTGCTTGTGTGTCGGCGGGCAGGTCGGTGATCAGCAATTCACTCGCCCCGGCAGGTGCCGTGAATTCCACCTCGCGCGTCACCTGCGCGCCCTGCGGATAGACCGTGACCGCCGTGATATGGCTGCCGACCACGATCTGATCCGCCATCGCAGGCCCCGCCGCGATGCCCAAAGCCCAAGCCAACCCGATAAAATAGCGCATGAAAAATCCCCCCAAATCTGGGCAGAGGTTAGGCCGCAGCCGCCCCATCAAGCAAGTCCCCGTGCCACCCCTTGTCGGCAATTCTGCGCCCTGCCATGCTGGCCAAAATCAAAAGGCCCAAGCCATGACCGCAAAACCCGCCACCCTAAAGCCTGCCGCCCTCACCGCCACCACCGCTTTGCCAAAAGTCACCCACGGCCGCGGCAGCTATCTGTGGGATGCCTCGGGCAAGCAGTACATTGACGGCTCGGGCGGCCCCGCCGTCTATTGCCTCGGCCATGCCCACCCCGAGGTTAACGCCGCCATCACCGCGCAACTCGGCCAGATCGCCCATGGCTACCGCTATAACTTCAGCACCGACGCGCTGGAGGAGTTGACCGAGATTATCCGGGGCCACACCGGCAGCACCCTACGCGAGATGGTCTATGTGACGGGCGGCTCAGAGGCCGTGGAAAGCTGCCTGAAGATCGCCCTGCAATACCAAACCGCCATCGGCCAGAAATCCCGCCGCCGTTTCATCAGCCGCGAACGCTCGTGGCACGGCAACACCCTCGGAGCCTTGGGCGTCTCAGGCTTTGCCGAACGCACCGCCGCTTATGAGGGCGCGTTCATCCCCTCAATCAAACTCTCCCCCGCCAACGCCTATCGCCCCATCGCCGGGGCCACACCAGAAACCGCCGGAGAGGCCTGCGCGGCAGAGTTGGAAGCCGCCATCCTCACCCACGGCCCCGAGACCATCGCCGCCTTCATATTTGAACCCGTGGTCGGTGCCGCAGGCGGCTGCGTCCCCGCTCCTGACGGCTACGCCCAGCGCGTCCGCGAGATTTGCAGCAAATACGGCGTCTTGATGATCGCCGACGAAGTGATGTGTGGCGCGGGCCGCACCGGACCGTGGCGCGCCTTGCAACTTGACGGGGTTGAACCTGACATCATGTCCGTCGCCAAGGGCCTCGCAGGTGGCTACATGCCCCTAGGGGCCGCGATCTGCACCACCGCAGTCTGGGAGGCCATCCGCGCAAAAGATGGCGCTTTCGGCACCGGTCACACTTTCACCGGCCACACCGCCGCCTGCGCCGCCGGGGTCGCGGTGCAAAATATCGTCGCGCGCGAGGGCCTGCTCGCCCGCGTGGCCGCCAACGAATCCCGCCTGAAAAGCTGGCTGGCCGATGCTATGGGCGACCTCGACGCCATCGGCGATATTCGTGGTCGGGGCCATTTCATCTGTACCGAACTGGTGGCGGATCGCGCCTCCAAACGCCCGTTCGAGGCCTCCCGCCAACTGGCGCTGAAAATCCGCGCGCAGGCGATGCAGAACGGCCTGATCTGCTATCCGGTCAGCGGCAATGTCGATGGCACGAACGGCGATATCGTCATCCTCGCCCCGCCCTATAACTGCACAGATGCCGAACTGACCGAGATCGTCGATAAAACCGCAACCTCGATCCGTCAGGTGCTGATTTCTGAACGCTTGGCATGATTTTGCCTTGTCACACAGGCTTGATATCGCACATCTGTCACATCGGTTAGCGTGATCGCACCCATGAGGAGAAGCCAGAATGCCCCATATCCTGTCTTATGTTCTGATCGGCCTGTTTGGTCTGCTGGCCATGGCGCTTGACCCGGCGCAGGCCGCAGGCAGCGAGCCCACCGCCGACTCCGACCCGGCCTATACCGAGGCCAAGGCCAAGATCGCCGCCGCAGATTATGCGGGCGCACTGCCGCTTTTGGATCAGTTGACCACTGACCAGCCCGACAACGCCGATGCCTGGAACCTGCGCGGCTTTGCCAACCGCAAGCTGGGCAATATGGATGTGGCGGCGGTCTCGTATTCGACCGCACTGAAACTCAACCCCGGCCATCTTGGCGCGCTGGAATATCAGGGCGAGATGTATCTTCAGCTTGGCCAATCCGATGCCGCAAAGGCCAATCTGCAAACCCTGCAAGGCCTGTGCGGAAATTGCGAAGAGGCCAATGATCTGGCCGAAGCGATTGCCGAGGAAAGCTGATCGCCGCCCGAAAGCTCAACCAAGGGGCCACCCCCGCCGCTAAAAACTCGGCGGGCTGATCGCCCACAGCACCACCGCCTCCTCTGGCCCCGGATTGCGATAGCGATGCGGCTCGGCCGAGGAATAGCTACAGGTATCCCCCGCTTGCAGCAGGAAATGCCGCGCGCCGATCCAAAATTCCAACTGACCTTGCAGCACGAATCCCACCTCATCACCCTCATGGGTGTAGGATTGCTCGCTTTCGGTGCCCGCTGGCATCCGCGAGTAAATCATCTCGACCTGCAAACTCAGCTTTGGCGTCAGCAATTCATCCACAATGCCGCCCGCATAACGCAAGCTCAGCCGATTGTTGCGCCGGATCACATAGCCGCGCTCATCATCTGGCACCGGGGCTTCCCCGGCAAAGAACCACTGCACCGTCACCCCCAAGCCCTTGGCGATATTCACCAAAGCTGGGATAGAGGGGGAGGCCAGATTGCGCTCCAGCTGGCTGATATAGCCCAGCGACAGCCCCGCGGCGTCGGCCAGCTGCGCCAAAGTCAGCCCCCGCCGCTTGCGCAATCCACGGATGCGCTCGCCCAAGAAACCTGCGGGATCGTTCACTTCATCCATCGCTAAACCATGCCGCAGCTGCACAATAATCGCAACAAGTTTTGCCCATAGTAAAAATATCTTCCATTTTTTTACTGACCTGTTATCCAAGGCCCAGCAACGCCGAGGCCGCCATGACCAGCTTTCCCCATTTGTTCACTCCACTGACCCTGCGCCGCACGCAGCTGAAAAACCGCATCATGTCGACCGGGCATGACACCACGATGCCGACCGATGGCACCGTCAATCCCGCCCTGATTGCCTACCACCGCGCCCGCGCCAAGGGTGGCGTCGGCCTGATCATCACCCAGGTCGCGGGCGTGCATGAAACCGCGCGCTACACCTCGCATTTGCTGATGGCGACCACCGACGCCTGCATCCCCGGATATACCGAACTTGCGCAAGCCGTCCACGCCGAGGGTGCTACGATCCTGTCACAACTGTTCCATCCGGGGCGGGAAATCATGGAAAGCGCCGATGGTCTGCTGGCCGTCGCCTATGCGCCGTCAGCCGTGCCGAATGAACGCTTCCATGTGATGCCGCGCCCGTTAAGCCTTGCAATGATTGAAGAAATCATCGCAGGCTATGCCTCTGCCGCCCACCGCCTGCACCAAGCGGGCTTTGACGGGGTAGAGGTTGTCGCCTCGCACGGCTATCTGCCCGCGCAATTCCTCAATCCCCGCACCAACCTGCGCACCGACGCTTTCGGCGGCAACGACAGCAACCGCCAGCACTTCCTTGCCCGCGTGCTGACCGCCATCCGCGCCGCCACCGATGAGGATTTCATCATCGGCCTGCGCATTTCTGCAGGCGAACGCGATGATGAAGGTCTGACCATCCCCGAAGCATTGGCGGCCTGCAAAGCCCTCGAATCCGGCCTGGATTTCGTCAACGTCACCACGGGCACTTCGGCCTCGATCGGTGGCGCGGTGCATATCGCGGCCCCGATGGCCTTTGCGGCGGGCTATTTCGCCGCCGATGCCAGCACCTTCCGTAAGGCGTTGAAAATCCCGGTGTTCGTTGCGGGGCGGATCAACCAGCCGCAGGAAGCCGAGGCAATTATCGCCTCGGGCAAGGCGGATGTGTGCGGCATGACGCGGGCACTGATTTGTGATCCCAAGATGCCTGCCAAAGCCAAAGTTGGGGCTGTGGAAGATATTCGCGCCTGCATCGCCTGCAATCAGGCTTGCATCGGCCATTTTCATCGCGGCCTGCCGATTTCCTGTATTCAGCATCCCGAAACGGGCCGGGAACTGACTTATGGCAATCTGATACCTGCCTTAAAGCGCAAGAAGATCATGGTGGTGGGTGGCGGCCCTGCCGGGATGAAAGCCGCGATCACCGCCGCCAAACGCGGCCATGACGTGACGGTGTATGAGGCCGCCAGCCAGCTTGGCGGGCAGGCCTTGCTGGCGCAACTGCTGCCGAAACGGGCGGAGTTTGGCGGGATTGTCACCAACCTTTCCCGTGAAATGGAACTGGCGCAGGTCAAGGTGCGGCGCGGCGTGACGGTGACAGCGGGTCTCGTTCAGTCCGAGGCACCGGATTCCGTCATTCTCGCCACTGGCGCGCGTCCGCATGTGCCAGATTTGCCGACCGATGGGCAGATACAGATCGTCACTGCGTGGCAGGTGTTGCGGCGTGAGGTCAAACTGGGCGCGCGGGTTGTCGTCGCCGATTGGCGCTGCGATTGGATAGCACCGGGGATTGCCGAAATGGCCGCCCGCGATGGCGCGCAGGTGACTTTGGCGGTGAACGGCCTGCACCCCGGCGAAAGCCTGCCGCTTTATGTGCGCGACACGATGGCCGCCGATCTGCACCGCCTGCGCATCGACGTGCGCCCCTACGCCCGCCTGTTCGGCACCGCCGAGGATACGGTTTACCTGCAACACACCCCCAGCGGCGAAGCGATGGAGGTTTCCGGCGTCGATACGTTGGTTCTCAGCCTCGGTCATATCCCGGTCGATGGCTTGGCGGCAGAGTTGCAGGCCTTGGGCATTGCGGTGACGCAAATCGGCGATTGCCTCGCCCCGCGCACCGCCGAGGAAGCCGTTTACGATGGCCTGAAAGCAGGTGTCGCGGCTTGAAATCGTTCAGCTATCGTTAACCTTAACGAAAACCGTTCGGATTCTGGCAATGAAAACAATGGTCCCGAGTTGGGACCAACAAAAAGCCCCGCCAAAAGGCAGGGCTTTTCAAATCTCAGTGCGGGCCCGATCAGCCCTTTTTCAGATGCCGACTGCCCAGCAATTCCGCGATCTGAACCGCATTCAAAGCAGCCCCCTTGCGCAGGTTATCCGAGACGCACCACAGATTGATGCCGTTATCAATCGTGCTGTCCTGCCGGATGCGGCTGATATAGGTCGCATAATCGCCCACACATTCGATCGGGGTGATGTAGCCGCCATCTTCGCGCTTATCGATCACCATGATGCCGGGAGACTCGCGCAGAATATCGCGGGCTTCATGTTCATCAAGGAACTCTTCGAACTCGATGTTGATCGATTCCGAATGCCCCACAAACACCGGAACCCGCACGCAGGTCGCGGTGACTTTGATATTCTTGTCGAGGATCTTCTTGGTCTCGGCGACCATCTTCCACTCTTCTTTGGTGGAGCCATCATCGAGGAACACATCAATATGCGGGATCACGTTGAACGCGATTTGCTTGGTGAACTTTGAAGGCCGCACTTCCTGACCGGGGACGTAGAGGCCCTTGGTCTGGTCCCACAGCTCGTCAATGCCCTCTTTGCCCGCGCCCGACACCGATTGATAGGTCGAGACAACCACGCGCTTGATCCGCGCGCGGTCATGCAAAGGCTTCAGAGCCACCACCATCTGCGCTGTCGAGCAGTTCGGGTTGGCGATGATCATCTTGTTGGTATAACCCGCAATCGCATCCGCGTTCACCTCTGGCACGATCAGCGGCACGGCGGGGTCGTAGCGATAGAGCGACGAGTTGTCGATCACCACGCAGCCAGCCGCAGCGGCTTTCGGGGCGTAAATTTTGGTCGCATCCGAGCCCACGGCGAACAAAGCGATGTCCCAGCCGGTGAAATCGAAAGTCTCGAGATCCTTAGTCTTAACGGTCTTGTCGCCAAAGCTGATTTCAGTGCCCAGCGATTTACGCGATGCCAAAGCGGCAATCTCGTCAATCGGGAACTCGCGCTCGGCGAGGATGTTCAGCATTTCGCGGCCCACGTTACCCGTGGCACCCGCGACGACGACCTTATAGCCCATCGGGGTTCTCCTAAATTCTGTCAGTGACCATCAAAGACGAGGCCTGTTAGCGCATGGGGCGGCGCGGGGGAAGCGTAAAACGCGGGCGGGTCAGTCGGTGCGGTCTTTCGACAGCAGATATACCACCAACCCGGCGGTCAGCAGGGCGGCGTAGAAGGCAAACAGCGCGGCATAGGGCGTGCTGGGCGGGGCGCTGTTGATCACCGTGGCGCTGGGGGTCAGGGCGTGGTGCAAACGCCCGGTCAGAATTTGCATGATGCCCGCCGCGCCAATGCCGAACAGGTTGATCAGTGTCACCCCACGCCCAATCAGATGCGGCGGCAAAAAGGCGCGGCCATGCGCCATCACCATCGGGAACGAGGCTCCGAAAAAGCCAACGCCGGCAAGTAGGACGACGGGCATGATGCCCGGCCCGCCGGGGTGGGCATAGAGGCCGAGCAGGCAGGCGACGGCCAAGGCGTTGCCGCCAAAAACCAACCACTTGCGACTGCCCAGGATCCGATCCAGCGGGCCATAGGCGAAGTTGCCTGCCACCATGGCCAGACCCATGATCAGCGTCACAAAACCGATCCGCTCGGCATCGGCCTGGAACACATCGGTCAGATAGGGGCCAGCCCAAAGCCCGCGCAGGCCAGCGGCCGGGGCATAGCAGGCGGCCATCATGATCAGGATCGGCCACAGCGCGGGCATCCGCAGCAGATCGAGCAACGAGCCTTTAGAGGTGTGGATCACACGCTCCGGGTCGCGCACCAGCAGCCAGATCGCGGCGGCGGTTACGAAGGTGACGATACACAGCGTCCACATTGCCCCACGCCAGCCAATAGCCTCGACCGCCAGCGACAACGGCAGCGAGGCCGCGATGTTACCCAGCGAACCGATGCCGATCACCACGCCCGCAAGGGTGCCGAAGACGGCGGGCGAAAAGCTGCGGGCGAAGATGTAATAGGCCGCCATCAGCACCGGCGCGCAGCCCATCCCGATCAGCACCATCGCCACGTTGATCGCCCCCGGCCCGGTCGCCATCGCAAACACCGCAGCGCCGATGCCGCCCATCGCCAGCAATCCGGCGGTGGTCAGGCGGGGGCCGATCCGGTCCAGCGCCTCACCCACCGGGATCTGCATCAGCGCGAAGGCGAGAAACCACAGGCCCGAGGCCGAGGCGAGGTTCTCGGCTGTCGCTCCAATATCCGCAGCCAAGACAGGCGAAAGCACCGCCAGAAAGGCGCGGTAGAATTGGCTGAGCACATAGGCCAGCACAAGGGCAGCAATTCCGACGCGCATGGGGGATCCTATCGGTTCAGGCGGGCTGCGCCAGCAAGGGTTTCTCGCGGATTGGCAGATGCACGATGGCCGAGAATGCGCCGACGCCAACGCCGATCCACCAGACGGTGCTGTAATCTCCGGTCACGTCATACAACTTGCCACCCAGCCAGACGCCAAGGAAGCTGCCGACTTGGTGCGAGAAGAACACCACACCATAGAGCGTCCCCATGTAGCGCAACCCGTAGATATGCGCGACAAGGCCAGAGGTTAGCGGCACGGTCGCCAGCCACAGGCTGCCCATCACCAGCGAGAAGATCAGCACGGTGGCGGGGGTCATCGGTAGCAGGATGAACAAAGCCGAGGCCACGGTGCGGGCGACATAGATGCCCGACAGCAGGTATTTTTTGGTATAGCGCTTGCCCATCCAGCCCGCCAGGATGCTGCCCGCGATGTTCGCCAGCCCGATCACCGAAATTGCGATTGCACCTAGGATCGAGGTGGTGGTGATGCCGATATCCGCCAGCAGGCCCGAGGGGTCAATCGCGCCGCACATCTCGGTGACAAATGCCGGAAAATGCGCGGTGATGAAACCCAACTGATAGCCGCAGGAAAAGAAGCCGACGAAGATCATCGTGAAGGACGGGTCTTTGAAGGCGCGTTTCAGCACGGTGCCGAGGGATTCATCAAGCTCGGCCTTGGTGGCCAAGGTGGGCGAGCGCAGGAATGGCAGCGCGAACAGGGTGCACAGGATCACCACCGCGAAGATCACGAAGACCGCTTGCCAGTGGTAGTATTGCAGCAGTATTTGCGCGGCGGGCGCGCCGAACACTTGCCCAGCCGAGCCTGCGGCAGTGGCGATGCCCAAAGCGAGCGAGCGGTTTTCCGGCTTGGCGGCGCGGCCAACAATCGCAAGGATCACGCCAAAGCCGGTTCCTGCGATGCCAAAACCCACCAAGATTTCAAGCAGTTGCATCTGACCGGGGGTGACGGCGAAGCTGGAGAGCACCAAGCCGAGGGCGTAGAGGATTGCACCCGCGATGATGGCGCGGCGGTCGCCAAAGCGTTCTGCCAATGCGCCAAAGATCGGCTGACCTACGCCCCAAGCAAGGTTCTGGATCGCGATGGCCATCGAGAACTCGGCGCGCGGCCAGTTGAATTCGGCGGCGATAGGAATCTGGAACACCCCGAAACTGGCGCGGATGGCGAAGTTCAGCAGCAGCACCGCGCAGCCTGCGATCAGGATCGGCGTGAAGATGCTGGATTTGGGGGAGGTCTGGATCATGGCGGGCTCCTGCTTGGCGTCACGGTTAGCCGATGGCTTTGCAGGGTCAATGGCAGAATTGTATGGGGCACAAGCCGGGCGGTCTGTGCAAGGCTTCCAAAGCGGTTTAGGCTTTGGGAAATCATAGGAAACGGAGGCAGGAATGGCGGAATGGTGGCGTGGCTCGGTGACCTATCAGGTCTATCCCCGGTCGTTTCAGGATGACAATGGCGACGGGATCGGCGATCTGAAGGGCATCACGCGGCGTCTGGATCATATCGCCGGTCTGGGTTGCGATGCGGTGTGGCTGTCGCCGTTTTTCACCTCGCCGATGCTGGATATGGGCTATGATGTGGCCGACTATACCGATGTCGATCCGGTGTTCGGCACGCTGGCGGATTTCGATGCCCTGGTGGAGCGGGCGCATGGTCTGGGTCTGAAGGTGATCATTGATCAGGTGCTGAACCATTCATCTGACAAGCATCCGTTCTTCGCGGAAAGCCGGAAGAACCGCGAGAATGATAAGTCGGATTGGTATATCTGGGTCGATCCCCGCCCGGATGGCACGCCGCCTTGTAACTGGCTGTCGGTGTTCGGCGGGCCGGCGTTTACCTGGGATGCCCGGCGCAAACAGTATTACATGCACTCGTTTTTGCCGCAGCAACCCGACTTCAACTACCGCAATCCGGCGGTGGTGGAGTATATGGAAAGCGTTTTGCGGTTCTGGCTGGATCGCGGGGTGGATGGCTTCCGCTTTGATACGGTGAACTATTTCTACAAGGACGCGCAGTTCCGCAATGATGCCGCCGATTACCGGGTGAAAATGAAGGTGGACGGCAACCCTTATGAAATGCAGTATCATTTGTTCTCAAAGGGTCAGCCGGAAAATCTGGGTTGGATGGAGCGTATTCGCCGGGTGATGGATGAATATACGGATCGCGCCACCGTTGGTGAGATGGGCGAAGCGCATCATGCCATTCGGATGATGGGGGAATACACTGCCCCCGGTCGGCTGCATCAATGTTATTCGTTTGAGATGATGGGCTACGATTATTCGGCGGCGTTCTTTCGTGGCAAGATCGAGGAATTCTTCACCGGCGCACCGGACGGCTGGCCGATGTGGGCGTTTTCCAACCATGACGTGGTGCGGCAAGCCTCACGTTGGGCCAAGCATGGGGTGTCGCAAGACGCTTTGGCGCGGCAGGCCGGGGCGCTGTTGCTGTCGTTTCAGGGTTCTATTTGTCTGTGGGAGGGGGAGGAGATCGGTCAGACCGATACCGAACTGGTGTTCGAGGAGTTGACCGATCCGCAGGGCATCAACTTCTGGCCCGAGCCGATTGGGCGCGACAACACCCGCACACCGATGGTTTGGGATGCCTCGCCAAATGGCGGATTTTCCACGGGCAAGCCGTGGCTGCCGGTGAAAGCGCCGCAACTGGCGCGGAATGTGGCGGCGCAGGTTGGCGTTGCGGGATCGGTGCTGGAAACCTATCGCGCAATGCTGGCGTTTCGGAAGGGCTCGGATGCCTTGCTGGCGGGAGCGACGCAGTTCTTCCACCTGCCCGAGCCGATTTTGGCCTTCACCCGTGACGATGCGGTGCTGTGCGTGTTCAATCTGTCACCAGAGGCTGTTGCGCTTGCCGTTGAGGGTGCGAGCGGGCTGGAAGGTCCGTCACAAGACGCGGTTCTGGATGGCACGCTCTTGGCGCTGGGGCCGAATGGCTTTGCGTTCCTGACGGTGGACGGGGCAGTATCTGTGCGGGCTTAGAGCGGCCCGCTTGCCAAGGGCATCGGGGGTTTAGCCCCCGATGCAGCTTAATCTTATCCTAGCGGGGTGCAATTTCCTGCCAGGAGACGCCCGCAGCGGGAATGGTTTTGCCATCCCATTCGACATCGAAAGCATTGTAATTGAACAGGAAACGATGGGTCTCGGTATCCCTGCGTCGTAGACCTTCCGGCAGCGGATCGGCTTCAATCCCGGCCTTATGGCACAGCGCCGTCAGGATGCGGGCCGAGGCGATATCGTCGAGCCATCCGGCAAGGTAGTGGATCCCCCCGGCACAGATCAGCGCAGGCCAACCGTCGGCGGTGGTCTCGACCACTTCATCCGTGGTCTCAATCTTCTCACGCCAGTGCACGAACTGGCCGCTGTTGGAAAGCGGAACCGTCAGCGCGGGCGGCAGGCTTTCGACACGGGCAACGGTGGCCGTCATGCCCGGCAGATTGGGCGGCAGAGGCACCGGAGTGGCGAACTCAACTGTTTTGGCGTTGCTGCGTGGGCCGATCAACGAGATGCCTTTGTAAGCGGCCAGCGCCGTCAGGAAAGGCTGCGACAGGGTGGCGACACCGGGGGCGAGCACCAATTTATAGGCGGACAAATCGGCGCAATCCGGCGGGATGATGTCGATGTTCAGACCCAAACGCCGCAGGGCGCGATAGGTCTCAAACGCAAGGTGGAAATAGCTGAAATCACGGCCCTGCGGTTGTGTTTCCCATGCCCAAGCTGAAGCGTAATCGAATACCA
Organism: Cypionkella sp.; assembly: GCF_034376685.1. Classification (GTDB taxonomy): domain Bacteria; phylum Pseudomonadota; class Alphaproteobacteria; order Rhodobacterales; family Rhodobacteraceae; genus Cypionkella. The sequence goes on from NZ_JAXMJJ010000002.1 coordinate 156,411, forward strand.
GGGCTGCGTCGGCGCGGGCGGTGGAAACATCGGGCATTTCCGCCAACTCGACCGCGACTTGCGCGGCTTCGTCATGCGCAGGGGCGGCGATACTGTCTGGCCGCAGCAGACCCGCGTGCATTTGTTCCTGCGCAAACGGGGCCTGACGCCAACGGAAATAGCAGACCGCCTCGGCCCCATGCGCAAAAGCCTCCCACGCCCACAGCCGGGCCATACCCGGCAGCGGATCGGGGTTCCACGGCGCCCAATTCACCGGGCCGGGTTGCTGCTCCATGATCCACCAGCGGCCACGACCGACGGCGCGGTACAGGTCGTGGTGGAAGGCCTGATAATCAGGCTCGCCTTGCCGGACAAAGCGCAGACGGTTCTCGGGGGTAGACGGCGCGCGATCTGACAAAAAGCCCAGCGGGTAAGCATCCCATGATGCGATATCGAGGTCGGCTCCGGTCGCGAAGTGATCGAAATCAGTGACTTGGCCCATGTAGTTGTGCGCGATGGGTGCCGCCGAATGGCGACGGATGATCTCGGTTTGCAGACGATTGAACGCGGCAACCTCATCGCTGGCGAAGCGGCGAAAGGCCATGACATGCGCCGGGTTGGCCTCGGTCACCGTCAGATTGGGCAGGGCGACCTCGCTGAAATCAGCATAGTCCATCGACCAGAACACGTTGCCCCAAGCGCGGTTCAGCGCATCTGGCGACTGATAGCGTTGCGCCAACCAATCGCGGAAGGCGTGCAGCGCTGCGGACGAATAGGACAAAGTAGTGTTGTGGCAGGAATACTCATTGTCGGTCTGCCACGCCGCGACATGCGGGTTTTTGCCGTAACGCTCGGCGAGCGCCGTGACGATCTTGGCGCATTCTGCACGGTAGGGGCGATGACTGAAATCATAGTGGCGGCGTGATCCGAAGCCACGCTGCTTGCCATCTTTATCCACCGCCAGCATGTCGGGATGTTTGGTCAGCATCCAGCGCGGGGGGGTGGCGGTGGGGGTGCCAAGCACGACTTTCAACCCTGCAGCGCCCAAGGCTTCGATAGCGCGGTCCAGCCAGCCCCAATCATAGCTTCCGGGTGTCGGCTCCATCCGCGCCCAGGCGAATTCGCCGATCCGCACCCAGGTCAGGCCCAATTTTGCCATCTGCGCGGCATCCTCGACCCATTGCGATTCAGGCCAATGTTCGGGGTAGTAGCAGACGCCAAGGGTACGCTTCATATTTATGACCTTTAATTCACTATAGTATGACTTGATGTTCGCGTTGGCCTTTGGCAGCGCCTTCGATCACGAAAGTCGCCCCGGAATTGGGGGCGATGCGGAGAGCTTCCGTATCCAGATTCTTGCGCGCCGAGGTGACGATCAAGGCGCTCAGTTGCGGACCGGCGAAAGCGGGGCAAGTGGTTTGCGGGGCATCGACCGGAATGGATCGCAGGAACGTGCCGTCAGTATCATAGGCACTGACACGCGAAGCGCCCCATTGCGCGAGCCACATCACGCCAGCCGCATCAATCACCGCGCCGTCGGGGTAAAGACCCTCGGCTGTCAGATCAAGAAACACCTCAGGCGCGGCATTCGGCCAACCGTCTGCGTCCAGAGTGACCTTCATCACCTTATAGGTCACGGTATCGGTGAAATGGGCGAAGGTTCCGCTGGGCGGAAAGCAAATGGCGTTCGGGACGGTTATATCGCTGTAAAGCTTGCGCAATTCGCCACGATAGTAGCGGTAGATCGCGCCCGCGCCCGCCGCCTCATCCTTTGCCATCGTACCAATCCAGAAACCACCTTGCGGATCGGCGCGGCCATCGTTGGGGCGGTTCTTCGGCTTGTCTTGCTCCAAAAGGCAGAGGGTTTCGACTTCTTCTGTTTCCAGATCGAACAGGAACAGATCGCGCTCTCCGGCGATCAGAAGAACGTCTTCGGAAACCCAACCTGCTGCTGAAACGATCTCGGGGAAGCGCCATTCGCGCGGCCCATCGCGGTCTTGCGACAGCAGTTTCTGGTTGTTGATATCAAACCAGAACATTTGTTCACGAATTGGGTGCCAAAGCGGGCCTTCGCCCAGATCACACAGGCGTGGATCGAAAATCATGCGCTGGCCTCATCATATGCGGTGACGATTTCGCGGGCTTTCGCGGCGACTTCAACGACCGACAGACCCGGCGTGTAAAGCGCTGTGCCGATGCCGAAACCACTGGCACCCGCCTTGATCCATTCGCGGAAATTCGAGGCACCTGCCCCACCCACCGCGTAGACCTCGCAAGTTTTGGGCAGCACGGCGCGGATGGCTTTCAAGCCGTCAGTGCCGATCAGGTTGGCGGGGAAAATCTTCAACCCATCTGCCCCTGCCGCCAAAGCCGCGAAGCATTCGGTCGGCGTCATCACCCCCGGCCAACTCGCCATGCCGGCGGCTTTGCTGGCGCGGATGACTTCGGGGTTACAGTTGGGGGAGACGATCAGACGGCCCCCAGCAGCGGCGACGGCGGCCACGTCCTGCACGGACAGCACTGTGCCTGCGCCGATTTCTGCGTGCGATCCGAAGGCTTTAGCCATCGACGCAATCGACTCGAACGGGTCTGGCGAGTTCAGCGGCACCTCAATGCGGGTGATGCCTGCGGAGATCAGTGCTTCGGCCACCGGCACGGCCTCGGCAGGGGTGATGCCGCGCAGAATGGCGATCAGGGGGCGAGTCATGGCTTGGCTTTCTGCAAAACACCGCGTGCAGCGGCAAGCCCTGCGAGGGTGCAGGCGGTGGCGTCTAGGGTTTCGGAAACAGCCCCTTGCGCAGTCAGCGCAGAGGCGTAGCGGCCGGACAGTGCTTCAGCACCGATCAGGGCAATGCGCAGGCCGAGCCAATAGGGTTTGGCAGCAGCGAGTTCCAATCCGATCAGCAAGCCCGACAATCGCGAGCGGGCGGCAGCAGGCGAAAGATTATCCAAGAGGCCCTCGGCACGCAATGTGAACAGGCGTGCGGAAATCTTCTCTGGTCGCTCCATTGCGTCCGCCAACCCTACGGCAAAAGCCGCTTCATCGCTGCCCTCGCCGACCATACCATGCCGCAACACCGATTGTTGCGACAGCAGCGCGAACATCTCTCCGGTCATGAAGGTCTGGAAAGACACCACCTCACCCGCCGAGACATGCACCCATTTCGAATGGGTGCCGGGCAGGCAGAACACGCCGTCAAATCCCGGCAGCAGCGCCAAGGCGCCCGCGATCTGGGTTTCCTCGCCGCGCATCACATCGGCGGGCTTGGTTTGGGATAAGCCGGGCGCGATCATCACGCGAATGCGGGGATCGCTGGTGGGGACCGCCATCAACTCGCCCGAGGCCACTGGAGCGCAAGGCACGCTGCGATAGGGCGCTTCCATCCAGCCCTGCCGCGCACCAACCATGCCGCAGGCGATCACTGGTGTCGCTGTTGCAGCCAACCATGGTGCGATCACGCGCAACAGGGCTGGCTCAAACTCGGCCTTGACCAATTTCCCCATACCTTCGTCGGAACCGCCAGACGCCAGCACGCCTTCCGGCCCCATCGCCCAAGTGCGCAGGTTTGAGGTGCCCCAATCGACGGCAATCCAGTCGGGCGTCATTGCGGTTCCATTATTTGAAACTAAGTCTTGCATAGTGATAACTATGCGATTTACCCTAGGCCCTGTCAATTCCCACGGGGGGCAAGATGCGCGGTAATAGTCACGACAGCCCGCAAGATGGCACGGTCGGCAAGGCGCTGGACGTGCTGGAGACGGTGGCCGCCCTTGCTCCGGTGCGGTTCAGCGATCTGCTGGCGCGCGGCGGTTATCCAAAGGCGACGCTGTATCGCCTGCTGCAGACCCTGACACATCAGGGCATGCTTGCCTATGACGAGGATCGTGGCAGCTATAGTTTGGGCCTGCGGCTGGTCAGATTGGCGCATGGGGCTTGGGCGCAAAGCTCACTTGCCCCACTGGCGCGGCGGGCATTGGATGAGCTGGCGGCGCTGACAGGTGAGACGGTGCATCTGGCGCAGATGGATCAGGGTCAGGTGCTGTATGTCGACAAACGCAACGCTGCACGACCGGTCGAGATGTTTTCGCAGGCTGGCAAGGTTGGGCCAGCCTATTGCACCGGGGTCGGCAAGGCGATGCTGGCGTTTATGCCCGAGGCCATGCTGACCGCAGCCCTAGCGCGGCAGAGCTTTCACCGCTTCACGGCGCAGACCTTGGACAGCCCTGCCTTGCTGCTTGAATTGACCGCAATCCGGGCGCGCGGGTATGCCTATGACAACGAGGAACATGAGGCGGGTATCATCTGTGTGGCCGCCCCGATTCTGGCGCGCTCTGGTCGGATGATCGGTGCGCTTTCCGTCACCTCGACCACGGCGCGCAGCAGTTTGCAGGCTTTGGAGGCGCATGTCGCGCGGCTGAAGCTGACGGCGTCAGAAATTGCAGTCGAGGCGGAAAGCTGGCGGTTTCCTGAGCACGGTTAGGCAGGACGGCACGGATGCCTCAGTCCGAAAAGTGCTTCTCGCCGCGTGCTGCGGCCAGATCCAACTGCCGTTGACGCTCGCGGAAGCGAGTGCGATCCGCCTCGGAATATTCGCCCGCGCAATGATGGCAGCAGGCACCGCGCTCGTATTCCGGGCGCTGTTTGTCTTCGGCGCTGATCGGGCGACGGCATGCGTGGCAACTGTCATAATCGCCGGGGATCAGCCCATGCCCAACCGAGACACGGCCATCGAAAACATAGCACTCACCATCCCACATTGAGGCTTCGGCGGGCACATCTTCGAGGTATTTCAGGATGCCACCCTTCAGGTGGAACACCTCATTCACTCCCTGCCCCAGCAGGTAATTCGTTGATTTCTCACAGCGAATCCCACCTGTGCAGAACATCGCAATCCGCTTGCCCCGGTATTCGTCTTTATGCTCTTCCCACCATTTCGGGAAATCGCGGAAGGTGCGAATGTCGGGGTCAACCGCGCCATGAAAGGTGCCGATGCCGACCTCGTAATCATTGCGGGTATCAATCAGCGCCACATCGGGCGAGGATATCAGCGCATTCCAATCCTGCGGAGCGACATAAGACCCCACCCGCGCCACCGGATCGACATCCGGCTGGCCCATCGTCACAATCTCGCGCTTCAGCTTCACCTTCATGCGGCCAAACGGCATTTCGGCAGAAAAGCTTTCCTTGTGCTCCAACGCCGCACAGCCCGGCAGGCTGCGCAGATGCGCGAGAACGGCAGCGATCCCGGAAGCAGCGCCAGCGATTGTGCCATTGATGCCTTCGTGCGCAAGCAGAAGTGATCCCTTCACGCCATGCTGCGCGCAAATCTCAACCAACGGCCCGCGCAGAGCCGCAGGATCAGGGAACCGGGTGAAGTGATACAGGGCGGCAACGGTCAGCATACCGGCGATTTAAGGCCTCTGTCGCCGCAGGGCAATATGTTTAGCAGCCATATGTTTGAGCCCTGTGGCCTTGGCTTTCGGTTGACCCCAAAGAAGGTGCCGCTTACCCAATAAGCAACCGAAAAGGAGAGTGCCGATGCGCCCAGCCCATGAAGCCCTGATCGTGATCGATGTGCAGAATGATTTCTGCCCCGGCGGCGCTTTGGCCGTGACCGATGGCGATGCGATTGTCCCGCAGATCAATGCTTTGATGGCGGAATTTGACTGTGTGGTGTTGACGCAAGATTGGCATCCGGCGGATCATTCCTCCTTTGCTGCCAACCATCCGGGTGCGGAGGCATTCTCGCTGATCCAGATGCCCTATGGCCCGCAAGTACTGTGGCCCGCGCATTGTGTGCATGGCTCTGCGGGGGCAGCGTTCCATCCGGGTCTGCAAACCAATCCTGCGCAACTGATTGTCCGCAAAGGCTTTCGCTCTGGTATAGACAGCTATTCAGCCTTCTTTGAGAATGATCGCGCCACGCCCACTGGCCTTGAAGGCTATCTGCGCGCGCGCGGGATCACATCGTTGACGCTGGTTGGTTTGGCCACTGATTTCTGCGTGGCCTATTCGGCATTGGATGCGACAAGGCTTGGCTTTAATGTGACCCTGCTTGAAGAAGCCTGCCGCGCTATCGACCTGAATGGCACGCTGGCCGAGGCGAAGGCGAAGTGTTTGGCCGCAGGCGTAGGCTGGATCGGCTGACGGTTACCTTGAATTAACCCTTGCGGTCTAGCTTTGCCCTGCGACAGGCAAAAGGCCGCTCTGGATGAACTCTGCACTCAAGAAGGAAATTGGCCAGTTTCTGGTGCGCAACAGCAAGGACGGGCTGTTCTTGCGTTATGCGCGGGCGCGCGCACGCGGATTTCTCATGCGGCAGACCATGACGGCCATAGGTGCTGCCAGCATTGCGGTGCTGTCCTCTGCTTGGCTTGGGGCCCTGGCCGCAGGCTTGGCTTTGTTAGGCGAAGCGATTGATTGCCTGACGCTTTTCTACATCGCACGCCGCTATGCTGAGGGGCCTGTCCCTGCGTCAGCGCGTGGTTGGGCCGCGATAACCGGCGCGATTCAGGCACTGACCATTGCCGCCTGCGTGATGATCTGCTGGCGGATGATCCCGTTTCAAGGCGCGCGTTTTTTTGCCGCTGCCTTCCTGATGTCAGCGGTGATCAACGCTGGCCTCGTGCGGCGGCATTTCGCGTTTGGTACCCAATTGCGCCTGACGATTTACGCCGCAACCGGTCTTTCCATGCTGATCGTGGACGGCCTGACAGAGCAGGACAGCTTGGGTCCAGAGGCCTGGTTTGCCTTCATTTCCGTGTTAATGCTGGCCTATACAGCCGCGCTGTTCATCCGGGCCGTGGAACGCGGGCAAAGCGAACGGCTGCGCTTTGAGCATGCCCTGCTGCAAGAAAGCATGGCATTGGACCTTGCTCGTATTGCAGCGGCAGAGACGGCACACAAGGCAGAGCGTTTGGCATTGGTTGCGCAACATGCCACTGATTCTATTGTTATTACTGACCCAGACGGCTTCATCGAATGGGTGAATGAAGGCTTCACCCGCATGACCGGCTATGGTTTTGACGAATCTGTGGGGCTGCATCCGGGTGATCTGTTGAATACGGAAGAGACCAGCCTTGCTGCGCTGGATCAATTGCTGCAGGCCCGCAAGAACGCGCAGCCGGTTCGCGTTGAGATTCAAAACCGTACCAAATCCGGTCGGGTGATCTGGGTTGAAATTGCGATGACCCCGGTGCTTGGTGCCGATGGCGCACCCACGGTTTTTGTCGCGGTTGAGCGTGACATCACCCAAGCCAAGGCCCATGCCGCAGAGCTTGCCCAAGCCCGCATCGCCGCCGAGGCCGCAGCGCAGGCCAAATCACAGTTCCTCGCGACGATGAGCCATGAAATTCGCACGCCCATGAACGGGGTGATCGGGGTGGCCGAACTGTTGGAGGAAACCCAGCTTGACCAGATCCAGCGGCAATATGTCAGAACAATTGTTGACTCCAACCACGCGCTGTTGACCATCATCAACGACGTGCTTGATCTCTCCAAGCTGCAAGCAGGCAAATTTGATCTGCGTGCTGAGCCGTTCTGCATCACCGAAAGTGTAACCAGCGCGCTGGACCTGTTGCGCCCGACTGCCTTGAAAAAGGGCATCTGTCTAGAGGCAGACCTGCCAGAATCCGCCCCGTTGCATTTGGGAGATTCTGGACGGTTGCGACAGATCCTGTTGAACCTGCTGGGAAACGCGGTGAAGTTTACCGCACAAGGCCGCGTGACCGCATCGGTGCGCGTCATTGCCGAGGGTCAATGTGATCAGATCCGCATTGCAATCACCGACAGTGGTATCGGCATCCCTACTGATCGGCTTGATCATGTCTTTGACAGTTTTGCGCAGGCCGATGCCGCAATCTCACGGCAGTTTGGCGGCACGGGCCTTGGCCTGACGATCTCACGCCTGCTCGCGCAGCAGATGGGCGGCGATATCGAGGTGGTTTCTGAACTGGGTCAAGGCTCTGTCTTCACGGCGGTCCTGCGCTTGCCACGCGCAGCGCAAACGGCCGTAGCGCGGCCCAGGATCAACGCAGCACCGACCACCACTTTGCGCCTGCTGGTCGCCGAAGACAACCGCACCAACATGCTGGTGACCCGCAAGCTGCTGGAGCGTTCGGTCGCATCCATTGAAGAGGCTGAAAACGGCAAACTGGCGGTGGCAGCTTATTGCCGCGCCCAACCTGATCTGCTGCTGATGGATGTCTCGATGCCCGAGATGCATGGTCAGGATGCTACTCGCGAGATCCGTCGATTTGAGACCGAAGCGGGTCTGCCACGTTGTCCGATTGTGGCCCTGACCGCCTATGCCTCTGCTGAAGAGGCCGCCCTGTGCCTTGATGCAGGCATGGACGCTGTTTTGACCAAGCCACTGATCCGAGCCGAGCTGTACGCATTGCTGGAACGCACCGCAGCTGCACGGGATCGTTTTGACCTTACCCCTGTTCATGCCTTAGACAGTGAGGCAAAGGGAGGGCCGTCATGGTTGACATCGCCGCACGCGTCTGGAACCACAAGTGGAAGATCGACCCGATCGTCCGCTCGCTGATTGATACAGATTTTTACAAGCTTCTGATGTGTCAGTCTATTTTCAGGAACAAGCCGGATACATCTGTCACCTTCAGCCTGATAAACCGCAGCAAGTCCGTGCGCTTGGCCGATCTGATTGATGAAGGTGAACTGCGCGAACAACTCGACCACGTCCGCTCGCTAAGTTTGACGCGCGGCGAAAGCACTTGGCTGCGCGGCAATACCTTTTACGGCAAACGCCAGATGTTCCGCCCCGATTTCATGGAGTGGTTCGAGGGGATGCGGCTGCCAGCCTATCATCTGGAAAAACGCGACGGCCAATATGAGTTGACCTTTGAAGGCAGCTGGCCCGAAGTGATGCTTTGGGAAATTCCGGCGCTTTCGGTTCTGATGGAGTTGCGCAGCCGCGTTGTGCTGGAAAAACAGGGGCGCTTCGAGCTGCAGGTGCTCTATGCCCGCGCCATGACCAAGCTGTGGGAAAAAATCACCCAGCTGCGTGAGATTGACGGCTTGAAGATCGCCGATTTCGGCACCCGGCGGCGACATTCCTTTCTGTGGCAAGATTGGGCGGTGCAGGCGATGCAGGAAGGGTTGGAGGGCAAATTCACCGGCACCTCAAACTGTCTGATTGCGATGCGGCGCGAGGTGGAGGCAATCGGTACCAACGCGCACGAACTGCCGATGGTCTATGCCGCACTGGCGCAATCTGACGCAGAACTTGCACAGTCGCCCTATCAAGTTCTGGCCGATTGGCAGGAAGAGCATGACGGCAATCTGCGCATCATTCTGCCAGATACCTTTGGCACCGAGGGCTTTTTGAAACGTGCGCCGGACTGGCTGGCTTCGTGGACGGGCATCCGTATTGACAGTGGCGACCCGGCGACAGGCGCAGAAATTGCCATCCAGTGGTGGAAAGACCGGGGCGAAGATCCGCTGCAAAAGCTGGTGATCTTTTCGGATGGCCTCGACGTCGACAAGATCGTTGAATTGCAGCGGAAATTTCGGGGTCGCGTCAGGGTGTCCTTCGGTTGGGGCACAATGCTGACCAATGATTTCCGCGGCCTGGCGCCAAATGACGGGTTGGCTCCGTTCAGTGTGGTCTGCAAGGCGATCGCCGCGAACGGACGGCCAACCGTCAAGCTTTCAGACAATCCGAACAAGGCGATGGGCCCCGCAGATCAGATTGCACGCTACAAACGCGTGTTCGGGGTGGGGGAACAGGTCGCGCAGGAAGTGGTGGTTTAGACCAACACGGCTTGTGCACACATCACGGCGCGGGCGATGTGGCTTTTGTGGATTGGATCATCGGGGGCGAGACGTGGCGCCGCCCAGCCAACAGAGGCGCAACAGCGGGCCAGGGTGAAAACTTCGGCCATTCTGAAGCTGGCAGGCCGGGTTTCGGCGTAGCCTGCCACCAAAGCATCGCGGATCTGGGGATAGTCCGGCTCGTACAGGTTTTGGCTTAGGGCAGTGCCAAGATCGTACAGCCGAAACCCAAAGCCGCTGTCATCAAAGTCGATCAGTGAAAGCGAACCAGCCTTCACAAGCACGTTCTCACGCAACACATCGGCGTGGATTGGGCCAAAATCACCCCCTTGTTGCTGGTGATCGGTGATCTGATCCCGCAGAAACTTGCGGGCCTGGCGCAGGATTTCGGCTTGGGCCGGCTCTGCGGCGGGATGCTCCCAGAAGCGGCCCCAGAACGGAGCCTCGCCCACCAAGCCTGCCGTATCCCAACACGGCCGGGTGAAGTCAGGCGGCAAAGTCAACCGATCGGTTGCGCTGTGAACGCTGGCGAGCAGTTGGCCCAGTGCAAAGTGCCGCGTCAAACGGTCTTCCGGAGCGCAGGGCAAAGGTTTGCCAGCTTCGCCAAAGGCGTCTCCCTCTATCCAGCGGATGATCGACGCATTACGGCCGTTGAACAGTTTCACCAGAAAATCACCCGAGCGGCTGGGCAGAGCAGCGGGCACGGCGACACCTTCGCGTGCCAAGGCAGCGCACCACCACAACTCGGATCGAATCGCGGCATCATCCTGATAGCCTTGACGATGCAACCGCAGCGCTGCCCGCCCAGTTGGCAGGGCAACCTCGAATACCGCGTTCTCACGGTTACGCAACAGACGTGTCACGCTGCCATTCCAATGGCTTACAGCTTCATCCGCCAATTCTGTCAGCGTCATTCCTCGTCACCGGGTTTACCGCGCAGGGCTTTGACCTCACCACGCTGCACCTTTGCCGCAACGCGACGCAACTGGCTGCCGTAGCTTGGCTTGGTGGCGATCCGGCGTTTTGGGGCGACCAATGCGGCGCGGATCAGATCGGCCAGACGTTCGCGGGCGATTTCGCGATTGCGCGCCTGACTGCGGGTGTCTTCGACCTGAAGCACCAGTGCGCCTTCCAATGTCCAGCGCCGCCCCGCCAGCTTTTTCAGCCGCGCCTTCACCCCCGGCGCAAGGTTCGGCGAACGTTCAGCTTCAAACCGAAGTTCCACCGCCGTGGAGACTTTGTTAACGTTCTGCCCACCCGGACCCGAGGCGCGCACAAAGCTTTCGCTCAGCTCCCAATCGGCAATCGAAATGGTGTCAGTGATCCACAACATGCGGCCAAACTAACGGGCTGCGCTAAAAAGAGAAAGGGCTGCCAGCCTGTACGTGGCAACCCTTTCCGAGATCTAAGGAGATGGGCCAGTTAGGTATCAAAAGCCCAATCTGTGGTTTGTTTCACTAGAGGGCTGCCCCTAGAAAACACCCCCCATGACTGTCCCGACACCGCTCTCCAATATCACTCTAGACACTGGGTCACCTCCTTTCAAAATGTTGCCGATAAGGAAAGCGTGACACAGATTTTCGGTTTGTCAAAAGGTTTTACGCGCTCTTCCTTGCGTATTTTGCAATCGCCATGCGGAACGGCATCAGCGCGATTAAATCGACAGCAACTTTGACACAAAAGTCGGCCAAACCGAGCGAAACCCACAGCGGAACTTCGGTGCCGAAACCCAAAAGCGGCACTTGGGTCGCGGCCCAAGACACATCATTTGCGGGCTCCAACCAGATGAAAGCGCTGGAGAATGCCAAAGTGAAAAACAAAACCGTATCAACGCTGGAGCCAAGCAGCGACCCCAGGAACGGCGCGCGCCACCAAGCGGTGCGGCGCAGTTTGTCGAACACGACCACGTCCACCAACTGCCCGGTCAAAAACGCCAAACCCGAGGCGATGGCGATGCGCAGAGTGACCAGCGGACCAAACTCGCCGACGATCTGCGTGCCGATCACCGAACAGATCAGACCGACAGCGAAACCCGCATAGACCACGCGACGGGCGGCGGCGGCACCATGAAAGCGGTTGACCAGTTCTGACACCAAAAAGGCGAAGGGATAGGTAAAAGCGCCCCAAGTCAGCCATTGGCCAATCGGATATTGCACCAGAATGTTCGAGGCCAAGACGATGATGGCCATGGCGATGACGCCAGGCAGCAGTTTGTTCATTTTGTGATCCGTTTTTTACAAGGTCGCGGAGACTTGGCCCATTGTGGGACGCGGCGGATTAGCGCGGGGGCGAGGGCCTGTCAATCCGGCAGTTGATATTCGACGATTTCCGTGCGCAGGAAGAATTGGAAATTGTCGTCCGAGACCATCGTGGCCGTCAGATGTCCCGCCGCGTCGCGCCAGATCGAGACCCCCTCCAGATTGTCATACAGCCCGACCGGGGTTTGCAGCAGGGTTTCGCCGTCGTCAAAACCCTTTGCGCTCAAGGTAAATCGCCGCAGGCGGCTGGAAAATCCGGCGAGGCCTCGAAAATCCCGCTCCAGCAGATAGAATTTGCCATCGGGGCCAAAATCAGCGCCGACCGCAAGATAGCCGTCCTTTCTGGGAACTTGCAGGCGCTTGTCCCATTTGCCGGCCTTGAAACGGTAGACCGGAAACGGGCTTTGCTCGGCACCCGAGCGTTCGGGCAGGGTGTAAAGCACACCTTTGGCATCAATCGCCAAGGCCTCAAGCGCGGAGTTTCTTTGCATGGCTTTGAAGTCGCGCGGCACGGGCAGGCCCTGCGCCGGGCCGTTCAGTTTCGGGTAGTGCTGCACCCGCGCTACCCCCTCGAACGAAATATAGACCGAGCCATCGGGTGCCAATGCAATGCCCTCGCTGTCCGATGATCCCGGTTTCAGCGGTTTGCCGTCCACCCCCTGCAGTAGCGAGATCGGATTTGCGGCAATCGACTTAATGCGACCCGTGGTGGCATCGCGGGTGATTTTGCCCGTCGTGTAGGCCCCCTTATCGGAGAGCACGATGATATCGCGGCCATTCCCGGCGACTTCAATGCCGGAAAACCCGCCAAAGCGCGGGTCGTCCATCGTCCAACGGATGGCACTGAGAAAACCGGGCGGCGGGGTTGGGCTGGCGCTGCCCTCCAGGCCCGCGATCAGCACAAGTCCCGCGGCTACCGCGAGGAAAGCACGTCTGCGCATTGGCGGGGCAAATCAGCCATCGTGTATTCGCGCGGGCCCTTCTTGCGCGGGGCAGGTTTGCCCGGATTTTTTGAGGGTTTGGGGTTCAGATACTCATCCGACACCCACCAGGCGAGGGTTTCATCGCAGCCATCGCCGCCATTTGACAGATCAGACACGCTGGGCGTTTGCGTTTCACACAGCCGCGCGCCTTTCGGGCATTTCAGCCGCACATGGAAATGCGTGTCATGTCCCGGAACCGGGCGGATTTTTTGCAGCCATTTCTTGTCAGACTTCCGCGCGGTCTTGCACATCTCAATTTTCACGGCGGCGGCAACGAAAATCCGATCCACCCGCGCATCCGAGGCCGCCGCTTTCAGCAAAGCCGCATGGCGTGGCGTCCAGTTCGAGGTCACCGATTTCTGATCGGCAGAGCGCACCGGGATCGAGCTGATATTCTCGCGGTCTTTTCGGCTTAGGGTCAGTTTTTTCGGCGGCAACATCCAGATGTCGGCATCCAGACCGATTTGATGACTGGCATGGCCCGACGTCATCGGCCCGCCGCGCGGCTGACTCATGTCGCCAATATAAAGCCCGCGCCACCCGATCTGCGTCGCGCTTTTCGACAGATCTTCCAGAAACTGCACCAGCACCGGCTGGCCGAAATTGCGATGCCGCGAAAGCCGCATCGCTTGCCATGTCGGCCCGGTTTCGGGCAATGCAACCATCCCCGCCCCGCAGCCGCGCGCGTAAGAACCAATCGGGGTCGCGTCTTGCCCACTGGGTTGATCCGCCGCACCAAACAGCTTGTTCGCCAGTTTTTCCGCTTGGGCTGGCAACGGCGCCAACAGAGCCAAACAGAGAATCAGTTTACGTATCATGGCTGCTCACCTTTGGGGTTAACCCAAATTAACATAACAAGCCCGATCAGGAAGAGCAGGATCACCGGCGAAATCCCGATGCGCGCGGATTCGCTGTAGTGCGAAACGACCGCGATCAGGAAGGGAGAGATAAAGCTGGCGACTTTGCCAGAAAGTGCAAACAGGCCAAAGGCTTCGGTTGCGCGATCGGGCGTGGTATGCCGCACCAACATGGTGCGCGAGGCTGCCTGCAACGGCCCGCCTGCGGCACCGATCAGCCCGCCGCAAATGTAGAAGATGATGTCTGGCGTGTTCGATGCGGGATCCATCGCGATGCCCCAGAGGCTTTCGCGCGTCATCCCGACGATCACAGTGCAGACCAGTATCAGCACCACGATCGACCAGCCGATCACAAAGCGCGGGCCATAGCGGCGGTCAAGCCGCCCGCCAACCCAAGATGCAAACATCGCTGTAATGCTGCCCAAAATGCCGAACACCCCAATTTCGGTGATCGACCAATCCAGCACATGCGAGGCGTATACCCCACCGAAGCCGTAAAGTGCGTTCAGCGCGTCGCGGTAGGCCAGCGAAGATCCCAGATAGGCCGCAAGGCTTTTGCGGAAGCGCAGGCTTTTCAGCAGATCAACCAGACTGGCAAGCGCCGCGCCGACATGCAGCCGTCCGGCAGGCATCTTCGGCTCTTTCACCCAAAGGAAAAACGGGATCATAAAGATCACATACCAAATTGCCGTCAGCGGTCCGACCATCCGCGTGCCTTCACGCGATTCAGTATCAAGCCCGAAAAGCGGATCAATCCCGATCAATGTTTTGCCCGTGGTAGCATTTTCGGCAAACAGCGCCAGCATCAGAATCAGCGCCAAAAGCCCACCCAGATAACCAAACGCAAAGCCCGATCCCGAAATGGCACCGATATCGTCGTGATCGGAAAGCGTCGGCATCAGCGCATTGGTGAAGATGGTGGTAAATTCCATCCCGATGAAGCCAAGGCCGAAAAATGCCACGGCCCAAACCAGAGTGCTGGCCTCACCGCCCGGCATCACCCACCACAGACCATAGGCGCCGACAACATAGAAGATCGAGAAGATCCAGACCCAGATCAAACGGCGTCCGGTGCCGTCGGCAATCGCGCCGAGAATGGGCGCAAGCACCGCGACAATCACCGAAGCGATCGTCAATCCAAAGCCCCAATAGGCCTGAGCCGCGGCCTTGGCGGCTTCTTCCTCCATCCCGGTGCCCATATAGTAGCCTCGGGCGGTTTCCGCGAAATATGGGCCGAAAATGAAGGTCAGCAACAAGGTGTTGTAGGGTTGGCTGGCCCAGTCGAAAAACCACCAGCCCCAGATACGCTGCCGTGCCGTTGCCATGCCCTGCCCCTTTATGCGGTTTTCCGCATTCAAGCCTGAAAAACCGCCCTCGTGCAAGCGCCGTGCTTAAGCACGCTGCGGCGGCCAAGGCCGCAGAGCGTCAGCGGCGATCCAGGCCGCAATCCAATCTGGCAGAACCGGACTTTCTGTCGGATATCCCAGCGCGGTGATCACGTCATTTGGCTTCACCATCCCCGCCTTTGAGATGAAGGCATAGCGCAGCAGCATATGGCTGGTGCATTCGTCGCCGCGCCAGAAACTTTGCTCGATATAGCCAAAGCGGTCGTCCCAGCCGACCACCCGGCTGATCTGCGTGACTTTCTGGAACACCGTCACCCGTTTGCGATAGCGCGTGGTGTTGCCCGCAACCGTAATCCCCCAGCCATGCGCTTTGGCGACTTTCGCAAACCCCATCCGCACCGACATCGGAATCCGCCCCAGATCGAACAGGGTCAGCGTGCGGCCGTTGTTCAGTTCGCGCCACGGATCAAGATCCCAAGGCCAAATTCGATGGGTGCTGACATGCGGGTCAAACAGACCCAAGGGCGGTGCTTTGCGAAATTTCCAAAGCTCTTTGGCCATGCGAATATAGGGATACATCGGGCACCTCCAGCGCATGACCTGCCGTTTGTCGCGCCCAACGTCAACCAAAACGCTGCGGAAAGCATTGCCCTTTTGGGGGTGGAGCGTTACCTCTGCCACAATCTCTTGTGGTTGGAGCGGCCGATGACCTCTGTATTCGAAATCTTGTTGATGATCCTCAATATCGTCCAGTGGATCATTCTTGCCCATATCATCATGAGCTGGCTGATCAATTTTCAGGTTCTGAACCTGCGGCAACCGATCGTGGCACAAATCTGGCTTGGCCTGAATCGCCTGCTAGAGCCGGTTTACAGTCGCGTTCGCGCGATTCTGCCAAACACACCGGGCCTGGATCTGGCGCCGCTGATCGTGCTTCTGGTGATCTATGGCCTGCGGATCGTGGTCTCTAACAATATGTACAGCTTTTCCTGATCTGATGCCGTCAGCGCCGCTTTGGCGCGAAGAAAGCCCATGCCCGCACCGCAAGACCTTCTGCATTCGATTTTCGGCTTCCCCGGCTTTCGCCCCGGTCAGGAAGAGATTGTCGATGCGGTGATGGCAGGGCGCAACACGCTGGCAATCATGCCAACGGGTGGCGGGAAATCTTTGTGCTTTCAACTGCCTGCGCTGTGCCGCGAGGGTGTGACGGTGGTGATCTCGCCCCTGATAGCGCTGATGCGGGATCAGGTGCGCAGCCTGAAAGAAGCAGGGGTTGAGGCCGGTGCACTGACGTCCGGCAATACCGAGGAGCAGACCGAAGAGGTGTTTGCGGCATTGGATGCGGGGCGGCTCAAGCTGCTTTACATGGCGCCCGAGCGGCTGGCCTCGTCCGCCACTTTGCCATTACTGCGACGGATCAACTGCACAATGATCGCCGTCGACGAAGCGCATTGCGTCAGCCAATGGGGACATGATTTCCGCCCGGACTACCTGCGCATTGGCGAATTGCGCCGCGCTTTGAACGTGCCTCTGGCGGCGTTTACGGCCACCGCCGATGAAGAGACCCGCGCCGAAATTGTCACCCGGTTGTTTGATGGCAAAGCCCCGGATAGCTTTCTGCGCGGTTTTGATCGCCCAAATATCCATCTGGCCTTTGCGGTAAAGGACAGCCCGCGCGATCAGATTTTGCGCTTTGCAGGCGCGCGACGCGGGCAATCCGGTATCGTTTATTGCGCCACGCGGGCAAAGACCGAAACGCTCGCGCAGGCTTTGCGCGCAGAGGCGCATTCGGCCTGCTTTTATCATGGCGGCATGGATGCCGAGGATCGTCGCCGCGTCGAGATCAGGTTTCAGCAAGAAGACGGGCTGATCGTTGTGGCCACCGTCGCGTTCGGGATGGGTATCGACAAGCCCGATATTCGCTGGGTTGCCCATGCGGATCTGCCGAAATCCATCGAGGGCTATTATCAGGAAATCGGACGCGCAGGGCGTGACGGAGCGCCTGCTGAGACGATGACGCTGTACGGCCCCGATGACATCCGCCTGCGCCGTACGCAAATCGACGAGGGCGCCGCCCCTCCCGACCGCAAAGCGGCTGATCACGGGCGGCTGAACGCCCTGCTTGGTCTGGCCGAGGCAATGGCCTGCCGCCGCCAAGTGCTGCTTGGATATTTTGGTGAGATAGCCGAGCCCTGCGGCAACTGTGATCTGTGCCAACGCCCCGCGCTTTTGTTCGACGCCACCGATGCGGTGCGCAAAGCCCTGTCCGCGATGCTACGGACAGGTGAATGGTTCGGCGCGGGTCATCTGATTGATATTCTTACCGGAAACTCCACCCCCAAAGTGCGCGAAAAAGGCCATGATCAACTGCCGACCTTCGCCGTCGGGCGCGATTTGTCGAAACCGGCTTGGGGGGCGGTGTTCCGCCAGATGATGGGGCGCGATCTGGTGCGGCCTGACCCGGACCGTTTTGGTGCTTTGCGGATGACCGATGCGGCCCGTCCGATCCTGCGTGGCGAGGCGCAGATCACCTTGCGCAAGGATACCATCGACAAAGCCGTGCCGCGCGTGGCGATTAAGACCCAGGTGTCTGAGGAAGACGCCAGCCTGCTTTCCGCGCTGAAAGCCAAACGCCGGGCTTTGGCCGAGGCGGCCGGCGTGCCCGCCTATGTAATTTTTGCCGACAAAACCTTGATAGAAATGGCTGAAATCCGCCCTGGCAGTTTGGATGCGATGATGGGGATCACTGGAGTCGGGGCGAAAAAGCTGGAAAGCTATGGGGCCGCGTTTTTACAGATCATCACGGGTGCAGTGGCAGCGCCAATGCATCCGGCCCGCCGCGCATTGGTCGGGCGCGACGCCGGCAGTTTGTATGATCGGCTGAGCGAGGTGCAACTGCAACTGGCGCGCGGCGACGACGGCATCGGCAAACATCTGTCCTGCACCCAATCCACCTTGCGCCATATTGCGGAACGGCGGCCCTCAACCCTGAGCGAACTTGCCAATATTCAGGGCATGGGCGATCAGAAAATCGACCGTTTTGGCGCGGCCTTCTTGGAGGTCTTGCGAGACTGTTAATGCCCGCTATGTCTTGCCGCGAAGGAGCCCACCATGCTGACCGTGATTTCCCCTGCAAAACGCCTCAATGAGACACCGCATCCGGGCGATTTTGCGCCATCCGTCCCGGATTTCGCTGCCGATGCTGTGCGACTGGCAAAAGTGGCGCGCGGTCTGAGCGTCCAGGACCTGTGCGCCCTGATGGATATTTCGCCCGCTTTGGGACAATTGAACCGCGACCGTTTCAATACGTTTCAAGCCGATGCTGCTGGCCAACCTGCCGCGTTCATGTTTGACGGCGACACTTATGCCGGACTTGAAGCCCGCAGGATGGAGCCGGACACTCTGCTCTGGGCCCAGGGCCATTTGCGGATTTTGTCGGGGCTGTATGGGTTGCTGCGGCCTTTGGATGCGATCCAACCCTATCGGCTGGAAATGGGCAGCAGGCTGGCAAATCCGAAAGGTGCAGACCTTTACGCGTATTGGGGCCACAAGATTGCCAAAGCGCTGAATGCCTTGGCCACCGAGCAGGAGGCCAAGGTGCTGATCAACTGTGCCTCGGCCGAATACTTCGGCGCAGTCGATCTGAAGGCGTTGAAGCTTCGTGTGGTGACTCCGGTATTTCTGGAAGAGCGCGATGGCGCGGCAAAGATTGTCAGCTTTTGGGCAAAGAAAGCGCGCGGGGCGATGGCGCGTTTTATTTGCCAGCATCACCTGACCGACCCAGCTGATCTGCGCGGCTTTGACTTGGGCGGATATGGCTTTCGTGCTGCGCAATCAGACGCAACACGTCTGGTTTTCTCACGCAATGTTGCGTCCATCGCGGCCTAAGCCGCCTGTTCGGCGCCAACGATGGGCCGCGCGAAGCTTGGGCAAAAATCTGTCAGGGTTTCGGTGATCGCCCCTTTGCGCAGCGGCTTGGTCATATAGCGGTCAATACCAGCGGCGAGAATCCCCTCGGCATCGCCGTCCATCGCATGCGCCGTCAGCGCCACAATCGGCACATGCGTCCCGCTGGCTTCCAAGGCGCGAATGGCGCGTGCGGCATCGCGGCCATCCATTTCCGGCATTGAAATATCCATGAAAATCAGATCCGGCATGAAGCTTTGAAACAGTGCGACCGCCTCTACCCCATTGTTTGCAAAGACCAGTTCGATGTCTATCTCCCGGACCATCTTCTGAAACACCAGTTGGTTGGTGCGGTTGTCTTCCGCTGTCAGAACGCGCATCTGGCGGCGTTCGGTTTGTGGTATCACCGCTGTGATCAGTTCAGCGTCTGGCACAGGGACAGCCAGCGACTGAAGACGGCGATACAGATCGGCGCGTAAGATCGGCTTTTGCAATGTCGCCGCCAGATGTTCCGAGCCCTCCGCCTCACGGGCATTGGCCGGGCTGGATGACAACAGAAAGATCGGGGTGGCAATCCCTTTGGCACGAATGCGGCGGGCCAGTGTCAAACCATCCATCTCGGGCATTTCGTGGTCGGTGATGATGGCGTCAAAGCTACCCCCTTCCAGCGCCAACAATGCCTCGGCCCCTGATCGGCACAGGGTCACTGCGATGCCGCAGGGCACCAGCTGACGCTCCAGGATGGTGCGGTTGATGAATTGATCATCGACCACCAGCACGCGTTTGACCGAGACTGGCAGACGTGGCTCTTCGGCACCTTCGGCAATCGGCAACGGTATGCGGAAGCCAAAGCAGGCGCCCTTGCCCAGATCGGTGTCAACCCAAACCTCACCCTGCATCCGCTCGACCAAGCGTTTGGTGATTGCCAGACCTAGGCCCGTGCCTTCAAACTTGCGGTTCGATTGGTTTTCTACCTGATTAAATTCCCCAAAGATATGAGCGAGATTCTCGGGCGCAATGCCGATGCCGGTATCTTCAACCGTGACGTGGAGATCTTGCTGACCCGCCTCACCCTCCAGCCCGACAACGCGGATCAGCACATGGCCTTTGTCGGTGAATTTCACCGCATTTCCGATCAGATTGGTCAGAATTTGTCGCACCCGCCCCGGATCGCCAATGTAGCGGGTGGGCAGGAACATGTCGAAATCAATCATCAGATCCAGCCCTTTTTCGCGGGCGCGCGGTTGCAGCAGCATGGCAATCTCATGGATTGTCCGCTCCATATCAAAGGGTTCCGGGTGCAGAGTCAGCCGCTCTGCCTCAATCTTCGAGAAATCGAGGATGTCGTTGATGATCACCAACAACGCCTCCCCTGACGAACGGATGGTTTCAGCGAACAGGCGCTGTTCTTCGGATAGTGAGGTGTCGCAAAGCAGTTCTGCCAAGCCCACCACCCCATTCCTCGGGGTGCGGATTTCGTGACTCATAGTGGCGAGAAAGGCCGATTTAGCGCGGCTGGCGGCTTCGGCGGCCAACCGCGCAGCTTCCAGCGCCACCTGCTGTGCTTTCAGGTGGGTGATGTCCACTCTCAGCCCAACCCGCCCGCCATCAGGCGTGGCGTGATCCTGCGCCCTGATCCAGCGGCCATCGGCAAGCTGTTGTTCAACGGGCGCACCGGGATTGCGGTGTTGAAACAACCGTTCGGTCAGCCACTCTGCCTCACGTCCTTTGGCGTCCAAATGCTGGCCGTGGTCCAGCCCGTAGCGCAAAATATCTTCAAACCTCGCGCCCGGAACAATGGCGGGGGCAGAAACCGAGTAAATGTCACGGTAGCGTTGATTACAGGTCAAAAGACGTTCCTCTCTGTCAAAAAGCACGAATCCGTCGGGAATAGCCTCAATGGCCGCCCAGATTCGCATTTGTTCCGTGATATCAAGCGCAAGACTTACCATGTCGCCATCGCGGGCGCGTTGGTCGACCATCCGCACCCATCTGCCGTTCTTAAATTGCACGATGATCGGATCAATCGTTTCATTTTCCCAGCGGGCCAGCATATCGGCGACCCAGACATCGGGGGTGAGCACGCCAAGCTCCACCAGGCCGCCCTCTGCCACGATACATAATAGATCGGCATAGGGTAGGCCCGGCACGATTTCGGGATCATTGAAGTCCGACAGATAGGCCGCATTCGCCGTGATCAACTGTTGATTGGAATCGAACACCGCAAAGCCGTCTTTGATGGTATTGATGCTGTCCCACAATCGTCGTTCGGCCATCACAGCCAAAGTATGCGCGCGATCAAGGTCTTCGACAAAGCGGGATTGCTGACCTTTCAGTTTCTCCGCCTCGGTCATAGCCGTCTGTACAACCTGCCGCTGCTCGACGATCTGATCGGACAGGGCGCGGGCGTGCAGGCCAAGCTTGGCGTTGGCTGCAAACAATTCTCGGCTTTTCTGTTCAAGCAGCCGCTCTGCCGCCAGCCGTGCGCGCCTTTCCTTTGCAAGCCGTTCCGCGAAATCCATATCTGTCCCGTTCCGCCACATTCTGTGCGTCAGCACCGCAAGCGGCGCCTCCAGTCTCGGACAACTTGGCGCAACAAAATGAATCATGGATTAAGATGACAAGTTTCGTTGTGCGGATCAGATGGCTTGCCAATGCGGCGGCCCACATGCGACAGTCGACGCACTGTTTTCAGGAGGATTTTATCAATGCGCGATAGTCTCGGTCGTGCCCTTATGGGTGCTTTTGCAAGTCTATTCATTTTGTCAGCCATGCCCATGACAGCGCAGGAACTGATTCCCGCCAAGCGATTGGCTCTTAGCGAAAACACCGATTTGCCGGGCGGCGATATCGCGTCGATTTTCGACACCACACTAGAGGCTTGCCAGCGTGCCTGCCTGACCAACAAGCAATGCAAGGCTTTCACCTTCAACACGCGCAACGGCTCGTGTTTTCCCAAATCATCGGTGGGGGAGGCAGCTGGATTTGTCGGCGCCTACTCCGGCGTTGTCCTTGAGGCGGCAACAGGTGCGGCAGGCCGCGCCAAAGCACGCCGCGCGGAGTTGAACTTCGTGCAGGATTGGGAGCTTTCAGCCATCACCCAGCAGGCCGAAAAACTGGCCAACACCCACACCACCAATGGCTATTCCGCCGAGGATCATCTGGGTGCCGCCGCGAATGCAGAAGCCGATGGCGATCTTGTGCTGGCCAGTAATTACGCAGGCGCCGCGCTGAACCTGACCGATTCTGCGGATGGCTGGGCGGAATATGCCCGGTTATTGCTGATCGCAGCGCCAAATCAAAGCGATTGGCAACGCAGCTTTTACGAACGCGCCTATTACGCGTCGGTCAATGCCTTCCTGCGTTCGGACAGCAAGCCGCAAGAGCATTCGATCCTGCTGACGATGGGTGACGCGCTGGAGCGTTTGGACCGGGGCCGCGACAAGGTGCAGGCCCTACGTTTGGCGCAGGCGTTGCAGCCGCGTGACGATACCGCTTTGGCGTTGGATGATGCTATTGGCAAATACGGCTTCCGCATTGTCGACAATACCGTCCAAACCGATTCTCCGCGCCCGCGCATCTGCGTGAATTTCTCGGAGAATTTGGCAAAATCGGGCGTAGACTATGCCAGCTATGTGCAGCTTGGCGATGCGGGCCTGATCGTCACCACCGATGGCTGGCAACAGCTGTGCGTGGAAGGCGTGACCTTCGGCTCGCGCAACACCATCACCTTCCGCGAGGGTCTTCCGGCTGCCGATGGCCAGACTTTGGCGAAATCTATCGACATCACCGCCTATGTTCGCGACCGCAATCCCGGCGTGCGCTTCCCTGGGCGGGGCTATGTACTGCCGCGCACGGGGGCCGCTTCGATCCCGGTCGAAACCGTCAATACCGAAAAGCTGGAACTGTCACTGTATCGGGTGACGGACCGTAACCTGCTGCGTTCATTGCAGAATGGTTATTTTGGCTCGCCGATGGCGGATTATCAGGAATATGATTTCTCCAGCCAGATCGGCGCGGAAATCTGGAAGGGCACCGGCAGCGTCAAACAAGAGGTGAACGTTGATATCACCACCCGCCTGCCTTTGGACGAGGCGCTGAAGGATCAACCTCCGGGCGTTTATGCGCTGCGCGCTGCCGTTCCGGGCGTTGACCCCTATGTCGTGCCTGCCGGTTGGCAGTGGTTTGTGGTGTCCGATCTGGGCCTGACCACGATGTCAGGCGTCGATGGGCTGCATGTTTTCGTGCGCAGCCTTGGTTCAGCAGCGGCAGTGGATGGCGTGACGGTTGACCTGCTGTCCACCACCAACGAAGTGCTCGGCTCGATCAAGACCGATACTCAGGGCTATGCCAAATTCGATGCGGCTTTGGCTTTGGGCACAGGCGGGCAAGCGCCTGCGATGATCGTGGCACATGATGACACCGATCTGGCCTTCCTGTCGTTGACTGATCCCGAGTTTGATCTTTCGGATCGCGGCGTGGCTGGCCGTGAGGCATCGCCTCCGGTTGATGTATTCCTGACCACCGACCGCGGGGCCTATCGCGCGGGTGAGACGATCTACGCCACCGCCCTTTCCCGCGATGCCGAAACTTCCGCGATTGAAAGCCTGCCACTGACGGCGATTCTGAAGCGCCCGGATGGCGTCGAGTATTCGCGCGCGCAGATGGCGGATGCGGGTGCAGGCGGTCATGTGTTTGCCATGCCTGTCGGCGGGAGTGCTCCGCGTGGGGTGTGGACGCTGGAGATTTACGCTGATCTCGAAGCGAGCGCCTTGACGACGCAAACCGTGCTGGTGGAAGACTTCCTGCCCGAGCGCATTGATTTCACACTGGCGCTGGCGGATCAACCGATCCGTCTGGGCGATGTGCCGCAAATGACGGTAGATGCGAAGTATTTGTTCGGCGCGCCGGGGGCTGATCTGGCCATCGAGGGCGAGGTGCTGCTGCGCGCCGCGAAAGAGCTTGAGGCTTGGCCGGGTTATGTCTTTGGCCGCTATGATGCGCCATTTGATGCGCAACTGTCGTCCTTCGGCGATATCCACACCGATGCCGAGGGCAAAGCCACCGTAGATCTGTCCCTTCCCGATGTCGAAGACCCCGGTCGGCCGCTGGAAATGCGCGCTACAGTGCGTGTGGCCGAAGGCTCGGGCCGTCCGGTCGAACGCAGGGTCAGCAAGTTGTTGGCGCCATCCTCGGATCTGATCGGCATCAAGCCGCTGTTCACCGATGTTGTGCCGGAAGGCAGCGACGCCACATTCAGCCTGATCGGTATTGATCCCGACTCCAAAGCCGCCCCGATGAAAGTCAAATGGACGGTCACGCGGATTGAGACGAATTATCAATGGTATCAAAATGGTGGCTATTGGAACTGGGAGCCAGTGACGCGCCGCAGCAAGGTTGCTGAAGGCACGGCAGATCTGGGCGCAGAGCCTGCGAAAATTTCGGCCCCCGTGCAATGGGGCGAGTATGAGGTGTTGGTTGAACGCACCGATGGCGCGCCTGCGGCCACCTCGACCAGCTTCTATGCGGGTTGGTATGCCCCGGCTGACGCCAGCGATTCCCCCGATACGCTGGAACTGTCGTTGGACAAACCCGCCTACAAATCTGGCGATACCGCCACGCTGCGCATCGTGCCGCGGGCGGCTGGCACGGCGTTGATCACCGTTTTGTCAAACCGTCTGGTGTCGATGCAGGCGGTGGAGGTGAAGGAAGGCGAGAATACCATCCCGCTGACCGTCACCGACGAATGGGGCGCAGGCGTTTACGTCACCGCTTCCGTGCTGCGCCCGATGGATGTGGCTGCTGGCCGCAATCCTGCCCGCGCTTTGGGCCTGACCCATGCCAGCATCGACCCCGGTGCGCGCGCGTTGAAAGCGACGGTGGAAACCGCACCCGAAGCCGCGCCGCGTGGCCCGCTGGAGGTCGCCGTGAAAGTGGAAGGCATTGAGGCGGGCGATACTGCCTATGTCACCATTGCCGCCGTCGATCAGGGCATCCTGAACCTGACCGGCTTCCAACCGCCAAACCCGCAAGACCACTACTTTGGTCAGCGCAAGCTGGGGGTCGGAATTCGCGATGTCTATGGCCGCCTGATTGACGGCCTGAACGGTGCCGAAGGCGCGGTCCGCTCGGGCGGTGATGCGGGCGCACAAGCGCGTCTGCAAGCGCCGCCGCCCACAGAGGAACTGGTCGCCTATTTCACCGGCCCGATTCAAGTGGATGCCGATGGTTACACTCGTACCTCGTTCACCCTGCCCTCATTCAATGGCACCGTGAAGGTGATGGCGGTGGCATGGTCGAAGAAAGGCGTCGGCCAAGCCAGCGCCGATGTGCTAGTGCGTGATCCGGTTGTGGTAACGGCCTCCCTGCCCCGCTTTTTGCAACCCGGTGACCAATCCCGCCTGCTGCTGGAAATCGTCCACGCCACCGGGCCTTCGGGCCGGATGTCATTGGATGTATCTTCGGCGGGGTTGAAACTCGGCGACGTGCCTTCGGGCTTTGATCTGGGCGATAAGGCCAAGGCTACATTCGCTGTTCCTGTCACGGCGGATACCATTGGCAACCAGACGATTGAGGTCGCTTTGACCACACCAGATGGCAAGGTTCTGAAGAAAACTCTGACGGTTCCGGTGCAGATCAACGATCCGGCTGTGGTGCGGGTGTCTCGGCTTGACTTGAAGAAGGGGCAGGAATTCACCTTCGATTCCAACGCTTTCACGGGCCTGATCGCCGGATCTGGCAAAGCCACGATGGCCGTTGGCCCAATCGCCCGCCTGAACGCCCCCGGCGTTCTGGCAGCACTTGACGCCTACCCTTATGGCTGCACCGAGCAGATCACCTCCAAGGCGCTGCCGCTCTTGTACTTCGATCAAGTCGCCGCCGCGATGGACCTTCCCGGGTCGGACAACATGAAGCTGCGGGTTGAACAAGCGGTGGAAGAGGTGCTGACCAACCAATCCTCCAACGGCTCTTTCGGCCTGTGGGGACCGGTCGAAAACGGCGGCGACATGTGGCTGGATGCCTTTGTCACCGACTTCCTCAGCCGGGCGAAAGCGCGTGGCTATGCAGTGCCAGATCAGGCCTTCCGCAGCGCCTTGGACAACCTGCGCAATCAGGTGAACTACCAAGCCGACTTTGACAGCGGTGGCGAAGCTTTGGCCTACGCGCTGATGGTTCTCGCACGTGAAGGGGCCGCAGCCGTCGGCGACCTGCGCTACTATGCCGACGTGAAAGGCGATGCCTTCAGCACCCCGACAGCAATGGCGCAACTGGGCGCGGCTTTGGCCAGCTACGGCGATCAACCGCGCGCGGATGCGATGTTCCGCCGTGCGGGTGTGGCGTTGTTGGCGCTGAAAGGCCGGGAAACTGAGCAGATCTTCCGCGCTGACTATGGCACCAACTACCGCGACGCGGCGGCAGTCTTGGCACTGGCGGCGGAGTCGGGCTCGAACGCGGTGGATCAAGAGGCGCTGACGTCGCGCCTTGCGACCACCTCAGCTTTGTCGACACAGGAAGCCACCTGGGCGCTGCTGGCCGCGAATGCGCTGATTGATCGCAAGGGCGCCGATGGCATCCTGATTGATGGCGCGCCCGCTTCCGGCCCGTTGGTGAAAGTGCTGGATGCGGCAAACACTGCACCTGTCACCGTCAAGAACACCAGCGACAGCGACACTACGCTGACTGTCACCACCTATGGTGTGCCGTCCGAGCCCGAGCCCGCCGGTGGCAGCGGATATGCTATCGTGCGGAACTACTACACGATGGATGGCGAAGCGACGACACTGGACGGTCTGAAAGTCGGCACCCGCCTGATCACCGTGCTGGAAGTCACCCCTTTCGGTCGCGGCGAAGCCCGCCTGATGGTCAGCGATCCGCTGCCCGCCGGGTTTGAGATCGACAATCCCAACCTGATGTCGTCGGGTACCGATGCACTGTCGGAGTTGGGCTTGGAAACCGAAGTGGCGCATAGCGAGTTCCGGCAGGATCGCTTCCTGACCGCAATTGACCGTTACAGCAACGAGACCTTCCGGTTGGCCTATGTTGTGCGCGCGATCTCGCCCGGCACCTTCCATCAGCCTGCGGCCTCGGTGGAAGACATGTATCGGCCCGACCTGACGGGGCGGACGGATGCAGGCACCATCACCATTTCTGAGTGATGCGCGCCCGTTATCTCTTTGTTTTGGCGGCGGGTCTTGGACTCGCCGCCTTTTCAAATGACACATTGGACCAGTGGATAGCGGCAACGGTACTGCCGCCGTTGCAGGTGGAAACCTCGGTCGAAGTGCTGGACCGCAATGGCGCTTTGCTGCGCGCCTACTCGGTGGCCGATGGCCGTTGGCGACTGGATGTGGCGCTTGCGGATGTGGACAGCGATTATATAGCTGCCCTGTTGGCCTATGAAGATAAGCGCTTTTACGGCCACAACGGCGTAGATCTGCAAGCGCTGGCGCGGGCGGTCTTTCAGGCGGCATGGAACGGCAAGATCGTTTCGGGCGGCTCGACCCTGACGATGCAGGTGGCGCGGTTGCTGGAGGAAGGCACCACCGGGCAGATCGACGGCAAGCTGCGACAGATGCGGGTGGCGCTGGCGCTGGAGCGGCGCTTGTCGAAACAGGAAATTCTCGCGTTGTATCTGCATCTTGCGCCTTATGGTGGCAACCTTGAAGGCATCCGCGCGGCCACGCTTTCCTATTTCGGCAAGGAGCCTTTACGGCTGACCCCCGCCGAAGCGGCGCTTCTGGTGGCGATCCCGCAAAGCCCCGAAACCCGCCGCCCGGATCGTTCGGCGGAACGCGCTACGGATGCCAGAGATAGGGTCTTGGCGCGGGCGCTGCGCGATGGGCTGATTGATGAGGACCAGATGCAGGCGGCACGGACCGAGGTGGTGCCCTCGGCACGGCGCGCTTTTCCGGCGCTGGCACCGCATATGTCCGACCGGATTATCGTGGAAGAGCCTGGGCTTACGCAGCATCAACTGACGCTGGACAAGACTCTGCAAAGCAAGCTGGAACGCTTGGCATCTGATGTTGTGTCCAGTCGGGGCGACAGACTGCAAGTGGCGATTGTGGTCGCGGATCATGCCTCGGGTGAGGTGCTGGCTTCGGTCGGTTCGGCGGCGTTCAAGGCGGATCGGCGGGCGGGATTTATCGACATGACGCGGGCGATACGCAGCCCCGGATCAACGCTCAAGCCCTTGGTTTATGGGCTGGCTTTTGATGAGGGTCTGGCGCATCCCGAGACTCTGATCGAGGACAAGCCGACCGATTTCAATGGCTACAAACCGCAGAATTTTGACCGCCAGTTTCGCGGCACCATTCGGATCAGGGAAGCCTTGCAAGAGTCTTTGAATATCCCGGTGGTGGCGTTGACCGATGCCTTGGGGCCTGCCAAGCTGCTGGCAACCTTGGATAAAGCGGGCGTAAAATATGATCTGCCGGGAGGGCAGCCGGGATTGGCAATTGCTTTGGGCGGGATCGGCGTTTCGCTGGAAGACATGGTGCAACTTTACGCGGCCATCGCAAGAGGTGGGGTTTCGCTGCCGCTGACACACCAGATGACGGGGGTTCGTGAGGAAGGGCAACGGGTGTTGTCGACCTCAAGTGCTTGGCAGGTTGCGGATATTCTGGCCGGATTGGCACCGCCACCGGGCGCACCGGAAAACCGTTTGGCCTACAAAACCGGCACCAGCTATGGCCACCGCGATGCCTGGGCGATTGGGTTTGATGGCCGTCATGTCATCGGCATCTGGATGGGCAGGCCGGACGGCACGCCAGTGCCCGGGGCGTTTGGGGCGGATCTGGCGGCGCCGATTTTGTTTCAGGCCTTCGCACGGCTAAAGCCAAATTTGGACCCGCAGCCAGGAGCGCCACCCGCCACCCTATTGGTTTCAAATGCTGAACTGCCACGACCCCTGCAGAAGTTCCGCAACCGCAATGCAGCTTTTCAACCGGATAAGGATGCGCCAGCCGTGGCTTTCCCGCCCGATGGGGCCGAAGTTGAGATGTTGCCAGAGGGGCTATTGGTGCGGGTTTCAGGCGGCAAAGCACCCTATACTTGGCTGGCAAATGGCGTGCCTGTGGCGATTTCGCTCGGCTCCCGCGAGACCATGCTTAGCAGTTTGGGCCGCGGGTTTATCACGCTTTCGGTGATTGATGCCGAGGGCAGATCAGCACGAACGAAAGTGCGTTTGCGCTGAACTGCCTCGTGTTTTATCCACGCTTATCGCGTGCCCACACGATTTACGCACACTCAATCGCAATTGCGATGCCTTGCCCACCACCAATGCACATAGTGATCAACGCCGTTTTGCCGCCCACAAGCTCCAACTCCGCCAGAGCCTTGGCAACCAGAATAGCGCCCGTCGCCCCAACCGGATGGCCCAAGGCAATTGCTCCGCCGTTCGGGTTAACCTTGGTCGGGTCGAGACCCAAGGTCTGCGTCACGGCCATCGCTTGCGCTGCAAAAGCTTCGTTGGATTCCACCACGTCAAAGCTGTCAGGCTTCACCCCCAACTTCAAGCAAAGCGCCTGCACCGCCGGGATTGGGCCAAGGCCCATCACTTTCGGATCAACGCCCGCCACGGCATAACCCATCACCCGCGCTCGGGCGCGCCCCGAGGCATTGCCGCGTGACAAGATCACCGCCGCAGCCCCGTCATTGATGCCCGAGGCATTGCCCGCCGTTACCGTGCCATCCTTGGAGAAAGCAGGTCGCAGGCCCGCCAAAGCCGCTGCCGTGGTGGCCTTTGGATGTTCATCCTGCGCGAAAATCGTGTGCCCTTTGCGGCCCGCCAGTTCAATCGGCACGATCTGATCGACAAAGCGGCCCTCAGCAATCGCGCGGGCCGCACGGCTTTGCGATTCCAGCGCGAATGCGTCCTGCGCCTCCCGCGTCAGACCGTATAGGGCGGCGACATTCTCGGCCGTGATGCCCATGTGGCCGGTGCCAAACGGGCAGGTCAAAGCACCGGTCATCATGTCGAGCATCTTCGTATCACCCATCTTCTGGCCAAAGCGGGCGGTTTGAACGGCATAGGGCGCACGGCTCATACATTCCGCCCCGCCAGCCAGCGCGATTTCGGCATCACCCAACAGCAGTATTTGCACCGCCGAGACGATGGCTTGCGCGCCAGAGCCGCAGAGGCGGTTGACGTTCATCACGGGCGCGGTTTCCGGCACCCCGGCTTGCATGGCGGCCACACGCGAAAGATACATATCGCGCGGCTCGGTGTTGATGACATGGCCAAAGACAACGCTGCCGACCTGCGCCGCCTCTATCCCTGCCCGCGCTATGGCGGCTTTCGCCGCATGGGTCGCGATGTCGATGGGGGGCATGGCAGCGAGAGAGCCGCCAAAGCCACCGATTGCGGTGCGTGCGGTCGAGAGGATGAAAATGTCGGTCATGGCGGGCCTCTAGGTTTTGACGCGATCCGGGTGCGCGGCAGCGATGGCGGGAAGTTCGCGCAGGTTTGCCACGATCCTTGCTGTTTGGGGGAAGGACGTTACGTCAATACCGACGCGCTCGGCGTTGTATATTTGCGGCACAAGGCAAAGATCGGCCATCGTGACAGTGTCGCCGTGACAGAAGCGGCCCGCACTGGTCAACATCGCCTCAAATGCCGTCAGCCCTTTGGTGATGTAGTGGCGGGTCCAATCCTCACTGGTCATCACACCCATTGAACCGACGTGATCGCGGACCGTCAGGTTGCAGACCGGGGCGATTTCCATGGCAATCGCATAAGACAAAGCGCGGACATGGGCGCGAGCGGCGGGATCTTTCGGCAGAAGGTCCCCTTTGGTTTCATCAAGATATTCTATGATCGCCAAGGATTGCGTCAGCCGCAGCCCGTCGATGTCGAGCGTGGGCACCACCCCCTGTGGATTGCGCGCCAGGTTGTCAGCGCTGCGATGCTCGCCCTTTACCAGATCAACCGGGTGGCTTTGGTAGGGTAGGCCCAACAGGTTCAGCGCCAACCGCACACGATAGGCGGCGGAAGAACGCCAATAGTCGTAAAGCGTAATCATTTTTCCTCCAGCAAACGCAGCAAGGCGAGGCGAAACACGGGGGCATCCGCGCCGATCTGGGCAAGGATCTGCGTCTGATAGGCATCAGCAATCGGCACGATGCGGGCGATCAGATCGCGGCCCTTGGCGGTCAGGCGCATATCCAGCAAGCGGCGATCCTCTTGGTTTTCGCGCTTTTCGATCAGGCCCTGTGCCTCAAGCCGCGCCGCAGCCCGGCTGACCTTCGATTTGTCCATATCCACCCGCGCCTGAATCTCGCGCACCGAGACCTGATCCGATTGCGCCAGATGTGCCAGCACCCGCCATTCCGGGATCGTCAGACCAAATTCAGCCCGGTAAAGCTCGGAAAAGCCTTTGGAAATACGGCTGGATGCGACGGCCAACTGGTAGGGCAAGAAAGCGGAAAGATCGAAACTCATCATCTGGGCCCTTCGTTTTGCGCAAGCCTGCCCGTTGAGAGCGGATTTCGCAAGCGGCTGCAGTTGACAGTGATCTGTCGGCGGGGGACACCGGGCGCGGCAACCCGGAGAGTGACGTGCGCGACCTGATCAAATCCAACCTCGCGCTGCTGGTGATCAGCATTGCAAGCTTCATTCTTATGGGTGCGGGGACGGCTTTGTATGGCCCGGCGCTGCCCGTGTTTGCCCGCAGCTTTGATCTTCACATCGGCACGGCTGGACTGCTGATTTCGGCGCATTGGATCGGCTGTTCTATTGGCGTGGCCGCGATGTTCTTCATCGGCCCGCGTGCCACACCCCGGCTGGTGGTGGCGCTGATGACGCTGGGGGTCGGATTGATGGCACTGGGGGTCGGATGGGCGCTGACGGTGTTGGGTGCGTTGATGTTTGGTGCGGGCTACGGCTGTGCCACGGTGGTGTTCAATCCACGGATGCTGCGGGCGTTTGGTGCGCGCGGACCGGCGATGTTAAGCCTGTTGAACGCCACCTTCGGCATCGGCGCGATTGGCGCACCGCTGGTGTTCGTGGCTTTGGGCAATGATCCGGTGCTGAGCTTTGCAATATGTGCCGTGATTGGCGTGGTGATCACCTTGTGCGCGGGGCCTGCGGGACGCGATGCAACTGTGATCGCCACCGCCTCGACCACACCATTCCGCATGAACCTACCGATCCTGATCTTTGGCGCGGTAGCAATCAGCGTTGAGGCCTGTTTGACCGGGCTTGGCCCCACCGCTTTGATCAACGCGGGACTGTCCGAAACCTTGGCCGCGCAACTGCTTTCGGCGTTCTTCCTCGCCTTCCTCGCCGCGCGGCT
Organism: Cypionkella sp.; assembly: GCF_034376685.1. GTDB lineage: Bacteria > Pseudomonadota > Alphaproteobacteria > Rhodobacterales > Rhodobacteraceae > Cypionkella. The sequence goes on from NZ_JAXMJJ010000002.1 coordinate 188,831, forward strand.
TTGCCTGATGTTTGTGGCGGGGCTACTGCCCGCGTTCACCTTGTTCACGCTGGCCCTGATCGGCGCTTGTGCCTCGGCCCTGATCGCGGCGTTGTGGCTGCCCGGCGCGGGCTTTGTTGGCTTGGGTTTTTTCGCGGGCATGTTTTTCCCGACCGAATACGTCACCGCCACCCGCAAGATGGGTGACAATCCGCGCGTGGCACCAACCATCATCGGTGCGGGCCTGGTGGGGGGTGTCTTTGCACCGCTGATAATGTCACCGTTGCTGGAGACAATGGGACAGCGTGGCTTTTTCTGGGTGGTTGCCTGCGCCACCGGCCTGCTTGCGCTTGGCGCTTTGGCCAACTTGCAATCGATGAACCGCTAAACCCGTTCTTTCGGTTTGTTTGAGACGTCGAGAACATTGTTATTGACATCGTTGCACTTGCAACGATATTTTCCAACCATAGGTTTCCCCTCTGCCCGAATCCTGCTGAACGAGGCCGCCATGAACACCCAAAGCCTGCCCTCCGGTCTAACCCGCACTGCCACCACGCTTGGCACCCACGCGCATTACATGCCCGGTTTTGGCAATGATTTTGAAACCGAGGCGCTGCCCGGTGCGCTGCCCCAGGGTATGAACAGCCCGCAGAAATGCAACTATGGGCTTTATGGTGAACAACTGTCCGGCACGGCCTTCACCGCTCCCAGCCATCAGAACGAACGGACGTGGTGCTACCGCATCCGGCCTTCCGTCAAGCACACGCATCGCTTTGAAAAGATTGATGTTCCCTATTGGAAATCCGCGCCTCATATTGACCCCGATGTGATCTCTCTGGGACAGTATCGGTGGGATCCGGTGCCACATACTGACGCTGCGCTGACCTGGATCACCGGCATGCGCACGATGACGACGGCGGGCGACGTAAATACCCAAGTTGGCATGGCAAGCCATATCTACCTTATCACCCAATCGATGCAGGATGAGTATTTCTTCAGCGCCGATAGTGAGATTTTGGTCGTGCCGCAGCAAGGCCGCCTGCGGTTTTGCACCGAACTGGGCATCATTGAACTGGAGCCACATGAGATTGCCGTGATCCCGCGCGGGCTGGTGTATCGGGTGGAAGTGCTGGAAGGCCCCGCCCGAGGCTTTGTCTGCGAGAATTACGGACAAAAGTTCACATTGCCCGGACGCGGCCCGATCGGCGCGAACTGCATGGCCAATCCGCGCGATTTCAAGACCCCGGTGGCAGCGTTCGAAGACCGCGAAGTGCCGTCCTCGGTGGTGGTGAAATGGTGCGGTCAGTTTCACCGCACGCGCATTGGCCACAGCCCGTTGGACGTGGTGGCGTGGCATGGCAACTATGCTCCGGTGAAATACGACCTGCGCACCTATTGCCCGGTGGGTGCGATCCTGTTCGACCATCCCGATCCGTCGATTTTCACTGTTCTGACTGCACCTTCTGGAGTGGAGGGTACCGCGAACATTGATTTCGTGCTGTTCCGCGAGCGCTGGATGGTGGCCGAAAACACCTTCCGACCACCGTGGTATCACAAGAACATCATGTCGGAATTGATGGGCAACATCTACGGCATCTATGACGCCAAACCCAAAGGCTTTGTGCCGGGGGGAATGAGTCTCCACAACATGATGTTGCCGCATGGGCCGGATAAGCAGGCGTTTGAGGGCGCCTCAAACGCCATCCTGAAGGCGGAAAAGCTGGATGAAACCATGTCGTTCATGTTTGAAACCCGTTTCCCGCAACACCTGACCGCTTTCGCCGCGAAAGAGGCTCCCTTGCAGGATGAGTACATCGACTGCTGGGAGAGTCTGGAGAAGAAATTCGACGGCACGCCGGGGGTAAAATAATGGCTGCGGCTTTACTGACAGGAAAATTTTTCCGCTTGCTTGACAGCCATGCCCGCTTGCACACATCCCTATGCTTTGGGTCAAAAGCTTGGGAGAACGCGCGATGACACTGCTGAAATCTTGGGTCGAAAGTGCGAACACCGCGACGACAGATTTTCCATTGAACAACCTGCCCTGCGGAGTGTTTTCGCTGGGCGACGCTCCTGCACGCTGTGGTGTGGCCATCGGCGATTTCATTCTTGATGTCAGCGCATTAGAGGAAGAGGGCCTGCTGAAGCTTGCCGATCAGCCCCTGTTCGACGTGCCGTTCTGGAATGAACTGATGGAGGCTGGCCCCGGAGTTTGGGCCGAATTTCGCGCCCAAGTTACGGCGATGTTGACCGAAGGCGCCAGCAAGCGTTGGGTGGTCGAAGATCATTTGGTGCCGCGGGCGAATGCGACGCTGCACCTGCCCTTCATTGTGGCCGAATACACCGATTTTTACGCCGGTCGCCATCATGCCACCAACGTCGGAACCATGTTCCGCGGCGCAGAAAACGCCTTGCCGCCGAACTGGCTGCATATGCCGATTGGTTATAATGGCCGTGCCTCTTCTGTCGTGGTGTCTGGCACAGAAGTCCGCCGCCCTTGGGGTCAGTTGAAAGGCCCCGAGTTTGAAGCGCCAATCTTCGCACCCTCACGCCGGTTCGATATCGAGCTGGAAATCGGCGCGATTGTCGGACAGGCTTCCACACATGGCCATCCGGTCACGGTGGCCGAGGCCGACGCGATGATCTTCGGCTATGTTCTGCTAAATGATTGGTCTGCCAGAGATATTCAGGCTTGGGAGTATCAGCCGCTCGGCCCGTTCCAAGCCAAAGCCACCGCGACCAGCCTAAGCCCGTGGATCGTGATGAAAGCCGCGCTTGAGCCGTTTCGCACCAAGACCCCACCCCGGGAAGTGCCCCAGCTGCCGCATCTGCAAGAACCGGGACCGCTGCTGTATAACGTGGCACTCGAAGTTGGTTTGACCCCCGAGGGTGGCGCAGAAACGGTGATCAGCCGCACCAACTATGCTGAAATGTACTATTCTGCAGCGCAGCAATTGGCGCATCATACCACCTCGGGCTGTGCGATGAATGTTGGCGATCTGCTCGGCTCGGGCACAATTTCGGGGCCGAGCAAGGACAGCCGGGGCAGCCTGCTGGAGCTTTCTTGGGGCGGCAAGGAACCATTCGAGATTGCGGGCGGCATCCGCAGCTTCATTGAGGATAACGACACATTAGCCCTACGCGGTGCTGCGTTGGGGAACGGGTATCGGGTTGGGTTTGGCGCGTGTGTGGGCAAAGTGATCCCGGCGCTGGCGGACCCCTATGCAAGGAAGAATTGAATGGCCAAAGCGTTTGCTTCACAGGGCGATCTGACCGAAAAAAAGACCAGCTTCACCGAAATCGGTGACGGCATTTATGCGTTTACCGCTGAGGGGGATCCGAACTCTGGCGTGATCATTGGCGACGAGTCGGTGATGGTGATCGAAGCGCAAGCCACACCGCGCCTTGCACGCAAGGTGGTCGAATGCATCCGCTCTGTGACCGATAAACCGATCAGCCATCTGGTGCTGACTCACTACCATGCCGTGCGCGTTCTGGGCGCAAGTGCTTATGGGGCCAAGGAAATCATCATGTCTGACGCTGCGCGCAGCATGGTGATGGAACGCGGCCAAGAAGATTGGGACAGCGAATTCGGCCGCTTCCCACGACTGTTTCAAGGGCACGAGGAAATCCCCGGCCTGACCCTGCCGACCACCACTTTCAGCGATCAGATGACGGTGTATCTCGGCAAGCGACGGGTCGACATCATGCACTTGGGCCGCGCGCATACTGCAGGGGATGCGGTGGTCTGGGTGCCGGATTCCGAAGTGATGTTTACCGGCGATATCGTCGAGTATCACTCGGCCTGCTATTGCGGCGACGGGCATTTTGCCGATTGGACCGACACTTTGGCTAATATTGCAGGCTTCGATCCAGTGGCTATCGCGCCGGGGCGCGGCGATGCGCTAATCGGGCGCGAGATGGTGGCAAAAGCCATCGCCTCAACTGCTGATTTTGTGCAAAGCACTTACCGGCCAGCGGCGAAAGTTGCCGCGCGCGGCGGCAGCTTGAAGGACGCTTGGAACGCGGTGCGGGCTGAATGTGACTCTAAGTTCGCCAATTTCGCGATCTATGAGCATTGCCTGCCGTTCAACGTCGCGCGGGCGTTTGACGAAGCGCGCGGCATCGAGACCCCACGCGTCTGGACCGCCGAACGTGACCGCCAGATGTGGGCAGACTTGCAAGGGTGATCTGATGGCCTATGCTTACCAACCCTTTGATTATATAAAACCTCTAGGACTGACGGCTCCAGAACCACGTCAGAAAGTGATCATCGTCGGCGCTGGCCCAATTGGGCTGGCGATGGCGATTGAACTCGCCAATCACGGCGTGCAGGCCACGGTTCTGGATGACAATAATGTGGTCTCGGTCGGATCGCGGGCTATCTGCTGGAGCAAACGTTCGCTAGAGATTCTGGATCGCTTGGGCGTAGGTGAACGATCCATCACAAAGGGAGTGACGTGGAAAGTCGGACGTACGTTTCACCGCGATACAGAGGTGTTCAACTTTGATCTGCTGCCAGAGGATGGGCACAAGATGCCCGCCTTTGTGAATCTACAACAGTATTTTGTTGAGGAGTATTTGGTGCAGCGCGCGCAGGAGTTGAACATTGACCTGCGCTGGAAAAACCGGGTGATTTCTGTAGACCAGCTGCCGGACTTTGCCACGGTTACGGTTGAGACGCCGGACGGTCGCTACACGCTTGAGGCGGATTGGGTGATCGCTTGTGATGGCGCACGCAGTCCGATCCGGGAAATGATGGGGTTGGAGTTTGACGGAGAACTGTTCGAAGAACGCTTTCTGATCGCAGACATCGAAATGCAGGGCGATTTTGCCAGCGAGCGTTGGTTTTGGTTTGAGCCCAGCTTCCATTCCGGCCAGTCGGCGTTGTTGCACAAGCAGCCTGACAATATTTACCGCATAGATCTTCAGCTTGGCTGGGATACCGATCCTGAAATTGAGAAGCGTCCTGAAAGAGTGATCCCCCGCATCGAAAAGGTGGTCGGTCATTCAGATTTCAAGCTGGATTGGGTCAGTGTATACACCTTCCAGTGCCGACGTTTACGAAGCTTTTTTCATAATCGCGTTTTGTTCGTAGGTGACAGCGCGCATGTCGTCTCGCCCTTTGGTGCTCGGGGCGGAAATGGTGGTTTGGGTGATGTTGATGCGCTAGGTTGGCGCCTTGCCGCGGTCGTGCAGGGCGTCGCGTCCGCTGAGGTTTTGACAGGTTATGACCGTGAGCGCTGTTTTGGCGCGGATGAAAACTTGCTGAACTCCAGCCGCTCTACGCACTTTATGTCGCCTGAAAATGGCGTTGAACGGCTGTTCCGCGATGCCGTATTGCATCTGGCCGGGCATGCAGATTTTGCACGGCCAATGGTGAACTCGGGCCGTTTGTCGCGGCCTTGCGTCTATCCATTGCAGGCCCCCGACGCGCCGTTGCCGACCGAGTCGCGACCGGGTGCTGTGGCCCCTGATGCGCCTTTAGAAGATGGCTGGATGACCGAAACATTGGGGCGTGATTTCGTGCTGTTGGCCTTGGGCTGCGATGCGCCTGCGATCAGTTTGCGCGTGGTAACGCCCAAGCTGACCGACATCCTGCGCAAGCGCTATCTGGGCGACCAGCAGCAAGCACTCTATCTGATCCGGCCGGATCAGGTGGTAGCGGCGCGTTGGCTGTCGGCGTCAGCCGCCGAAGTTGAGGCGGCACTGGCGCAAAGCTGGAAGGGTGCGTTATGTCTTTGAACACCAAACCGAATATCTTGGATTCAGATGGGTTCTATGCCGATCTGCTGGCGACCCACCGCGGATTGACCGAGGCGGAAAGCCATGCCCTGAATGCGCGACTGGTGCTGATTTTGGCCAATCACATCGGCGCTGTGGAAGTGCTGACGGCGGCGTTGACGCTGGCGAAGAACCGCTCCGCCCAAACGTAAGCTCTACGCTGGCACAAGCGGCACACGCCCTGCGGCGCTGAGATTAAACACCGTACGGCCTTCAAGCACGACAGCGGTCAGCGGACCGCCATAGGCAGCGCTCGAGTCGATATTCAACCGGTTTCCGTAATGCGTTGGCGCATCCAGTGCGGTGTGGCCATGCACGATCAGCGCGCCGTGGTCTCGAGTGTCTTCCAGGAAGCCTTTGCGGATCCAGACCAGATCATCCTCGACCTGCTGTTCAATCGGAGCGCCGGGACGAATACCCGCATGGACGTAAATCACCTCGCCGCGCTGGTGGTAAATCGGCAGTGATTCGAGAAATTGCAGATGGGCCTCGGGCACCGCAGCGACAGCTTCGGCATGAACCGGGGCCAGTGGGCGGTCAGCGGCATTTTTCACACCGTAGGATTCCAACGTCGCCGCGCCGCCGATCCTTGGATGCAGGTAAGATAAGTCTGTGCGCAGGCAGGGATCGTGATAATTTATGTCGCGGATGTAGTTTGTGAACATCCGGTCATGATTACCTTTCAGCACCACCCAGTCTTGCCCAGCCTCGATTCCAGCGCGCAAATACTCCACAACGCCCCGGCAGTCCGGGCCGCGATCAACCAGATCACCGACATGCACGATTGGGGCCGCACCATGTTTGGCTTGATCTGCGGCAATCCACGCGTGGACCTCACGCAACAACTCAATATGACCGTGGATGTCGCCGATGGCATAGGTTCTCATGCGCGCCTCACAAAGCATAGGCCGGGGGCGTCGCACCCCCGAACCTGTGTTGGATATTTGCGCCAAACCGAAAGCGCAAGCGGGTCACGCCACTTCGAATTGCAGCGCTTTCACCGATTGGAACATGCCGGTGGATTCGAGGGTTTCGAGAACCTTCGGGTCAATAGCTTGATCCAGATAGAGAATCGCGATGGCCTGCTTGCCAATGCCTTCGCGACCCAAGGTGAAGTTTGCGATATTGACGTTGTTTTTCGACATCGTCATGCCCAGAAGACCGATGATACCGGGGACATCCTCGTTCGTGGTGTAGAGCATGTGTTCACCGATTTCGGCGTCGATATTGATGCCCTTGATCTGGATGAAACGCGGTTTGCCATCGCTAAAGCAGGTGCCTGCCACCGAACGCTCGCGCTTGTCAGTGACCATGGTGACCTTGATATAGGCGTCAAACGTGCCGGTTTTATCCTGGCGGGTGGTGGAGATCTGGATGCCCTTGTCCTTCGCCACAATCGGTGCGGAAACCAGATTAACATCCGGGTTCTGGGTTTTCAGCACCCCGGCTATCACGGCCGAATTCAGCGCCGCAAGGTTCATCCCCGCCACGGTGCCATCATAAAGGATGTTGATTGCCTTGATCGGCTCCTCGGTCATCTGGCCGATGAACGCGCCCAAATGGCTGGCAAGTTTGATCCACGGCCCCATCACGGCAGCTTCTTCAGCGGTCACGTTTGGCATGTTCAAAGCGTTAGAAACTGCCCCGGTCAACAAATAATCTGACATCTGTTCCGCCACTTGCAGCGCCACGTTTTCCTGCGCCTCGGTGGTCGATGCACCAAGATGCGGGGTGCAGACCACGTTTGGCAGATTGAAAAGCGGCGATTCAGTCGCGGGTTCGACCTCAAACACGTCCAAAGCCGCGCCTGCGACATGACCGGATTTCAACGCTGCGGCCAAGGCCGCCTCATCCACCAGACCGCCACGCGCGCAGTTGATGATCCGCACGCCCTTCTTGGTTTTCGCCAGATTCTCTGCCGACAGAATGTTGCGGGTTTTATCCGTCAACGGCACATGCAGGGTGATGAAATCGGCGCGGTGCAGCAGCTCGTCCAGTTCCACTTTGGTCACGCCCAAAGTCTTGGCGCGTTCGTCCGACAGGAAGGGATCGTAGGCCACGACCTTCATGTGCAGCCCCACCGCACGGTTGCAGACGATACCGCCGATGTTGCCCGCGCCGATCACACCGAGGGTCTTGTTGAACAATTCCACGCCCATAAACCGGGATTTCTCCCATTTTCCGGCTTGGGTCGAGGCATTGGCTTCGGGCAGTTGCCGCGCCACGGCGAACATCATCGCGATGGCATGTTCAGCGGTGGTGATCGAGTTGCCAAACGGCGTGTTCATCACGATCACGCCTTTTTTCGACGCGGCCGGAATGTCAACGTTATCCACCCCGATCCCTGCGCGGCCAATCACCTTCAGACGAGTGGCGGCCGCCAGCAGCTTTTCGGTGGCCTTGGTGGCCGAGCGGATCGCCAGACCATCATATTGGTCAATGATCGCGGCCAGCGCGTCTTTGTCTTTGCCCAGCTTGGGCATGTAATCGACCTCGACACCACGGTCGCGGAAGATTTGCACGGCGGTTTCAGAAAGTTCGTCAGATACGAGAACGCGGGGGGCCATAGCCATGATCCTTAAGTTGTGGTGGGTTAACACCCACCCTACGGATGAGGGGTAGGGTGGGCATTAACCCACCACTTGTTTCAAACTTGTGCGGCAATTTCCGCGTCAAAGGCATGGGCGAGCCACGGCATCAGCGCCGCCACGTCAGCGGTTTCCACGGTCGAGCCGCACCAGATCCGCAGGCCCGCGGGCGCGTCGCGATAGGCACCAATGTCATAGGCGACCTTGGCCTGCTCCAGCCGCTTGGCAACCGCTTTGGCGAACGCCTCACCATCCTTGATGCGGGGGTCGTTGAATTTCAGGCACACAGAGGTCGTCGAGGCAATCGCCGGGGTTTCGGCAAGATTTTGCAGCCACGGATTGGCAGCGCAGAAATCCCAAACCACTTTCGCATTGGCCGTAGCCCGACCTACAAGACCTTCCAGCCCGCCGACCGATTGCGCCCATTTCAGCGACACCAGATAATCTTCCACCGCCAGCATTGACGGAGTGTTGATCGTCTCACCCACAAAGATGCCTTCGATGACTTTGCCCTTGCTGGTCATGCGGAAAATCTTCGGCAAAGGCCATGCAGGAGTGTAGCTTTCCAGCCGTTCGACCGCGCGAGGCGACAGGATGATCATACCATGCGCGCCCTCGCCGCCCAGCACTTTCTGCCAGCTAAAGGTTGTCACATCCAACTTCGCCCAATCGAGATGCATCGCGAAGGCGGCCGAGGTGGCGTCGCAGATGGTCAGGCCCTGACGGTCGGCGGGAATCGCATCGGCGTTGGGCAGACGGCAGCCCGAGGTGGTGCCGTTCCAGGTGAACACCACGTCGGAATTGAAGTCGACGGTGGCGAAGTCAACAATCTGGCCATATGGCGCGACTTTGACCTTCGCATTCAGTTTCAACTGCTTGACCACATCGGTCACCCAGCCTTCGCCAAAGCTTTCCCAAGCCAGCATTTCAACCGGGCGGGCACCCAGCAGCGACCACATCGCCATCTCAACCGCACCGGTGTCAGAACCGGGGACGATGCCGATGCGGTAGTCGGCAGGGACGTTCAAAATTTCACGGGTCAGCTCAATCGCCTGCTTCAGCTTGGCCTTGCCGACAGCGGCACGGTGCGAGCGGCCCAGAGGCGCATCACCAAGCATATCAAGGGTATAACCGGGGATCTTGGCGCAGGGGCCAGAAGAAAAGCGCGGGTTTGCCGGACGCGTCGCCGGGGCGGTAAAGTCAGCCATGGTATCCTCACAGATAAATGCCCTTCGTTGGGGAAGGGTGTCCCGCCGCCGTGCATATTGGCCCAGTCGGGGTGGCGCAAGCCAAATAATCGCGCTATTCCGGCGCATCATCTGCAAAAACCGACACAAATCTCCACTATCGGAAACACGCATGTTCGTAGCCACTTTGTTGACCAATCCCAATCGCCCCGTTCTTGACCGCGTGACGGTCGAGTCTTTGCGCAACGCTTGGGGTGGCGGGGATGCGGCTTGGCTTGATCCGGGTGTGGCGGCGGAATTCACCGTGCCGGAGATGCCTGTAAACCGTTGGGATGTGTGGCAAGGCCTGCAAGGCATGGGCGTTGATCTGGTGGTGCAGCCTGCGGCGGGTCGGCGCAAAAAGCTGTTGATCGCCGATATGGACAGCACGATGATCCAGCAGGAATGTATTGACGAATTGGCAGACGAGGCTGGCGTGGGCGCCTATGTGGCGGGGATCACCGCGCGGGCGATGAATGGCGAGTTGGATTTTGAAGATGCACTGCGCGAGCGGGTTGGCTTGCTGAAGGGTCTACCTGTGACGGTGATCGCTCAGGTGGTGCGCGACCGCATCACATTGATGCCCGGCGGCCCGGTGCTTTTGGCGACGATGAAAGCCAATGGTGCCTATGCGGCACTGGTCTCAGGCGGGTTCACGGCCTTTACCTCTGCGATTGCCGGAATGCTGGGGTTCGATGAGAATCGCGCCAATATCCTGCTGATCGAGGATAACGTGCTAACCGGGCAGGTGGCCGAGCCGATCCTGGGTCGTGCCGCGAAAGTAACGGCGCTCGAGGAAATTTCGGCGCGGTTGGGGATTTCTGAAACCGATGCCATTGCGGTGGGTGATGGCGCGAACGATCTTGGGATGCTTGGGTTGGCCGGGGCCGGGGTTGCGCTGCACGCCAAGCCGTCGGTCGCCGCGCAGTGTGATTTGCGGGTGAACCACGGTGATCTGACGGCGCTGTTGTATATTCAGGGCTATGCCCGCGAGGAGTTTTCGGCATGATCATTCGCCCCGCCACCCCGCACGACGCTGGTGTGATGTCGGAATTACAGAACCGCATAATCCATATTGGCGGCACCACCGCGCATGAGGTCGAGCATGATGCTGCCTATGTCGATGCGCATTACATCAGCGGACCGGGGGTGATCTGTTGCCATCTGGCCGAGGATGACAGCGGATTGATCGGGTTTCAGTCGATGGGCCAAAACGAAGCTTTGCCCGAAAACTGGGGCGATATCGGCAGCTATGTAAACCCGGATCGGCAACGCACCGGGGCGGGGGCGGCGCTGTTTGCGGCCACTCTGGCGGTCGCGCGGCAAAAGCGGGTGGCGGTGATCAACGCCACCATCCGCGCAGATAATGTGCCCGGATTGGGTTATTACAGCCGCCGGGGATTTGTCGATTACGCGTTTGAGCCCGAGTATCAGTTGAAAGATGGCCGCCGCGTCGGCCGGATTTCCAAACGCTTCGAGGTCAGTGGTGTTTGAAATCGCCACCCATCTGGCGCTGCTGCTGGTCTGTGCTGCATTCGTTGCAGGCTTTGTCGATGCCATCGCAGGCGGCGGTGGTCTGATCTCGGTCCCCGCCCTGCTGCTGGCCGGGGCTTCGCCGATTGAGGCTTTGGCGACCAACAAGCTTCAGGGCAGTTTTGGTGCGGGCACGGCGGTGCTGGCCTATGCTCGGGCGGGGCATGTGCGGCCGTTGGATCAGTTGGGCATGGCGGCAGTCGCGGCCATTGCTGGGGGGGTGGGCGCGCTGGTGGCGCATCTGATGCCTGCCGAGGTGTTGCGGGTGATCATGCCGGTGGTGTTGGTTGCGGTGGCGCTGTTCTTTGCCTTCAAACCGGGGCTGTCGGATGCGAACCGGGTGGAGCGGATCAAGCCTGCGGTGTTTACGTTTACCGCCGTGCCGTTGATTGCCGCCTATGATGGCTTCTTCGGGCCGGGGACGGGCAGTTTCTTCATGCTGGCGTTTGTGATGCTGGCGGGGTTTGGGGTTTTGAAGGCGACGGCCCATACAAAGATGCTGAACTTTGCCTCGAATATCGGCTCGCTGGCGGTGTTTGTCTGGAGTGGAGCAACCTGGTGGGGGGTTGGTCTTGCGATGGCTGCGGGGCAGGTCGCGGGGGCGGCTTTGGGGGCCAAGCTTGCGATGCGGATCGGGGCGCGGTTGATCAAGCCTTTGCTGGTGGTGACCTCGACAGGGATGGCTTTGCGGTTGCTGTGGCAGGCTTTTGGCTGAGGTCCCAACTCGGGACCAAATTTTGTTGTTTTATGTCAGTGGGTTGACATAGGCGCATTAAGGGATTTTTAACGTTTCGGCTGGTTCGGTGGTGGCACTGGGGGTTTCACACCCCCGGCTTGGCCAGCCCAGCGCGCAGGCTGCTGGCCCTATTGCCCCCAATCGGCGGCTTGCATTTCGCGCAACCGACTTGCGGTGCGTTCAAATTCAAAGCTGCCAGAGCCTTCGATATACAGCCGCTCGGGTTCATCTGCTGCCGAGCAGATCAGTTTGGTTTTGGCCTCATACAAAGCGTCGATCAGGGTGACGAAGCGTTTGGCCTCGTTGTAGTTGCTGGCGGAAAGCTGGGGGATGTCTTCGAGGATCAGCACGCGGACCGCACTTGCGATGGCGAGAAAATCGGCGGGACCGAGGGGTTTGGCGCAAAGCTCCCAGAAGGTGGCGCGACCGATGCCGCTTGCGAAGCGGGGCAGCACGGTTTCGCGGCCATTGACCGGCAGGCGCAGGGGGTCGCCGGAAGCCCCGCCGGTGAGATCGCGCCAGATCGCGTTGATCGCGCCTTGGGCTTTGCCTGCGGGGTGGAAATAGACCTGCGCCCCGGTCAGACGGTGTTGGCGGTAATCGTTGAGCGAGGCGATTTCATCAACCTCTAGCCGCGCGCGCAGCATGGCGATGAAGGGCAGAAACAGGGCGCGGCTGAGGCCGTCTTTATACAGATCCTCGGGCGGGCGGTTGGAGGTGGTGACGATCACCACGCCTGCAGCCAGCAATTTCTCAAACAAGCGCCCGACGATCATCGCATCGGTGATGTCGGTGATCTGCATTTCATCAAACGCCAGCAGGCGGACATCGCGACTGATCGCCTCGGCCACCGGAGCAATGGCGTCGTCAACGCCGCCCTTGCGGGCCTCGTGCATGGCGTGGTGGATTTCCTGCATGAAGGCGTGAAAATGCACGCGGCGTTTTTGCGTGATGTTCAGATGGGCGAAAAACAAGTCCATCAGCATCGACTTGCCGCGCCCTACCCCGCCCCACAGGTAAAGCCCTTTCGGCGGCGTCACCGGCTTGGCGAACAGGCCCGCAAACAGGCCGACTTTGCGGGTGGCATTGGCTTCCAGCCACAGGCGCAGCGTTTCCATCTGCGGCAGCAACGCCAGTTGGGCGGGGTCGGCGCGGAGGCGGCCTGCGGCCACTTCGGCCTGGTAAATCTCGGTCAGGGTCATTCGCATACCGTTGTATACCCGCGCCGCGCTGCGGGGGGAAGTCTGGGCCAGCTTTCTGGGCCAGCTTAAGGTGCAAAACCGATATGGCAATCTCGGGCTTGATCCGGCGGGACGCGCGCTGCAAACTGGCGGTAGATTTTCCTTTATGCCGCCGCTGTTTTTTCTAGGTGGCAGATTTAGAAGCGCTATTGTGGGCCCAAGGGCCGCCCGACTTGATGTTTGATGGATTGAGGTTTGCATGTCTTGGTATAGCAAGGTTGCGTGGAAGGAAGGGCTGTTCTTGCAGCCACACCACTTGCAGCAAAGTGACCGCTATGTGGAAAAGCTGATCGAGGCGCGGGTGCGGCATGTCTCGCCCTATCCCTGGGGCATCGAGGAAATGAAGGTCAACCGGGATCGCTTGCAGCAGGGGCGGATCGAATTGGCGTCTGTGGCGGGGATTTTCCCGGATGGCACGCCGTTTGAAGCACCGGGGATCTCGCCCTTGCCACGGGCGGTTGAAGTGCCTGCGGGGTCGGACGGGCTGGGGGTTTGGCTGACGCTGCCCGATCAGGTGATGAACGGGCGCGAAGTGGCGATGGAGGCGGAGGCCGGGTCGCGCTATGTTCTGGGCGCTGAGACGGTGGCGGATAGCGCCAGTGCTTTGCGGTTGGAGCAGCAGATTGAGGTCGCCTCGCCCCGGTTGGAATTGGACGTGCGGGCGACGGCGAAGCCCGGCTATCAGTGCATCAAGATCGCGCGGATCGTGGAAGTGCGCGACAATGTGGTGATCTTGGATGATGCGTTTCCACCGCCGTTGCTGACGATTTCGGCGCATGGCGTGGCTTTGGGCTGGCTGGACCGGGTGATCGGCTGGGTTGAAACCAAGCTAGAGAGCTTGGCGCGCTATGCGGCGGACCCCTCGGCGGCGGGCGGGTTGCAGGCGACAGATTATTTCATGTTGCTGTGTTTGAATAGGCAAATCAACGTGTTGCGGCATTTGCGGCAATCGCGCTATGTGCATCCCGAGCGGCTGTATGAGGAATTGCTGCGGTTTTCCGGTGAGTTGTGGACGTTTGATCAGGATAAGCGCTTGGCGCCGCCTTATGATGCCTATGACCATGCCGATCTGAAGGGTTCGGTAGAGCCTGTGGTGCGGGATATTCAGCGCTTGCTGAGCCGCGATGTGGGTCGGGCGACGCGGTTGGATCTGGTGCAGGTGCGGCAGAATTCTTATCTGGCGCAGGTGCCGGATCGGAACCTGTTCCGCGACGCGACTTTCGTTGTGGAAGTGGAGAGTTCGCGGGCTTTGACACTGGTGCAGCAGCAGTTTCCGCTGCTGTGCAAGGTGGGGCCGAACACCCGGATGTCAGAGATTGTGAACAACAACCTGCCGGGGATCGAGTTGATCCACATTCCGACGCCGCCGCGGCAGATCCGGGCGGTGTCGCGCAATGTGTATTTCATTCTGGAGAAGAATTCGCCGCTGTGGCGGGAGTTTTCGACGGCTCCGGCGATCGGGATGCATTTCGCCGGGGATTGGCCTGATCTGAAGATGGAGTTGTGGGCCATCGTGGAGACCAAGGCATGAGCGGCAAGGATGACGGCAACAAGGATAAGACCGTCATCGGGGGGCTCGGAATGCCCTCGCCTTTGCCGGGAGGGGTGACGCCGATGCCGGGGGGCAAGCGGCAGGTCAGCCCGAATGAACGCACGGTGATCGGTGGGGCCTTGCCGGGGGCTGGCGGGGCGTTTGGGCCGGGCGGGTTTGGGCCGCAGGGCGGGATACCTGCGGGCAGTTCGCCGGGGTTTGCGGGAGAGACGGATGCTTGGGGCGTGCCAGCGCCTGCTCCGGCTGGGGGTGGTCAGGGTGGCTTTGCGCCGATCCCGCCCGCATCTTCGACGCATCCGGGGGTGAATAGTCCGGGTTTTGGCGGGCAGCCGTTTGGGCAGGCGCCTGCTGCGCGCCCGGTGGCGGGGGCTTTTGCGCAACCGGATCAGTTTTTCCCGGATGCTTCGACCGCTCAGCCGACCAATTACGCCAATACCGGGCCGAAGATTGATCTGCGCCGCGCGCTGGTGGCGAAGGGGTTGGGGGCTGGCGGGCCGAAAAGCCCGATGCTGGCAGCGGCGGCGAACCTGTTGATTTTGTTCGGGCGCTTGCGGACTCAGATGGTTGAGATGGAGGCGGTTCCGTTGATGGAATACGTCACCCGCGAGATTGAGGGGTTTGAGGAGAACTGTCTTAAAGCGGGCGTGGACCCGCATCAGACGCAGGTGGCGAAGTATCTGCTGTGCGGCACGGCGGATGATATTGTGCAGAATATCCCCGGCACCGATCGGCATTTGTGGATTCAATATTCGATGGTGGCGCGGTTTTTCAATCGGCGCACCTCGGGCGTCGGGTTCTTCCAAGAGGTTGAAAAGGCGCTGCAGGCCCCGGCGCAGAATTTTCAGCTGCTGGAATTGGCAATGACCTGTCTGAGCCTTGGGTTTGAGGGACAGTATCGGTCGGCCCCCAACGGTGCGGTGGAATTGGCACGCATTCGCGGCATGATTTACGACAGCTTGCGGCGGGTGCAAAATCGCCCGGACGATGATATTTCACCGCGCTGGCAGCCGGTGATGGTGGGTGGGCGGCGGCGGTTTGGCGGCACTCCGCTGTGGGTGATCGGGTCGGTGCTGGGCGTGGTGCTGATGGGGGCTTATTTCGGGCTTTCCACCCTGATCGCGCAGGAGGGGTCTGTGGTGTCGCAACGGTTGTTGTCGCTGACGCCGACCTCGAAGATCAGCCTCGTGCGGGCGGTGGCGTTTACGCCGTTGGAAGTGGTGCCTGTCAGCGAAAGCAGCCAGCTTGACCGGCTGCAAGACAAGATGCAGGACGACATCGCGACGGGGCTAGTCACCGTCGACATCAAGGGCGATTTCATCTTCATCCGGGTCAGCAACGCGGCGCTGTTTGCCAGTGGCAAGGCGGAAACCAAGCAGGAGTTCAATGACTTGGGGGCGCGGATTACGGCGGCGTTGGATAAAGAGCCGGGACCGGTGTTTGTCTGGGGCTATACCGATAACGTGCCAATGTCGGGGCGCGGGCGGTTCAAAAACAACCACGATCTGTCGCTGGCGCGCGCCGAAGCGGTGAAAAAGGTGCTGGAGGTCGGGATGACCGACCCCACGCGCTTTGAGGTGGAAGGCAAGGGTGAGGCTGACCCGATCGGCGACAATGCCACCGACGACGGACGCGGCGCGAACCGTCGGGTGGAAATCATGATCAAGCGGGAAGAGACTTTGCAATGAAGTGGGTCAAGCTTGCGCTGGTTCTGATCGGGTTTTTGGCATTCTCTGCGGTGGTCTGGTTCGCGGGCCCGCTGATTGGCTTTGGCGAAGCCCGGCCGTTTGATGCGGAATGGGTGCGGGCGCTGATCATCGGTTTGCTGGCTTTGGTGCTGACCGTCTGGGGGCTGATCGCGTTTTTGCGGCGGCGCAAGGGCAGTGCCGCGCTGGAAAAGGCGATTGTGGTCGATGCGCCTGCAGGTGATGGCCGCGAGCTCGCCAGCCGGATGACAGCGGCTTTGAATACGCTGAAGAAATCGGGAAATTCAAAGACTTATCTGTATGACATGCCTTGGTATGTGATCATCGGGCCGCCCGGTTCGGGCAAGACCACGGCGCTGGTGAACAGCGAGATCAAATTTCCGCTGTCGGGCCAGCAGGGTGGGTTGCAAGGTTTTGGTGGGACTCGATATTGCGATTGGTGGTTTGCCGAAGACGCGGTGATGATCGACACGGCGGGGCGCTATACGACTCAGGATAGTGATGAGGGGACGGATAAAGCCTCGTGGACCGCGTTCCTGAATTTGTTGAAGAAAAACCGCCCGAAACAGCCGATCAACGGGGTTATTCTGGCGATTTCGGTGGCCGATCTGATGAACGCAGGGCCGGAGAAGATCACCGCCCATGCCGAAACGATCCGGGCGCGGCTGGGCGAGATTCACGAGACGTTGAAGGTGGATTTCCCGGTTTATGTGATGTTCACCAAGGCCGATCTGATCGCCGGGTTCCGCGAGTATTTCAGCAGTTTTGCGGCAGGGCGGCGCAAGAAGGTCTGGGGCGCGACCTTCCAGACTGAAAGCCGCAAGGAGCAGACGTTTGATCGGGTGGGCACCGAGTTTGATGCACTGGTGGCGCGGCTTTCCGATGAAGTGATTGACCGTTTGTCGGAAGAGCCTGACGGTGTGAACCGGATCGCGATTTTCGGGCTTCCCGGCCAGATGGCGATGCTGAAGGACGAGGTGGACTCGTTCCTGCGGCAAGTGTTTGAGCCGACGCGCTATAAGACTTCGGCCATTCTGCGTGGGTTCTATTTCACCTCGGGCACGCAGGAAGGCACGCCGATTGATCAGGTGCTGGGCGCGATGAGCCGGTCTTTGGGCGTGCAGGCGCAGCTTTCGGGCAAGGGCAAAAGTTTCTTCCTGCATGACCTGCTGACCAAGGTGATTTTCGGTGAACAGGGCTGGGTTTCCTATGATCGCAAGGCGGTGCGGCGGGCGTCCGTGCTGCGGATGGTGACGACGGCGGCGATGCTGTTGGCCTCGGCCGGGGTGCTGGGGGCATGGGGGTACAGTTACTTGAACAACCGCGCGCTGGTGGCCTCGGCACAGGCTGCGATGGCGGATTATGAGCTGGCGGCGACCGAGGATTTGCAGGCGATTGAGGTGAAGGACACCGATTTTCTGCGCGTGGGCAATGAGTTGAAGCTGCTGCGCACGATGCCTTCCGGGTTTGAATCGCCGGAGGAAGCCGAGGGCGATTGGACGCGCGGCTTTGGGTTGTCGCAGCAGGGCGCGATCCGGCAGGCGGCCCGGGATGCCTATGCGCAGGGGCTGGAGCGGCTGTTGCGGCCTCGGCTGGTGCTGCGGGTGGAAGGCCAGTTGCAGCAGTTCGTTTTGGCGAATGAGCCGATCCCGATTTATGAGACGTTGAAGGTCTATAAGCTGCTGGGCGGGGCTGCGCCTGCGCCGCAGGATGATCTGGTGAAGACCTGGTTCCATGATGATTGGGAACAGGTGATGTTCCCCGGCATCAACGAGGAACCGGCACGGGATATGCTGAACAAGCATCTGGCGGCGATGCTGGAGCTGGACGATACCACCGCCCCGACGGTGGAGTTGAACGCCGATCTGGTGGCGAAGGCGGAAGTAATTCTGGCGCGGATGTCGGTGGCGGATCAGGCCTATTCTTTGATCGTGGCGACGGCTCCGGTTTCTGGCCTGCCGGATTTCAACGTGGTGGAACGCGCCGGGCCGGATGCGCGACTGGTGTTTGAAACGCTGGACGGGTCTGACCTTGGCAATCTGACGGTGCCGGCTTTGTATACCTATGCCGGGTTCAACGACTTCTTTCTGGAGCAGTTGGCAGCGGTTGCGCATAAGCTTGAGACCGAACAATGGGTTATGGGCGAACAGGCGGCGGCGGCGAAGGTGGATGAGCAGTTGTCGCGGCTGGGGCCGCAGTTGCTGGCGCGGTATCGCGAGGATTATCTGGCGGCTTGGGATGCGGTGCTGTCGAATATCAAGCTCGCGCCGATGGCGGCGGATAAGCCTGCTTATATGGCGTTGTCGGCGGCCTCTTCACCCACCACTTCGCCAATTTTGAAGCTGGTGGAGGGGATTTCGGCGGAGACCAAGCTGACGCAGGCGTTGGAGCCGGAAGGGGTTTTGGATCAGGCCTCAAAGGATGCGGATGCTGTGGCCGGGGCGATCACCAAGGCGGGCAGCGATGTGACAAGCATGATCGCCAGCCGCACCAGTGGGTTGCAGCGGATCGGGTTGGATATCGCCCTCGCCGCCGGGAAATCGCAGAAACGCGCCGGGGCGGCAGCGGGGGCTGGACCGACGATTCCGGGCGCGGATATTGAGGCGCAGTTTGCCGAATATCACGCGCTGCTCGAAGGCACGCCGGGGACGCGGCCGATTGATGCGTTGTTGAACTCGCTGGGCGCGATCCAGCAGGGCTTGGTGATTGCGGCGGGGTTCAATCAGGCGGAGGCCAATGCGCAGATACCGGCGTTGATCGGGCAGTTGAAGACGGCGGCCAGCCGCTTGCCGCCGGAATTGTCGCGGATGGTCAGTGAGGCGGTGGATAATTTTGAGGGCGATGCGGCCTCGACCGCCGTGGCGCAGATCAACGCGGATCTGACCTCGCAGGTGGCGGCGGTGTGCGAAGGCATCGTGGACGGGCGCTATCCGTTCAGCAAAAGCCCGGCGCGGCAGGTGCCTTTGTCGGAATTCGCGCAGTTGTTTGCCCCGGATGGCGTGCTGGACCGGTTCTTCAATGCCAATCTGGCGATCCACGCCAATATGGGCGCGGGCGATTGGACATGGCGCGAGGATAGCCCGTTGGCGAAGAAGCTGAGCCTGCAAAGCCTGCGGCAGTTTCAGAAGGCGGCAGCGATCCGGGACGCGTTCTTTCCGGGGCGCTCGCCTGTGGTGAAACTGGATGTGACTGTGAACCAGATCACCGCGCATGACCGGATCAGGCAGTCTATTCTGGTGATTGACGATCAGCCAATCCAGATGCGCAAGGCGGGGAATACCCCGGTGACGGTGACTTGGCCGGGCGGGGCGGGGAATACTTCGGTGCAGTTGTTGCCCGAAATGAACAACCGCGAAAGCCAGATCATCTATCAGGGGCCTTGGGCATTCTTGCAGTTCATCCGCGATGGCAATCCGCGCCAGATCGGTGATGTGATGCAGGTGGATTATGTGATTGGCGGGCGCAATATCACCTATGAAATCCGGGTGAATGCGCTGGTGAACCCGTTCAACATGGCGGAACTGCGCGAGTTCCGCTGCCCGACAGGTCTGTAAATGCTGGCGCTGTATGGCAAGCATCCGTCGAAAGGGGATTTCATCGGCGGCGGTTTGCCGGTGCAGGCGGGGCTGGAGGGCTGGCTGGACAGTGCTTTGGCGGAAGCGCGGCATGGGCTGGATGCAGAGTGGGAGCCGGTTTGGAAATTGGCCCGGCCCTTGCGGTTCTGGATTGGGCCGAGTGTTTGGGGTGAGGCTGTGGCTGGGGTTCTGGGGGCGAGTTCTGATAAGGTCGGGCGGCGCTATCCTTTGCTGATTGCGGGGTTTGGGGCGGATTGCCCGCCTTGCCCGCTGCTTGACCCGGCACAGGACTGGCACGCGGGTGTCGAGGCCAAGCTGGTGGACCTGCTGGCAGCGGAGACTGCCGAGTTGAACGGCTTCGCCCTGCCCTGCCCTGTATCAATGGCGGCAGGCCCGCCGGATTTCTGGGCGGCGCGACCCGGCGCGGATATGGTGGGGTTGCTGGAGGACATTGCGCTGACCGACCATCACCGCGCCAGCCACAACCGCAGTTACTGGTGGATTGCCGGGGATGCGTCGCATCATTCACAGGTTTGGGCGGGAGAGGCTTTGCCCTCGGGCCATGTGCTTGCGTGGTTTTTGCGCGGCTATGCCGAGAATGGCTAGGCAGGTTCGTAACTTCCGGCTTATGCTGGCAGCAGTTTTTCAGCCCATCGGGCAAGTTTGTTTCAGGCGGGAGGGTCGATGATCGAGGCTCCATTTCAATTCGAGACCGGGGCCGCGAGCGATACGGGCCGCGTGCGCGATCACAATGAAGACAGTTTTCTGGCACTGCCCGAGGCCGGGGTTTGGGTTGTTGCCGATGGGATGGGCGGGCATCACGCGGGCGATTTTGCCAGCCGGACGATTGTGGAAAGCGTCGCCTCGCTGGGCCGCCCGGTATCTGCGCCCGATCTGCAAGCGCGGTTCATGGACAGGTTGCTTAGGGCACATCAGGCGATTCAAGACCAGTCGGCGCTGTTGAATGGCGCGACGGTGGGGGCGACTTTGGTGGCCTTGCTGGCGTTCGATCGGCATTTCGCCTGTGTGTGGTCGGGCGATAGCCGGATTTATCTGCTGCGGGCGGGGCAGTATACGCAGGTCACGGTGGACCATACCGAGGTGAATGAATTGCTGCGCACCGGTGCGATCACCGAAGAACAGGCGCTGACCTGGCCCCGGCGCAACGTGATCACGCGGGCGATTGGGGTGCATGAGCGGCCCTTGACCGATGAGCGTTCGGGTGGGCTGGCGGATGGCGACGTGTTTTTGCTGTGCTCGGATGGTTTGACCGAACATGTCGAAGACCACGAGATGACCGAGGCTTTGGCACGGTTGGCACCGCAGGCGGCTTGTGACGCGCTGGTGCAACTGACCTTGCAGCGCGGCGCGCGCGACAATGTCACCGTGCTGGTGGTGCGGGTGAGTGCGGCGAGGGCGTGGCAATGACAGACGCCTCAAATAACGGCCCAGCCAGCCCGAAAACCGGCCCGAACCATGCAACCACGGTGGCTTCCGGCACACTGATCATGGGCACCTATGAGATTGAGCGCTTGATCAACTCGGGCGGCATGGGTGAGGTTTATCGCGGTCGCAACATCCACAATGACGAGCCGGTGGCGATCAAGATCGTGCTGCCGAGTTTGGCGCATGACCCCAAGATCGTGGCGTTGTTCCAGAAGGAAAGCACCACGCTGTCGCGGCTGAGCCACGAAGCGATTGTGCGCTATCATGTGTTTACCGTCGATCCGACCATCGGGCGGCCCTGTATGGTGATGGAGTTTGTCTCGGGCACCTCGATGTCGGACCGGATCGAGCAAGGGCCGATGCCGGTGGAGGATGTGCGGGTGATGCTGCGGCGTGTGGCGGCGGGTCTGGACAAGGCGCATCGGGCGGGGGTGGTGCATCGCGATCTGTCGCCGGACAACGTGATCCTTGAGGATGGCCATGTTGAACACGCCAAGCTGATCGACTTTGGCATTGCGAAATCCACCGCTTTGGGGGCGGGGACTTTGTTGCAGGGGCAGTTTGCGGGCAAGTTCAACTGGGTATCTCCCGAGCAGTTGGGTGCGTTTGGCGGCACGGTTGATGGGCGGTCGGATATCTATTCGCTGGCGCTGGTGACGGCGGCGGCAAGCAAGGGTGAAGTGCTGCCGATGGGGGCGTCGATTGTCGATGCGGTCGGCAAGCGGTCTGGCGTGCCGGATTTAAGCGGGGTCGACGAGGGCTTGGTGCCGCTGCTGTCGTGGATGTTGCAACCCGATCCGGCGCTGCGGCCAGACAGCATGGCCAAGGTGATGGCGGCGGTGGATGATCCGGGCCTTGTGCCGCAGGTCGAGCCGCCTCAGCCGAAAGCGCCGGATCCGAACCGGACGGTTATTGGCGGGGCTTTGCCGATCCCCGAGCCGAAGCCGGTGTCAGTTGCGCCGGTGGTGGAAGCGCCGGTTTCTGTGGCGCCGGTTTCTGTGACGCCTGTGGGGACGAAAACCTCGGCTCCGGTCGGGGCGACGGTGATTGCGGCAGTGACGCAAGCCCCGGAAAGCGAAGATGTCAGCCCATTTGGCGCGCCGGGAGTGGCCGTTGCCCAACCGGTGCAGAATGAGCCGCTGGTGGTGAAGAACAGCAAGAGCGGCTTGATCGCGGTGGTGGCCCTGCTGGCTTTGGGCGGTGGGGCGGCGGGGGCCTATTTCGGCGGAGTGTTTGACGGCAAAGCGGTACCTGTCGCTGGGGAAA
Organism: Cypionkella sp.; assembly: GCF_034376685.1. Taxonomy (GTDB): domain Bacteria; phylum Pseudomonadota; class Alphaproteobacteria; order Rhodobacterales; family Rhodobacteraceae; genus Cypionkella. The sequence goes on from NZ_JAXMJJ010000002.1 coordinate 211,460, forward strand.
CCCAGACGGAGGCCGATGCGCGGGTGAAGGCCGAGGCGGAAGAGCAAGCGGCCGCAGAGCAGGCGGCTGCCGAGGCGAAAGCAGAAGAAGATGCGGCCGCGGCGAAGGCTGCTGAGGATGCAGCGGCTGTTAAGGCTGCGGCGGATGCCAAAGCGGCCGAGGATGCGGCCAAGCAAGCAGAGGCAGATGCGGCGGCTCAGAAGGCTGCCGAAGAGCTTGCTGCGCAAAAGGCCGCTGATGAGGCGGCGGCGAAACTGGCGGCGGATCAGGCGGCAGCGCAAAAAGCGGCGGACGAGGCAGCGGCGCAGAAGGCAGCTGAGGAAGCCGCTGCTCAGCAAACCGCGGCGCAAAAGGCTGAGGCGGATGCGGCGGCCAGGAAGGCGGCGGAGGAGCTTGCTGCCAAACAGGCGGCAGAGGCGGCCGCCGCGCAGAAGCTGGCCGAGGAAGCGGCGGCGCAAAAAGCGGCGGATGAGGCGGCGGCGCAGCAGGCTGCCGAGGCAGAGGCGCAAAGGCTGGCGGAAGAGGCGGCTGCGAGGCAGGCAGCGGAAGAAGCAGCGGCCAAGAAAGCCGCGGATGAGGCAGCGGCGAAGCAAGCGGCGGAGGCTGAACTTGCTGCGGCTGAGGCTGCGGCACTGAAAGCTGCCGAAGAGGCTGCCGCTGCGCAGAAATTGGCGGAGGAGGCGGCTGCGAAAAAGGCCGCTGAGGAAGCGGCGGCAAAGGCCGATCCGGTGGCCACGCAACTGGCGTATCTGGCCGGGATCAAGCCGCCGCTTTGCACGCTGGTGACGCTGCGCGAGGCCAAAGCCTCGGGCTTTGCACTTGAGGGCTATACAGCGGATCCGGCGGCGCTTGCAGGCTTTGCACGGGACTGGCAGGCGGCGACCTTGACCTCGCCAGAGCTTGCCGTGCGTCAGATCAACGCCCTGCAATGCCCGTTGATCGACTTTGCCACCCGCTACCCGGCACCGGATGTGGACCCGCTTGCGGTGGTGATGCCCAGCGCCAGTGAGGTGGTGAAAAGCGGCTCGAATGTCAGCGGCAAGGTCGAAGGGCTGGAGGGGCGGAACTTTGCGCTGTTCATCTTCTCGGAGGTGGGCGGGGCGACCAACCTCAAGCCCTGGACCACGCTTGGCGCGGATGGCGCGGCCAGTTTTGAGTTCAACCTGACGCTGGAGCCGAACGCCCCGCCCGCGCCGCAGATTCTGGTGGCGATGGTGACAGACAAGCCTTTGCCTGCACTGGATAAGGTGCCTGCGGGGGTGACGGCGCAGTCACTGATGCCGTTCCTGGAAAAGCAGTTGGAAAAGGCCGGGGTCAAACCAACCCTCAGCTTCGCCTATTTCCGGCTGGAAAACTGAACCGGATGGGCGCGCGCGGCTTTTCTTGCCAGATTGCTGCGGCCTGATGTAACGTGACGGGTATCCGGGGTTATTTTCCCCAACCTGCCTGTTTTACGCATGTTTTTTGAAAGCGATATCCAGATGCCAACAAGCTTTTCACAAGACAATCGCATCGGACGGATGTTCACGCCTTTGAAGGCGAATGATCTGGTGCTGATTGAGTTTTCTGGCAGCGAAGCGGTGAATGCGATCAGCCAGTTTCGCGTCAAAGCCCTGTCAAGCAAACCGATCTCCGAGATTGAACCGCTGCTTGGTGAAGCGGTGGCGGTGGAAATTGTCACCCCCTTGGGCGATGTGCGCGACTTTCACCAGATGGTTGATGCGATCCGCTATCTGGGGCCGGAGGGCAGCGCGCATGTCTATGAATTCGAGCTGCGGCCATGGTTCTGGCAGTTGTCGCGGCGGATCAATGCGCGGATCTTCCATGAGGTGAATGTGATCGACGTGATCCGCAAGATCGTCGATGAATATGGCAACTCCGATGTGGCGGGCTTTATTGACCTGACCGTGGGCAGCTTTCCGGTGCTGGAATATCTGGTGCAATACAACGAATCCGACATGGATTTCCTGTGTCGCCTGATGGAACGCTTCGGCATCAACTATCACTTTCTGATGGAGCCGACGCGTCATTCGCTGGTGCTGACCACCGGGGCGGATGCGTTCAGCGATGCGCCAGCTTCACCGCGCGCATTTAGCCCGCTTGGTAGCCGGGGCGATGCCACGGCAGAGCATTTCGATGCCTGGTCACCGCAGCGGCAACTGACCACCGGGGCGGTGCGGCTGGAGGATTACAACTTCAAAACCATTGGCGCGAATATGGAAGCCCGCCGCGAAAACTTGCGCGGCTTTGTTGGCGCGAATATGGAGAGCTTTAGCTATCCCGGCGTCTATCTGACGGCGGACGAGGGCAAGCCGATCGCACAGCGCCAACTTGATGCACACCGGATGACCGATGCCACGGTGCGGGCGCAGGGCAATGCCACCAGTCTGGGCGCGGGGATGAAGTTTCCATTGTCGGCACATTCTGATGCCGGGCAGTTGGACGAGTATGCCGTGCTGGCGGCACATCATTACATCTCGAACGGCAGCTTTCGCTCGGGGGGCGGGGCGGGCGACACCACCTACCACGGCACTTATCTGCTGACCCGCAGCGCCAATCCGATTGCGCCGCCGCGTCAAACCCGCCAGCCACGGGTGATTGGCCCGCAAACAGCGGTGGTGGTCACCGGGGCGGATGGCGATATTGACGAGTTTGGCCGCATCAAGGTCAAGTTCTTCTGGGCCCCTGATGATGTGTCGATGTATTGCCGGGTCTCGCAGATCTGGGCGCAAGATGAATGGGGCACCATCTTCATTCCGCATGTCGATATGGAAGTGGTGGTTGAATTTCTGGATGGCGACCCCGACCGGCCTTTGGTGACGGGCTGTGTGTGGAACGAGAAAAACCGCCCGCTGATGCCCGACAATCGGCTGACCAGTGGTTTCAAGACCGTGCGCAACAACCAGCTTTTCTTCTATGACACCGAAGGCAAGGAAGAAATCTACATCCGGGCGCAGCGCGATATGACCCGCGATGTGATGAATGATGACAAATCAAGCACCAAGGGCAAGCAGACCCTGAAGGTTGACGGCAGCAAAAGCGAAAGCGTCGGCGGCAGTTCTTCGTCCTCGGTTGGCGGCAATAAATCCACCTCGGTCAGCGGCGATGAAACCCATAAGGTGAAGGGCAGCCTGTCGATTGAATCGAAGACCAAGATCGAGTTGAAGGTGGGCACATCGAGCATCACGATTGACGAGACCTCGATCAAGATCAAAGCCTTGACGGTGGAAGTCGAAGCCACCGCCGAGTTGAAAACCAAAGCGGGTGCAATGGCCACACATGACGGGGGAGCGATGATGGTGATCAAGGGCGTTCTGGTGACGATCAACTGATGGGCAGCGCATCTGACACCACTCCGCCCGCCACCATCGCTCCTGCACCGGGGCTGAGGGTGCAACTGGGACGTCAGTTGTTCGGCACGATGCCGGAAATGGCGGATGATATCGTGGCGCGACCGGGGGAAGGCGAGCATGTGTTCGACTTTTGCCGCCGTCTGCGGTTGGGGGAAACGCCGGAAGAGGCGATCTCGTTGATGGCGTTTGCGTTGCAACCGCGCCCGGCGGTGTGGTGGGGGCATGAATGTCTGAAGGCGGCACCAGAGCTGTTGACCGAGCAGGACCGTGCGATGATGGAGCTTTGCGCCGCATGGGTGGGCGAACCGACCGAGGCCAATCGTTATCTGGCCTTGGATGCGGGTCTGCATGTGGCGGTGCGTGGGCCGGGGGCTTGGCTGGCGCTGGCGGTGGGCTGGGCGTCTGGCTCGATGGCACCGGAAGGTTTGCCGCCGGCACTGGTGCCGATGTTTGCGATTGGGCGGGCCTTGAACGCCGGGGTGTTGACGGCGCTGGCGCGGGTGGCGCAGGACAAGCGGCGGCGGATGCTGGACCACTATGTGGGCATGGCCGAGGTGCTGGCAAAAACCGCATAAGCGCCCTATCTTACAGTCTTGCCCCTTGGAAATGCCCCCGGAATGAAACTGACCCTGCGGATTGAGAATTTGGATAGCCTGCCGGATGGTGGGCCGCTGGAGTTTTCGGCAACTGCCCGCGGCTTTGAAGTGGGCCGCGATTCCGCGATGGATTGGACGCTGCCCGATCCGAACCGCCATATCTCCAGCCGGCATTTTGAGGTGACGTTTCGCGATGGTCAGTTCTGGCTGAACGACATTTCGACCAACGGCACGTTTATTTATGGCGCGGCGATGCGGGTGTCGTCGCCCTTGGCGCTGACGCATAATGAACGCTTGCAGGTGGGTCAGTATATCATCCGGGTGCTGGTGGTGGATCCTTCAGCGGCAAGTTTTGCGCCTGCGCCCGTGGCCCCGGTATCCGATCCGTGGAGCCTTGCGCCCAGCCCATCGCCGATGCCGCAATTCTCGACCACGCCGCTGCCGCCACCGACGCGGCCATCGCAGGCACTGGCGGGGCAGTTTGGCGATAGTTTCGTCGAAAACCCGCGCCCTGCGGCTTTCACACCGACCACGCCGCCACAGGATGTGCCGATTGCGCCACCTGCCAGCCCGTTGCCGCAAGCGGTGACAACGCCGCCCCCGGTGGTGAGTGCGCCGCCGCCTACCCCGCCCGCTTCTGAACCGTTTCCGCTGAAACCCGCGCCCGCGCAGATCGAAGCCCCGGCCGAAGCTTTGCCGCTGCTGGATGCGATCTGCAAAGGCGCGGGGTTGCCTGCGGGCAGTCTGTCGAAGGTGGATGTGACGCAACTGGGCGAAGACATTGGCAAATCCTTGCGCATCGCGACCGAGCAGTTGATGGCGCTGTTGGGTGCGCGAGCGGCGGCGAAGCAATTTGTCAAAAGTTCCAGCCGGACGATGATCGGCGGGGTGAACAACTCGCCATTGAAGTTCAAGCCGAACGCGACAGAAGCGCTGACCACGATGTTCGCGCAGAAGACCGAGAGTTATCTGGGGGCGGTGGCGGCGTTCAACCAAGGTTTTGACGATGTGAAACGCCACCAAACCGCAGTTTACGCGGCGATGCAGCCTGCGCTGGCACGGCTGTTGGAAGACCTTTCGCCCGAGTCGATTGAAGAGCGATCCACGGGTGGAATCATGTCATCGAAAAAGGCGCGGGCTTGGGAATTGTTTGTCGAACGTTGGGATGCCAAGACGCATCCCTATGAAAACGGCATGCTGGATGTGTTTTTGGCCTATTTCTCTGACGCTTACGATGAAGCGGTGAAGTCCGCCACTCCGAAAAACGGCGGTTGACCATGCCGCAGCGCGGCGCTAGCCTTCACATAAGTTTTGCAAAGGACCGACAATGACTGCCGCATTGATCACCCTTCTTCTTGGCACTGGCCTGCTGGCCGCGTTGCCGAAACCGCAGCCTGCGCGTGTTGCTGCGAACCGCAAGTAATCTTTCCCGATGCGGCTGGATGATCTGATCAAGCCGATCTCGCCGGACGCGCCCTGCGGTGAAGACCTGCTTGCGCTGGATGACCCGGATTATTGCGACTATTACTTCAATGTCGAAGACCGCCTGCCCACCAGTTACTTCAACATGGTGCGTGGCACGCTGTTTGACGCCAAATCTGTCGATCAGAAAGCTGAATCCGCGCAGATAGATGCGCTGCTGAAGCGCAGCCGCGATTTGCGGCTGTTGGGGCTTGAGGCGAAGTTTCAGATCCTCGCGGGCCGCTTCAAGGGCTTTGCCGATGCGGTGATGGGCTTTGCCGGTTTGATAGAGGCCTATCCCGGTGACGTGCATCCGGTGGATGCGGTGGATCGGCGCAACGCGATTGAGGAACTCAACGCGCTGGCGACGATTGCCGCCCCATTGGACTATGCGATCTTGCTGACCGACAAGCGGATCGGCGATGTGATCTATCGCGGCTATGGCACCGCTTCGGGCAAAATTCCGACGCGCGAGGGCGAGCAGCCGGGAGATGTTGGCAATATCACCGGCGCGCTGAGCTCGGCAGAGAATGCCAAGGCCGTCGATGCGCTTTATGCGCAGTTGACCGGGCTGCGGGCCGCAATCAAGACCATTGTTCAACTGTGCCAATCGGGCGCGCAACCCTTCGCGCCCAAGCTGGACCGGCTGGATGACAAGCTGGCCGATATTCTGGCGATGGTGGTCGCGGCCCGCGGTGATCTGGGCGCGGCCGTAGCTCCGGTGGTTGAGGGGACCGAGGGCGAGGCTGCGGCCCCGATTTCAGCGGGTGCAGCCACCACGATCACCGTGCAAACCGGCACGACTGAAGTGCCGAACCACCGCATCGCTTATCAGCTGTTGCAAGCGGTGGAGCGTTATTTTGCCACCACCGAACCGGCCTCGCTGGCGCTGGTGCTGGTGACGCAATCGCGGCTATTGATCGGGCGGCCCTTGGTGGAAGCTTTGGACGCTTTGCTTGAAAACTCGGCGGGTTACGCGACGATCAGCTTTGGCACTGAAACCGGATTTGCGATCTCGATGGCGCGGATGCGCGATCTGTCGGGACAGGCGAATATCGCCAGTGACGACTACGCAACCCCGGATGAAAACGATCCAGCCGCGCCCGAGGTGGTCAGCCGCGATCATGCAGGTCAGATCCTGAAGCAGATCGAAGATTTCTTTCGGATGCGCGAACCTGCCAGCCCAATTCCGATCCTGCTGTTCAAAGCCCGGAATATGCTGTCTAAAGACTTCCACGCACTCGTGCGCGAATTGATTCCGCCTTCCTGATTTTGCGGCCTTATTTTGCAGGGCTGACCACCGTTTTATTTGACCAAATGCCCGTTTCTGGCGCAGAGTTGAAATCAGTTGACTTGTAGCGCCGCTGCGGCTTTCCTTTTCGTATTAGACAGGAGAATTGTTATGGCCTCTTCCGATTCAGCCACCGGCTTTATCAAACGCAATCGACCGCCGCGTGTGCAGATTTCTTATGCCGATCCGATTGAAGCGAACAAGCAGGTCGAACTGCCCTTTGTGATGGGCATCATGTCGGACCTGTCTGGCAATGCCAGCAAAGTCGAAAAGCTGCCTGTCGCCGAGCGTGAGTTTACCGCTGTGTCTTCTGACACGCTGGATGACTTTATGGAAAGCGTCTCGCCGGGTCTGGCGATCAACGTTGACAACAAGCTTGACCCGGAACAGGGCGGCAAGCTTTCGATCAACCTGAACTTCAAGAAAATGGCTGACCTGTCGCCCGGTGAAATCGCCCGGCAGGTGCCCGCCCTGAACACATTGCTGGAGGCGCGGCAGCAACTTGCCAACCTTGCGCGTTACATGAACGGCAAATCCGGGGCGCAGGAACAACTGAAGCAGTTGCTGGCTGACCCGGCACTGATGGCTGCGCTGAATGAACGCCGTGCCGCCACCAAGCCCGAGGGCGAAGAGTAAATCCGTAGCCCGCGCGCCGTTGCAGGCCGCGTTTTCCACAAGACATTTTAGGACATCGACATGGCAACTGAACTGCAACAAGACGGCGGAGCCGGTGGCGCCCTGCACGAGTTGGATGAATTCTCGGCAATCCTGAAACAGAATTTCAAACCGCGCAGCGATGTCGCCGCGCGCGAGGTTGAAAATGCCGTCGGCACGCTGGTGCGTGAGGCCTTGGCCGATGACAGCGTGATTGCCGATGATATTCTGGATACCATCGACAAGATGCTGGCCAAGATCGACGAAAAGCTGTCGGCACAGGTCAATGAGATCATCCACAACGCCGAGTATCAAAAGCTGGAAAGCTCTTGGCGTGGGTTGGCTTACACGGTGAACAACACCGAGTCCGATGCAACGCTGAAGTTGCAGGTGATGAACATCTCGAAGACCGAACTCGACAAGGAACTGCGCGGCTATCCGGGTGCCAAATGGGACCAAAGCCCGTTGTTCAAAAAGATCTACGAGGCTGAGTTTGGCCAGTTGGGCGGCCAGCCCTTTGGTGCGCTGGTCGGCGACTTTGCGTTTGACCATTCTTCAAGCGATGTCCGCCTGCTGCGCGATCTGGGCAAGATTGCGGCCGCAGCACATGCGCCTTTCATCACCTCACCTGCGCCGACCCTGATGGGGATGGACAGCTGGAACGAGCTTGGCAATCCGCGTGATCTGTCCACGGTGTTCGACACGCCTGACTATGCGGGCTGGAACTCGCTGCGCGACTCGGAAAACTCGCGCTATATCGCGCTGGCGATGCCGCGTGTGCTGTCACGCTCGCCCTACGGTCAGAATGGCGAGCCGGTGGAAGAGTTTAACTTCGAGGAAGTCACCGACGGCCACGAAGGCAAGCAATACGCCTGGATGAACGCCGCCCATGCGATGGCGGTGAACATCAACCGCGCCCATAAGGAATATGGCTGGACCGTGCAAATTCGCGGTGTCACCTCGGGCGGCGAGATTTCCAGCCTGCCGGTGCATAATTTCGACACCGGCGATGGCTCGACCGATATGAAATGCCCGACCGAGTTTGCGATCAGCGACCGCCGCGAAGGCGAGCTTTCCAAATCGGGGATCATGCCACTGATCCACCGCAAGAACACCGACCGCGCCGCATTCTTGGGCGCGCAATCGTTGTACCGACCGAAGAAATATCAGAACGAAGAGGCCACGGCCTCGGACAATCTGTCTTCGCGCATCCCCTATATCTTCGCGATCTCGCGCTTCAGCCATTATCTGAAGTGCATGGTGCGGGACATGGTCGGTTCAAACCGCGAACAGGCGCAGCTGGAGAAAGAGCTGCAAAACTGGATCAACCAGTATGTTCACGGTAACCCTGGCACCGCATCTGAGCGGGAGAAAGCCTTGATGCCCTTGGCTGCGGCCAAGGTGGAAGTGATCGCGGATGAAGAAAACCCCGGCTACTATGTCGGCAAATTCTTCCTTCGTCCGCACTATCAGCTGGAAGGCATGGATATCGGGATGAGCCTGGTCTCCAAGCTGCCGTCTGGCAAATAAGTCGCGGCTGGGGCCCGAACTCACATGGGTGCCCGGCAGCTAAAGTTACATTCAAAGGAGAGTACAGATGGCCGGTACAGACATTTTTCTGAAGGTTGGCAGCAACATCAACGGTGAATCCACCGATGACCAATTCAAAGACCACCTGAATATTGAAAGCTACAGCTGGGGCGTCACCCAGCAAGGCACATTCAGCGCCGGTTCGGGCGCAGGCGGCGGCGCAGGGCGTTCGGTGGTGCAGGACATGCATTTCCAGAAACTGATCTGCAAAGCCTCGCCGGAACTGATGATCGCTTGCGCCACAGGCAAGCATATCCCGGATGCGACGCTGTTCGTGCGCAAAGCCACTGGCGACAAGGCAATGGTCTATTTCCAGTTCGAGATGAAAGACGTGCTGGTATCGTCGTATCAAACCGGCTCGGGCGGCGGTCAGGGCGCGTTGATCAACGAATCCTTCGGCTTCAACTTCCGCGAGTTGACACTGACCTATTGGCAGCAGACCGCTGCGGGTGGCCAGGGCGCGAAAGTGCAGAAGAAATACGATCTCGCGACCAACAAAGGCTCCTGATATCAAAGGCCGGGCGGGTTGTTCTCGCCCGGCCTTTCTCCTGATCACCGCTTGAGGATGCACTCGGGTTTGGCGGGCGGTTTGATCGCAAGAAAGTCGACCGATGGCAGAGCGTGACGGTCTTTTCCAAGTCTCTCTGATGAACGTGTTCCGCCAAGCCTCACGCGAACGGGATGCCAAGGCGCGAGAAGATGTGCTGACCGATACCGATGGCCGGGTGCTGTCGGCGCGGACGATTGAGCGCCGGGAAGGTGCAGGGCAGGCAACGCTGCGCGATCATCTGGCGATTGATCTTGGAAATCTGATGGCCACCATTCATCTTGAGGCCTCCAGCCCCTTGAATGGATTGGATTATGTGAAGAAGTCGATCTTGAACTACGGGATCCCCGATATGTCGCGGCTGACGGTAGACGATCACCGCAACGCACAAGTGGCCCGCGATCTGCGCAATGCCCTGCTTGCGCATGAACCACGTCTGATCGCCGAAACGCTGGTGGTGAAAATGCGGCGCCCCGAGGCGGATGCCGCACAGCGCATCGCCTTTGACATCACCGCCGAGATGGCGGCGCGCCCGGTCGATGTGCCGCTGGAATTCGTCGCCGAAATTGACACGGGCGCAGGCAAAGTCGCGCTGTCAAACCTTGTGGTGCGCGGATGAACCGGGCGTTTCTTGAAGCCTATAACCGCGAACTGGCCCTGTTGTATGAGGGTGCCAAGGAATTTGCCGAGGATTTCCCCGGCATTGCCGAGCGTTTGGGCGGGCTGACGCAAGACAACCTCGATCCGGCCGTCGCGGGCCTGCTGGAAGGCGCGGCTTTCATGGCCGCCCGCGTGCAGCTGAAGCTGGACAGCGAATTTGACACCTTTACCGGCGAGTTGCTTGATCAGCTTTTGCCGAACTTCATGGCACCAACGCCCTCGGCCATCCTCGCGCAAGCCGAACCGAACTATGCCGAGGATGAGCTGGAAAAGGGCAAGAACTTCCCCGCCGGCAGCTATCTGGATGCCCGCTATGTAGATCGGGATCAGCGGATTTCCTGCCGCTTCCGGCTGTCTGCGCCGCTGACGCTGTGGCCGCTGCGGCTGATCACGGCGCGGTTTGTTGCCGGTCCGACCGGGTTTCAGGCTTTGGGGCTGGATGTGGCGGCCGATACGGCTGGCGGGTTGATCCTGTCTTTCCTGCGCCCCGCTTCTGCTGCGCAAAAGGATAAACCCGGCAAACCCGTCAGTGCCATTCAGGCCGACAGCCTGCCCGTGTATCTGACCGGCGATCTGGGCGAGCAGATTGCGGTTTATGAACATCTGTTCACTAATGCCACCCGTGCGACGGTCCGCTATCTGGATGCGCGCGGCGACCCGGTATTTCTGCGGCTGGAACCCGGCTGGCTTGACCAGATCGGCTTTGACGAGACCGAGGCGATCTTCCCTGAAGACACGCGCGTGTTCCGGGGCTTTACCCTGCTGCGCGAGTTTTTTCTATTTCCGCAGAAGTTCTTGGGCTTTCGCCTGCAAGGTCTGCGCAAGGTGCTGCCGCGCATTGCCGCCGCGGGCTTTGATCTGATGATCGAGATGAACGCGGTGCGCCCCAGCCTGCCCGCGCGCATCACGGCCGAGAATTTTCGCCTGTTTGCCACCCCGGCGATCAACCTGTTTGAGGAAAACTGCGCACAGGTGAAGTTGGACACATTGCGCCACGACTACCTTGTCAGCGCGGATTCCAGCCCCGCCTCGCATTACGAAGTGCACCGTATTACCGAGGTTTTTGCCTATTATGCCGGGGTGAAAACCAAGATCCCCGTGCATCCTTTGTATGGCCTGCCCGCTGACGTGATGGCCCCGCGTGAGGCGCTGTATTACACCGCCAAACAGCGCCCACGCCGTCTGACCGCAAAGGAAAAGCGGTTCGGGCAGGTGCAGGGCTATACCGGGACCGAAAGCTTCATCTCGATCTATGAGCCCGGCCATCTTGACAGTGCCGAGCGGGTGAAACGCTTGCAGATCAAACTGCTCTGCTCCAACCGGCACTTGCCGCAGTATTTGCCCATCGCCCAAGGTGGGGCCGATTTCCGCCTGAACGATGATACAGCGATCCCGCTGCGCTGCATCGCAGGCCCGACCAATCCGCGTGAATCGGTGTTGGAGCTGGACGAAAGCGCACCGCATCGTGCCAAGGCTGGCCCGGTGCAGTGGCGGTTGATTTCCTTTCTGTCGCTGAATTTTCTGGGCCTCGACAACCGGGGCAGCCGGGATGAGGCGGCGGCACTGCGTGAGTTGTTGACGCTGTTCACCGATGTCTCGGCGCAGGTGACGGAACGACAGTTGCAGGGGCTGAAAGCGGTCACCAGCCGTCCGGTCACCCGCACCATTCAGCGCGCCGGCGGCTATCATGCCGCGCGCGGCACCGAAGTGACGCTGCGGTTCGACGAGCGGGCGTTTGAAGGCTCGGGCGTGTTTCTGCTTGGCGCGGTGCTGGATCGGTTTTTCGCCGAATACGCCAGCATCAACAGCTTTACCCAACTGGTGCTGACCAGCGATCAGCGCGGCACCATCAAGAGCTTCCGGCCGCGCACCGGGCAAGGACCGCTGCTATGAGCCCGCGCCGCGATGCCCTGAAGGCTGATCCGGGTGTTTTTGGCTTTCTGGCACTGCTGCGAGAGATTGAACGCGGCCAGCCACAGCGGCCAAGGATCGGCCGCAACCAGAACATGCGCGAAGAAATCGTGCGTCTGGGGCAGGAACCGTTTCAGGCGTTCCCTGATCACAACGTCAGCCAAGTTGTTGAAAACGCTGATAGAAAATTGCGCGTTCGCTCTAATTTTCTGGGTTATTTCGGCCCGCAGGGCGCTTTGCCGCTGAACACCACGGCAGAGGTGCAGCAGTGGTATATGTTCCGCGACGAAGCTTTCGTGCGGCTGGCTGATCTGTTCACCAACCGTTTTCAGCAGCTTTTCTTCCGTGCTTGGTCGGACGCACGCGGCATCACCCAATATGATCATCCCGGCGATGATCGGTTTCAGACCTATGTCGGCGCGCCGATTGGTCTTGCCTCGCCCGCGTTACAGGGACGCGGCACGGTGCCGGATATGGCGCGGCTACCCTTGGTTGGCATCGCGATGGCACGGGTGAAAAGCCCGGCGCGGCTGCGACAGATCTTGGAAAGTCTCTGCGGTGTGACGGTCGAGATTGAGGAAAACGTACCGGTCTGGCTGGGATTTGAGCCATCGGATCTGACCAGATTGGGGGCGGCAAATTCAGGGTTGGGGCGTGATTGTCGGTTGGGCAGCCGCGTGCAATCGGTGAATGAGAAAATCCGGGTTGCGATCAAAACGGAAAGTCTGCCGCAATATCAAAGCTTTCTGCCCGGTGGCAGCAGCTTTCAGCGCTTGACTGAACTTTTGTTCACATATCTTGGCCATGAGACCGAGGTAGAGATTGCACCCTCATTGCCCGCCGATCAGATCAAAGGTGTTGCCTTGGGCAAGGGGGCCGCTTTGGGCTGGACCGGCTGGCTTGCCCCGCCCCCGTCTGAGCCCGGAACATACCGATCCGATGCGGTTTTTGCCTCGGACCATCGCTCTGCCTGACATTTGAAAACGACATTGAAAGGAATTCGCCATGGCCGATATTAGCCTTGAAACAGTCGCCGGAAAGCTGAACCGTGTCGGCTATGATGCGTTCTTGCAGTCTTTGCGCCACGCGAAAAACGAGGGCAACCGCAATGTGGAACTGTCGCATTGGCTGTTCCATATCGTGCAGAACCCGAAATCGGATATCTCGGCCACGCTGAACCATTTCAAGCTGGACCGCGCCAAGCTGGAGAAAGATCTGGCGCTGGTGATCGACAGTTTCCGCAAAAGTGCCACCGAAATGCCGTCGGTCTCGGAATCAATGACGACGGTGATGGATCACGGCTGGCGCTATGCGACGCTGCTGTTTGGCGAGGCGCAGATCAGGACTGGGCACATTCTGGTGGCCGCGCTGAAGGATAAAGAAGCCCGCACCAAGCTGGTGCAGATGTCGAAGGTGTTTGCTGAAATCAACGTCGACACATTGGTGAATGAGGCGCGCGGCGCGTGGAAGGATAGCGACGAAGAAGACATGCGCCCGATGGACGGCACCGGGGTTGGCCGAGCGGCAGCGGGCGCTGCGGCGGCTGGGGGGGCGACCGGTACGACCGCGCTGGATCGGTTCGCGGTGGATATGACCGCCGTCGCGGCATCGGGCAAGATGGACCCGATTGTCGGGCGGGATGAGGAAATCCGTCAGATCATCGACATTTTGCTGCGCCGCCGCCAGAACAACCCGATCCTGACCGGAGAGGCTGGGGTGGGTAAAACCGCTGTGGTCGAAGGCTTTGCGCAAAGGTTGGCGGCGGGCGATGTGCCGCCGAAACTGCAGGGAACCAAGCTGTTCATGCTCGACCTTGGGCTGATGCAGGCTGGGGCCAGCATGAAGGGTGAATTTGAGCAACGCTTGCGGTCGGTGATCGACGAGGTGCAGGGTTCACCCGTGCCAATCATCCTGTTTATTGATGAAATTCATACGCTTATGGGGGCAGGTGGCACTGCTGGCACCGGTGATGCCGCGAACCTTTTGAAACCCGCTCTGGCACGCGGCACCCTGCGCACGGTGGGGGCGACGACCTGGATGGAGTATGCGAAATACTTCGAGAAAGACCCGGCGATGACCCGGCGGTTCCAGCCGATCACCATTGATGAACCCTCGATTGAACGCGCCTGCTACATGCTGCGCGGTATCCTTGCGCCGATGGAAAAGCACCACGGCGTGCGGATTTCGGATGAAGCTGTGGTAGCCGCCGTGAACCTGTCGTCACGCTATATCCCGTCGCGGCAACTGCCCGACAAGGCGGTGTCGCTGCTGGATACCGCTTGCGCGCGGGTGGCGATCAGCCAATCCACCACCCCTGCCAAGGTGCAGGATCTTCGGGTAAAGATTCAGGCTTTGGCGTCGGAAATCGCCGCCAAGGAAGCCCAGCGCGATCTGGGTGAGGTCAATGAGGATCGCATCAAGGAAGCGCAGGCTGAACAGGCGGTGGCCGAGGGCGAATTGGCCGTGACCGAGGCGATGTATAGCGGCGAAAAGGCGATGGTGGATGAGATCCTCGCCCTGCGTGCCTCGTTGGCCGAGGAAGGTGCGGATACTGCGACGCTGCGCGGTCAACTTGCGGGCAAGATGACCGGGCTTGAGGAAACCAAGCCGGATGACCGGATGGTCTATAGCCATGTGGATGAGCAATCGGTTGCCTCGATCATCTCGGATTGGACCGGGATTCCGGCGGGGCGGATGGTTTCGGACGAATTGCAGATGATCCTGACCTTGGGGGATCGGCTGAAAGAACGGGTGATCGGGCAGGATCACGGCTTGGAAATGATTGCCAAGCGGATCGAGACCTCTAGCGCCAAGCTGTCAAACCCGAACAAACCGATTGGCGTGTTCATGCTCTGCGGGCCTTCCGGGGTGGGTAAAACCGAAACTGCGCTGGCGTTGGCCGAGGCAGTTTATGGCGGCGAGCAGAATATCATCACCATCAACATGTCCGAATTCCAAGAGGCGCATACGGTGTCTCTGCTGAAAGGCGCCCCTCCCGGCTATGTCGGATATGGTGAAGGTGGGCGGCTGACCGAAGCCGTGCGCCGCAAACCGCATTCGGTGGTGCTGCTGGATGAGATCGAGAAGGCGCATTCCGATGTGCATGAGCTGTTCTTTCAGGTCTTCGACAAGGGCATCATGGAAGATGGCTCGGGCCGCCCGATCAACTTCAAGAACACGCTGATTTTGCTGACTTCGAACGTCGGCACCGAAGTGATCATGGATATGGCCGAAAAGGGTGAAACCAAGCCTGCGGTGGAAGATCTGACCGAGGCGATGAAGCCCTACCTGACCCGCGTGTTCCCACCTGCCTTGCTGGGCCGCATCGTGACGATCCCGTATTTCCCGCTGTCGACGGATGTGCTGGCGGGGATCGTGAAGCTGAAACTGAAAGCCATCGTGCGCCGGATGAAGGAAAACCACGGCGCGGTGATGACGGTTTCACCCGAGGTGATGGCCTACATCGTCGATCAGTGTAAAGACCCGGATTCGGGTGGCCGCATGGTGGACAACATCATCACCAACACCATCCTGCCTGATCTGAGCCGCGAAGTGCTGTCGCGCATGGTGTCGCAGACAGAGATGAAAACGGTGGAGATTGTGATGAAAGACGGCAAGATCGGCTACGAATTTGGGTAACAAGCGCTGCGTGCAAGCACGCACCCTACATCGCAACTTGGCTAGGGTGTGTGCTTGCACGCACCTCAGCTATATAGGCGTGCCCAGAATCCCGGCGATGATCTTCTGATAGGCCAGAACTTCGGGCGGCGTCACCGCCACGGCGGGCAAGCTGGCACCACCCTTGCGGCTCATCTTCAGCTCGGCCCATTCCTTGACATAGGCGATCGTGCGGCCTGCCAGAAACGGATTGGCTTTGACCACGCCGCTGCCCATCACATCACCCACCAACTGATCATCCTGTGCCTTCAGCACCATATTCGCGCCCTCGGCCCCAAGGAAATGGCACAGATACAGCCGCCCTGCGGTGATGCCATGACCGCGCGCGCGCAGATAGCTTTCGCCTTCACGGGCCAGCGCCGTCACCATTTCACGGCTGATGGTGGGATCATTGCGCAGCGCCAGCAGTTCGGCACGGCCCATCGTGCTGGCCAGATCGGGGCGATACTGACCCATCATCCTGATCCAAGTGCTTTCAATGAACTGGCCCAGGCCGGTGGCCGTCGACAGCGGGTTTTTCGCATCCGCCTTGCCACCAGATTCCACCCGGATGATCTGATCAACCAGCGTTTCCACCGCCGAGCCGCCGCCTTCCGCCACCATCGTGCCACCAGCGGCCAACGGGTCTACCGCTTCACCATTCTCATACAGCTCGAAATGCAGATGCGGCCCGGTAGATTGGCCGGTGGTGCCAATATAGCCGATCAACTGCCCTGCCGCGACCACATCCCCCGCCTTGATACCATCGGCAAAGGCACTCAGATGAGCATAGCGCGTCTCTGTCCCTCCGGCATGAGACAGCTTGACCAAGTTGCCATAACTGCCGCCATCCCCCGCCAGCAACACCGTGCCGTCAAACGCAGCCATCACCGGCGTGCCACTGGGCGCCGCCCAATCGGTGCCGCGATGCAGTTTCAGCACTTTCAAAATCGGATGCATCCGGGGGCCAAAGCGTGAGGTCAGCACCCCCTTTGCGGGCGTCACCATGCCTGCCCGCAGACTGACGCCACCACCACTGCTTGCCACACCACCCGGCACGAAACAGGCGAAATCTTCTTTGCCCACAGGCTTGAAGACATGGCATTCCAGCACCTTGCCCTCGCCCCTGATCGCGGCATACAGAACTTGGCCGGGGCCAGAGCCGCCGGTGCCCGCGTCCTTGGAATAGAGCAGGATCATCTTATCGCCGGGGGCCGCAAAGCTATCCATATCAAAAGCCTGGCTCATCATCACAATGGTTTCAGCGACCACGGCTGACGGCACACCATTACGGATCGCCGCCGAATAGAACGTATCCAACATCCGGTATTTGCGGCTGGTATCAACATCCGCCGTCCCCTGATCGCCCGCGAAGCTGAACAGATCCTCTTCGACCCAAGGGTCAGCCGACGTCACCACAGATCCTGCATCATTCACCGCGACCGAGCCGAAATAGTCGGTCTTGGTGTAAAGCGAGGCTTGCACCGGCACCATGACACCAGAACGGTTCGCCGCCCGCATTGCCAAAATCTTCCCCGGCCCAAGGCTGGCGAATTCCGGCACCAGCAAGGCCGCAGCATCCGCAAAACGCTTGGCCGCACCTGCCTCCATCCCATTCGCCGCCATCAGCCCGGCGAGATCCGTGGTATCCTTCAGCCGCAGGAATGTATCCTGATAAGGCGGCTTGCGTTGCGCCTCGGGCAGAATGAAATTGACGCTGGTGGTGTTCTCGATCCGGGTTTTGACATAGGTTTCCGGCGTGGTGGTGCCGTCCATATTCTCCCCCCAACTGGCATCACCATCGGCGACCACCACGGTCTCGGCGGGCTGTTCAGACGGCAGTTGTGGCTTCGGCAAGGCCACCTGCGCCGTGCGCTGCGCCTGAAAATAGGCGAAATCCTCGCGACTTGACGGCAGTGTCGTGATCAGTTTTTCCTCGCCGGTGATCAGATCATCGGTCAACAATGACAGTTCATTGCCCGCCCGATCTGCCGGAATATCTATTGGGCGCAAAATCTTACGGGTTTTCTGCGCCGCCCCGGTATCAAACCGCAACGCCATTGGATCGCCTGCAAGATCAACAAAGGCCGAGACATAGGTCGAGGGGGCGGCGTCATCCGCAACATCAATCGGATGATCAGGCGTGCCCAGAGTCACCACCCCGCCGAAATACAGCGCCGCTCCGATCCCGCCAAGCGCCAGAATCCCCGCGACCCACAGCACCACGGGCACGGCCACGGCATTGCGCCGCCGCTGCGCCGAGCGCGCGCGCGCCGCCTTGAATCGGGGATCGATTTCCATGCCAACCTTGCCGGAATAAGCTGAAATACCGCAGATGAACCGATGCAAGCCTAGCGCAGCGCCGTTCCCCTGACTAGCGGCGCGAATTGGCTAAAACTTAGATAAAATTGCCCATCCTCTGTGCGCAAGTATCCTCAGGGAGTGAGCGTGAAACGCGAGGGGGCAGAATGCCCCCCTACGGCGTTGCCGCCAGGAACAACGTCCAGCGCTGGGTTTTCAGCGTATCGACCTCGATAAACCCCGCCGAGATATCGCCGCGCGACCAGCACTCATTGATGCCGCGGATGGAAAACTTGCGGGGTGAAACGCACATCTGTGTGGTGCCGTTCAGGATCGGCTGGCCGAACACATCCTGCGCATACAGATAGATGTAGCGGCTGCTCAGCTCTTCCTTGATCACGTTGGCGCATTGGTTTGGGCCGATGGTCCACCAACCTTCGGTTTGAAACTCGCCCTCAACATCTTGGCCAATGGCGACGTTCACCACGTCAAAGCTTTGGTTGCAGACGGCAAATTCTGCCACGGCCGGGGTGGCAAGGCATAGGCCGATCAGAAAGGGCAAAGCGCGGATCATTCGCATAGCATAGCCGCCCCGCATGCCTTCGCAAAGCACCAAGCGGCGAGCTGGATGCCGACCGGGTTGCCTATTGCGCGCTGCTGTTGGTGGAAAACGGGGGCCGAACAAATACCGCGACCCCGATGCACCGGGGCAGATGCGGCGGATGCCTCTGGTCTGAGTCATGCAGGCGGGCTAGGCTGAAGCGGTCCTTGCCGAGTAACCGATGCCCACGTTTCCACCCCATTTTGATGCCCACGCGCCCAGCCTGATCGTGCATGCTGGCGAAAGCTGGCATGATGATCTGGCATCTGGTCGGTTTGATTTCTTTGAAAGCTGGGGGCCAAGGCGCAAGCGGAAGGCATCGCCACGGGATTGGTGCAGGCGGGTCAACCCGCATCCACCCAGCTGTTGCAAAACCGAAGCCATGTTCACATTCTGATCGGGCCGCGCCAGCCGATCCGCCCCGGCATCCTCCACGCCCATCCCGGCTATCTGCGCGGCTTCTGGTATTTTGATCCTGCGGGGGTCAATATGACCTCGTCGCTGCTACGCCGCGCATTCAGGCCAGATCAGATTGACGCCAAAGCGGCGCGGTATTTCTTCAACGACGTGACGGGTTGGAACCTGCGGCAGAACGCCTCAAAATTCCCGCAGACGGCGCGCAAGGCTCTGCCCCCCGCTTTCGCCACAGTGTTCCTGCAAGAGGCTCTGTTGCGCAATCCTGTGATGGATTCATCTTGTGAAACCAGCGTGATAGCTGGAGGTCATGAGCAGACCGAACACACCGACTTACAAGACGCTGAACTGGCCCGCGTATAACAAGGCGCTCAAGCGTCGCGGGTCGC
>NZ_JAXMJJ010000003.1:0-122478 GCF_034376685.1 Cypionkella sp.
CGCTGAAGCTGAGGTTCGTGGTAATCACAACGCTGGTGCGCTCGTAAAGCTTGTTCAAGAGGTGGAACAGCAGGGCCCCGCCCGATGGGCTGAAGGGCAGATAGCCCAACTCCTCCAGGATCACGAGGTCGAGCTTGGTCAAGCCTTCCGCGATCTGTCCGGCCTTGCCCTTCGCCTTTTCCTGTTCGAGGGCGTTGACCAGTTCGATGGTGGAGAAGAAGCGGACCTTGCGGCGATGATGTTCGATGGCCTGAATGCCGAGGGCGGTCGCGACATGGGTCTTGCCTGTGCCCGGACCGCCGTCCAGCACGACGTTCTGCGCGCCATCCATAAACTCGCAGCGGTGCAGGGCGCAGACGGTGGGCTCGTTGAACTCGTGGCGGCGAAGTCGAAGCCTGATAGATCTTTGTAGGCCGGGAACAGTGCGGCCTTCATGTGATAGTCAATAGAGCGAACCTCGCGCTCGGCCAATTCGGCCCTCAGCAGTTGCGACAGCACCGGGATTGCGGCCTCAAAGGCCGGGGCACTTTGCTCGATGAGGTCGGTGACGGCCTGCGCCATGCCATACATCTTCAGACTGCGCAGCATGATGAGGATGGCGCCGGCGGCGGGATCATGACGCATGGCGGCCTCCGGCGATCTGGGCACGCAGGCCGTCGTAGCGTTCGACATTGGCCTTGGGTTCGCGATGCAGGGCCAGTGCCTACGGGGTATCCAGCTGTGGCCCGCCGATCACCTTGCCGTCAACCAGCCGGTGCAACAGGTTCAGGACATGCGTCTTGGTTGGCACGCCTTCGGCCAACGAGAGTTCCACCGCGGCAAGCACGGCCTGTTCATCATGGTGCGGCACGACGGCTAGGATATCATAGGCTCCATCTGCGGTGACCATGCCGATGCACTGGTCGTCTGCGATTTGGTCCAGCAGGTCGGGCAATATGCCTCGCCGGTTCGCTCGAACCGGTGGCGCTTACCGGCTCGACGTCGCCGATCCGGCCGCCGGTGATCTCGATGGCACGTATTTCCAGCGTTTCCGCATGGATCCCGAGGTGAACCTTGCGCCAGTCCCGCGGCTTCGACGGCCCGTGTTTCTTGGCCAGCCATTCACCATCGCCTTCGGCTTTCACCCCGGTACTGTCGATCAACAGGTGCAAGGCACCGATATTCTACAGATAGGGGATGTGGACGATCAGGGTCTCCTGGCGGCGGCAAAGGGTGCTGAAGTCCGGCACTGGCCAATCCAGCCCGGCAAGATCGAGCAGACCTGCCACCATCCCGGTCGTTTGCCGAAGCGGCAACCCAAAGAGCGCCTTCAGCGACAGGCAGGCCTGGATCGCGGCATCGGTGAAGACGGGCTGACGCCCGTGCTTGCCTGTCGGCACGGCCAGCCATTGCGTCTCGGGATCGAACCAAAACAGCAACGATCCGCGCTTCGAGAGCGCAGCGTTGTAGTCACTCCAGTTCGTGGTGCGGTAGGTGGGGGGCTTCGGTCTGCTCATGCAGCCGGACTAACAGACTGGATTCGCAGAGTGAATCCTTCAACGCATTTGCGCAACAAAGCCCTGGAACTGGTCAACTCGGCGATTGAGGTCGCTATCGACTATATCTCGACCGAAAAGCACCCTCTTGCGAAGGCCGCGAAAGATACCGGCTCGGTGGCGGTGGCGGTGGCGGTGGCGGTGATGGGGCTGGCCTATATCGCGACTTGGGTGTTTGCGCTGCTTGCCCTTTTCTGACACCGCGTTAGGCTCAGGTGCGAATGCGCAGGGGGCCAAGATGAGCGACAGCAAAACCATTCTGATCACCGGGGCGGGGTCGGGCATTGGCCGGGCGACAGCGCGGGCTTTTATGGCGGCGGGTTGGAATGTCGCCTTGATGGGGCGCCGGGCTGAGGCTTTGGCCGAGACAGCCAGTGGCGAACCCGCTTTGCTGCTGGCCGCCGATGTGGCCAATCCTGACGAGGTCGATGCGGCCTTTGCCAAGCTGACCCGGCTGGATGTGCTGTTCAACAATGCCGGTATTTCTGCGCCAGCGGCGACGATTGACGAAATCTCGGTCGCACAATGGCTTGCGGTCAGCAACACCAACATCACAGGCATGTTTCTCTGTGCGCGTGCGGCGTTTCGCCTGATGCGTCAGCAGTCGCCACGTGGCGGACGGATCATCAACAACGGCTCGATTTCCGCGCATGTGCCGCGCCCCGGTTCGGTGCCCTACACCATGTCGAAACATGCGGTAACTGGCCTTACCCGCACGCTTGGTCTGGATGGGCGGGCGTTTGACATCGCCGCGGGGCAGATCGACATTGGCAACGCGCTGACCGATATGGCAGCGGGCTTCACCAAAGGGGTGACGCAGGCCAATGGCCACGTTGCGGTCGAGCCCGTGATGGACGTGGCGCATGTGGCGGATGCGGTGCTGCATATGGCCAGCTTGCCGTTGTCGGTGAACGTGCCGTTCATGACGATCATGGCGCGCGACATGCCCTATATCGGGCGCGGCTAAGTTGCTGACCTACGAGCGTGAAGCTGCCTCGGCACCAGCGCAAAACATCTCATGCACCAACGCGATCATCGCGCGGACTTTTGGGTCTTTGATCGTGTAGTAAATCACTTTGCCATCGCGCCGCGTGGTCACCAACCCCTCGCTGCGCAAGCGGGCAAGATGCTGGCTGACGGCGGCTTGCCGCACATCCAGCAGGTCTTCGAGGGCGGTGACGGATTTTTCTCCTGCCGAAAGGTGGCACAGGATCATCAGGCGGCCTTCATGCGACAATGCCTTCAGAAAAGCCGCCGCATCGGCCGCCCGTTCGGCCATTTCATCCGCCGCGACGGCGGGTTCGATCTCGATGCACGTGTTCACACTCAGTCCCGCCTCCCTGCCGCAGAAGGCAACATATGGATTAACAGGAATATGTCCACCCCGTGCGCGCTGTCACTGGACTGTCACGCGGGCTTGGCTAGTCTGCGACAAATTTCTGCAAGGAGCCCATGATGCAGCGCGATCCCGCTTTCACCGCCCCCGGCCGCTTTTTGCGCGGCAACCTGCACACCCATTCGACGCGCTCGGATGGCGTGCTGGCCCCGGAAGAGGTCTGCCGCCGCTACAAGGCCGAGGGTTATGATTTCATTGCACTGACCGATCACTTCGTCGGGAGCTATGGCTATCCGATTGTCGACACAGTGCCGATGCGCGATGCAGATTTCACCACGATTTTGGGGGCGGAACTGCATTCCGGCGCAATGGCCAATGGCGAGTTGTGGCATATTCTGGCGGTCGGTCTGCCGACTGACTTCGCGCCCTCGAACAGCCCCAGTTTCATTCCCGTGGCAGGGCAGGAAACCGGGCCAGAGATCGCCGCGCGGGCTGTTGCAGCCGGGGCATTCGTCGCGATTGCACATCCTCAATGGTCGGGGCTGACGCTGGCCGATGCCCGCAGCATCACCGCCGCCCATGCGGTCGAGGTCTATAACACCGGCTGCGACACTGGCTGTGATCGCCCGGACGGCTTTGCCATCGCGGACCTTTTGCTGACCGAGGGCCGCCGCCTGAGCATGATCGCCACCGATGATGCGCATTTCTCGGAACCAGATCATTTCGGCGGTTGGGTGATGGTGAAATCGGAGACCAACACGCCCGAGGCTTTGCTAGAGGCACTGAAGGCAGGCCATTTCTATTCCAGCCAAGGGCCAGAGCTGCGCGATGTGCGGATCGAAGGTGACAAGGTTGTCGTCGAATGCTCAGCGGTGGTGTCCGTTGTCGCCATCGGTCATGGCACCGGGGCGAAGGCGGTGCACGGCCATTCGCTGACGCGGGCAGAGGTGCCGCTGGCAAGGTTGAACAACTCGCCTTGGCTGCGGGTTGCGGTGATTGACGCGGCAGGCAAGCGGGCTTGGTCGAACCCGATCTGGGTTGAGGGCGTGCCAGCCAAGAATCCTCGCGTCGCCGGATAAAGCCGAGATGAAATTCGGTGGGCGGCTGGTGGGGCGGTGAAACCGCTAGCCGCGCGCCGGATCGCTGCGAATGAAGCGTTTTGCCAGCATCCGCGTCAGCTTTCGGTGGGCCTTTGACACCCGCTGGCGCAGATGCATCGCGGCAAACACCGGCTGGTCGATGGCTTCGACATCCGCGACATAGTTGAAGCGCCCCGTCGCCACCATTTCTGCCGCCTTTTCCGCCATGACAAACCCGGAGCCACCCATCGCCAGCAGCAGCGACGCAATGGTCGAGCTTTGCCCGACCGACAGCGGCGCGCCAATCAATTCCGGCAGCGCTGTGCGATGGGCTTGCTCGAACGCGGGCGAGAAATGGCCCGAGATGTAGGTTTCCGGTTTGATCTGGGCACGGGTTTCGGCATCCGAACTGATCAGGCGATAGGGCAGGTCGGCGAGGGTGACGAAATGCAGATCGGGGTGTGGTTTCGGCGTGAACAAAACCGCGAAATCATGCACGCCTGCGACGATATCGGCACACATCTGCGCGGAATAATCCGGCTCGATATAAAACGCCATTTGCGGAAACATCCGCCGGAAATCGGCCAGAAGATCGCCAATATAAGCATCCGCCAGATCGTTCTGGATGCCAAGCCGCATGATTACAGCGGACTCGCCGGTGGGGGCCACAGCGCGCTTGGCCTCATTCCAATCCCGGCGCAGCATCCTTGCATGGGTTTCAAACCGCAGGCCTTCGGTGGTCAGATCAGTGCCTGCGCGAGAGCGGGTGAACAGACGCGCGCCCACTGCAGCCTCAAGCGTCTGCACACGGGCAGAAACGGTGGATTGGGTGACATCCAGCCGATCAGCGGTGCGGTGAAAGCTGCGGGTTTCCACAAGGTCAAGAAAGGTGTCGAGAAGTTCGATCTGCATGGTCTGCTCCGCCGCTTTTGTCCGATCCTTTCGCCTGATCGGTTCAATCGATCAATAGCGCGGGTTTCGGGCAATTGAAAGCCAAAAGCCGCCGTCTGATAAGGGGGTGCAAAGACCCGGAGCAAGACATGTCTGATTTCCCCAAAACCGCGCGCGTTGTCATCATCGGTGGCGGCGCTGTTGGCGCCTCCAGCCTGTATCATCTGTGCAAGGCGGGCTGGACCGATTGCGTGTTGCTGGAGAAGAATGAACTGACGGCGGGCTCTACCTGGCACGCGGCGGGCAATGTGCCGACGTTTTCGTCCAGCTGGTCGATCATGAACATGCAGCGCTATTCGGCGGAGTTGTATCGCGGTCTGGGCAAAGCCGTGGATTACCCGATGAACTACAATGTCACCGGCTCAATCCGCTTGGCCCATACGCCGGAACGTTTGCAGGAATTTCAGCGCGTTGTCGGGATGGGCCGCTATCAGGGCATGGATCTGAAGATCCTGACGCCTGATCAGATTGCCGAAGTTTACCCGTTTATCGCCACCCATGACCTCGTCGGCGCGCTTTATGATCCCTACGACGGCGACATTGATCCGGCGCAGTTGACGCAGGCTTTGGCGAAGGGCGCGCGGCAAATGGGGGCGCGGATTGAACGCTTTTGCCCTGCAACTGGCGTGCGGCGTGAAGGCGATGAATGGGTGGTTGAGACCCACAAGGGCGATATCCGCTGCGAAATCGTGGTGAACGCTGCGGGCTACTACGCCCGCGAAGTCGGCAAATGGTTTGGCCGCGACGTGCCGATGATGGTGATGAGCCATCAGTATATGCTGTTTGACACCATCCCCGAGGTTGAGGCCCGCACCAAAGCGGTCGGCCACAAGCTGCCGCTGCTGCGCGACGTCGACAGCAGCTACTACCTGCGGCAAGAGAAAAACGGTTTCAACCTTGGCCCCTATGAAAAGAACTGCAAAGCCCATTGGGTGAGCAAGGATGATCCGTTCCCCGAGGATTTCAGCTTCCAACTGTTCCCCGACGATCTGGAACGTCTGGAGTGGTATATCACCGACGCGATGGCGCGCGTACCCCTGCTGGAAACCGCTCCGCTGACCAAAGTGATCAACGGCCCGATCCCCTATACCCCCGATGGCAACCCGCTGATCGGCCCGATGCCCGGCGTGCCGAATGCGTTCGAGGCTTGCGTGTTCACCTTTGGCATCTGTCAGGCTGGCGGTGCGGGCAAGGTTCTGGCGGAATGGATCACCCAAGGCGCTACCGAATGGGACATGTGGTCCTGCGATCCCCGCCGTTTCACCGGGTTTGAGGATCAGGATTACTGCGTCGCCAAGGGCATGGAAGTCTACGGCCATGAGTACGCCATCCACTTCCCGCATCACGTCTGGGGCGAAGGGCGCGGCAAGAAATTGTCGCCATTGCACGACCGCACAGCCGCGTTGGGCGCGCAGTTTGGCCCGTTCAACGGCTGGGAGCGCCCGTTGTGGTACGCGCGCCCCGGCGATGACACCTCTGAGGCGGCACAGCGCACATGGAACCGTCAGGGTCCGTGGTTTGGCGCGGTGAAGGCCGAATGTGAAGCGGTGCGCGATGGCGTGGGCGTGCTGGATCTGCCCGGTTTCTCGCGGTTCGAGGTCGAAGGACCGGGCGCTGCGGAGTGGCTCGCGGGCCGCATTTCGGGCGCTTTGCCAAAGGTCGGGCGGATGGGGCTGGCGTATTTCCCCGATGACAAGGGCCGCATCGTGACGGAAATGTCGGTGGTGCGGCGCGAGGAAAACGCCTTCACCCTGATCACCGCCGCCGTGGCGCAAAGCCATGACGCCGACTGGCTGCGCCGCGATATGCCCAGCGGGCTGACCTTCCGCGACCGCACCAATGATTTCACCTGCCTGATCGTGACCGGGCCGAAATCGCGCGATCTGCTGGCGGCTCTGACCGAGGCTGACCTTAGCGCCTCTTGGCTTTCGGTGCAGCCCTCCGTGGTGGCTGGGCAGGACTGTGCTTTGTTCCGCGTCAGCTTTGCGGGGGAATTGGGCTGGGAGGTTCACGCAACCCCCGCCCGGATGCCCGCGATTTATGATGCGATCCTCGCGGCGGGCGCAAAGCCGTTCGGCATGTTCGCGCTGAATTCCCTGCGCGTGGAAAAGGGCTATCGCGCCTGGAAGGGCGATCTTTCCACCGATTACACCCTGCTCGAAGGTGGGCTCGACCGGTTCATCAAGTTTGACAAACCGCAGGATTTCCCCGGCAAGGCAGCGCTGCTGGCGCAAAAACAGCGCGGCGTGGCCAAGCGGTTCTGCACCCTGCTGATCGAGGCGGGTGATCAGGACCCGCCCTATATGTCGACGATCTGGGCGGGCGACACGGTCGTCGGTGAAGTGACCTCAGGCTATTACGGCCACCGCGTTGGTGCCTGCATCGGTCTGGGCATGTTGCGCGCCGATCTGAACGTGGCCGGACAGGCGGTGGAGGTGGAGATTTTCGGTCAACGCTACCCGGCCGTGGTGCAGGAAGACGCGCCGCTGTGGGATGCAAGAAACGAACGTATCCGTGCGTGACAATCCCCGGGGCGCTGCCCAGGACCCCGGGATATTTATGAACAGATGAAAGACAAGTGATGGCTCAGGTTCCGAACAAAGCGCGGGCGGTGGTGATTGGTGGCGGGGTCTCCGGTTGCTCGGTGGCCTATCATCTGGCCAAAATGGGTTGGACCGATGTGGTGCTGCTGGAGCGCAAGCAACTGACTTCTGGCACCACCTGGCACGCCGCTGGTCTGATCGGGCAGTTGCGGGGATCGGCCAATATGACGCGGCTCGCGAAGTATTCGGCTGATCTGTATGTCAAACTCGCCGCCGAAACCGGGGTTGAGACCGGGATGCGGCAGGTCGGCAGCATCTCGGTGGCGTTGACCGAAGCGCGGCATGAAGAATTGCTGCGCCAAGCCACCGTGGCGCGGATTTTCGACGTCGATGTGGCCGAGATTTCGCCCACGGACGTGAAAGCGATGTATCCGCATCTGAACGTCGCCGATGTGGTGGGGGCGGTGCATCTGCCGCTGGACGGTCAATGCGATCCGGCCAATATCGCGATGGCTTTGGCCAAAGGCGCGCGGATGCGCGGCGCGCAGATTTTCGAGCATACCAAGGTCGTTGGCGTCACGAAAGCCGGGGGCAAGGTTACAGGAGTCGACTACATCGATGCGCAGGGCGAGCCGGGCCATATCGCCACCGATGTGGTGGTAAACTGCGGAGGCATGTGGGGGCGTGATCTGGCTGAGGCCTCGGGTGTCACTTTGCCGCTGCACGCCTGCGAGCATTTCTATCTGATTACCGAGCCAGTTCAGGGCCTTGGCCATATGCCGGTGCTGCGGGTGCCAGATGAATGTGCCTATTACAAATCCGACGCGGGCAAAATGATGATCGGCGCGTTTGAACCCAAAGCCAAGCCTTGGGGCATGGATGGCATCCGCGAAGATTTCATGTTCGACACGCTGCCCGAAGATTGGGACCACTTCCAGCCGATCCTTGAGCACGCGATGAACCGGATGCCGCTGTTCCAGACCGCAGGGATTCATACTTTCTTCAACGGACCAGAGTCGTTTACCCCCGACGACC
Source organism: Cypionkella sp. (assembly GCF_034376685.1). Taxonomy (GTDB): domain Bacteria; phylum Pseudomonadota; class Alphaproteobacteria; order Rhodobacterales; family Rhodobacteraceae; genus Cypionkella. The sequence goes on from NZ_JAXMJJ010000003.1 coordinate 8,480, forward strand.
GCTATTACCTTGGCGAAGCGCCGGAACTCGGCGGCTATTGGGTGGCGGCGGGCTATAACTCGGTTGGTATCGCAGGTTCGGGCGGCGCGGGCATGGCCTTGGCGCATTGGATTGTGGAGGGAGAAGCGCCGTTCGATCTGTGGGAGGTGGATATCCGCCGCGCCCAACCGTTCCAGAAGAACCGCAAATACTTGAAGGAACGCGTGACCGAGACCTTGGGCCTGCTTTACGCCGATCACTTCCCTTACCGTCAAGTCGAAACCGCTCGCGGCGTTCGGCGCACGCCTTTGCACGAACACCTGAAAGCGCGCGGTGCAGTGTTTGGCGAAGTGGCGGGGTGGGAGCGAGCGAACTGGTTCGCCAATGAGGGGCAAGAGCGGGAATATCGTTACAGCTGGAAGCGGCAGAACTGGTTTGAAAACCAGAAGGCCGAGCATCTGGCGGTGCGTAACGGTGTCGGCTTCTTCGACATGACCTCGTTTGGTAAAATCCGGGTTGAAGGCCGCGATGCTTGCGGCTTCCTGAACAAAGTCTGCGCCGCCGAGATGGATGTGGCGGTGGGGCGGATCGTCTATACGCAGATGCTCAATCAGAAGGGCGGCATCGAGTCCGATCTGACAGTGACGCGGCTGTCGGAAACCGCTTATCTCGCCGTGGTGCCGGGGGCGACCCTGCAACGTGATCTGGCTTGGCTGCGCCGTCACGTCGGCGAGGCCTTCGCGGTGATCACCGATGTCACGGCGGCGGAATCGGTGCTCTGCGTGATGGGGCCGAAATCGCGGGATCTGCTGCAAAAGCTCTCGCCGAATGATTTCTCCAATGCAGCGCATCCGTTCGGCACCATGCGGCAGATCGAGGTCGGCATGGGCATAGCGCGGGCGCATCGGGTGACCTATGTCGGCGAGCTTGGCTGGGAACTCTATGTTTCATCCGACCAAACCGCGCATGTGTTCGAGGCTTTGGAGGAAGCGGGCGCTGATCTGGGCTTGAAGCTCTGCGGGCTGCACACGCTGGACAGCTGCCGGATCGAGAAGGCCTATCGCCACTTTGGCCATGATATTACCGATGAAGATCATGTGCTTGAGGCGGGCCTTGGCTTTGCGGTGTCAAAGAAAAAGCCCGACTATATCGGCCGCGATGCAGTGCTGCGCAAAGCTGAGGCGGGGTTGGATCGGAAGCTGGTGCAGTTCCGCCTGACAAACCCCGAGCCCTTGTTGTTCCACAACGAGGCAGTGGTGCGCGATGGCGTGATCATCGGGCCGGTGACCAGCGGCAATTACGGCCATCACCTCGGTGGCGCGATTGGCCTGGGCTATGTGCCCTGCAAGGGGCAGTCGGACGCCGACATTCTGGCGTCAAAATATGAAATCGAAGTGGCGGGGGTGCGGCATGAGGCCGTGGCCAGCCTTGCGGCAATGTATGATCCAAAATCCGAACGGGTGCGCGCCTGAGCAGCGCCGGGGGTTTTCCACCCCCGGACCCCCGAGGGTATTTGTGCCAATGTGAAAGGGCATAAGATGAGCGATATGGCTGAGTTGGGCGAGATTTGTGAACCATCGCGCGCGCGGCGGTCTGGCGGGCGCACCGCAAGGGTGGCACTGCGCTCGGCCCCCTTGGCCGATGACGTGCGCCCGGTGCGCGGCGGTATGTCGGGCGGGCAGTACAAACCGCTGACGGACGCGGGCATCGCGCAGATCCACGAGTCCGCGTTGCAGGCTTTGGAGCAGATCGGCCTCAGCCAAGCCCCGCCTTCGGGGGTGAAACTGCTGACTGAGGCAGGGGCGATCCAAGGCGACGACGGTCGCATCCGCTTCCCGCGTGCCTTGGTCGAGGATATGCTGGCGGTCGCTGCGCGCAACATCACTTTGCATGCACGCGATCCGAAACATGACCTGCATCTGAGCGGCAACAAGGTGCATTTTGGCACAGCCGGTGCTGCGGTGCACATCGTCGATCCGATCAGCTTGGATTACCGCGAAAGCACCGCGCAAGACCTCTATGACGCGGCGCGGCTGGTCGATAATCTCGACAACATCCACTTCTACCAGCGCACGATGGTGTGCCGCGATGTGGTCGACAATCAGGATATGGACCTCAACACGCTCTATGGTTGCCTTGCGGGCACCACCAAGCATGTCGGCACCAGCTTCTCTGACCCGTCGCATGTCGCCGCTTGCTTTGACATGATCTACACCGTCGCGGGCGGTGAAGAGAAATGGCTGGAGCGGCCATTCGTCAGCAATTCCAACTGCTTCGTTGTCCCGCCGATGAAATTCGCCGAGGAATCCTGCATCACGATGGAGGATTGCATCCGCCGCGGTATGCCGATGCTGTTGCTGTCAGCCGGGCAGGCGGGGGCAACGGCTCCGGCACCGATTGCGCTGACTATTGTGCAAGCGATGGCCGAATGCCTTGCAGGCGTGGTCTACGCCAATGCGATCAAGAAAGGCGCGCCCTGCATCTTCGGCACATGGCCCTTCGTGTCCGATCTGCGCACCGGGGCGATGTCGGGCGGCTCTGCGGAACAGGCCTTGCTGACCGCTGGCTGTGCGCAGATGCACCATTTCTACGATCTGCCGGGGGGGGCTGCCAGCGGTATCTCTGACAGCAAACTACCCGATATGCAGGCCGGATGGGAGCAGGGCATCACCAACTCTCTCGCCGGTCTCGCGGGCCTGAACATGTGCTACGAGGCCGTGGGCATGCATGCCAGCCTGCTCGGCTTCTGCCTTGAATCCCTCGTCTTGGGCGATGACCTTCTCGGCCAAGCGATGCGGCTGGTGCGCGGCATTGATGTGACCCCAGACAGCACCAGTATTGAGGCGATGAAAGAAGTCTGCCTCGGTGGCCCCGGCCATTATCTGGGCTCTGATCAGACCCTGAAACTGATGCAGACCGAATACATCTACCCCGCCGTCGGCAATCGCATGTCGCCAAAGGAGTGGAATGAGGCTGGCAAACCGCTGCTGCTTGACGCCGCCATCGCGCGCAAGAATAGTATCCTCGCCAAGGCCGGAAACGTGATTGATCCCGAGATCGACGCCATTATCCGCGCCAAGTACAACATCCACTTCAAGTGAGGACGCCATGATCTCTGCCAACATGACCAAATTCTACATCAACGGTGCGTGGGTTCAGCCGAACTCTGCCGCGCGGATGGGTGTTGAAAATCCGGCAACAGAGGAAATCGTGGCCGAGGTGGCCTTGGGCAACCAGACCGATATTGATGCCGCGATTGCAGCGGCGCGGGCGGCGTTTGACGTTTACACCGTCTGGCCCGTGCAAAAGCGCATCGACCTCGTGAAGCGTATCTTGGAGGTTTATAACTCCCGCTACGAAGACTTCGCGCAAGCCATGTCCACCGAGATGGGGGCTCCGATCGAATGGGCGCGCGGTGCGCAGGCTTGGGCGGGGCAGGTGCATATCGAGGCCACCATCAAGGCCGCCGAAGACATGGCGTGGGAATATTCGCGCGGCACCACCCGGATCGTGCATGAAGGCATTGGCGTCTGTGCTTTGATCACGCCGTGGAACTGGCCGATGAACCAGATCGCCTGCAAAGTGGCTCCTGCGCTGATCGCGGGCTGCACGATGGTGCTGAAACCCTCGGAAATTGCGCCATTATCGGGCGTGTTGTTTGCCGAGGTCTGCCATGAGGCAGGCGTTCCGCCGGGCGTGTTCAACTTGGTAAACGGCACCGGGCCGGAAGTCGGCGCGCGGATGTCGTCGCATCCCGAGGTCGATATGGTGTCCTTCACCGGCTCGACCCGTGCAGGCACGGCGGTGGCGGCGGCTGCGGCCCCGACGGTGAAACGCGTGGCGCAGGAACTGGGCGGCAAATCCGCCAACATCATCCTGCCCAACGCCGATCTGGCGGCCGCGGTGGCAGCAGGCGTCAATGCGATCATGTCCAACACCGGCCAATCTTGCGACGCCCCGACCCGGATGTTCGTGCAGCGCGACCAGCAGGCTGCGGCTTTGGCGGTGGCAAAAGAAACTGCCGAGGCGATTATCCCCGGCGACCCGACGCTTGAGACCACCACGATGGGGCCGCTGATTTCGAAAACCCAATATGAAAAGGTCCAGCGCCTGATCCAGGCCGGGATTGATGAGGGGGCGACCTTGGTGACCGGGGGTTTGGGTCGTCCGGCGGGGCTGAACCGGGGCTGGTTCGTGCAGCCGACGATTTTTGGCGATGTGACCAATGACATGACGATCTCGAAGGAAGAAATCTTCGGCCCCGTGCTGTCGATCCTGCCCTATGACACCGTGGATGACGCGGTGACGATGGCCAATGACACGGTCTATGGCCTTGCTGCCTATATCGCGGGCCCTGTTGAGGAAGCCAAGCCCATCGCGCGCCGTCTGCGTGCAGGCACGGTCAACCTGAACTACCCGGATTGGGATACCTCCGCCCCGTTCGGCGGCTACAAGCAATCGGGCAATGGCCGTGAATATGCCGATTGGGGCATCCACGACTTCTGCGAAATCAAGGGCATCGTCGGCTACGGCGACTGACTGGCTTAGACTGGGGGCGGGTGTTGCCGCCCCCTCATCCCATAGGATTACCATGCATTACGGATATATCGGCCTTGGAAACCTTGGAGCCGCATGCGCGGGCTGTTTGCTGAAGGCGGGCTTTCAGGTGACGGTCTATGACCTGAACTCAGCCTTGGCAGCACCTTTGATCGCTCAAGGCGCGACCCTCGCCACCAGCGCCGAGGCTTTGGCCGCGTCAGTCGATCATGTGATCACCTGCCTGCCGTCGCCCGCAGTCTCGGAGCGGGTGCTGCACAACATCCTGCCGCATATGAAACAAGGCGCATCTTGGCTTGAGATGTCAACCTTGGGCCGGGACGAGGTGCTGAAACTCGCAGGCGTCGCCGCCGACTCTGGCGTGCGCATGATGGAATTGCCGGTCACCGGCGGCGTGCATCTGGCCTATCAGGGCAAGATCACCATGCTGGCGGGTGGCGACAAAGACCTGTTCGATTTGCACTATGGCGCGATGCAGGCGATGGGCGACAAGATTTTCCACATGGGGCCCCTGGGATCATCCTGCATCATCAAGGTGATCACCAATATGCTGGCCTTCATTCACCTGAAAGCCACATCTGAGGCGCTGATGCTGGCGAAACGCGGCGGGCTTGATCTGGCGCAAGCATGGCATGCGATTGCAGCTTCTTCCGGAAACAGTTTCGTGCATGAAACCGAAGGCGCGCTGATCCTGAATGGGTCGTATGATGTGGCGTTCAACATTGATCTGGCGCTGAAGGATCTTGGCTTTGCTTTGGGTTTTGGCCGCGAATTCGGCGTGCCGCTTGATCTGGCCTCGATGACCAATCAGACCTATGTTGCCGCCAAAGCGGCCTATGGCGGCGAGGCGCAATCGCCGATGATCGCCAAACTGCTCGAGGATCTTTTGGGCACCGATCTGCGCGCTGAAGGCTTCCCGGCGAGGCTGGAATGAGGTTGTCCACGCGTGGACAGAGTTTCGATTTGTGATGAATCAATGGGTTACATAGTTCAGGTAAGGTTCTGTTAAGCTTTGCCCGCAGTTGCCATTCCGCGCGCTTGCAGGCAGGATGCCGCCAAAAATCAGAGGGTGCGGTGATGATGGATAGCATGAAAACCCGGGCGGCAGACCTGTTGCATCATCGTTCTGCGGGGCTAAAAAAGGGCGATCCGATCAGCCTGCCGATCGTGCCAGCCGCAACCTTTCACCTGCCAGAAGTCGCGGGTGCTTCGCATTTCTACGGTCGCAACGGCATGACCACTTGGGAGGCGGTGGAAGAGCAGCTTTCCCTGCTGGAAGACGCGCCCTGTGTGAGTTTTCCGTCGGGGATGGCTGCAATTTCGGCGGCGTTGATGGCGACACTGAAGGTTGGCGCTCGCCTGATCATTCCGGCGGATGGCTATTATGTGACGCGGGTTCTGAGCCAAGGGTTTTTGGTCCCGTTTGGGGTGGAGGTTGTAGAGATTGCGACCTCGGATTACGCCGCTTACGATTTCAGCGGGGCAGCGGTGGTTTACCTTGAGACGCCCTCAAACCCCGGTCTGGATGTGGTTGATATTACTGCCGTTTCCGCCCGTGCCCATGCCGCCGGGGCTTTGGTGGTTGTCGATAACACCACAATGACGCCGCTGTTGCAAAGGCCTTTGGGCCTTGGCGCTGATCTGGTGGTCGCGGCGGATACCAAAGCGCCTGCGGGGCATTCTGACGTGCTGTTTGGTCATGTCGCGGGACGCGATGCGGGGCTTATGGCGCGGGTGCGCGATTGGCGGCGGTTGTCAGGGGCGGTGCCAGGGCCGTTTGAGGCCTGGCAGGTGCATCGTGGGATTGAGACGCTGGAATTGCGGCTGGAGCGGATGTGCGCCTCGGCCGGGGTGATTGCAGAGCGGTTGGCAGCGCATAAAGCGGTAGCGAATTTGCGCTATCCGGGGCTGGCGGGTGATCCATCCTATGCGGTTTCCAAGGCGCAGATGGCGGGTTTTGGCTTTCTGATTGGCTTTGAATTGGCCGATGAGGCGCGGGCAGAGCAGTTCTTGAGCGAATGTCCGTATATCGTGCAATCGACCAGCTTTGGCGGCACGCATACATCTGGTGAGCGGCGGGCGCGGTGGGGCGACAAGGTGGCTCCGGGGTTTATCCGGTTGTCGGTGGGGATTGAGCCGTTGGAGCCGCTTTGGCAAGCTATGGAAGCGGCGCTGAACGCTTGAGCGAAGGCGATTTCCGAAGCGGAAATCGTGCCGGAATTTTGCTTAAAATTCCGAGGCTTGCGTGGCGATATTACAGCAGATTGATCAGCCGTACCGCCTCATCTCGCGGGTGGATTAGGGGGGCGCGGTCTTCGCCGGGGAAGAAGCGCGCGCGGGTGGCGGTGGGCATCGGGGCTGGCGTTTCAATGCGGACTTGCGGACCAATATTGGCATTTTCAGCGGCCCAGCTGCGGGCAAGCGCGATTTGCGCGGCTTTGGTGGCACCGTAAGCGCCGAAGAACTTCTCGCCTGCGCGCGGGTCATCAAAAAACATCGCGGTGCCGTCTCCGGCACGCAGCAGAGGTTCGATCATCGGGATCATCGTGCCGGTGGCGCGAACATTAGTGGCGATGCTTTTGTCCCAGTCTTTGGCGTCGAGCGAGCCTGCGGGAGCGAGCGGGGCGGCGTGGATTGCGGTGTGAACCCAGAGGTCCAGCTTGCCCCAACGCTGGTGGATCGACAGGCACAGATGCCGCATCGCGTCATCATTGGTGACATCCATTGGGGCCAAGGTCAGCCCGCCCGAACCCGGTAGTTTCAGGGTTTTGACGCGGTCATCGAGTTCTTCCAAGCCGCCGACGGTGCGGGCGACAGCGACGACATGCCAGCCGCGCGAGGCCAGTTGCTCGGCCATGGCGGCGCCAAGGCCACGCGAGGCTCCGGTGATCAGGGCGAGGCGTTCGGTCATGGTTTTGTCCTTTGGGCGGTCATTTGGCGGCTGCGGCGGATGCCTCCGGCGGGAGTATTTGAGCCAATGTGAAAGGGCAAGAGGGCGCGGCTATTCGGTGGCGTTGTGGCGCACGGTCCATTCAGTCATCGCAGCGCTTAGGTCACCTTTTGCGCCGATCCAATCCCAGAATTTGGGGAAATCTTGCTCGATGGTCTCGATCCGCATCTGCATCACGCGGGTTTTATCGCGCAGGAAGTAGGTGATGTTGCTGGTGATGGTATCGACCAGATCCTCGGCGATGGCGGTGATGTCGGTCTTGGGTTTGCGCAACACGAGGTTGCACAGCATGGTCTCGCGATAGGCTTTGACGAGGCCGTAATTCTTGCGTGCGACATAGGATTTCACCACAGCGTCGCGGTCTCGGGTGAGGTGGACGTAGAACGGGGTGTCGCCAAACGCGGCGTCCAGCTTGCCCGTCCACCACGCAAGGCGGTTGTCGATCTCGATATGGTTGTCAGGGTAGGCGAAGCGGTTCGCGCCCAGAAGATGGGTGCGCGATTCGTGTTTGGCGGTGAAGTTGGTCATATGCTCGGAGGCGCGGGTGAAGGTTTTGGAGCCGCAGCGGCCGGTGCAGAGCACGAATACTTGGGTCATTTGCAGAGCATGAAGACTTGGATCATTTGGCGAGTTCGGCTTGGCGGGCGCGGATGATCTGGGCGATCAGCGCCGGGGGGAGCGGATGGTCCGGGGTGAACAGCACGCCGGATTTTGAGGTCTTGAACGGGGTGCAGTCGATCTGCGGAATGACGCTGCCGGAATGCGGGTAGAGGCCAAGGTGGTGGGTGAAGGCGGCGTAGCCTGCGACCATTTTGCCTTTTGGTTTTGGTTCGCGAAAGCCTGGCATGGCGTAAGACAGGCATTCGATGTGGTCGGGCAGCAGGGATTTCAGCTCGGCGCGCAGGGACTGCGCCGCAGCCCGGAAGGCCGGGGGAAGGGCCGCGAGGTAACTCTCTACCTCTGCGCTCATTCCGCCGCTTTCATCTGGAAACCCTCTTCGATCTTGTCGGAAGGGGTGATGGGGTATTCGCCCGAGAAGCAGGCATCGCAGTATTGCGGCGATTTGGCGTCGCGGCCCTTGGCCTCGCCTGCGGCGCGGTAGAGGCCGTCGAGGGTGATGAATTTGAGGCTGTTGACGCCGATCCAGTCGCGCATTTCATCCTCGGTCATGGTGGCGGCGAGGAGTTTGGAACGTTCGGGGGTATCCACGCCGTAAAAACAGGGCCAAGCGGTGGGCGGGGAGGCGATGCGGAAGTGGACTTCGGCAGCACCTGCCTCCAGGATCATGTCTTTGATTTTGCGGCTGGTGGTGCCGCGTACCACCGAGTCATCGACGAGGATCACGCGTTTGCCTTTGATCAGGGCGCGGTTGACGTTCAGTTTCAGGCGGACGCCCATGTTGCGGATCGACTCGCTGGGTTCAATGAAGGTGCGGCCCATGTATTGGTTGCGGATGATGCCCATGGCGTAGGGGATGCCGGATTGTTGGGAGTAGCCGATGGCGGCGGGGGTGCCTGAATCGGGGACGGGGCAGACCAGATCGGCATCAACGGGGGCTTCTTTGGCAAGTTCAACGCCGATGGCGTGGCGGGTTTCATAGACCGAGCGGCCACCGAGGATGCTGTCAGGGCGGGAGAAATAGACGTGCTCGAAGATGCAGAAGCGGGACTTTGACGGCGTGAAGGGGCGGGTGGAGTTTACCTTGCCGTCTTCGATCACCACCATTTCGCCGGGTTCGATCTCACGCACGAAATCGGCGCCGATGATGTCGAGGCCGCAGGTTTCTGAACTTAGGGCCCAAGCGGAATCGCCAATGCGGCCCAAGACCAAGGGGCGCACACCCAAGGGGTCGCGGACACCGATCAGTTTGGTGCGGGTCATCGCGACCACCGAGAACGCGCCTTCGACGCGGCGCAGGGCGTCTTTGATGCGTTCGGAGATGTTCTTTTGGATCGAGCGGGCCATCAGGTGGATGATGCATTCGCTGTCGGACGAGGATTGGAAGATCGAACCACGCTCGATCAATTCACGCCGCAGGGCTGCGGCATTGGTGAGGTTGCCGTTATGGGCGATGGCGGCACCGCCCATTGAGAACTCACCGAAGAACGGCTGCACGTCACGAATGGCGGTTGCCCCTTTCGATCCGGCGGTGGAATAGCGGACATGGCCGATGGCGAGGTGGCCCGGCAGGGTTTCCATCACATCGGGCTTGGTGAAATTGTCGCGGACATAGCCAAAACGGCGAGCCGAGTTGAAGCCGGTTTTCGGATCATAAGAGACGATACCGCCAGCTTCCTGACCGCGATGTTGCAGGGCATGGAGGCCAAGTGCCACAAAGTTTGACGCATCGGACACGCCGATCACGCCAAAAATGCCGCATTCCTCCTTCAGCTTATCATCGTCAAAAGGATGGGCATAGAAGGGTTGCATGGAGCCTCCGAATCCGGGTTCGTTCTGCGCCTTCCCTTTAGGCCCAACCGGGGGCGGTGTCACCCCCAGAAAGCCATGTTTTATGCTGCAATGCGGCATAGCCGCTGTGCGTTAATTGGTGGGCGCGGTTTCGGCCGATGGCGCAGCTTCGGGCGTGATAGGAGTGCCTACTGCGCAGGTTGCGGTCAATTCGTTATAGCGGGCCACCACCCAGTTTGGGGCGTCGGTCGGCACGGCTGCGTTGATATCGCCTTGAAACGACGCGAAAATCTTCGCCGAGCGGGAATTGTCGACCATTGGCACGGTATTGGTCGCAACGGCACGGTCGTAGACCAGAAACGCAATGCCCACCAGCAGTACGCCGCGCACGACGCCGAACAGAAAACCAACTCCTTGGTCCAAGCCACCCAGAACCGAGCGTTGTACCACCGAAGAAAACAAAGGCGTGAACAGCGCCGCGACAATTAGGCCGACGGCAAACACGGCTGCGAAGCCTGCGATCAGAGAGAGTTCGCAGTTTTCGAGGAAAGCACCGACGCCGGGGATTTCCTTGACCAGCGGTTGCGCTTGGGCGGCGAACATATAGGCGAGCACGGCGGCACCGACCCAGCCGACAATCGCCATCGCCTCGCGCACGAAACCGCGCGAATAGGCGAGGATCGCCGACAGCACGATGATGCCAGCAACGCCCGCATCAACAATGGTAAAACCTTCCATCTTCCGCTCCTAAAGGCGTCTGCCCGCCCCAAACATTTCCCCGAGGCGTTAGCCGGCCCCGAACATTTCACCTACGAAAGCGGTGAGATCCGGCATCTGCCGCACGTTCATGCCCTCGACTTGCCCTAGCTTTGATCCTTTGGGCGCGATTGCCTGTGAGAAACCAAGTTTTGCGGCTTCTTTCAACCTGTTTTCGGTCTGACTGACCGGGCGCAGGGCCCCGGAGAGGCTGATTTCTCCGAATAATACGGTTTCGGGCGGGATGCTGACGTCTTCCCGGGCCGAAATCAGTGCTGCGGCGACGGCAAGATCGGCGGCAGGCTCGGTCACCCGCATGCCGCCTGCGACGTTGAGGAAGACATCAAGCCCCGCAAACGGGATGCCGCAGCGGGCTTCCAGCACCGCAAGGATGGTGGAGAGGCGGCCTGAGTCGAGGCCGACCACCGTGCGGCGTGGTGTGCCGAGGGGGGAGGGGGCGACGAGGGCTTGGATTTCGGTCAATACGGGACGGGTGCCTTCGATGCCCGCAAAGACGGCGGAACCGGGGGAGGGTTGGCCGCGCTCTGACAGGAACAGGGCAGAGGGGTTTGTGACCTGCTGGAGACCGTTTCCGGTCATCTCAAAAACACCGATTTCGTCGGCTGGGCCGAAGCGGTTTTTGACGGCGCGCAGGATACGGAATTGGTGGCCACGCTCACCTTCGAAGTAGAGCACGGTATCGACCATATGCTCAACAACGCGGGGGCCGGCGATCTGACCGTCTTTGGTGACATGGCCGACGAGGATCACCGCGACACCACGACGTTTGGCGAAGGTGACGAGTTCGTGGGCGGCGGCGCGGACTTGGGAGACGGAACCGGGGGCGGAATCAACGGTGTCGAGCCACATGGTCTGGATCGAGTCGATGATCGCAAGGCCGGGGCGTTCGGTGTCCAGTGTGGTCAGGATGTCGCGCAGGTTGGTTTCTGCGCCCAACGCGACGGGAGATTCGGTGAGGCCGAGGCGCTGTGCGCGCATTTGCACTTGGGCAGTGGCTTCCTCGCCCGAGATATACAGGCATTTGACGCCGTGGCGCGAGAACGAGGCTGCGGCTTGCAGCAGCAGCGTCGATTTGCCGATGCCGGGGTCGCCGCCGACGAGGATGGCGGAGGCGGGCACAAGGCCGCCGCCCAAGACGCGGTCTAGCTCGTCAATGCCCGACGAGGCGCGCGGCGGAGCTTCGCCCACGGTGGCAAGGTCGGTCAGGTGGATGGCGCGGCCTTTGGACCCAAGCGATTTCGGCCCAGCGGACAGCGGCGCTTCCTCGATCAGCGTGTTCCAGCCGCCGCAGCCTTCGCATTTGCCGATCCATTTGCGATGCGATGCGCCGCAGGTGGTGCAGGTGAATGTGGGGGAGTTTTTGCTCATAAGGGTTCAATGCCCGGAAATATGTGGCACCTCAAGATGTTTCCGTTTTGTGCGAAACGAACAGCGAGGCCAGGATGCAGGCGGTGAACAGATAGAGGCCCCAAGCGGTTTCAATCGTGACATAGCCCGCCCCTTTGGCGATGACGAGGTAGAGCGCGATCAGAAACACCTCGGCCATGGCGAGTTTGCCCAGGATATGCAGGGCGGGCAGGGTTTTCGGCGACAGCAGGTGAAAATGGATCAGCGTCAGGCCAACAGTTTTGGCGAAGGGCGCGAAGATCGCCAAAAAGGTGACCAGCAGCGCGAAGGCGGGGTCGCTGCCCCAGAGCGATTGCAGGCCGGTGATCACCGAGATTTCATCCATGCCGAAGATCGGCAGCAAAGCCGCGCGCAGCAGGGGCGCGAACCATGCGATGGGGAACAGGATCAGCAGGACAAGATTGGCGTATTTCACAGCAGGGCCAGCGTCAGCAGGATGGCGGCAAGCGGCAGCGAGAAGGCAAAGCCGACAAGCCCGTAGCCCAAGGCGCCGACCAGACCACCGAGCAGGAAAGTGCCGAGCAGTTGCAGCAGGATGCGGAGTTTGGCGCGGTCGGCTGATATCGGGGCGTGGAAGGCGCGGCCATAGACGGCGCGGCCGAGTTCAATCCCAACATCGGTGATCATGCCAGTGGCATGGGTGGTGCGGATGCGGGCGTAAGAGATCTTGGTGATGGTGGCGTTTTGCAGGCCCATGATGAAGCACAACAGCCCCAGCCCGATGGGATGGGCGACGGTTTCAGGCAGCGGTGTCGCCCCCAAAGCCGCGAGGGCCAGTAAAAGCGCGCCTTGCAGGCCGATGGGGAGGGAGTATTGCCGGGTGGGTTTATGGGCGCGGCCCCAGTTGATCACGATGGCCGAGGTGGCAGCCCCGCAGATGAACAGGCTGATCGCGAACAGGCTTTGGCCGACAAGGGAGAGGTTTTGCAGCACCAGATTGTCTGCCACTGCCGAAAGATAGCCCGTCATGTGCGAGGTATAGCTGCCCAGCAGGATAAAGCCGCCCGCGTTGGCGGCCCCGGCGATGCCCGCAAGGATCAGCGCCAAAGCGCGGTCTGACGCTGCGGCGCGATGATGCGCCGCGATCAGCCGCACCCGGCGCAGGGCCACGGATTTTGGCCCCGTTGCCCGACTTGGCGGGGAATTGTCAGCTTGGGGTTTCGGCGGGCGGGGCATGGGGGCTCGGGGCTTGGGATCGGGCCAGTGTTACGCCGCAGGCTGCTGGGTGCAAGGGCGCTATTTGCCGGGTTTCGGCAGGGCAACCACATTGGCATCGCGGTGGTCTTCAAGATCGAAATCATAGCCCAGGGTCGGCAGGATCTCTTTCAGGTCAGCCTCCAGCCGTTTCAGTTGGATCTGCACCTGCATTTCCTCGGCCTGCACATCGCCCATCCAGCGCCGCAACTCCTCACAGGTGCGTCGCGCGATAGCCAGACGGTCGGTAAGGTGCTGAACCTCTTCCTGGCGCTGGCGCAGAAAATCCTTGGCACGGGCAACTTTCATGTCGGAATAGACTTGCGCCAGATCGCGGGTTTCAAGGCTCATTTGGGCGGCGAGTTGCAGCAGTTCGGGTTCGAGATGCTGGAAATCGGGATGCTGGCGCAGATGCTCCATGCGCGCGCGCATGGTTTCGAACTCGCCAGACAAGGCAAATACGCCAGCGCGGTCGGCGGCATGGGCCTGACGGTAGGCCTTCGCCACATCGTCCATGCCGATGGCAAAGCTGCGGTGGCTGCGTTCCAGTCGCGCCATGCGGGTGTTCGCGGGCAGGTAGAAGGTCATCAGGATCAACAGCAGGGTGAGGCCGATTTGCAGCCACATCCCGGCGTTGGGCAGAGCTTGGCCGCCAAAGAACAGCGCGAGGTGCGGCCAAGGGATCAGTCCGAATGCGGCGGCCAGGCTTGCCGCTGCCGGCGCCACGGCCAATGCCACGATCAACGCTTGCGCGCCGGTTTGCACCAAGGCTTGCGCCGCCCGCGCCGTTTCGCGCCAATTCACCGACATATTTTGCCTCGCACCCACACAGCGGCAAGGCCCTAGCCCGACCACATCTGTTGCCTACCTTCCGAATTGCCACAGTTTTTGCAAACATTTTCCTTAAATCGCGGGGTGTTAGCGATCAAAGTCTTGGGTACACCCCAAGTTGTTTCGGGCTGGGAAACAGTGGCGCAACCTTTGCGTGAAATCTACCTTGCGCGGCTTTGACGCGGCTAGACCCAGACGGCAGAAAGCATCAGCGCCGCGATCACCAGCCCTGCGGCCAGAATCACCAGTAGATGCGCCCAGCGAGGATGTAGGCCGGAGCGCCAGGCTTCTCGCAGCCAGTCCTGCAGGACATAGCCGAAGGCAAACAGGGTGATTGAGCGGTTCATCGCCACAAGCTCGGGTTCGGTCGGATGCCACGGGGCCAGCATCCACAGCGTGAGTGCCACGCTGGTGATCACCTGCACCCAAGCCAGAATGCGATCATCAGAGCGCGCCTTGATGCTTGCCACCCCGGCTGTGGCAATGCTGGCGGGCAACAGGACAATGGCGATTGCGGGCAGCGGGCGTTCGAGCAGCGCGATCAGTTGGGTGGCGAGGGTCAGAGGTTCGATCATCGCCCAAGCCTGCTCATCTGACAGATTCGATGGGGCCATCCGCACGACCGTGGATGAACTGTTGCAGATAGGGGTCTTGCGCTTGGTCCATATCGGCGACCGGGCCTGTCCAGCGGATCAGACCGTCGTGCAGCATCGCCACGCGGTCGGCAATGGCGCGGACCGAGGACATGTCATGGGTGATCGTCATCGCGGTCGCGCCCATTTCGGTGACAATCTCGCGGATCAGCGCGTTGATCACCCCGGACATGATCGGATCAAGGCCCGTGGTGGGTTCGTCGAAGAAGATGATCTCGGGTTCAGCGGCGATGGCGCGGGCGAGGCCGACGCGCTTTTGCATGCCGCCGGAAAGTTCTCCCGGGAACAGATCGGCTGTTTCAGGTTTTAGCCCGACGCGGCGGAGTTTTTCGATGGCGATGGCGCGGGCTTGGTCTTTAGGCAGTTTCGTGGCCCCGCGCATCAGACGGAAGGCGACGTTTTCCCAGACTTTCAGGCTGTCAAACAGCGCGCCGCCTTGAAACAACATGCCAAAGCGGGCAAGGAAGGCGTCGCGGTTGGCTTCGCGCACATCGGCACCGTCCAGCGTGATGCGGCCTGAATCGGGGGTGACAAGGCCGAGGATAGATTTCAGCAGCACCGATTTTCCGGTGCCGGAGCCGCCGATCACCACCATGCTCTGCCCGCGCGGGATGGTCAGATTGACGCCACGCAGGACGTGATTTTTGCCGAAGGATTTGGCGACGCGGGAAAGCTCTATCATGATCCGAACATTACCGAAGTCAGCACGAAATTGGCGGCCAGGATCAGGATCGAGGCGGTGGCGACGGCGTTCTTGGTGGCAGATCCCACGCCCTGCGCGCCGCGACCAGAGTTCATGCCGTAGTAACAGCCGATCAGGGTGGCGATGAAGCCGAAGACAGCGCCTTTGATCAGCGACGACACCACATCGGGGGTTTGCAGGAAATCAATGGTGTTCTTGATGTAGCTGGCACGGTTGAAGCCCAACTGCTCGGTTGAGACCAGAAAGCCGCCCATGATACCGATGATATCGCCGACGCCAACCAACAGTGGCACGGTCAGAAAGCCTGCCAGCACGCGCGGAACAGTGAGGTATTTCATCGGGTTGGTCGACAGCGTGGTCAGCGCGTCGATCTGCTCGGTGACCTTCATCGTGGCGATTTCGGCCGCGATGGAGGAGGTCACGCGGGCGGCGATCATCAGGCCCACGAGCACCGGGCCAAGCTCGCGCACCATGCCGATGGCCACGATTTGCGGCACCACGGCTTCGGCGGAAAAGCGTTGGCCACCGGCGTAGATTTGCAAGGCGAGCGCGCCGCCGGTGAAGATCGCGGTGAGGCCAACGACGGGGAGAGACAGCCAGCCGACTTGCATCAGCGCGGTGAAAAACTCGCGGCGATAGAACGGCGGGCGGATGATGTGGAACAGGGTGAGGGCCGCATAGATCGCGATGCGACCGACGGCGGCGAGAGCGTTGAACGTGGCGCGGCCCAGGCTGGCGAGGGCCGCTTCGGGCAGGGCAAGCAAGCTCACGCGGTGCCCTCGTAATAGCGGCGGATGTAGCGCGGGCTGAGGCTGGTCAGGATTTCATAGCCGATGGTGCCCGCGACATCACCGAGATCATCGACGCTCTGGTTCGGGCCGATGATGTCGAGGTAGCGCGGGATCTGGGCCAGATGGCTGACATCAACGGTGATCAGATCCATCGAGACGCGGCCAATCAACGGGCAGGGTGTGTCACCATCCCACAGCACGGCGTTGTTCGACAGCGTGCGGGGCAGGCCGTCGGCATAGCCCGCCGAGACGGTGGCGACAACGGAAGGTGCGTCGGCGACCCATGCGCAGGAATAGCCCACGGCCTCTCCTGCCGCGACTTGGCGGGTCTGGATGATCGGCAGCGACAGGGTGACGGTGCGACGTGCAGCCTCATAGGGGCGACCGCCATACAGGCCGATGCCGGGGCGGGTCAGGTCGAAATGGTATTTCGGGCCCAACAGGATGCCGCCGGTGGCCGCGAGCGAGCGCGGCACGCCGGTGCCGTTGGTCATCGCGAGGAAGGTGGCGAGTTGCGTCTCATTGAGGCCGTGGTCAGGGTCATCAGCGCAGGCGAGATGCGACATGAGGAGTTCGGGGCCAGCTTCCAGCACGAAGGGGGCGATCGCCTCCCATTCGGGTTCTTCCATGCCGAGGCGGTTCATGCCGGTGTCGAGTTGCACGCCGAAAGCATGGCCGGGCAGCGATTCGAGGTGGCGGGTGACTTGGTCGAGGCTGTTCAGCATCGGCGTCAGGTCAAGATCACCGATCATATCGGTGTCGCCGCCCATATGGCCGGACAGGATGCAGATCTGCGGGCCTGGGCCGAGGACTTGCCGCAGGGTGGCACCTTCCTCGGCCACCGCCACGAAGAACCGGCGCGCGCCTGCCTGGGCAAGCGCACGGGCGACGCGTGTGATGCCAAGGCCGTACGCATCGGCTTTGACCACGGCTGCGGTCTGCACCCCCGAAGCGGAGGCTTTATCCAAGGCGCGCCAGTTGGCGGCGATGGCGTCGAGGTCGATGGAGAGGGTTGCTGTAGACATGCCTTGGTTTTGACAGGGCCGCGCGCGGGGTCAAGGGGGAATTCTTCTTTGCGGCGGAAACGCGGGCGGTCTCGGGGGCCATCGAGGCCCCGCTCGACCGCTGCTGCCGCAGGGATTGTCTGGATACGTGGTGCTGTGGAAGGCGAGGCAGCCTCCGGCGGGAGTATTTTGAAAAGAGCAACTTGGGAGGGAAGCGAGGGGCTTCTGGGGTCAGCTGCCGATGGCGCGGTCGAGGTGGGTGTAGCCGCCGTCGACGAACAGCCACTGCCCGGTGGTGTGGGCGGTGCGGGGGGAGAGGGCGAAGACGGTGGTGGCGGCGATCTCGCGCGCTTCGGTCATGCGCTGACCCAACGGGATGCGCGGTGATTTGGGCTTTTTGCGCGGCGGGATCGGGGAAGCCTTGCAGCCATGCCTGATACATTGGCGTCAGTACTTCGGGGATCACGGCGTTGACGCGCACGCTCCAAGGCGCGAGGGCTGCCGCCCATTCGCGGGTCAGGCCGAGTTGTGCGGCTTTGGCGGCGACATAGGCGGAGGTGCCACCTTGGCCTGTCACCGCCGTCTTGGAGGCGATGTTGACGACGGCCCCTACGCTGGCCTTGAGGTCGGCTTGCAGCAGGTGGCCGAGGGTATAGGAATGCAGCAGGTTCCGGTCGAGCGAGGCGCGGAAGGTTTCGGGTGGGGTGTCGAGGCCCAGGCTGCATTGCTGCCTGCGTTGTTCACCAAGCCGTAGATCTGACCCCAATGCGCCTGGGTCTGGGTGACGGCGCGGCGGCAGTCTTCATCCCGCGAGAGATCGGCCTGCACCCAGCCGGATTTTGGGCTGAGACCTTTCAACATGTTTAAGAAGGTTTCTGGTGGGGTGCTGCGGGCGAAGACGACCGGGATGGCCCCTCTTCGGCGAGAGTTTGACTGATCGCCGCCCCGATGCCGACACTGCCACCGGTGACGATCACCACTTTGTCTTTCAGTCCCAGATCCAATGCTGCCGCTTGGAAGTTTGCTGCGGCATGGTGACGGTTGCTATCGGGCTTGCCAAGGGGCAACGCTGTTTGGGCGGGGCTTTGGACTTGGTCAGGCTTTGGCAACGGGAGACAGCATATGGCACGGCAACCCTTGGCGGGCGGCGATGATGATCAGGGCCGAGGTCGCAGCCTGCACGTTGAGCCTGTCCTCGTCGGCGCAGGAGTCGAAAGCCGTGCCGGGGCGGGAGATATAAGTGCCGAGAGGTCTGGGCAGAGCCATCAGCACGGGCAAGACCGTGATCTGCTGTTGGCGGCGATCACTTGGCTGGGGCTGGGCGTGGCACTGGTGGATGCGTTCCTGTTGCCCTTGCCGTGGCTGTTGGTACAGGGCGCGCTGGTGCTGGCCTATCTGGCCGGGGGTGTTCCGGCGGGGCTGGTTGCGTTGCAGCAGCTGTTTCGCAAGGGTCGTCTCGATATTGATATGTTGATGGTGGTGGCGGCACTGGCGGCGGCTTCGGTGGGGGCGGCGCTGGAAGGGGCTGTCTTACTGGCGCTGTTCTCATTGTCGGGGGCATTGGAGCATCGCGCGATGGGGCGGGCGCGTCGGGCGGTGGAGGCTTTGATGGCGCTGCGGCCTGATACCGCGCTGCGGTTGCGGACGGATGGCCGCCAAGAGGAGGTGGCGGTGGCGGCGCTGTTGGTGGGCGATCGGCTGGTGCTGCGCCCCGGCGCGCGGGTGCCTGTCGATGGGCAGCTGTTGGAGGGCGCGGGCGCGGTGGATGAAAGCACGATTACGGGCGAGGCGATGCCGGTGAGCAAGGCTGCGGGCGATGCGCTGCACGAGGCGACGGTGAACCTGCACGGCGTGCTGGTGATGCAGGTGACGCGGGATCTGGCGTCTAGCACGGTGGCACGGATGATCGCCTTGGTCACCGAAGCGCAGGCGATGAAAGCGCCGTCGGAGCGATTCTCGGAATGGTTTGGCGCGCGCTATACTGTGGCGGTGCTGGTGGGTTCGGTGCTGGTGCTGGCGGTGTTGCTGGCGATGGGCTGGCCGTTTCAGGATGCGATGTACCGGGCGGCGACGGTACTGGTGGCGGCAAGCCCCTGTGCGGTGGTGATCTCGGTTCCGGCGGCGATCTTGTCGGCGCTGGCGGCTGCGGCGCGGGGTGGGGTGTTGTTCAAGGGCGGG
The DNA here is from genome assembly GCF_034376685.1 of Cypionkella sp. Classification (GTDB taxonomy): domain Bacteria; phylum Pseudomonadota; class Alphaproteobacteria; order Rhodobacterales; family Rhodobacteraceae; genus Cypionkella. Next base: position 27,913 of record NZ_JAXMJJ010000003.1, read on the forward strand.
GCTGCCTTGGAAATGCTGGCCGAGGTGCGCGCCTATGCCTTTGACAAGACGGGGACTTTGACGACAGGGCGGGCCGAAGTCAGTGAGTTGGTGGTGCTGGAGGGAGATGAGGCCGGGTTCGTTGCGCTATTGGCAGGGATTGAGGCGGCGTCAGAGCATCACATCGCAGCGGCTGTCTTGCGCGCGGCAGAGGCGCGCGGGGTGGTGCCGGTTGCCGTGCAAGAGGTTCAGGCTTGGCCGAGCGAGGGCATCACTGGAACGGATGCGGCGGGTGCGCTTTGGGCGGGCAATATGCGGATGGCGGCGCGGATGGGGGCCGATCTGACGCATCCGGCTTTGACGGATTTGCAGGCTGGGGCGCAGACTATCGTTTATCTTGGCCGGGGTCCGCTGGTTCTTGGGGCGGTGGCGGTGGCGGATACGTCGCGTGCGACGGCGGCGGCTGGTGTGGCGGCTTTGCGCAACGCGGGCGTGAGGCAAATCGCGATGATGACCGGGGACCGCCGCGAGGTGGCTTTGCGGATTGCCGCCGAGTTGGGGATGCGCCCGGAGGAGGTGTTCGCCGGGCTGATGCCTGCCGACAAGGTGCGGCTGGTCGATGATCTGGCAAAGCAGGGCCGGGTGGCGTTTGTCGGTGATGGGGTGAATGATGCCGGCGCTTTGGCGCGGGCGGATGTGGGGATTGCGATGGGGGCGGCGGGCAGCGAAGTGGCGTTGCAGGCCGCCGACGTGGCGCTGTTGTCGGATGATATGGCGCGGCTGGCGCTGGCGCATCGGCTGGCGCGGCGCACCGCACGGGTGATCAAGCAGAATCTTGGTTTCGCGCTTGGTGCGATGCTGGTGCTGGTGGTGGGCGGCTTGTTCTTTAACCTGCCGCTGCCGTTGGCGGTGATCGGGCATGAGGGCGGCACGTTGTTGGTGGTGCTGAACGGGCTGCGGTTGTTGCGCGATCCGATCCGGGTGGGGTGATCTTCGCACAGGGGCGGTCTCGGCCCCCATCGAGGGGGCGCTCGACCGCGCTGCCGGCGGATGGATTGGGAAGCGGACGCTTGGGGCTGGTGTGCGCCTCCGGCGGGAGTATTTGGGCCAATGTGAATGGCAAGAGGCTCGCACTTTGGCGAGCCGTGGACTGGGCTGAAGACCTAGCTTTTAGGTTTCGATACTGGGGCGTGCCTGCCCTAAAACCCCACGTCGTCGCCGGGGCCTGAGCCTTGCCATTGTTTGGCGAGGTTGCCGAAGCGGGTGAAGCGTCCCTCGAAGGACAGTTCCACCGAGCCGATGGGCCCGTGGCGCTGTTTGCCGATGATGACTTCGGCTTTGCCACGCACTTGTTCCATGACGACCTGCCACTGAGCGATCTTTTCCAGCTCGTGATCACCCGGTTTTTCGCGTTCCTTATAGTATTCATCACGGTAGACGAACATCACCACATCGGCGTCTTGCTCGATCGAGCCGGATTCGCGCAGATCGGAGAGTTGCGGACGTTTGTCTTCACGGCTCTCGACTTGGCGCGACAGCTGCGACAGGGCGATCACCGGGATGTTCAATTCTTTGGCGATGGCCTTCAGGCCTTGGGTGATCTCCGAGACTTCCTGCACCCGGTTGTCGCCTTTGCCGGTGCCCTTCAGCAGCTGCAAATAGTCGATGATCAGCACATCCAAGCCATGCGTGCGTTTCAAACGACGCGCGCGGGCGGCGACTTGGCTGATCGGCAGGGCAGGGGTATCGTCGATATAGAGCGGGCAGGATTCCAGCGATTTTGCGGCCTCGACGAATTTGCGGAACTCAAATTCCTGCATGTCGCCGCGGCGGATTTGCTCGGACGGCACTTCGGAGGCCTCGGACAGAATCCGGGCGGCAAGCTGTTCGGAACTCATCTCAAGGCTGAAGAAGCCGACCACGCCGCCTTCGACCGCACCCTCATGGCCGTCATGGGTGCGGCCGCGTTTGTAGGCTTTGGCGATGTTGAAGGCGATGTTGGTGGCGAGCGAGGTTTTACCCATCGACGGGCGGCCAGCGAGGATCAGAAGGTCAGAGGCATGCAAGCCGCCGAGTTTTTTGTCGAGATCGACGAGGCCGGTGGAGATGCCTGCCAGACCGCCGCCGCGCTGATAGGCGGCATTGGCGACGTTGACGGCTTCGGTCACGGCCTTCAGGAAGGATTGAAAGCCGCGCTCGGCGACGCCCTGTTCGCCAAGTTTATAAAGCCGCTGTTCGGCTTCGATGATCTGGTCCTTGGGCTCGGAATCGATCTCGACCTTGGCGGCTTTGGCGGTCAGATCGCGGCCCAAGGACATCAACTCGCGCCGCACGGCGAGATCGTAGATCATCTGCGCGTAGTCGCGCGCGGCATAGGAGGAAATCGCGGCCCCGGCGAGGCGGACAAGGTAGGACGGCCCGCCGAGTTCTTTCAGGCCTTCGTCGTCCTCGAAATAGATCTTCAGGGTGACGGGAGAGACAAGCGCGTTTTTCTGGATACGGGCGGCGGCGCGTTCAAAGATGCGCTGGTGCACAGGATCAAAGAAATGCTCGGGCTTCACCAGCGATGCGATGCGGTCATAGACATCATTGTTGGTCAGGATCGCGCCCAGCAGTTGCTGTTCGGCCTCGATGTTATGCGGCAGCGCCTCGGTTTCCGGGGCGGCGGACAGCGCGGGCGGCATCGGGCGAAGGGTGGCGAGTTCGTTCATAGTCTGCCTCGTGATCTGACCCAGACATACCGGGCAAGGGGGCGTTATTGCCCCAAATTGGCCCACCGCGATAGGCAGGCATATCTCTGTAGATAAGTCAGCGTTGAGTCGTGTTCATGAGCGCGATACTACCACATCTTGCGGGGGCTGGGGTCGCAATCCACCAAGAACCGCCAGTTTGGGCGGAGTTGTTCACAAATCGTCCACAGAGTCGCCCCCGGAAAATCTTTGCGCTATTTTTGTGCGCGGGCGGCCTGCCAAGCACGGGGATCGTGCAGGAAGGTCTCGACTTCCGCCAGCGTTTTGGCATCGAAGCTGCCTTGCGCGCGGGCCTCGGCCAGCACGTCCCACCAGGTGCAGAGGTGGTGCAGGGCGACACCGTGATCCGCGAGGCGTTTCGTGGTTTCCGGGAAGATGCCGTAATAGAAAATCACCGCCGTATGAGCGCAGGTCGCGCCGGTCTCGCGGATGGCATCGACGAAAGACAGTTTGCTGCCGCCGTCGGTGGTCAGATCCTCGACCAAGAGCACGCGCTGGCCTTCGGTCATCACACCTTCGATGCGGGCGTTGCGGCCGTAGCCTTTTGGTTTTTTGCGCACATAGGTCATCGGCAGCGCCAATCGTTCGGCCACCCATGCACCGAAGGGGATGCCTGCGGTCTCGCCGCCTGCGATGTTGTCAAAGGCCTCAAAGCCAGCGTCGCGCATCACGGTGACGGTCAGAAAATCCATCAGCGTGGCGCGGATGCGGGGATAGGAGATCAGCTTGCGGCAGTCGATATAGGTCGGGCTGGGGAGGCCAGAGGCCAGCGTGAACGGGGTTTCAGCGTTGAAATGCACCGCCTTGATTTCTAGCAGCGCGCGGGCAGTGAGGCGGGCGATTTCGGACGCAGGGGGGAAGCTGGTCGGGATCATGGCGGCTCCTGTTGGTTTTCATCTGTCTGATAAATATCCCCGCCGGAGGCTCTAGCGGCAAGCGCGGGACGCTCCGCGGGGGATATTTGAAGGACAGATGAAATCGTTGAAAATGGACGGCAGGTTTCAGGCCTCGACGTGCCAGTGCACGGGGAAGCCGGGGTTGAAGACGGTGACGGGGCCTGCTTCGGTGAGGATTTTCTCGGGGAAGCTTTGCGGTTGTTCGTGTTTGACGAGGGTGATGGTGGTTTCATTCACCGGCAGGCGGTAGAAGGCGGGGCCGTTGTGGCTGGCGAAGGCTTCTAGGTGGTGCAGGGCGGATTCTTCCTCGAACACATGTGCCAAGAGTGGCATGGTGTTGGTGGCGGTGAAGCAACCGGCACAGCCGCAGGCGTGTTCTTTCAGCGCGTCGACATGCGGGGCAGAGTCGGTGCCCAGAAGGAAGCGGGCCTCGCCCGAAGTTGCAGCCTTGCGCAAGGCGAGGCGGTGCTTTTCGCGTTTGGCCACCGGCAGGCAATAGTAATGCGGCTTGATGCCACCTGCGAGGATATTGTTGCGGTTGATGATCAGATGGTGCGTGGTGATGGTCGCAGCCAGATCGGGGCCGCCTGCACGGGCGTAGGCGACACCTTCTTCGGTGGTGATATGCTCCATCACCACCCGCAGGCCGGGGATGCGGCGGCGCAGGGGATCGAGAATGGTGTCGATGAACACGGCTTCGCGGTCGAAAATATCAACCGACGGGTCGGTGACTTCGCCGTGCAGGCAGAGCGGCAGGCCGATCTCGGCCATTTTCTCCAAGACGCCTTGCACTTTGCTGAAATCAGTGACGCCGGAATGCGAGTTGGTGGTGGCCCCAGCAGGGTAAAGTTTCACCGCTTTCACGAGACCTGAAGCAGCAGCGGCAGCTACATCGGCAGCATCGGTGGTTTCGGTCAGATACAGCGTCATCAGCGGCTGGAAGGCCGACCCAGCCGGAAGGGCTGCCATGATCCGCGCGCGATAGGCCTCTGCCTGAGCGCCCGTCACCACCGGCGGCACCAGATTGGGCATGATGATGGCGCGGGCAAAATGCCGTGCGGTTTCGGGCAGCACCCCTTTCAGCATCGCGCCATCGCGCAGGTGCAGGTGCCAGTCATCGGGGCGGCGAAGCGTGAGGCTTTGTGTCATGGCACCCCAGATAGCCTAGGCCCCAGTGATTCTCTAGGGGGTGCGCTGCTGGGGAGAGTGGCGCAAGGTTGCGACATCTGGCTGTGCTATTTTCGGGGCTATGTCGCCTGCGCAGGGAGGTGCTGCGCAAAAGCCCTTGCTGCGGTGCAGCATAAGACTACATGCTTCAGGCAACCTGTTCAGGAGAACACGATGAAACTGATGACCCCGATGGATTTCATGGCCCCGGCGCTGGAGGCGAGCCACATCATGGCGGAATCGCAGATGGTGATCGGGATGCGACTGGCAGGTATGGCGGGGCTGTGGCCGATGGCGAAAACGGAAACCAACCAGATGCTGGCGGAAAAGCTGTCGGCGGGGATGGATTCAGCACATGCCGCGTTGCGCACCGGCATGGCGGGCGGTAACCTTTCCGATATGGCAATGGCCGCGATGAAGCCGGTGCGGGCGACCACCCGCGCCAATGCCAAGCGGTTACAGCGCACTGTGACGGGAAGTTAGTCAGAGCGGCTTTGGGGGATTTCTATGCGGTTGGTTTTGCTTGGGTGTTTCTGGGCGCTGACGGCTTTGCCTGCACTGGCTTTGCCTGCACTGGCGCAGGAGGTTGATTGCGCCAATGCGGAGATGCAGATGGAGCTGACCTATTGCGCCGAGCAAGACTGGCTGGCGGCTGACGCCGATCTGAACGCGGCTTACGGTGTGGCGCGCAAACTGATGCAGGGCATCGACGCAGAGCTTGAGGCATCGCAGCGCGGCGCTGCGGATTTTCTGCGTGAGGGTCAGCGGGCGTGGGTCACGTTCCGCGATGCGACTTGTGCGGCGGAAGGCTATGCAATGCATGGCGGATCGGCCGAGCCGATGGTGATTTACGGCTGCCGGGCGCGCCTTACCGAGCAGCGCACCGCCGATCTTGAAGCGATGGCAGAGGAATACTGAGACCAACGTATCGCAACAGGTCCGCAAGCGATGCTTGCGGCGGTGCTTCTTACGCTTCGGCGCTTGTCATCCGATCTGTCAATTTCGCCAGACGCCGCGCAAAGCTTGGGGCGTGCAGCCGCTCGGTGACCGAGCGGCAGATCATCATCGCTTGCCGGGTGCGACCCGCACCTTCGGCTTTCGCGAGGATGGCGCGCAGGTAGGGCGAGTAGTTCCGCCGTGCGCGCCAAAGTGCTGCAAAGCTGTGTTCGGTCAGGCTGCCTGCCATCGCTTGATCAACCAGAGCGGGTAGAATACCACTGCCGATCAGGGCGGGTTCCAGCGTATCGCCCATGTGGCGGGCAGACAGCCGGGTGATGTAGGGCGCGCGGAACAGGCTGGCATGCATCGCCTCTACCGGGATGGTGGGATCATGGATCACCACGGCCTGACCCGCACCTTCCAGCATGTCTGGCGCATAGCCATAGCGCGAAGTGAAATCGAATTTGCGCGCGGCCAGATCGCGTTTGTCCCAACGCGATTGTGCGGGTTCGAGCGTCGCGCGTGGGTTCAGCGCCAGAACCTGCGCGCCCGGAGCCGTCACGGCATAAGCGCAGGCTGCATAGCCGGACATCCCCGCGCCGTAGAACAGCACCTGATCGAAATCCTCAAAGAACGCGTCATCGACCTGGCGGTCAAAGAACGCGTAGACTGCGGAATCCCGAAACCATGTTGCGCCATCGGCGATGATGGTCAGCACCGACCAGCCATGCCCACGCGCCAAACTGTCGGCCAGCGGCATCTGATCGGGGCGCGCCAGCACCTCGTCGATGGTTTCAAAGCTGACCAGCAGGGTGGTGCCTTCATCGGCGAAATAGGCCCAATGTGCATCACCGAGGCTGTGGAAATAGCCGGATTCCTCGGTCGCCCGATCCATCTTTTGTTCCCAGACGTCGCGTGCAGGCAGCGGATCTGTAGACGGCACAAGGTCGGTTTTTTCGGCAGTTTCGGTCATTTTCTATCCGTTTGGACGTGTTACAGGTGGCACTCATACCTGCCGCCATAATCTGCCTTGTCCGACACTCGGGCAAGCGCAGATCGGGCCTGACTAGCATGGGCCGGGTGAACACTGAGTTAAGACTGTTTCAACCTGCCGGGCTTCATGGCCACCTGCGCGTGTTGCAGCACATGTTGCGCCCGCTCTGATTGTAAAACCTGTGAAGGCGGCGTCATCAGCAAGCGGCCAAACAGCGCCCGCCACGGTTCTTTCTGCATCAGAGTCTCAAAGCGCGCTTGCCGCCACAGCAAGGCTTGGCGGTGCAAGGGGCCGAGAATGCGGTCGGCCATCAGCTCGGCCCGCAGTGGCGCGGAGCTCAGCTGCAGGATCGTGCGGTCTTCCACCTCGCTGAAGTTACGTTCGACCCAATAGCTCATGTCAAAGCCAGAGGCGTCGCGGTTGGCGCGGCCCCGGTCGGCCTTGACCAGATAGTTCTGCATCGACCCCAGCGCGTAATGGTTCAACTGCACCAGTTGGTAATTGTCACGGCTGTAGTCCGAGAAGATCCGCGCTTGTGGAAAGTCTGCGGCCAGTGGGCGGCCCGAGCCGTCAAACCAACGGGCTTGACCTGCGCGCGCAGGGTCGGGGCTGCGGGGACGGTGCACGCCAAGTTTGCGGTAGGTGCCGTCATTGCGAAACAGCGTCTTGAACAGCTGCGCCCGCCATGGCCATGCAAAGCTGGCCGGGGCCGCATGGGTGAAGGTTTCGGTGATGGGCTGATCGGTGATCTCGATCACGCCTGCATTGCCGAACATCCGCCATGTCAGCGGGATCGCGTTGGCCTCTGGCAGGGCGTTCAGCAGCGCCGACAGGCTGCGGTCGCCGACATGGATGTTCACAAACTCGTCGATGTCGCAAAACAGCAGCCAATCGGCCTTTGCAACCAGAGGGTGTTTGTCTGCCACCTTCAACATCGCCCATTGCGGGCCTTCTTCGTGCGGGCCGTCATTGCGGATATGCGTCAGCCAGCCCATCACGGCCAGACGATCCAGCATAGCATCGGTGCCATCGCTGCAATCGTTGGAATAGACGAGAAAGTCACTGAAGCCGCAGGCACGGTGATGGGCCAGCCATTCAATGAGGAACGCGCCTTCGTTTTTCACTCCAAGCAGGGCGGTGGCGCGCATTCTGGTCCTTTGGGGCATGGGGCGAAAGCTGGCAGCCTTCGGCGGGGATATTTGAGCGCAGAGGATGCCCTTTAGATCTCTCGAACTTGACCGATTGTGGGGATGGGGGCAAGCATGGCGCAAGTTTTTGGGGGGATTTCGATGCTGTCGCACCTGCGGATATCAGAGCCTCATCCGGGGCTACTGGCGTTTTACGATGGCCGGGTGGCGGGGCACCGCTTTGCCGATACGCCGAACTGGGTGGATGATGGGGCGCTGTCGTTGGGCATCGCGTCTTATGCACTGATCGCGGGGGCGCAGGCGATTGTTTATGACAGCCATGTCTCAGTCCCGCACGGCCGGTTCATCCGGCAAGCCTTGGCAGATCGCGGGGTGACGGAGATCCGGGTGGTGCTGTCGCATTGGCATCTGGATCATGTCGCAGGGACCGAGGCCTTCGCGGATTGCCCGGTGATCGCCAATGCCCGCACGCTGGCGCATCTGACTGCGCGGCAGGCGGCGATTGAGGCGGGCACCGATCATGGCCTGCCCGCGATCAAGCCGCTGATCTTGCCGGATCTGGTGTTTGAGGGGCGGATGACGCTTGATCTGGGCGGCGAACGCGTCGAATTGATCGAGGCCAATATTCATTCAGATGATGCCACCGTGCTCTGGCTGCCCGAGCGGCGCATTCTGCTGGCGGGCGATACGGTAGAGGATTGCGTGACCTATGTCGGCGCGCCGGAAGATTTCGACATCCATCTTGCCGATCTGGCCCGGTTGCAGGCCCTCGATGCAGAATGGGTTTTGCCCAATCATGGCGCTGCCGAGGTGATCGCAGCGGGGGGCTATGGGCCGGGGCTTTTGGCTGCAACGGCGGATTACATCCGGCATCTGCAAGCTGATGATCCTCGCCCGCTGGCAGACATCATAGCGCCTTGGCTGAAAGACCGCACCTTGCGCTACTTTGAACCCTATGAGGCGGTGCACAGCCAGAATCGCGCGCGGGTGCAGGCACTGCGGCAGGGCTGATTCTGCGCAAGCTTGGGAACCAGCGCTTGCACCCTGCGTTGTCCAATGTTGGGCTGACGCCGCTGGGCTGGAGGAGGCAGGCGCGTTGGCGAATACACAGACGGTTTGGGAGGACTGCTAGCCGATAACATGTTGAAACCCTGCCAATTTGGCCTGTGGTTTAGCCGCTGTTATCGCATATCACTGCCCATCCTGTGCTTTGATGCCACATCGGCAACCCGGTTTGGAATCAGGTTCGAACCTTGGCTGCCACGCGTTTTGAAAGGACGACCGATGAGAAGAATGCTTGGAACCACCACGGCGCTGTCGATGGCGATGTTCAATGTGCAGCCTTGGCCTTTGCATGCGCAGACACTGACGAAGACGGGTGCCGTCGTGGCCGTTGATGGCACAGTGCTGTGCGAGCCGACCGCAGATGCCGCCTGCGATCCGGCTGCTTTCGTCGATCAGGCCAATGCGATTGCGGCACGGATAGCTGAAGCCGCGGCACAGGCTGAGGCAGATGCCGCTGCTGCTGCACAGGCTGAAGCAGATGCCGCCGCCGCTGCACAGGCCGAGGCAGGTGCTGCCGCCGCTGCACAAGCTGAGGCAGATGCTGCCGCTGCCGCACAGGCGGAGGCTGACGCGAAAGCCGCCGTTGATGCGGAAGCGGCGGCTCAGGCCGATGCTGACGCAAAAGCGCAAGCTGATGCAGAGGCTGCGGCTCAGGCTGACGCAGATGCCAAAGCTGCTGCTGACGCTGCTGCACAAGCCGAGGCTGATGCGAAAGCGGCCGTTGATGCTGCCGCCGCCGAAGCGGATGCGAATGCCGAAGCCGCTGCACAGGCGGATGCCGATGCGAAAGCCGCTGCCGACGCCGCTGTGGCTGCCCAAGCCGAGGCTGACGCGAAAGCCGCGGCCGATGCGGATGAAGCTGCACAAACCGATGCAGACGCAAATGCTGCTCCGGATGCAGAGGCTGCCACGGATGCGGATGCTGCTGCAAAGGCCGAACTCAAAGCGAAAATCAGAGCCAAAGTGATAGCCAAAAAGGCGAAAGAAAAAGCTGACGCTGACGCGGCTGCCGAAACCGCCCCGGCGGAGGAAGCGATCAAAGCGGCACCCGCCGATGACCCGAATGCCGTGCCGATGGATACGACGACCGAAGCAGCGCCTGCTGACCCAGCAACCGAGAAAGTAGCTCCTGCGGATGCCTCCAACGAACCCGCTCCGGTGGAGGGTACTGACCCGGATGCAGCTGATGCGGCTGGCACAGACGAGCCCGTTGTGCTGCCCGCCACGGTCACTGATCCGGCAACCGGAGAAACCCTTGTGGTCGATCCTGCCACCGGAGCCGCGATGAGCGAAGAGGAAGCCGCAGCTCAAGCCGCAGCACAGGAAAAATCCCTCGCCGAAGCGCAAAAGGAAATAGCGGTCGAGGCCGATGGCAGCGTGGTTGATCCCTCGGCTGGCTTGAAAACCGCGCCGCCGGTGATGAACCCCGATACGCCGCCGGTTGACGTCCCGGTCGCCTCTGAAGCCGAGGTTGAAACCCTGACCAACCTGCTGGCGCAGCCGGAGGGCATTGATCCGGCAAGCCTTGGTGCTGCCGCGGCTTTGGCGACGACAGTGGCCACCGCAGAGGGTGAAAAGCCGTCCGATCAGGCACCTCCGGCAGATGCAGTTGCGACGGTGACCGAAATGCTGACCGATGACAGCGTGCGCAGCTCGAAGCAGGAATTCGCGGCGGCCCCTGTTGCCGTGGGCAGCGACAAGAAGAAAAAGAGCGGTCTGTCCGATCTTGAAAAAGTCGGTCTGGTGGCGCTGGGCGCTTTGGTGGTCGGCGCGATCATCAAGGACAACAACAAGGACCGCCGGGGTCGTGAAGGCTCGCAAGTCGTCTCGAATACCGGTGACCGGGTTGTCGTGCTGAAACCGGATGGCACCTATCAGGTCTACAAGGATGATGATGCCGTTCTGCGTCAGCCGGGCTCGAACGTGCGCACTGAGACCTATAAGGATGGCTCGACCCGCTCGATCGTCGAGCGTGCCGATGGCACCCAGATTGTCACGATCCGCGATGCCTCGGGCCGGGTGCTGCGTCGTGCGCAATATGACGAACGTGGCCGTGAATTGGTGCTGATCAACGATCTTGAACCGGAACAGGTGGTGATCGTGCGCGATCTGCCGAAGCCGCGCGAAAATCGGGTGGTGATCTCGGCCAAAGACAACGACTATGCGCTGAAGGCGGCGCTGGCGGCGAAGGATATCGAGAAGATCGGTCGCACCTTCAGCCTGCGCCAGATCCGCGAGATCCCGCAGGTGCGTTGGCTGGCGGCGACGATTGACGTTGATAACGTCAACTTTGCCTCGGGCTCGTCGGCGATCACGGCAGATGAGGCCACGGATCTGGCGGATCTGGGCAGCGTGATGCAGGAAATGCTGGATGCAAACCCCGGTGAGATTTTCCTGATGGAAGGCCACACCGATGCCACGGGCAAGGCCGCGATGAACCTCGCGCTGTCGGACCGTCGTGCGGAATCGGTGGCCTTGGCGCTGACCGAGTATTTCGACATCCCGCCGGAAAACATGGTCATTCAGGGCTATGGTGAGACCGAACTGCGTGTCGACACCCAAGCGGATGAAAAGCGCAACCGTCGCGTGGCGGTGCGGATCATCACGCCGCTGCTGACGGTCGGCAAGTAAGCTTTGCAATAGTGTGGAAGGCCCCGGGGGACACCTCGGGGCCTTTTGCGTTTTCGCGGTGGCGGGTCGGTTGGCTTTGCGGCAAGTTGGCGGGCAAAGGAGCCTTGTGATGAGCCATGATCTGATCCCCGAGCAGGCGCTGGACTGGGCGCGTGCTGGCAAGGGCGCTGCTTTGGCGACGGTGGTGGACACCTGGGGCTCGGCCCCGCGCCGGGCGGGCAGTCAGATGGCGGTGTCGGGCCTGGGAGAAATGGTGGGCTCGGTATCGGGCGGCTGTGTCGAGGGCGCTGTGGTGCTGGAGGCGATGGAGGCAGTTGCGGCAGGGGTGCCCCGGCTGCTGAGCTATGGCGTGGCGGATGACACCGCGTTTTCGGCGGGTCTGGCCTGTGGCGGCACGATCCGGGTTTTGGTGGAGCCGGTGGCACCGATGTTGGGGCTGCTGGAGGCCTTGGTTGCGGCGCGGGCCGCGCGGCGGGCGGTGGGCTATGTGGTGGACTTGGCTGACTGGAGACGCGAGCTGGTTGAAGCGGGTGCCGAGGCTGCGGTGGATCTGCGGCTGCGGGCCGATAAGGCGGGGGTGGAGGAGGGGCGGTTCATCGTGCCGCACAACCCGCCCTTGCGGATGATCGTGGTGGGGGCGGTGCATGTGGCCCAGCCTTTGGTCGCGATGGCGCGGTTGGCGGGATATGATCCGATCCTGATGGACCCCCGGCAGAGTTTCGCGACGGCGGCGCGGTTTCCGGGTGAGGTGATCCTGGACGCTTGGCCGGATGAAGCGTTGCAAGGATTGGGCTTGGACGGCAGGACGGCGGTGGTGACGCTGACCCATGATGTAAAGCTGGACGATCCGGCGATCATGGTGGCGTTGCGGTCGGGGTGTTTTTATCTGGGCTGTCTGGGCTCGAAGAAGACCCATGCGGCGCGGGTGGAGAGGCTGGCGGCGGCGGGGTTCTCGGCGGCTGAAATCTCGCGGATACATGCGCCTGTCGGGTTGGCGATCGGGGCGCAGGGGCCGGGGGAGATTGCGGTGTCTATTCTGGCGCAGGTGACGGCGGTTTTGCGGCAGGTTTAGAGTGGTCCCAACTCGGGACCATTTTTTATTATATTTGTATCAATGACTTGTGGGTCGATGGTAAGGATCTGTTAAGGTTTGCGCAGCCTACCGATCATGCATGCCCTTGCCATCCAGAATCCGGGCGCTGTGCTTTTGGATGCGCGCGGTTTTGGTGGCGGAGGCTTTGGGCTGGTTGAAGTGCAAAAGGTAGCCGCGCTTGCGCCCCGGTGTCAGGGCGTCGAAGGCCTGCGCCAGTTCGGGATTTTCTTCCAGCGCCGCAATCAGTTCTTCGGGGTAGGACAGATCGTCTTTGGCGAAGGTCACTTTCGCGCCGGATTTTTCCAGCGCGATGGCGGCGGCGATCAGCGCCTTGACCGGTTCGGTCGCGGCGGTGATTTCGGCCAGACTGGTGAATTTCGCCATCTTGGCCGAGCGCGAGTTTTCGCCGGGCAGCACCAGCAATCCGGTCGGATCGGGCAACAAGACGCCTTTGAAGAAGCCCAGAACGCAGGCGGCCTTCATGCCGCCCAGAATGACGATGTTGCCGCCTTCGGCGCAGTAGCAGGGGCCGCGCCATTTGAAGGTTTCGGTCAGACCGCAGCCCAGCAGGATCGGGCGCAGGGCGGCCATTTCCGCCTGCCATGCTTGCGGTTTGTTGAAGAAGGCTTCGACTTTCGGGTCTGGATTGCTCATCGCCTGCGCCTTGGTTTCGGGTGCAACTAGGGGTAGCGCAGGCGATGGGGTCTGTCTATTGGGCCGGTGCGCGGGTGGCGGCATCACCCCAGCGTGGCTTCCAGCGCGTTCAGGATGCTGGTCCAACCGCGTTTGTGTCCGTCGCGGCTGTCTTCGGACTTGAAGCGCAGTTGCGTCAGGGTGACGAAGGTGCCGCCGTCTTGCGGGGTGAAGTCGATGCTGATGGTGCTGCCCTCGGCGGAATGCGGCGATTCCCAAGTGAAGCCAAGGCGGCTGTGTGGGGTGATTTCCAGATAGGTGCCGCCATGCGGGATTTCGCGGTCTTCCACCTTCATGGTGATGGCATAGCGGCCACCGACGCGGGGATCGGTTTCGGCATGGGCGACGCTGACGCCTTCCCCCGAGGTCATGAACTTCAGCAGCATTTTCGGGTCGAGCCATGCCGCGAAGACGCGTTCGGGCGGGGCTGCGATCAGGCGGGATACGGTGAGGGAAAGTTCATCGGTCATCATTCGGCTCCTTGGTGAGAAGGTCATCGAGTTTTTCCAGTCGCAGCGCCCAGATCGAGCGCAATCCGGCGAACCACTGGTCAATCAGCGCCAGCGGGGCCATCTGCACCTCGATCAGGTGCTCGCGCCACAGGGTGCGGCGGCTCACAAGTCCGGCTTGCTCCAGCACTTTGATGTGTTTGGAGACCGCGTTGAGGCTGATGTCAAAATGCGCGGCAATCTCGGTGACACGGGTGGGGCCAGCTTGCGCCAGCAGGGTGAGGATGCCGCGGCGGGTCGGATCGCTGGCGGCTTTGAGGATTTCGGTGAGAGGATCTTGAGCGGGGGCTTGTTGTTCAACCATATGGGTGAATTATACCGTTGCGGTGCATCAGTCAACCAAAAAGTGGAATGATGAGATCTGGACATGAAAAAGGGGGCCAGTGGCCCCCAAATTCCGTATGTTTGTTGCGACGCCTTACTTCGGCGTCACCATCATCACCATCTGACGGCCTTCAAGGCGCGGCATTGATTCGATTTTACCGGCTTCACCGACATCGGCAGCGACGCGGTTCAGCAGTTCCAGACCAAGTTCCTGGTGCGCCATCTCACGACCCCGGAAGCGCAGGGTGACTTTCACCTTGTCGCCTTCTTCGAGGAATTTCAGCACCGAGCGCATCTTCACGTCATAGTCATGCGTGTCGGTGCCGGGGCGGAACTTGATCTCTTTGATCTCGATAATGTGCTGTTTCTTGCGGGCTTCGGCCTCACGCTTCTGCTGTTCATACTTGAACTTGCCGAAATCCATGATTTTACACACCGGCGGCTCGGCATTCGGCGAGATTTCCACCAGATCGAGCCCGGCTTCCTCGGCCATCTGCATCGCGCGTGCGGGGGTGACGACGCCGACATTTTCCCCATCAGCGCCGATCAGGCGAATCTCGGGCGACCGGATGCGATCGTTGATGCGCGGGCCGGTTTCGCGTTGCGGCGGGGCATTGTGAGGTCTGCGGGCTATGGTGTTGGTCCTTTGAATGGTTATTAGCTGGCGCAAGATAGTCTTGTGAGGCCCAAGCTTCAACCTGAAAAGCGGCGTTTGGTTCCGGCGTGTGATATCGCGGGTGCAGCCTAGGTCTTTTCATTTGCGGCAGATTCTGTCAAAGCTGGGGTCAACCGAAGGCTAATCGGTATTGGGAGAATGAACATGAACAAGAACGTCCTTATCGGCATCGTCCTGATCGCTCTGGCTGGCGCTGGCTATTATCAGTTCAGCATGAAGCCTGCTCAGGAAGCGGCTGAAATGGCTGCGGCTGAAGCCAAAGCTGCGGAAGAAGCGGCTGCCAAGGCAGCGGAAGAAGCTGCTGCGGCGACCAAAAAGGCCGCGGATGATGCGGCGGCTGCGGCGGCTGCGGCGGCAACTGAAGCGGCGGCAGCGACCACCGAAGCTGCGGGCGATGCGGCGGCAGCAGCAACCGATGCGGCAAATGATGCAGCGGCGGCCACCACCGAAGCGGCTGCGGCGGCTGCTACGGCTGTCACCGATGCGGCAGCGGTTCTGGACCCGGCAAACTTTGACGCAGTGAAGGTCAACGCTTTGATCGACGCTTCGGCGCTGGATGCTGCGCTGAAAACCACGCTGAAAGCCGGTGTTGATGCGGCGGCGGCTGATGCAGCAAAAGTGCCGGAAGCTCTGGCTGCTGTGAAGACCGCTCTGGGTCTGTAATCTGCTTTCGGGCAAAACGGGCCGCGCCGGGGAAACCCGAGCGCGGCCTTTTTCATTGCAGGCGGTGCTCGGTGTCGATCAGCTTCAGATTGGGCCAGTGCCATAGCACCAGATTGCGCGCGTTTGGCGGGCCACCTTTGGCGTAAGACGGCGCGATGAGGCCGGTGTAGCCCGCAGCGATCAGGGTTTCGCTGATGTCTTGCGCGGTAGAGCTGCCGTGTGCCAGCATTTGCAAGCGCCAGTCATCGGCGGCAAGATCAGCGGCTTTGATGCCGTGGGCCGTCAGATGCGCGGGGTTGGTGGCGTCAAAGAGATTGGCTAGATCGGCGTCGTAGCTGACCAGCGTGACCGGCTCGAACGGGCGGCCGATCTGGTTGGCCTCGGCCACAGCGCCCATCACTGTCATCGCGGTGTAAAGCGCTGCGCGACCTTTGGCGTTGAAGCGGCCGCCGTGGCGTTTGGCACCTTCGCCTGAGAGCGGATCGCGCGCCCAGATCGGGTTGAGGGCGCGGTAGAGCGGGCCTTGGTAGCTGGTGGCGGGATCAGGCAAAGCCGCCCGCATCCACCGCGTCGATATAATCCATCACCGCCGCTGCCTTGCCATCTTGCAGCAACCGCGCCGGGGTCAGGCCACCAAAGCCGGGCAGCGGTTCGGATCGGAACCACGCATAGGCAATAAGGCCCGAGCCAAAGCGCGGGGTCAGGCGGTTGATGATTTCCACCATCTCGCGCAGCCGGGTTTGGGTTTTTGCCGAAGCCAAGCGATCCTTGCGTGCAATCGCGTCGCGGCCAAGGCCAGCGGTGCGGGCGATTTCATCTTGCGTGGTCAGCCATTCCTCGGCCAACAGCCGGGGCTGGAACAGGGCTTTGTCGGAAAAGGCGAGGATGTTCATAGCGACCTCCATACGGACTGACTGGAATATAGGTCAATCTGTGTGGAAAGTCAAAGGGCGTGGGCTCTTGGGCTTTCAGACTGGCTTAAATACTCCCGCCAAGATGAAATAGCTTTGCGTCAGATCCCGTCGCCGACGAAGGCTTTTTCGACCACGAACTGCTTCGGGTCAGAATTGGCACCTTCGTGCAGCCCGAAACCTTCGAGGATGGCTTTGACATCGACATTGAACGCAAGGCTGCCGCACACCATGGCGCGGTCTTCTTCCGGGTTCATTTTCGGCAGGCCGAGGTCGGCGAAGACCTTGCCGGACGCAAGGTTATCGGTGACGCGGCCCATGTGATGGAAGGATTCGCGGGTGGTGGTGGGGTAGTAGAGCAGTTTTTCGCCCACCAACTCACCGATCAGCGGGTCTTCGGCAAGGCTTTCGACGACGGATTGACCGTAAGCAAGTTCAGCGACCTCGCGGCAGGTGTGCATCATGATGACTTGGTCGTATTTCTCGTAGGTTTCAGGCTCGCGCAGCAGGCTGGCGAAAGGGGCGAAACCGGTGCCGGTGGACAGCAGCCACAGGCGTTTGCCGGGCAGCAGGGCGTCATGCACCAGAGTGCCGACGGGTTTCGGGCGCAGGATGATCTCATCTCCGACTTGGATGTGCTGGAGTTTTGAGGTCAGCGGGCCGTCTGGCACCTTGATCGAGTAGAATTCGAGTTCGTCATCCCAAGCCGGCGAGGCGATGGAATAGGCGCGCAGCAGGGGTTTGCCGGTGTCGCCCATCAGGCCGATCATCACGAATTCGCCCGAGCGGAAGCGCAGGGTTTTCGGGCGACTGACGCGGAACGAGAACAGACGGTCGGTCCAATGTTTCACCGAAGTGACGGTTTGCGCATCGGGCAGGTGGGGTTTGGCGACTGCGACGGTTGCTTCGGCGGAGGAGGACATGCGGGTTCTCTCGATTATTTCGTTCGTATACATACAAATTTTTCAGGCTTGCGTAAACAAAAACCTGCATAGGTCGGCGCGATAGTAGAACCGATACCGGGGCGGGGGGAATTGGACTTAAGCGCGCAGGCGGGATTGGTAGTCATGCGCCTTCCAGTCAGCGCGGAATTTCCATTGCGCTTCGGGTTGGCGGGCGGCCATCTCGTCTGGGATTTCCACATCGTCAAAGCCGGTGCGCCGCGCCATCGGGTATTGATCGGCAATCACCGGACCCATCGCGCGCAGATGGCCTTTGTAGCCAAGCGCACGCAGACGGTGGCCGATGGTGAAGGCGCGGCCATCCGAAAACGCCGGGAAGGCGATGCGGATCAGGGTAAGGTCTGCCAGATAGGGCAGCAGAGCCTCGGGCACGTCGGTGTGCAACAGATCCACCGTGCCTTGGTGACTGGCAATGTCGGCCAAGGCGACGGCGTTAACCTGCGGCGCGGGCGAGAAGCCCTGATCGGTGACGAGGACGCTCATGCGGCGGTATCCTTTCTGATCGGCACGGCTTTGCCATTGATGAAATGGATGCCGCATTCGGTTTTTTCCTGACCGCGCCAGCGGCCCGAGCGGGGGTCTTCGCCGGGGGCGACTTTGCTGGTGCAAGGCGCGCAACCGATGCTGGGGTAGCCTTGGGCGACCAAAGGATGCCGCGGCAGGCGGTTGTTGACGATGTATTCTTCCAGATCGTCGCGACCCCAGTGGGCGAGCGGATTGACCTTGATGCGGGTGTCGCCTTCGGCCTCGAAGAACTCTACCGCTTGCCGGGTGGAGCCTTGGAAGCGTTTGCGCCCGGTGATCCAGCCGTCAAACGGGGCGAGGGCGCGTTCCAGTGGTTCCACCTTGCGCACGGCGCAGCAAGCATCAGTGTTGAACTGGTGCAGCGTGTTGTCGGGGTCTTCAAACGCCACGCGCGGCTGGGCGGCGCGGATGGTGCGCACGTCGCAGAGGTGGAGTTTTTCCGCCAATTCGCGTTGGTAATCAAGGGTTTCCTGAAACAACATGCGGGTGTCGATGAACAGCACCGGGGTTTCCGGGGCGATCACCGAAACCAGATGCAGCAGCACCACGGATTCCGCGCCGAACGACGAGACCAACGCGACTTGGCCCAGATCATCATCCTTCAGCGCATGTTCCAGCACCGAGGTGGCGGCGTGGTGTTTGTAGCGCGCATTCAGTGCGGCCACCCGGTCTGCGACCGAGCCTGCGGGGAAATCACGCGGCATCACGCCCGCCCTCAGCCTCATACAGTGCTGATTTGAACGGGGCAAAGCCGACGCGGCGGTAGGTTTGCAGGAAGGTCTCGGAGGGCGCTTCGCGGGTGGCAAGGTAGGCGCGGATGATCCGCTCGATGGCGGGGACGATTTCGTCATAGGCGAAACCGGGGCCGGTTTTCTCGCCAATGGCGGCGGTTTCGGTGCCGTCACCGCCCAGCGTGATCTGGTAGTTCTCAACCCCTGCGCGGTCCAATCCCAAGATGCCGATATGGCCGACATGGTGGTGACCGCAGGCGTTGATGCAGCCCGAGATCTTGATCTTCAGCGGGCCGACGTCATGCTCCAGCTTGAGTTCCTCAAAGCGCAGCGACAGTTCTTGCGCGACCGGGATCGAGCGGGCGGTGGCCAGCGCGCAATAATCCATGCCGGGGCAGGCGATGATATCGGAAAGCAAGCCGACATTGGCGGTGCCGAGGCCCGCTTGGGCGAGGGCCGCGTGGACAGCAGGCAGGTCGGATTTATGCACATGCGGCAGGATGACGTTCTGCTCGTGGCTGATGCGCAGATCGTTGTGACCGTATTTTTCCGCAAGATCGGCCATCACGCGCATCTGCGCAGAGGTGGCATCGCCGGGGGTTTCGCCGTGGGCTTTCACTGAAATGGTGACGATGGCGTATTGGTCGTTGCGGTGTTGCGCGAGGTTGGTATCGACCCAAGCGCGGAAGATCGGGTCGGCCTTGTAGAAGGCGTCGTAGCCATCGGTCGGCGCATTGCGGAACGCCGGCGGGGCGAAGGCGGCGCGGATGTCATCAAGCAGGACTTGATCGGCACCGCCGAATTGCAGGCGGGTTTCCAGGAAGCGTTCTTCGATCATCCGAGAAATCTCTTCCCGGCCAGTCTCATGCACGGTGATCTTGATGCGGGCTTTGTATTTGTTATCGCGACGGCCGAGCACGTTGTAGACCGACAGTACAGCCTCGACATAGGGCAGCAGGTCGGCGATGGGCAGGAACTCGCGGACGGTGAAGGCGATCATCGGGGTGCGGCCAAGGCCACCGCCGACCATGACTTCAAAGCCGGGTTCGCCTGCGGCATTGCGGACCATGCGCAGGCCGATGTCATGCGCCTTGGTGACCGCGCGGTCGTTGGGGGAGCCGGTGATGGCAATCTTGAATTTGCGCGGCAGGAACTGGAACTCCGGGTGGTCGGTGGACCATTGGCGCAGAAGTTCCGCATAGGGGCGGGGGTCTTCGATCTCATCCGCGGCGGCACCGGCGAAATGATCGGCGGTGACGTTGCGCACGCAGTTGCCGCTGGTCTGGATCGCGTGCATCTGCACATCCGCCAAAGCGGTGAGGATCGCGGGCACGTCGGGCAGTTTCGGCCAGTTGAACTGGATGTTCTGCCGGGTGGTGAAATGGCCGTAGCCTTTGTCCCAGGTGTCGGCGATCAGTGCGAGTTGCCGCATTTGGGTCGGGTTCAGGGTGCCGTACGGGATGGCGATCCGCAGCATATAGGCGTGCAGTTGCAGATAAAGCCCGTTCATCAGGCGCAGCGGGCGGAATTCATCCTCGGTCAGGCTGCCATCCAGACGGCGGGTCACCTGATCGGAGAATTGCGCGACGCGGGCGCGGACGAAGGATTCGTCGAAGTCGGAATAGTCATACATTGTGCAAATCCACTTGCTTGCCCAGATCCACTTGCTTGCCCAAGTCTACTTGCTTGCCATGCGCGTAATTGGAGGGGCCACGGGTGCGGAAGGCCTCGCGGAAATGCACAGGCTCGGGGCCGTTCGGGCCAGCTTTGGCATCTGCGAGGTAAGCGCCGACAATGACGTTGCGCTGTGCGGCACCAAACAGCAGCCGGATTTGCGCGTGGGCTTCGTCCTCGATCAGTTCGGCCTCGTGATGCAAACGGGTCCAGCTGTCATCGGCAGTAAGGTAGACCACGTCGCCTTCGCGCAGATCATTGGCGGTGACGACTTTTGGGATAAACTGGCGGCTCATGCTGGCGCCCCTTTTGATGCGGTCGATGCGAATGTGTTCAGTGCGGCGGCTGCGCGCATAGGCGCGACGCGGTAATGGATCACGCGGCAGCCCGCAAGGGTGGTGCGGCGGTTGACGGATGCTGGCAGAGGGGCGAGCGCGCGGGTCATGGGGCAATCCAGTGGTTTTACCTGCCCAATATAGGATATTTTCCCCTGTTTTCGCCAGTCCCCCTTGCGGATAAGGAAGAATGTTCCGATAGTCTGGCGGAATGGAATGAATTTCTGCAAAGCAAGGTGTCTGGCGAATGGCGGCCCAGTTGGATGAGTTGGATCGGAAAATTCTTGCCGAGTTGCAAGAGGATGCCGAGCAGTCGTTGGATGAAATCGCCCGCAAGGTGGGCTCGTCGAAAACCCCGGTGTGGAACCGGATCCGGCGGATGCGCGAGCAGGGGGTGATCCTGAAGCAGACCGCGTTGCTGGATGCCGAAAGCTTGGGGCTGGAGGCGTGTTTTTTCGTGCTGATCCGCACCTCCGAGCATGAAGCCGACTGGCAGCGCAAATTCTTGCAGGTGCTGCGCAGCCGTCCCGAGGTGCTGGAGGCGCATCGCTTGGCGGGCGATATCGACTATATCCTGAAGGTGCGGGTGAAGAACGCGCGGGCCTATGACACGTTTTATCAGGCGCTGATCTCGGAAGTGAAGATCTACAACGTGACGGCGCTTTTGAGCATGGAAGAGATCAAGGCGACCACGGTGTTGCCGCTGTAACCAAGGCGAAATTCAACAGAACGAATTTCAGGGGGCATTCTGCCCCCTCGGCTTCGCCTCACCCCCTGAGAATATTTCGGCCAATGTGAAAGGGCTTTCATACTGGTCTAAATACTTCGGGGTGAGCCTGAAAGGCGAGGGGCTGGCCCCTAGTCTGCCTGAACCATCAATTTGGTCAGACCGTGGAAGTGATAGACATCGCCGTAGACCGGCGCCTCCACCAGTCGCAGTTTCGGCAAGCGTTGGAACAGGATCGGCAGGGCGGCTTGCAACTCCAGCCGGGCAAGCGGGGCACCGACGCAGAAATGCAGGCCTGCGCCGAAGCTGGTATGCGGTTTGACCGGGCGGTTCGGTTGGAACTGCGCAGGTTTCTCCCAGAGGCCGGGGTCGCGGTTGGCGGCAGCCAGCAGCAGCGCCACCTGATCGCCGCGATGGAAGGTGTGGCCCATCACCTCGATGTCTTCATAGGCCCAGCGGGTGAACATATGCAAAGCGGGATCGAAGCGCAGGATTTCCTCAACGCAGGTTTCGGCATTCTCGGGAGTGACGGTATTGCCGGTTTGCAGCAGGGTTTTCACGCCATTGCCGATGGTGTGGACGGTGGCCTCATGGCCTGCGTTCAGCAAAAGGATGCAGGTGGTGATCAGCTCATCGGTGGTCAGCTTCTCACCGGCTTCTTCGGCGGCGATCAGCGACGTGATCAGATCGTCACGCGGGTCTTGGCGGCGGGCTTCGACATACTGCCGCAGGAAGGCGACGAACGCCTCGGTTGCGGCAATCGCGCGGTCTTCGCGGGCACGGTCGCGGCCAGCCATATACATGCCGACCATGGCGTTGGACCATTTGAGCAGGTTATTCGACATGGATTCCGGCACACCCAGCAGGCGGGCGATGATGATCACCGGCAGCTTTTGGCCAAAATGCGCCAGCAAATCGAACGGGCCAGCGGGAAAGTCGTCGATCAGCTGGTGGGTCAGGGCCTCGATCTCGGGCTGCAAAGCGGCGATGCGGCGCGAGGTGAAGGCGCGCAGCACCAGACCGCGCAGGCGGGTGTGGCGGGGCGGTTCCAGCTCCAGCATCGAATGAGCTTCGACCGCATAGAACGGTTTCAGATGGTCGGGGATTTTTGGCGCGAGCTCCGCAGGGGCTTCACGGCCAAAGCGGCGGTCGCGGAAAATCGCACTGACGGCTGCGGCATTGCCGGTGCAGGCCATGCCGTATTCGGCCCAGTGAAAGAACGGACCTGCCGCGCGGGCGGTCTCATAGAACGGATAGGGGTTTTGCACGAAGGCGGGATCAAGCGGGGATTGGTGCAGAGTTTTCATGCGCGACGACGCCCTAACGGAATGATGCCTTGGGCGATCAGCACGCCCACGGCGACGAGGCCAGCGGCGGCGGCCTGACCCCAATCCCAGCGCCCCCCCAGCAGGAACAGGATGATCATGACGTAGAAGGGGGCGGCGTTGATATGCAGCCCGGACAGGCCGATGCCGAGTTTCTCGACCGACATGATCCACATCAGTTGGCTGATCCCTAGGGATCCGACCGAGAAAATCAGCAGGGCCGCAAGTTCGTTCCAGCCCCAGCCACTGAATTCAGGCGGTGGGGTGCCAGCCGCAATACCCAAAGCCGCGACGGTCGAGACCGCAATTGCCGCGCCGGAAATCGTAAGGGCGGTGCGACCAATTGGCGAAAGACCAGGAAAGGCGGTGACGGTCAGCCGCGAGCCTAAAGCAAAGGACACCACCGAGCCGAAGCAGAGCAGGGCGCCGAAGCCCAAGGACATCCCGCCAGCCTTGAAATCCAGCGCCAGCATGCCGCCAACCAGCGACAACAGCAGCCCGATGATCAGCGCCGGTTTCAGTTTGCGGCCATCCAGCACGACCTCAAGCGCGATGCCGACGACGGGAAGGGTGGCCGAGATCACCGCTGCGGTCACAGCACCGCCGCGTGCCTGACCTTGCACCAGAAACCATGCGCCAAGCCCGATCAGGCTGCCCACGGCAATGCCTTTCAGCCAGTTGACGCGGGTTAAAGCGCCCGGCCCCTCCATCAGCGCCCAGACCGGAAGCAGCGCCAAGGCGGCCAATGCCATCCGCAAAGCGCTCAACTGATCCGCAGGCAGCAGCGGGATGATCAGATCGGCCGCAGGCAAGCCCGCCGCCCAGATCAGCCTGGAGGCCATGCAGATCAGATTGGCGGCCAGAAGATTTGGCGCGGGTGCGGCGGGGTTGGTGATTTGCACGGTCATCGGCTCAATCTAGCGGGGCAGGTGTACGCGGGCTGATCCGTCCGCGACGCGCGCAGGTCAGGCTGCGGCGAGGGCGCTGACAATCGCACCGAAATCGGCGGCCTTCAGGCTGGCTCCGCCGACCAAAGCACCATCGACATCCGGCACCGCGAAGATCTCGGCGGCGTTCGAGGGTTTCACCGAGCCGCCGTAGAGCAGACGCACGCCAGCGGCCGCTGTGCCGATACGACCGGTGAGGCGGGTGCGCAGAAAGGCGTGAACCTCGGCTATTTGCTCCAGCGTGGGCGTGCGCCCGGTGCCGATCGCCCAGACCGGCTCGTAAGCCAGCACAAGATTGGCGGCGGTGGCATTGTGAGGAACCGAGCCGTCCAGTTGCGCGCCGATCACCGCAAGGGTTTCGTCGGCATCGCGCTGCGCTTCGGTCTCGCCCAAGCACACCACGGCGATCAGACCGGCTGCGATGGCGGCTTCGGCCTTGGCCAGCACCAAAGCGTCGGTTTCGCCATGATCGGCGCGGCGTTCGGAATGGCCAAGGATCACATGGCTTGCGCCCGCATCCACCAGCATTGCGGCGGAAATATCGCCAGTATGCGCGCCAGACGCGTTCGGGTGGCAATCCTGACCGCCGACATGCAGCGCAGATCCGGCGGCCAGCGCCGCCATCTCTGCCAGCAACGTGGTGGGGGGGCAGAGCAGCATGTCACAGGCCGGGGCAGGATGTGCCGCCAGAAGGGCTGTAACTTCGGCCAAAGCCGCCCGGTTGCCATTCATTTTCCAGTTGCCCGCGGCCAGCTTTTTCATCGCATCCTCCCAATGTTGGACAAAGGGTTAGCGAAGCCTGCAGTGAAGGGAAAGGCCCTAGCCCTTGCTCTTTTGAAAATACTCAAACTTCACCCAACAGCACAGCAAACACGGGGGATCAAACCCAGCCGCAACGCTGCATCCAGCGCCAACCGCGCGCAAGCGCTCAAGGGGCTTGCGGCGGCACGCCGCGCGATCAGATCACCGGGATCAGGCCACAAACCGCCAGATCAGGCGTCTTTGAACTTGATGCTTTCGCCGCAACCGCAGGCTTCCGCCACGTTGGGGTTGTTGAACTTGAAGCCCGCGTGCAAAAGATCGCTCTCGTAATCAATCTGCGTGCCAAACAGGAACATCTGCGCCATCGGTGCGATCAGCACCCGTGCGCCGTCCTGTTCGACCACTTCGTCCATCGGATTGGCTTCCGCCACATAATCCATGGTGTATTCCATCCCCGCGCAGCCACCTTTTTTGATGCCAATACGCAGCCCCTGCGAGCCTTGTTTCTGCATCAGCCGCGCAATTTGCTTGGCGGCGATCGGGGTCAGAGTGACGGCGGCTTTGCCGGGAATACCGAACATGAGGTTGGTCCTTTAAGCTATGCAGCAAAGATAGGATTACAGCAGGCGTCCCGCAAGGGCGTTAGAAGGCGCGGCCCACGCAAGGGCGTTAGAGTGCGCGGCCTTGCGCGCGGGCGTTACATGAAGCCCAGTTCCAGCCGCGCCTCGTCCGACATCATCTCCATGCCCCAAGGCGGATCAAAGGTCATGCCGACCTTGACCTCTTTCACGCCTGCGACGGGTTCCACCGCGTCCTGCACCCAGCCGGGCATCTCACCTGCCACCGGGCAGCCGGGGGCGGTCAGGGTCATCAGGATCTCGACCGCGTTTTCGGGCGAAATATCAATGGTATAGACCAAACCCAGATCATAGATGTTCACCGGAATTTCCGGGTCATAGACCGTGCGGCAGGCCTCGACGATCTGCTCGTACAACGGATGTTCGGTCGAAGACGGGCGGATCAAGGGTGCGCCCTCGATCTGGTCCAGCGGCTGGTTCATGGCATTCTCGCGCGGTTAGTTGAGTAATTATATAGGGAATGGATGGCAAAGGTCCAGTGCTGGAAATCCATTTCCGCCGCGAAGGGCCAATGGGCAGCGTTTGCCGGATCAAAGCAAGCGTCGCGCCAGCCCGGCGCGCCGAATCCCCCAGGTCAGCAGCACCGAGCCTGCCACGGCATAGGCATAGATCAGCGGGCGGCCGAAATCGGTGAAACGGAACAGCAGCGCGCAAAAGGCGACGTGGATAAAGTATATCCCCGAAGCGTAATCGCTGAGCGCGCGGGTGGCCAGCGTTCCGGGCCATTTCAGCGCCAGCACCATCAAAGCGGGGGCGGCCAGCCCCAAGGCGATCATGCTGTCATGCGCGACACCTTTCAGCGCAAACCGCGCCAGCAGCAGCGATTCGGCCAGCACCAAGGCAACCCCCAGCACGGCGGCAGCCTGAAGCCAGCCCAAGCGCAGCCGATCCGCGACGTTGTCGCGCGCGATCAGAAAGCCCGCCAGCATGAAGGGAAGGCACAGGAGCAGCGGATTGCGGTTGGCCAGAAGCGGGTCGGAAAAAATCCGTTTGTTCGGCGCGATCAGATCAAACGCCATGCCATAGGTCACGCCGATGCCGCCCAGAAAGCTGAGCGCCAAGACCCAGACCAGCGCGCGGCCAGACCAGCGCGAGATCGCCACGATCAGTGCCGCCGCCATCACCATCCCGGCCAGATACCACAGGTGCCAATAGCCAAACAGCAGCGTGCGCAGGTTCTGCCACGGCCCGCGCGCAACAAGCAGGGGCCAATACAGCGGCAGATACAGCAGCATCCACAGCGCATAAAGTTGGGCCGCGTGTTTCACATAACCCCAGCCGCGGCGTTGCATCACGGCGGCATGCAGAAAATAGCCGTTGAACAGCAAGAAAATCGGCACGCCCAGCCGAAACAGGCCATCGCCGGTCAACAGTATCGCGGTTCGCCCCAGCGGGGCGAAGGGATTTGCGTGGATGCCGACGACCATGAAAGCCAGGGACAGCTTCAGGACATCAACTGCGCGACTGCGCATGGCGCTGGACATTGGGTTGGTTTATCCGGTCAGCGCAGCAATCAGAACGGGATTTCGTCGTCGAGATCCGAACGGCCGCCACCACCGCCACCGCCCGCATTGCCGCCACCGTAGCCACCGCCGCGGCTATAGCCGCCGCCCGATGCGCCGCCACCACCCGAACCGCCGCCCTGATCTTCATAGCGGCCGCGATCATCATCACCGCCGCCACCGCCACCGCCTGCACCGCCGCCATCGCGACCGCCAAGCAAGGTCAGCTCACCGCGGAACTGGCGCAGCACGATTTCGGTGGTGTAGCGATCTGCGCCGGATTGGTCCTGCCATTTGCGGGTTTCCAGCTGGCCCTCGATGTAGACGGTGGAGCCTTTGCGCAGGTATTGCTCGGCAATCTTGCCCAAAGCCTCGTTGAAAATCGCGACGGAGTGCCATTCGGTGCGCTCTTTGCGTTCGCCCGATTGCTTGTCACGCCAGGTTTCCGAGGTGGCGATGCGCAGGTTCACCACTTTGCCGCCGTTGGGAAAGTTGCGCACTTCCGGGTCGCGCCCCAGATTTCCGACGATGATCACCTTGTTCACGCCTGCCATCACAGCCTCCTGATTCCGTTGTTGCCTGCGAGCATCGCCGAGGCTGGTTAACAAATTCTATAGACTGCCCCCATCCGGCCCGCAACCGGGCTGCGTGGTGCAGATGGCGGCGGTTTGCCGATGCGATCTCGGCGCTGGAACTTGATGCGAAATCCGGTATAGTGCCGCGAGATTTGGGTCAGGCTGATGACAGGGTTTGCATGCGATTTGCGCCGTTGCTTCTAAAGATTGTTGTGGCGGCGGGTTTGGCTTTGGCTGCGCCTGCGGCTGTTGAGGCTGAGGCTTTGAAGCTGAGCGGCAAGAAGAACCGCGCCAGCGTGCTGAAATCGCAGATGGCGCTGCTGGATGGCCGGCTGGCGGTTGAGTATGATGGCTCGAAGCGGTTGAAGCCGAACTATAACAAGGACGACGACAAGGCTGGCACGGGTGGGCCGGTGCGGCGGTTCAGCGGCAAGTATAAGGGGGCATACCTTGAGGTTGCCCGCGCTGCCGCCCGCAAGCATGGCGTGCCCGAGGATGTGTTCTTGCGGCTGGTGCAGCAGGAAAGCGGCTGGAATAGCGGGGCTGTGTCGGTCAAGGGGGCCACCGGGCTGGCGCAACTGATGCCGGGGACGGCGGCGCATCTGGGCGTGGATATCAACGATCCGGGGGAAAACCTTGAGGGCGGGGCGCGGTATCTGCGGATGATGTATGATCGCTTCGGGACCTGGAAGCTGGCCTTGGCAGCTTACAATGCTGGTCCGCTGGCGGTTGAAAAGCATGGTGGGGTGCCGCCCTACAATGAGACGCAGAATTACGTTCTGGCGATTCTAGGCTAAGGGTTTTCGATCTGTCCGCGTGTGGACAGGGCCGTGATTTGTGCGAAATCAACGGCTTAGGCCTGCTCCGTTCACGCTTTCTTAACATTTGAGCGCGGCTTTACATCGGCTGTCCGCATCGCTACACCGCGCGTTTTGCGAACGCTCGGGGGCTGCTATGACGCTGTTTTGTGGGATCGACTTTGGCACCTCGAACTCGACGGTCTCGCTGGCGGATGAAGACCGCGCTTGGCTGATCGCTTTGGAAGATCAGGCGGCGACGTTGCCATCGGCGGTGTTCTGGGAGCAGGACGGCGGCGCGCCGGAGTTTGGCCGGGCGGCGATTGCGGCCTATTTGCGCGGCGACGAGGGGCGGCTGATGCGGGGGCTGAAAAGCACGCTCGGCTCGGGGATGATTGATGAGCGCACGGCGGTGGGGTCGCGCGCGGTGTCGTTCCGTGAGGTTCTGACGCGGTTCATGCGGCATATGGTTGGCGTACTGCGGGAACATGCGCCGGGGGCGGATCGGGTGGTTTTGGGGAGGCCTGTGCATTTCGTCGATGGCGATGAGGCCGGGGATTTGAAGGCGCAGACGGCGCTGGAGGAAATCGCGAAGGCTTTGGGCTTTCGTGAGGTGTCGTTTCAGTATGAACCGATTGCGGCGGCCTTGCAGTATGAGCAGGGCATTGCGCGCGAAGAACTGGTGCTGATCGTCGATATTGGCGGCGGTACCTCGGACTTTTCCATCGTGCGGGTATCGCCGGAACGGGCGCGGGCGGCGGATCGAGCGGGGGATATTCTGGCCAATGACGGTATCCGTGTGGGCGGTACCGATTTTGACCGGTTTCTGAGTCTGGCGGAAGTGATGCCGCATCTGGGCTACAAGGCCACGACCAAGCACGGCAAGGGGCTGATGCCGAACCATTATTTCCTCGATCTGGCGACCTGGCACCGGATCAACATGCTATATACCCAGCGCTGCCTCGCGGATTTGAAGGCGTTTCGGCGTGAGATTGATCGGCCGGAATTGCTGGATCGGTTGATGAAGGTGATCGCCGAGCGGCAGGGTCATGCGGTGGCGATGGCGGTAGAGGCGGCGAAGATCTCGCTTTCGGATCAAGAGGTGGTGCGGTTGCAAATCTCTGCGCTGACCGGCGGGCCGAACCCGATGCTGCGGCGCGATGCCTTTGAGGCGGCGGTGCTGCCGCTGGTGGAGCGGATTTCCGAGCGGCTGGGGGCGGTGCTTTCGCAGGCGGGGGTCGGCGTTGGCGATATTGGCACGGTGTTTATGACCGGGGGTTCGTCGGGTCTGCCGGTGCTGCGGGGGTGCGTGCAGGCGGCGCTGCCGGGGGTTGCGATTGCCACCGGGGATATGCTTGGCTCGGTCGGTACGGGGCTGGCGCTGGATGCGCGGCGGAAGTTTTCCTGAGGGGGCGCAATGCTGGCGGCGATTGAAGCGTTATTACCGGAAGCGGTGGCGTGGCGGCGGGATTTTCATGCGCATCCTGAATTGAGTTTTGCCGAGCACCGCACGGCGGCGCGGGTGGCGGAGCTGCTGCGCGGCTTTGACTGCGATGTGGTCGAGACAGGGTGGAGCGGCACCGGGGTTGTCGCCGTAATCAATGGCAAAGGTCCGGGTCGGCGGATTGGGCTGCGGGCGGATATGGATGCTTTGCCTATTTCTGAGGCGTCTGGGCTGGAGTTCGCGTCGGAGGTTCCGGGGGTGATGCACGCTTGTGGCCATGACGGGCATACGGCGATGCTGCTGGCGGCGGCGAAATATCTGGCTGGTTCGCGGGATTTCGCGGGGCAGGCGGTGTTGATTTTTCAACCCGGTGAGGAGGCGGGCGGCGGGGCGCGGGCGATGTTGGCCGAGGGGTTTTTGGCGCGCTATCCGCTGGATGAGGTTTACGCTTTGCACAACATGCCGGGGCTGGCGGTGGGGGCGTATGCCTCACGTCCGGGGCCGATCATGGCGGCGGCGGATATGTTTTCGATTGAGATTACCGGACGCGGTGGCCATGCGGCGCAACCGCATCTGGCGCTCGACCCGGTGATGATCGCGGGGCATGTGTTGGTGGCGTTGCAGACGGTGGTCGCACGCAATGTTGATCCGTTGAAGCCTGCGGTGTTGGCGGTCTCGACCGTGGCGAGCGATGGGTCGGGGGCTTGTGTTGTGCCGGGGCGGGTGGTGTTGACGGGAACGGTCCGGACGTTTGAAGTCTCGGTTCAGGATTTGGTGGAGGACCGTTTGCGGGCTGTGGTTCTGGGAATTGCACAGGCGCATGGTGGGGAGGCTGTGGTAGATTATCTGCGCGATGCGCCTGCGACGGTGAATGATGCGGCTTGTGTTGCGCATGCGTTGGCGGTGGCGCGGGGGCTGTCTGGGGTGGTTGAGGGCGATGTGGCGCCGATGATGGTGTCGGAGGATTTCTCGGAATTTCTGAACAGGGTGCCGGGGGCGTTCATGTTTGTCGGCAATGGCGACGGGGCTTTGCTGCATCATCCGGCCTATGCGTTCAACGATGCGGGGCTGCCCTATGGCGCGGCATGGTTGGCGGGGATGGTCGAGGCGCGCGGCTGAGGGGTTGCAGCGCGGGCAGGATTGGCTCAGGCTGCACGCAAAAGGAGAGCCGTCATGCCCGTAAAGAACCGATTTGCCGAGATGCTGCCCGAGATCGCCGGATGGCGGCAGGATTTCCACGAGAACCCCGAGTTGCTGTTTGAGGTGCATCGCACCGCGGGCCGCGTGGCGGAATTGTGCCGGGAGTTCGGCTGCGATGAGGTGACCGAGGGCATCGGGCGCACCGGGGTTGTGGTTGTTATCAAAGGCAAAACCGATACGTCCGGCCGGGTGATCGGCTTGCGGGCGGATATGGATGCTTTGCCGATTATCGAGCAGACCGGGGTGGCTTATGCCAGCAAAGTGCCGGGGAAGATGCATGCTTGCGGGCATGACGGCCATACCTCGATGCTGCTAGGGGCTGCGAAATATCTGGCGGAGACGCGGAATTTTGACGGCACGGCGGTGTTGATTTTCCAACCTGCGGAAGAGGGCGGCGGCGGTGGCCGCGAGATGTGCGCCGATGGCATGATGGACCGTTGGGGCATCCAAGAGGTGTATGGCATGCACAACATGCCGGGGATTCCGGTGGGGCATTTTGCCATTCGTCCGGGTGCGATGATGGCGGCGGCGGATCAGTTTGAGATTGTGGTGACGGGGAAGGGTGGCCATGCCGCCAAGCCGCATGACTGCATTGATACCACTGTGGTGGTCGCGCATATCATCGTGGCGTTGCAGACGATTGCGTCTCGCGGCGTGGACCCGTTGAAGCAGGTGGTGGTTTCGGTCTGCACGGTGGCGACGGACAGCACCGCACATAACGTGATCCCGCAGGTGGTGAAGATGAAAGGCACGGTGCGGACAATGGATTTCGGCGTGCAGGATTATGTTGAGGGCCGGGTGAAGGCGATTGCGGAGGGCACGGCGCAGGCTTTGGGCGCGGTGGCGCAGGTCGACTATCAGCGCGGCTATCCGGTGACGGTGAATGCGGTGGAAAATACCGAATATGCGGCGGACGTGGCGCGGGCGGTTTCGGGGCAGGTGAATACCGATACGCCGCCGTTGATGGGAGCCGAGGATTTCAGCTTCATGCTGCTGGAGCGGCCGGGGGCGTATATTTTCGTCGGCAATGGTGACACGGCGATGGTGCATCATCCGGCCTATAATTTTGACGACAATGCGATCCCGTTTGGGTCAAGCTGGTATGCCGGGATGGTCGAGGCGCGGATGCCTGCGGCGTAAGGAACTGCCCCCCTCAGGCGGTTCCCACCCACCCACCCCACCGCCATCGGGGGGCAGTGGGGGATGCGGTGGGGCTGGCAGCGGTTTTGACAGGTGCGGGAGGGTTTCGCCAGGGGAGCCTCCGGCGGGAGTATTTTTGCCACTGTGAAAGGGCTTTGGGATGATTGCGACGGGTCTGATCGCGCTGATTGCGGCGCTGCATGTGTATATTCTGGTGCTGGAGATGTTCCTGTGGCAAGCGCCGCGGACGCGGGCGGTGTTTGGCACCTCGGCGGAATTTGCGGCGGCGACCAAGGTGCTGGCGGCCAATCAGGGGCTTTACAACGGATTTCTGGCGGCGGGATTGGTGTGGGCTTTGTGGCTGGGGTCTGAGGGGCGTGAGGTGGCGTTGTTTTTCTTGGCTTGCGTGCTGATCGCCGGGATTTACGGGGCGGCGACGGCCTCGCGGCGGATCTTGTTTGTGCAGGCTTTGCCGAGCGCGCTGGCGATTGGGGCGGTTCTGGCGGGGGTTTGAGGGCTGAAATGTCGGAAGCGCTCCGCGCGGGAGTATTTTGAAAAGAGCAATTTGAAGGCTGTTTTGCCTTCTGCGCGGGCGTTTTGTGACTGCGGAATTTGTGCTATGAAGGCGGCATTGGTCAGATATTTCATATGGTGCATTCATGCCGGAATCCGCACGCGTTTCTGAAACCGCCACCGCGACACCGCCGAAGCCGCGCAATTATACGGCGGTGATCTATGTGCATGGCATGGGCAGTCAGCGGCGCTATGAGGAAAGCGCGCGGCTGATTGACCGGATGGATCAGGTGTTGGAAAGCGAGATTCTGGACGCAGAGGGCGCGGCGTTGGGGCGTCTGCGCGAAATCAAGCCAGAGTCGGAGCCCTGTCGGAGTGGGGCTGGCGGGGCGGTGACCTTTGTGAAAGCCAAGCTGGTGCCGAAAGACGGCGGGGCGGCTTTTGGCGATGTGCGGATTTATGAAAGCTACTGGGCGCCGCTGATGGCGGGACAGAAATCGGCGTTTGGTGTGCTGAAATGGATTGCCCGACAAGCGTTTCGCCCGCTGACCACCTTGCGCGCGCCGTGGCGGGAATTGCACCGTCTGCGGCGCGCGGCTTTGGCGGATTTGCGCGATCAAAGCCCGGATGCCGCCGGGGCACAGACGCAGGACTGGCAGGACTTGCTGCAACTTTATGACAGATTTGACAAACTGGACGCTCAGCGCCGCGACGCGGATGGCAGTTTTGATGGCTTTTTGGCCTTTTTGGCAGAGCGGGATCTCGCAGAGGGGGAACTGGCGCGGCTGACGGCTTTGGCGCGGGCCTGGCGGGCGCATTACCGCAAGACGGAATGGCAGAACGGCGCTGTGCTGATCAGCATGCTGTTGGGATTGGTTCTGGCGGGTCTGGGGCTGATCTGGGCGGCGCATTGGGCGCTGGTGCAGGCGGGCGCATTCTCAGCCGTTCTGGGGGCGGATAGTCTGATCGGGCAAGCGCTGGCCGCGTATCTGAAACCCGGCTGGTCGCAAGCGGTGGCGGTGCTGGCGACGGTGGCCACGGCTTTGGGGTTTGTCGCGTTCTTGACCGACTACATGGGCGATGTGGAAATCTGGTCAACCTATGAGGAAACCAACGAGAAAAACCGCGCAAGGGCGGCGGTGATCGAGACCACCTCGGGGTTGATGGCGCATGTGTTGGCGGACGGGGTGCTCGACGGGCTGGGCGAGCCAAATCCGCAGGGGCGCTGTGAGCGGGTTGTGGTGGTGGCGCATTCGCTTGGCACTTCGGTGGCGCATGACGCGCTGCTGGATCTGCGCAAGCGCAATCTGGTGGTGCAGAAGGCCGATGGCATGACGGGGGCAGTCTGTCTGAAATTGATCAGCCATTTCATCACGATGGGCAGCCCGATCGATAAGATCAATTATTTCTTCGAAACGGTGCGGTCGGGATCGCATCGCTATCTGCGGGTTGTGGAGACCCTGCGCGGCGATATCACCACAGCGCCGTTCAGCCTTAATCCGGGGCGCCATGCCAAGCCTTGGGTGCATTGGATCAATTTCTGGGATGAGGCGGATGTGATCTCGGGGCCGCTGGCCTCACCGACCGGGCGGCAGAGCTTTGCCAATCAGGTGGATAATGTGCATGTGCCCAGTCTGGTGTTTCCCAATCCGGGGGCAGCGCATCTGGCCTATTTTGACAATCTGCGGGTGTTGCAGCTGTTGATTGATGTGATTTTCCGCAACGGCCATTCCTATCTGACCTTGCGAGTGGTGGAAGGTCAGGGCCGCGATTATGCGCAGGCTTTGGTCGGGCCGGGCAAGCCGCGTGGCCGGTATCGGATCTGGTTTGCGCTGGCGCTGGCGGTGCCGTGGCTGGCGGCCTGTGCGGTGATCGCGGCGCTGCTGGGGGCGGGCAGCGGCCTGATCTGGGCGGTGCTGGGCTTGGTTTTGGCAGTGGTGACGCTGCTGGTGGGGGCAATGGCGGCGCGGTTTGCGCCTGCCGAGGACCGGATTTAACCGCCGGTATGGCTCATGTGCCGGGTCATCTGGCCTTTGACGACTTGCCTTGTGTAGTCGAAATCATGGCCCTTGGGTTTGTGACTGATGGCGTGGCGGATGGCTGCACGCAGGGCGGTGTCATCGCGGCTGGCGCGCAGGGGCGCGCGCAGGTCGGCCATGTCTTCTTGACCGAGGCACATGTAAAGCTCGCCGGTGCAGGTCAGGCGGACGCGGTTGCAGCTTTCGCAGAAGTTATGGGTCAAGGGCGTGATGAAGCCGACGCGCTGGCCGGTCTCGGTGATGCGGACATAGCGGGCGGGGCCGCCGGTGTGGTCGGGCAGGTCTTGTAGGGTGTAGCGGGTGGCGAGTTGCGCGCGCAGATCGCGCAGAGGCCAGTATTGATCAATGCGTTGAGCTTCGCCCATGTCGCCCATCGGCATGACTTCGATGAAGGTGAGATCGTGATTTTCGGCGGCACACCAAGCGGTTAAGCTGAAAAGCTCATCCTCGTTAAAGCCCTTCAGGGCCACGGCGTTGATCTTGACCTTGAGGCCTGCTTCTTTCGCGGCCTCAATCCCGTCCAGCACTTGCGCAAGGCGACCCCAGCGGGTGATCTCGGCGAATTTCTGCGCATTGAGGGTGTCGAGCGAGACGTTGATGCGTTTGACACCGCAGGCGGCGAGCTCGGCGGCGTATTTGCGCAGTTGCGAGCCGTTGGTGGTGAGGGTGAGTTCTTTCAGCGCGCCGGAGTTGAGATGGCGGGACATCGACTCGAAGAACGTCATGATGCCTTTGCGGACCAAGGGTTCGCCGCCGGTGATGCGCAGTTTTTCGACGCCTAAGGCCACAAAATTGCTGCACAAACGGTCGAGTTCTTCCAGCGTCAGCAACTCGGCTTTCGGCAGGAAGGTCATGTGCTCGGTCATGCAATAAGCGCAGCGGAAATCGCAGCGGTCGGTCACCGAGACGCGCAGATAGGAAATCGCGCGGGCGAAGGGGTCGATGAGGGGCAACTCGGTCATAGCGTTAAGGTAGGCGCGCGGCGGGCGGTCGGCAAGGTGGAATGCGACGGTTGCGGGTTGGGACGCGCCACGGTATCCTGCGGGCATGATGCAAAAAGCTTTGATCCTGATGAGTGTGGCGCTGGGGCTTTCGGGCTGTGCTGCGATGAAACAACCGGTCGCGCCTGAGGCTGCGGCGGCGCCGATGGCGCGGCCTGCGATCGGCGTTGGCGCTTCGGCGGCTGCGCTGGATCAGACCACGGAGGCCGAGCGGGCGGCGGCTGTGGCGGCGAAGCCTGCGGGCGGCGAGCGGGCTTTGGGGACTGCCGTGGTGGCTTTGGGCAGCCCGGCCGAGCAGGGGCTTTGGGTGAAATCGCCGCTGGTGGTCGCCAAGGCCAAGGGCCGGGTGGTGACCGAAAGCGGCGCATCGGTGGCGGTGGATTTGTTGCCGGGGACGGGGGCTGCTTCGCTGTCGCTGGCGGCGTTCCGGGCTTTGGGGCTGGGGTTGACCGATTTGCCAGAGGTCACGATCTACGCGCAGTGAGTAAGGGGCATTCTGCCCCTCGGCCTGTCGGCCTCACCCCTGAGGATTTTTGCGCACAGAGGATGACCAAAAGCGGTCAGCCTAAGTATTGCGCGGCTTCCTTGCGGGCAAAGCGCTTCATCCGTTCGCCATGCTGGTCGAGGAAAGCGGCGGTGCGGGCGGGGTCGTGTTTTGACAGATCGCGCAGCCACCAGGCGACGGCTTTCTGGATGAACCAGTCTTTGTCGTCGATATAGATGGCAGCCCAGCCGAGCACGCGGTCGCGGATGTCCAGCTCGAAGGGTTTCGGGAAGTTCTGCTTGGTGAAGGGTAGGGTTGCGACCAGGGCGGCGCGGCGGGTCCACATGTTCTCGGACATGGTCCAACCTTCGACCGTGTCGATGCGGGACGGGTCGGCGGTGATGCGCTTTTGAGCGGCGATGCAGACGTGATCGGCGATGGCCCAGGCGTCAAACTGCGGCACCCATTGGCAGATCAGATCCCAAGCGGCGGTATCATCGGGCTTGATGCGGGCTTGGGTCAGCAGTTTGGCGGCAGCGATGCGGGCGTCGTGGATGTTGCTGTCCCACAGATCGCTTGCCAGTTGGATGCGGTCTTCAAGGCTGGATTCGGCGCGCCAGACGGTGGTGAGTTCCTCAATCTGCGGCACTTTCAGGCCGAGATAGGGGCGCTCGGTCTTGTGATAGGCTTGCGCCTCGATGGCTTTTTGCGGATCGGCAAGGGCGTGAAGTTGTGCGAGGGCCTGTTCAAGCTGATTGGCGGCGATCATTCGACGGTTACCGATTTTGCGAGGTTGCGGGGTTGGTCGACGTCGGTGCCTTTGGCGATGGCGGTGTGGTAGGCCAGCAGCTGCGCGGGGATGGCGTAGAGGATTGGCGCGAAGGCGTCGGAAACCTCGGGCATGGTGATGGTTTTCCAGCAATCCATGCCAGCTTCGGTGATGCCTTGGGCGTCGGAAATCAGCAGCACCTTGCCGTGGCGGGCCATGACTTCCTGCATGTTAGAGACGGTTTTCTCGAACAGATGATCACGGGGGGCGAGCACGATCACCGGGACTTGCGGCGAGATCAGCGCGATTGGGCCGTGTTTCAGTTCACCTGATGCATAACCTTCGGCGTGGATGTAGCTGATTTCTTTCAGCTTTAGCGCACCTTCGAGGGCGAGGGGGAACATCGCGCCCCGGCCTAGGAACAGCACGTCTTGGGCCTCAGAGAGTTCCTCGGCAATGGCGGCGATGGTGGTGCTGAGCGCGAGGGCATGGTTCATCAGGCCGGGGAGTGCTGCGAGGTCATTCAGGTGTTGGGCGAGGGTTTCTGGGGTGAGGCGACCCCGGTCTTGCGCGGCTTTCAGCGCCAGCAGCGCGAGGGTGGTCAGCTGGCAGGTGAAGGCTTTGGTCGAGGCAACGCCAACCTCGATCCCCGCCATGATCGGCAAGGCCAGATCGGCTTCGCGGGCGATCGACGAGGTGGGAACGTTGACCACGGCGACGATTTTGGCGACCTTTTCGCGGGTGTAGCGTAGGGCTGCGAGGGTGTCGGCGGTCTCACCGGATTGGCTGACGAACAGCGCCCATTGGTTCGGCGACAGCGGTGGTTCGCGGTAGCGGAATTCCGAGGCGATGTCGATCTCGCAGGGCAGGCCTGCGATTTGCTCGAACCAGTATTTCGCGACGTGGCAGGCGTAGCTGGCGGTGCCGCAGGCGACCATAGTGAGGCGGTCAACGGATGTGAAATCGACCTCGGTGGGCAATTGCAAAGCGCCGTTCTGGACGTAGCGGCGCAGGGCGTCGGCGATCACCACGGGTTGCTCGGCGATTTCTTTCGCCATGAAATGCTTGTAGCCAGCCTTTTCGATGCGGGTGGCATCGACTTGAATCCGAGCCTCGGCGCGGTTGGCGAGGCGGTCTTGGTCGTCGTAGATCGTAGCCCCGGCGCGGGTGACGACGGCCCAGTCGCCTTCCTCAAGATAGGTGATGCGGTCGGTCATTGGGGCGAGGGCAATCGCGTCGGAACCGACAAACATTTCGCCGGTGCCATGGCCGATGGCGAGGGGGGAACCTTTGCGGGCGGCGATGATCAGGTCTTCTTCGCCATCAAACAGGAAGCACAGGGCGAAAGCGCCGTGCAGGCGTTTCAGGGTTTGGCGGGCGGCCTCAATCGGGGTGGCTCCGCGCGTGATGTACATATGTGCGAGAAGGGCGACGGTCTCGGTATCGGTCTCGGATTCTTGGGTGAGGCCCTCGGCGGCCAATTCAGTGCGCAGATCGCGGAAGTTTTCGATGATGCCGTTGTGCACCACGGCCACGGGGCCAGAGCGGTGCGGGTGCGCGTTGGTGGTGGTGGCGGCGCCGTGGGTGGCCCAGCGGGTGTGGCCGATGCCCGCCTTGCCCGCGAGGGGTTCGTGGACCAGCAGATCAGACAAGTTCACCAGCTTGCCCACCGCGCGGCGTCGGTCGAGTTTACCTTTGTTGACGGTGGCGATGCCCGCAGAATCGTAGCCGCGATATTCAAGCCGTTTGAGGGATTCGACCAGCAGCGGGGCGACTTCGTGATTGCCTAGAACACCAACGATTCCACACATTTACGACTTCCCTTTCGCGGCTTTGATCGCCTTGAGGCGGGCCATCAGCTTGGTGGCGAGACCCGGTTTGTTGACTTGTTTGGAGCGACCAACCGCGAGGGCTTCATCCGGCACGTTTTCGGTGATGACGGAACCCGAGGCGGTCAGAGCGTCGTTGCCGATGCTGACCGGGGCGACGAGCATGGTGTCGGACCCGATGAACGCGCGTTTGCCGATTTTGGTGCGGTGCTTCATCACGCCGTCGTAGTTACAGGTGACGGTGCCTGCGCCGATGTTGGTAAATTCGCCGATGTCAGCGTCGCCGATATAGGTCAGGTGGCCGACTTTGACGCCTTCGTCGAGAATGGCGTTCTTGATCTCGACAAAGTTGCCGACATGGACATCTTCGGCGAGTTCTGCACCGGGGCGCAGGCGCGCGAAGGGGCCGACAGTGGCACCGCGTGAGACGTGGCAGCCTTCGAGATGGCAGAAGGCTTTGATCTCGGCGCCGGATTCAATGGTGACGGCGGGGCCGAAAATCACGTTGGGGCCGATGATGGCATCGCGGCCAATGTGAGTGTCGAGGGCGAAGAACACGGTTTCGGGGGCGGTGAGGGTGACGCCATTTTCCAGTGCCTCGGCGCGGGCGCGGGATTGGAAGGCGGCTTCGGCCTCGGCCAGTTGCGCGCGGGTGTTCACACCTAGGGTTTCGGATTCGTCGCAGGTGACGACGCCTGCCGACAGGCCTTGGGCGCGGGCGATTTCAACGATGTCGGTCAGGTAGAATTCGGCAGCCGCGTTGGAATTGCCGACTTGGGCGATCAGTTCGAACAGGGTTTTGGCAGAGGCGCAGATTACGCCGGAATTGCAGAGGGTTATGCTGCGTTCTTCATCGGTAGCTTCTTTGTATTCGACGATCTTTTCAAGGTTTTCGCCGGAGGCGACGAGACGACCATAGCGGCCCGGATCCTTCGCCTCAAACCCCAGCACCACGACCGAATGGCGGGCGCGGGCGTGCAGCATGGCCTCCAGCGTTTCGGGGCGGATGAAGGGGGTGTCGCCGTAGAGCACGATGGCTTCGCCGCTGCTGTCGGCCAGCAAGGGGGCGGCCATATCGACGGCATGGGCGGTGCCAAGTTGCGGGTCTTGCAGGACGCATTCGACAGACGGGTCGAAGGCTTCGGCGGATTTGGCGACCGCTGCGGACTCATGGCCAGTGACGACGACGATGCGCGTAGGCTCCAAGCTGCGGGCGGCGGTCAGGGCGTGGTGCAACAGCGGGGCGGCTGCGATGTGGTGCAGCACTTTTGGGGTGTCGGAGTTCATCCGGCTTCCCATGCCTGCCGCCAATATGATGAATGAAACCGACATCTGCCTCTTCCTTTTCTTTTGCACCCGTTTTACCCCGGATCGGCGGGGCCGCAAGGGGTGGTTCTTCACGCAAGGTTACATAATGAAAACGGTTGTCTTTGATCTGGATGGCACGCTGGCGGATACCAGTGCGGATTTGCTGGCGGCGGCGAATGCGTGCTTTGATCAGTTGGGGCATGGCGTGGTGTTGGATCAGCGCGATGTGCTGACGGCGTTTCACGGCGGGCGGGCGATGCTGCGGGCGGGGTTTGATCGGCTGGGGGTGGGGTATTCCGAGGACGATATCTCGGCGCAGTATCCGGTGCTGCTGGCCGCTTATGCCGATGGGATTGATGTGCATACCCGGATGTATCCGGGGGCGATTGACGCCGTGGAGGCTTTGCTGCGTGCGGGGTATCGCACCGCGATCTGCACCAACAAACCCGAGGGGCTGGCGGTGGAACTGGTGCGGCGGCTGGGGGTGGCGCATTTGTTCGGCGCGCTGGTGGGGGCGGATACGTTGGCGGTGCGCAAGCCTGATCCGGCCCCCTATGTCGAGGTGGTGCGGCGGGTTGGCGGGGCGGTCGGGCGCTCGATGCTGATCGGCGATACCGAGACGGATCGGAAGACCGGGCTGGCCGCGGGGGTGCCGGTGGCTTTGGTGACGTTTGGGCCGGAGGGGGCGGGGGTGGCGCGGTTGCGGCCAGAGGCGTTGCTGGATCGGTATGAGGATTTGCCGGGGTTAGTGGGCCGGCTGGTGGTTTGACAGTCCTGGGAGGCCGATTTAGGTTGCGGCCATGACCAAAGCGCCGTCCCGCCACGCGATTATCTTTGTGCTGCTGTGTGTTCTGTTGGA
This sequence comes from Cypionkella sp., assembly GCF_034376685.1. Classification (GTDB taxonomy): domain Bacteria; phylum Pseudomonadota; class Alphaproteobacteria; order Rhodobacterales; family Rhodobacteraceae; genus Cypionkella. The sequence continues at coordinate 68,437 of NZ_JAXMJJ010000003.1, forward strand.
CATGATCGGCTTTGGATTGATCATTCCGGTGCTGCCGGAACTGATCGAGCAAGTGGGGCAAGTCAGTCTGGCTGAGGCCTCGATCATTGGCGGCTGGATGTTCTTTGCCTTTTCAATGGCGCAGTTCGTATTCAGCCCGTTGATGGGGAACCTGTCGGACCGCTTTGGCCGCCGCCCGTTGCTGTTGTTGGCGATTGCGGGGCTGGGGTTGGACAACCTGTTGCAGGGGTTGGCTCCGACACTGGGCTGGCTGTTCGTGGGCCGGGTGATTGCCGGGGTCTGTGGGTCAAGCTGGGTGATAGCCAATGCGTTTATCACCGATATCACCGCACCCGAGGAGCGGGCGAAGTATTTCGGCATGATGGGTGGGGCGTTTGGTTTGGGCTTTGTGCTGGGCCCGGCCTTGGGTGGGCTGTTGGGCGAGTTGGGGCCGCGGGTGCCGTTCTTCGTGGCAGCGGGAATTTCGGGGCTGAACTTCATCTACGGCTGGTTCGTGCTGCCGGAAACTTTGGCACCGCAGAACCGCCGCAGCTTTGATTTGGCACGGTCAAACCCGTTGGGCGCGTTCAAGGTGTTTCGCAGCTATCATGGCGTCATTCCGATGTGCGCGGTGATGTTCTCGTTTTTCTTCTTCACCAGCGTGTATCCGGCGATCTGGTCTTATTGGGGCATGGCGAAGTTTGACTGGTCACCGGCGATGGTGGGCCTGACGCTGGCGGTGTTTGGCGTGGTGATGGCAGGGTTTCAGGGCGGCTTGACCGGGCTGGGCGTTACGTGGTTTGGCGAGCGTAGGCTGGCGCTGATCGGGCTGGTGTCGGCCTTGATCGCGGCTTCCGGTTATGGCTTGGCGGGCTCGCTGACGGTTGTGGTGGTGTTGATGATCGTGCATGGGCCGGAGGGATTTGTGCATCCGATGCTGACGGCGATGATGACCAAGGTGGTGCCGGATGATGCGCAGGGCGAGTTGCAGGGTGGGATTTCGGCGATCATGAACGTGGCGATGTTGGCGGGGACGGTGTTTTTCAGCCAGATCTTTGGCTATTTCATGGCTCCGGGTGGCTGGCAGTCGCCGGATGTGGCGTTCTTTGTGGCAGGGGCCGGGATGGCGTTGACGTTGGTGATGTTCGTGCTGATCGTGCCGGTTGAGGAGAAGCGGTTGTGACGGAAGACGTGTTTCGCGGCAGTTTCACCCAGCAGGAAACGATCCCTGAAGCCGGGATTGAGGCCGCCATCGCCGTGCTGCGGCATGGGCGGTTGCACCGCTATAATACTGCACCGGGAGAGGTCGCTGAGGCGGCTTTGCTGGAGGAAGAATTCGCCGAGTTGATGGGGGCGAAGTTCTGCCTTGCTGTGGCCTCGGGTGGCTATGCTTTGGGCTGTGCTTTGCGGGCGGTGGGGGTGGTTGCCGGAGATGCGGTGCTGACCAATGCCTTTACGTTGGCTCCGGTGCCGGGGGCGATTGCCTCGGTCGGCGCGCGTCCGGTGTTTGTTGAGGTGACGGAACAGCTGGTGCTGGACTTTGGCGATCTGGAGACGAAGGCCGTGGCCTCGGGCGCGCGGGTGCTGATGCTGAGCCATATGCGCGGGCATCTGTGCGATATGGAGGCTTTGGTGGCGCTGTGCGACCGCCTTGGTGTGCTGATCATCGAGGATTGCGCGCATACGATGGGGGCGGCCTGGAAGGGCGTGGCCTCGGGGCGGTCGGGGCTGATCGGGTGTTATTCGATGCAGACCTACAAGCATATCAATTCCGGCGAGGGCGGGTTTCTGATCTCGGATGACGAGGCGGTGATGGCGCGGGCGGTGCTGCTGTCGGGGTCGTATATGCTGTATGGGCGGCATAGGGCAGCGCCGAGTGTGGCGGCCTTTGAGGCGGTGCGGATGGAGACCCCGAACATCTCTGGCCGGATGGACAATTTGCGGGCGGCGATTTTGCGGCCACAACTGGCGCTGCTGGCGGAGCGGGTGGCGCGGTGGGGCGAGCGCTATCGGGCGTTGGAGGCGGGCTTGAAGGGCGTGCCGGGGTTGGTGCTGGTGGAGCGTCCGGCGGAGGAAACCTATGTCGGGTCGTCGTTCCAGTTTCTGCTGCCGGATTGGTCGGCGGCGCGGGTTGGCGCGCTTCTGGGCCGGGTGTTGGCGCGCGGGGTCGAGTTGAAATGGTTTGGCGCGGCTGATCCGGTGGCGTTTACCTCGCGCTATCAGCATTGGGGCTATGCCGAGGTGCAGAACCTGCCGCAGACCGACCGGATTTTGGCCGGGCTGGTGGATATGCGGGTGCCGTTGACGTTCTCGGTCGCGGATTGTGCTCAGATTGCGCGGATCATTCGGGCTGAGGCGCTGGTGGTGGGGCAGGGGCCAGAGCCTGAGGCTGTGGTGTTGCCGGTTATTCAGTGAAGCTGACGCCGTATTTGACGGCCTATATCGCGCTGACGCTGCTGGGGCTTTGGGCCGCAGCGGATCGCTTTGCGCCCTATCACGGTGCACCTGCCGCCTGTCGCATCGGCTATGTGATTGACGGCGACACGGTGGCGTTGCGGTGCGGGGCCGAGAAGCGCGTCGGCCGTTTGGTGGGCTTTGACGCGCCGGAAGTGAGATCGCCGAAATGCAAGTCCGAGGCGGCATGGGGGGCGCGGGCGACGGAGCGACTGCGCGGGCTGCTTTCGGGGCCAGATGTGGTGATCTACCCGAAGGGAACCGAGAAATACGGGCGGGATCTGGTGCTGATCACGGTGGCGGGGCGCGATGTGGCGGCGGTGATGATTGGCGAAGGTCTGGGCGTGGACTATCACGGTGAGGCGCGGCGGAATTGGTGCGGCTAAGTTGCGGCGGTGGTTTGCTGCATGGCTTCGTGGTCTGTCCAAGGCAGATGACAGCAAATTCTGGCTAGGGCTACGGGGTCTGCGGGGTGAGTGCCGCGTTGTAGAGCGGCACCGTTGAGATCGACATTTTCGCCGAGCCGTCGCTGAGTTCGGTGGCATGGGTCAGGTAGACCAGCACTTGGTTTTTCTGATCGAAGATCCGGGTGACGTTCAATGATTTGAACACCAGCGAGCGGCCTTCGCTGAACACGTTCTCGCCGGACGCGGAGGTGTCGATGTCGCCAATGGTGATCGGGCCGGTCTGGCGGCAGGCGATCGAAGCATTCGACGGGTCTTCGAACCAGTTGCCCTTTGACAGCCGGTCCCACATCGAACGCTCGAAATAGCTGATGTGGCAGGTGACGCCTTGGACTTTTGGATCGGGGATCGCCTCGACGATGATGTCATTGCCGACCCAGTCGACGCCGACTCGCCCGATTTCTTCGGCTTGGGCGGCGATGGGCAACAGGGTAAGCGCGAGGGCTGTGAGCAGGCGCATGTGGCGGGCTTCCCAATGATTTCTGTCTGTTAGATGGGCGGTTTGCTGCAGTTGCACAAGAGGACGGAGGATGCGGCAATTCCTTAGCAAAACACTCATCAATTATCCCGCAAAAACCAAGGGCTTAGCGCGTCGCAGGGGCATCTTTTCCTGTCGGCTTTGGTTGACCCCGCCAAGGCGGCGGGATAAACGAATGGGCAAGAGCGACGGGAGCCAAAGCGCTTGCGACGCGGTTTGCCAGCAGAAGGAGCGCTTCGCGTGGACCATCTTCTTCGTGAGTATCTGCCGATCCTTATTCTTCTTGCGATCGCGGTGGGGCTTGGGCTTGTGCTGATCCTCGCTGCCGCTTTGATCGCTGTGCGCAACCCCGACCCCGAGAAGGTCTCGGCCTATGAATGCGGGTTCAACGCTTTTGACGATGCGCGAATGAAGTTTGACGTGCGGTTTTACCTCGTCTCGATCCTGTTCATTATCTTCGATCTGGAAGTCGCCTTCCTGTTCCCCTGGGCGGTGGCCTTTGGCGAGATCAGCATGGTCGGGTTCTGGTCGATGATGGTGTTTCTGGGTGTTTTGACCGTGGGCTTTGCCTACGAGTGGAAAAAAGGAGCGCTGGAATGGGCGTGATGACTGGTGCGAACACGGCGGGGCCGGACCGCGAGGTTGCCACGCAGGCGTTGAACCGCGAGTTGCAGGACAAGGGTTTCCTGCTGACCACGACGGAAGATATCATCAACTGGGCGCGCAACGGCAGCTTGCACTGGATGACCTTTGGGTTGGCGTGTTGTGCGGTTGAGATGATGCACACCTCGATGCCGCGCTATGACCTTGAACGCTTTGGCACCGCCCCGCGCGCGTCGCCGCGGCAGTCGGATCTGATGATCGTCGCGGGCACCTTGACCAACAAGATGGCCCCGGCGCTGCGCAAGGTTTACGACCAGATGCCAGAGCCGCGCTATGTGATCTCGATGGGGTCTTGTGCGAATGGCGGCGGCTATTACCACTATTCCTATTCGGTGGTGCGCGGCTGTGACCGCATTGTTCCGGTAGATATCTATGTGCCGGGCTGCCCGCCGACAGCCGAGGCGTTGCTTTACGGTATTTTGCAGTTGCAGCGGAAAATCCGCCGCACTGGCACGCTTGTGCGTTAAGGGGGCGATATGGCTGATTTGGTTGAACTCGCCGCCTATCTGACTGAAAAGCGCCCGGATGCGGTGCTGGGCACGGAACTGGCGTTTGGTGAATTGAACGTGACGGTTGGTCTGGATCAACTGGTGTCGTTCATCGGTTTTCTGACGGTGGACCCGGCCTGCAAGTTTTCCTCGCTGGTCGATATCACCGCCGTGGATCACCCCGAGCGGGTAGAGCGCTTTGATGTGATCTATCACTTCCTGTCGATGTACACCAACGCCCGTATCCGGCTGAAGGTGGCTGTCAGCGAAGATGATATGGTGCCGTCGATCCATCTGGTGCATCCGTCGGCGAATTGGTTCGAGCGTGAAGTGTTCGACATGTTCGGGATTTTGTTCTCGGGCCACCCTGATTTGCGCCGCATTTTGACGGATTACGGCTTTCGCGGCCATCCTTTGCGCAAGGATTTCCCGACCACCGGCTATACCGAAGTGCGCTACGACGAAGCGCAAAAACGTGTGGTCTATGAGCCGGTCAATCTGGTGCAGGAATACCGTCAGTTTGATTTCATGAGCCCGTGGGAGGGTGCGAAATACATCCTTCCGGGTGATGAGAAGAAAGCCTGATCCGGTGAGCAAGCAGCCGACATTCTTGTTTTGTGTGGGGGCGACGAAAGCCGGGACATCCTGGCTTTACGAGCATCTGTCCGCGCATCCAGAGTGTCATTTCCGCACGATCAAGGAATTGCACTACTTCACCCTGAAGACTGAAGCGCAGTTCGACGGAGCTTTGCGCGGGGTGGATCGGCAGATTGCCGAAATGCAGGCGCGTCTGGATGCGGTGCCGTATGAGCGCAAAGCCGCGGTGGCGCAGCGTTTGGCCGATCTGATCGAATGGCGCGCGGTTTTGGCGCATCGGGCGATTGATCTGCCGACTTACCGCGCCTTTCTGACCAAGGGCGCTGGCGATGCGCGGCTGGTGGGCGATGTGACGCCCGCTTATGGCTTGATGGCCGAGCAGGATCTGGCTGGCTTGGCGCGGGTGGCTGCGGATACAAGGGTAGTCTATCTGATCCGCGATCCGCTGGCGCGGCTGTGGAGCCATGTGCGGATGATTGCGGCGCGCACCGCACCGGATCGGCTGGCGCAGGCGGCTGAGGCGCAGATGGCGGCAATCCTCGACGGTGATCTGTCGGGCGAGGGCAAGGGCATCGTGGCGCGCGGCGATTATGCGCGGATTTTGCCCAAGCTGCTGCGGGCGGTTCCGGCAAAATCGCTGCTGGTGCAGTTTCAGGAAGAGCTGATGACGCTGCCGGGGATCGCAAAGCTGTCGGCACATCTGGGCTTGAGTGCCGCGCCTGCCGCGTTGGATCGCCGGGTGCATGAAGGTAAATCGGTGACGCTGCCCGAGGCTTTGCGGGCGCGGGCTTTGCTCTGGCTGCGGCCACAATACGATTATGTCGCTGCGATGTTTCCGGCTTTGCCAGAAGCTTGGCGCAAGAATATGGAAAAGGGCTTCGCATGATGGACGGCGATATCCGCGTGAACACCTATGATGATGGCACGGCCGACAGCTTGGCGGGCGAGCAGCGCATCCGCAATTTCAACATCAACTTCGGCCCGCAACACCCTGCGGCGCATGGTGTTTTGCGTTTGGTGCTGGAGTTGGACGGCGAGATTGTCGAGCGCTGCGATCCGCATATTGGCCTGCTGCACCGTGGCACCGAAAAGCTGATGGAAAGCCGCACCTATCTGCAAAACCTGCCGTACTTTGATCGGCTGGATTATGTGGCGCCGATGAACCAGGAACATGCCTGGTGTCTGGCGATTAAGCGTCTGACCGGCACGGCTGTGCCGCGCCGGGCGTCGTTGATCCGGGTGCTTTATTCGGAAATCGGCCGGATCCTGAACCATTTGCTGAACACCACCACGCAGGCGATGGACGTGGGGGCGCTGACGCCGCCGCTCTGGGGCTTTGAAGAGCGCGAAAAGCTGATGGTGTTTTATGAGCGGGCTTCCGGCGCGCGACTGCACTCGGCCTATTTCCGGCCCGGTGGCGTGCATCAGGATCTGCCGCCCGATCTTATCAACGATATCGAGGCTTGGACCGAGACCTTCCCGAAAGTGCTGGAAGATCTGCACGGGCTTCTGACCGAAAACCGCATCTTCAAGCAGCGCAACGCCGATATTGGCGTGGTGACGGAAGACGACATCCAGAAATACGGATTTTCTGGTGTGATGGTGCGCGGATCGGGTCTGCCGTGGGATTTGCGGCGTAGCCAACCCTATGAATGCTATGACGAATTTGAGTTCAAAATTCCGGTCGGCAAGAACGGCGATTGCTATGATCGCTATCTGTGCCGGATGGAAGAAATGACGCAATCGCTGCATATCATGCGGCAGTGCATCACCAAACTGCGGGCCGAACCGGGTGAAGTTTTGACCCGCGGCAAGCTGTCGCCGCCGAAACGCGGCGAGATGAAGACCTCGATGGAGGCTTTGATCCACCACTTCAAACTTTACACCGAGGGCTTCCATGTGCCCGCAGGGGAGGTTTACGCAGCGGTTGAAGCGCCGAAGGGTGAGTTTGGCGTGTATCTGAAAGCGGATGGTTCCAATAAGCCGTACCGCGCCAAGATCCGCGCGCCGGGTTTCCTGCATTTGCAGGCGATGGATTATATCTGCAAAGGCCACCAGCTGGCCGACGTTTCTGCAATCATCGGCACGATGGATATCGTGTTCGGGGAGGTCGACCGCTAATGCTTCGCCGTCTGCACAAAGAACAACCCGCGTCATTTGCTTTTACCCCGGCCAATCTGGCTTGGGCTGAGGGCCAGATTGCGAAATACCCTGAGGGGCGTCAGGCCTCGGCGATCATTCCGCTGCTGTGGCGCGCGCAAGAGCAAGAGGGTTGGTTGACCCGTCCTGCGATTGAGCATGTCGCGGATAAGCTGGGGATGGCGTATATCCGTGCGCTGGAAGTGGCGACTTTTTACTTCATGTTCCAGCTGCAACCGGTTGGAAGTGTTGCGCATATCCAGATTTGCGGCACCACCTCCTGCATGATTTGCGGGGCGGAGGAGTTGATTGCGGTTTGCCGCGAGCTGGTCGCGGATAAGGCGCATGCACTGTCTGCGGATGGCAAATTCAGCTGGGAAGAAGTCGAATGTCTGGGGGCTTGCACCAATGCGCCGATGGCGCAGATCGGCAAGGATTATTACGAGGATCTGACGGCGGACAAGCTGCGCGCGTTGATCGGGCGGTTCTCGAAGGGTGAGGTTCCGGTGCCGGGGCCGCAGAATGGGCGCTATGCGTCCGAGCCTTTGTCGGGGCTGACTTCGCTAAAAGCGCATGAAGCGGGGCGTAAGCCTTATAACGCTTCGGTGCAGAATGCGGTGGATATTGGCGATACGGTGAAGCGGATTGATGGCACCGAAGTGCCGCTGTTGACGCCGTGGATCCCGAAGGTTGTGAAATCTGATCCGAAACTGGCGGCGATGCCAGAGGCTGTGACGCCTGCCGTTGGTGTGGCGGTTGAACCGAAACCGGGGGCGGCGGCGGTGGCCGACAGGACCGGCGTGACCGTGCAGGAAGCGCCTGTGATGCCGGTGGGTAGGCCAGAGGCAGTCGTTTCGGCAAAACCGACCAAGGCTGCACCGAAGGCAAAGCTTGAGCCGGCGGCTGTTGCCTCTGAGGGCGGCACCCAGCCGAAAGCGTTGAAGGCGGCGCGTAAGGGCGTGGCGGATGATCTGCAAAAGATCGAGGGCATTGGCCCGGTGCTGGAAAAGCTGTGTCACGGGTTGGGTATCTTCCACTTTGACCAGATCGCCAGCTTTGGCCCTGCCGAAATTGCGTGGATGGATGGCAACCTGAAAGGCTTCAAGGGCCGGGTCAGCCGGGATAAATGGGTGGCGCAGGCCAAACTGATTGGTGAGATCGGGCTGGATGCCTTCCTGATACGCGCCAAATCGAATGATTATTGAGGGCGATGATGGATCACTCACACGATCATGCGAGCGTTGATGGGCCTTGGGCCGGTGGCTGGCTTGTTGCTGTTGTGGCGGCATTGATCGCAGCAGGGCTGGCGGTTTGGCTGGGCGAGGTCGGTGCTTCCGCGATGGTAATCGTCGGGTTGGTGGTGTTCGGGGTTTACGCCGTGCTGTTGGGCAACGGCGGGGTGGAATTGACGGTAACGGATGATCATGGTCCTGCGGGCGATGATCATGGCCACGGGCATCACTGAGATGGCTGCTCCGGGTCCACAGGATAAGACGGCGCGGCAGACCAGGCTGGTGGCTTTGGTGATTGCAGGCACGATGATCTTGTGGATGGCGGGCCAGCAGATTGGGGCTGAACTGGGTTTGCCGCTGAAATACACGCTGCTGCTCGATCTGGCGGCTTTGGCCGGGTTCATCTGGGCCTTGGTCGTGACGTATCAAATTTGGCGCGCGCGCCGCACGTAAGGAAGGGGCAGCTATGCTCGACGATAAGGACCGCATCTTTACCAACCTTTACGGCATGCACGACCGTTCCTTGGCGGGCGCGCGGGCGCGGGGGCATTGGGACGGCACGGCAGAAATCATTGCGCGTGGGCGTGATACCATTGTCGAGCAGATGAAGGCCTCGGGGTTGCGCGGGCGTGGTGGGGCAGGGTTCCCGACCGGGTTGAAATGGTCGTTCATGCCGAAGCAATCGGATGGCCGCCCGTCTTATCTGGTGATCAACGCCGACGAATCCGAACCCGGCACCTGTAAAGACCGCGAGATCATGCGGCACGACCCGCATACCCTGATCGAAGGCGCGCTGATTGCATCTTTCGCGATGGGGGCGAATGCCTGCTACATCTATATTCGCGGCGAATATATCCGTGAGCGTGAGGCTTTGCAGGCCGCTTTGGACGAATGCTACGACGCGGGCCTGCTGGGCAAGAATGCCGCAAAATCCGGCTGGGATTTTGATTGCTACCTGCATCATGGCGCTGGCGCTTATATCTGCGGCGAAGAAACCGCTTTGCTGGAAAGCCTTGAGGGCAAGAAGGGCATGCCACGGATGAAGCCGCCGTTCCCGGCAGGCTCGGGGCTGTATGGCTGCCCGACCACGGTAAACAACGTGGAATCGATCGCGGTTGTGCCGACGATTTTGCGGCGCGGGCCAGAGTGGTTTGCAGGCTTTGGTCGGCCAAACAATGCCGGCACCAAGCTGTTCGGGATTTCCGGCCATGTGAACAATCCGTGCGTGGTGGAAGAAGCCATGTCGATTTCGCTGCGCGAGTTGCTCGATGTGCATTGCGGCGGCGTGCGTGGCGGCTGGAAGAACATCAAGGCGGTGATCCCGGGCGGGTCTTCGGTGCCAATGCTGAACGCGGCGCAATGCGAAGATGCGATCATGGATTTCGACTGGCTGCGCGAGCAACGCTCGGGTCTCGGCACGGCGGCGGTGATCGTGATGGATCAATCGACCGATGTGATCAAGGCGATCTGGCGGCTGTCGAAGTTCTACAAGCACGAGTCTTGCGGCCAATGCACGCCCTGCCGCGAAGGCACCGGCTGGATGATGCGGGTGATGGATCGTCTGGTGCGCGGTGAGGCCGAGGTTGAAGAAATCGACATGCTGATCTCGGTGACCAAGCAGGTTGAAGGCCACACGATTTGCGCTTTGGGCGATGCGGCGGCTTGGCCGATTCAAGGACTGGTGCGGCATTTCCGTGAGGAAATCGAGGACCGGATCAAGGCGAAGAAAACCGGGCGCATGGGCGCGATGGCTGCGGAGTAAATGATGCGTTTTCGGCTGGTACTGGCAATCGGAATGGCTTTGGCCCCGCTTCATGCGGGTGCTGAGGCGTATCCGGGTTTGCAGCTTCCGGCCGAGCATCGTGGCGTGAAATATATGGTTGAGATCACCGCCGAAGATACCGCAGGGCCGTTTGATGCGCGGGTGTGGCGGATTGACGGGGGCTCGATGGCCTACGAGCGCAAGATTGGTCAGGCCTTGGTCAAGGATGCTTGCGCGGGTGAGGGGTATTCCTTTCGCGCAGTGCAGCCGAAACTGGTCAAGGGTCAGCTGATGTTCACGGGAGCTTGCATATGATGCGGGCGGCTGTGGTGATCGGATTTGCTGGGCTGGCGGGCTGCGTGGGTGGAACCCGCCCGATGTCTTTGGCCGAAAGCGGGCCAGTTTCGGTGGAATTGGCGGGCAAGTCCTACATCGCCGATCTGCAGCCGTCTGGATCGGGGGCAGTTTTGGCGATGACGCGCGATGGTGCGGCGTTCGGCAATTTTGAAGGGCTTGAGGCCAAGCGGGCGGCGGAAGCGTTTTGTGGCTCGCGCGGGCGCGCGGTCAGCCGCGCGGCTTACGGCCATTATGTTGGCGGTGCCTGGCTGTTCAAAGGGGGCTGCGCATGATCCGGGCAGCTTTGAGAGGCGATAACCTGCGCAGGTCACGGGCTTGTCATGGGATATCAGCGACGTCGCGGGATATGGTCCGGGCTGTCGATGCCAAGGAGGCCAAAATGACCAAGATTTTCCGTAGTTTGACGCTGGTTGCTGTGATCGCCGCAACCCCGGCGCTGGCCCTGGAGCCGCTGAACAAGGACGCCCGTGTCACCGAGTCTTTGGTGGCGGTGCGGGTGGGCGACACGATCCGCAATACTTGTCCGTCAATCAGCGCCAAGATGTTCACCGTGCTGTCGAAGTGGAACGAGTTGAAATCCTACCTGCGTGCCAAGGGTTACACCGAGGACGAGGTCGAGGCGTTCCGCAAAAACAAGGTGGAAAAAGCCCGCATCAAGGGTTTGGCGGCGGACTATCTTAAAGCCGCCGGTGCGGTTGAGGGTGACGTGGAAAGCTACTGCAAAGTTGGCCGTGACGAAATCGCCAAGGGCACTTTGGCCGGGTCATTGCTGAGGTCGTACAAATGACCAACAGGCCCGGATACCATCTGGCCGAATTGAACGTGGGGCGCCTGTTGGCCCCCACGGACGATCCGCGCGTGGCGGAGTTCATGGGCGCGCTGGACCGGGTGAACGGGCTTGGCAAACGTATGCCGGGCTTTGTCTGGATGATGGAAGGCTCGGGCGAACCGGGCACCGGCAATACCGAAGCCAAGATCGGCGGCGATCCGCAGTTTGTCTCAAACCTGACGGTTTGGGAAACTGCTGAGACATTGGAGAACTTCGTGTTCGGCACCGTGCACCGGGTGTTCTACGAACGCCGGGCTGAATGGTTTGAAGTTTTGGGCAAGATGCATTTCGTGATGTGGTGGGTGCCGGTTGGGCATAAACCCTCGCTGGATGAAGCCCTTGAACGGCTTGCAGAATTGCAAGCAAACGGCGATACGGACCGGGCGTTTGGCTGGTCTTATTTGAACGAAGCGCAGGGGATGCAAATCCGGTCCTGCGCACCAATGGCTGCGGAGTAAAGATGCATCTGGCCGAGTACAACTTTGGAATGTTGCGCCACGGGTGGGACGACCCCCGGAGCGCCGCCTTTGTTGAGGGGCTGGATTTGGTCAATGGCGTTGCTGATCGGGCCAATGGCTTTGTGTGGCGCGCGACCGATGCGGACGTGGGGACCGATGGGGCCGTGGTTTCGGATCTCGCTCCAGAGGATCGGGCGCGGCTGGAGCATGAAGATTTGGCGGCAACGCTTTCGATCTGGGAAAGCGTTGAGGCGCTGGAACAATTTGTCTGGAAAACTGTCCATCGCCAGTTCTATGCCCGCAAGGCCGAATGGTATGACGCGGTAGGCAACGGCAATCTGGTGCTGTGGTGGGTGGCTGAGGGTGAGCGCCCGACCTCCGCTGAAGGCATGGCGCGCTGGCGGCACTTGCAGGACAACGGTAATACGGATCATGCCTTTGGCTGGTCTTATCTGAAAGAAGCGCAAGCGTGGAAAACCCATGCTTGTGCCCCAATGGCGGCGGAGTAAGCGGATGTCGAACCTCAAGAAAATCAGCATCGACGGGATCGAAGTTGAAGTCGATGGCGCGATGACGATCATTCAGGCGGCGGAAGTCGCCGGGGTGGCGATTCCGCGGTTCTGCTATCACGAGCGGCTGACGATTGCGGGCAACTGCCGGATGTGTCTGGTTGAGGTTGTCGGCGGCCCGCCGAAGCCTGCGGCGTCTTGTGCGATGCAGGTGCGCGATTTGCGGCCCGGCCCGAATGGCGAAGCGCCGGTGGTGAAAACGACGTCGCCGATGGTGAAGAAGGCCCGCGAGGGCGTGATGGAATTTCTGCTGATCAACCACCCCTTGGATTGCCCGATCTGCGATCAGGGCGGCGAGTGTGATTTGCAGGATCAGGCGATGGCGTTTGGCGTCGATTTCTCGCGCTACCGCGAGCCGAAGCGCGCGTCCGAGGATCTGAACCTTGGGCCACTGGTGGAAACCAAGATGACGCGGTGCATTTCCTGCACCCGCTGTGTGCGATTTACCTCGGAAGTCGCGGGCATCTTGCAGATGGGCCAGACCGGGCGCGGTGAGGATGCTGAGATTACCTCGTATCTGAACGCGACTTTGGACAGTAACCTGCAAGGCAATATCATTGACCTTTGCCCGGTGGGGGCTTTGACCTCGAAACCCTATGCGTTCACCGCGCGGCCTTGGGAATTGACCAAGACCGAAAGCATCGACGTGATGGATGCTTTGGGGTCCAACATCCGTATCGACACCAAAGGCCGCGAAGTGATGCGGATTTTGCCGCGTAACCATGATGGCGTGAACGAGGAATGGATCTCGGACAAGACCCGTTTCATCTGGGACGGGCTGCGTCGTCAGCGTCTGGACACGCCTTATGTGCGGGAGAATGGCCGTCTGCGCAAAGCGGGCTGGGGCGAGGCTTTGACCTTGGCGGCGGCTGCCGTGAGGGGCAAGAAGGTCGCTGGTCTGGTCGGCGATCTGGCCTCGGTTGAGGCGGCTTATTCGCTGAAGGCTTTGATCGAAGGCTTGGGTGGCATGGTCGAAAGCCGCACCGATGGCGCGCGTTTGCCGATGGGCAACCGTTCGGCTTACGTCGGGACGGCGGCGATTGAGGATATCGACAGCGCCAAGACAATCTTGCTGATTGGCACCAATCCGCGCGTTGAGGCTCCGGTGTTGAACGCACGGATCCGCAAGGCGTGGTCGGCGGGCGCGAATGTCGGGCTGATCGGTGAAGCGGTCGATTTGACCTATGATTACAAACACATGGGCACGGATCGCGCGGCGCTGGCGGCTTTGGTTGGCAAGGTCACGGAAAAGCCGAATACCATTGTGATCGTCGGGCAGGGCGCTTTGAACGAGGCCGATGGTGAGGCGGTTCTGGCGCATGCGATGGCTTATGCCGAAGGTGCGGGCGGCAAATTGCTGGTGCTGCACACGGCTGCGGGTCGCGTCGGTGCGATGGATGTTGGCGCTGTAACCGAGGGTGGGTTGGCTGCGGCGACCGAGGGCGCAGAGGTGATCTACAACCTCGGCGCCGATGAGATCGAGATCGCTGCGGGTCCGTTCGTGATTTATCAAGGCTCGCATGGCGACCGTGGTGCGAACCGCGCCGATATCATCTTCCCGGCGGCGGCTTACACGGAAGAAAGCGGCTTGTTCGTCAACACCGAAGGCCGGCCTCAGTTGGCGCAGCGCGCAGGCTTTGCGCCTGGTGAGGCGAAAGAAGGCTGGGCGATCTTGCGGGCATTCTCGGCAGAGGTGGGCAAGACCCTGCCGTGGGATAGTCTGGCGGCTTTGCGCAAGGCGCTGATCGCAGCGCATCCGCATCTGGGGATGATCGACCATGTGCCAAGCAATGATTGGCAGCCGGTGGCGTTGCGGGATATGGGCAAAGCAGATTTCCGCAATGCTTTCAAAGGTTTCTATCTGACCAACCCGATTGCACGCGCCTCGAAGGTGATGGGCGAGATGGCGGCGCTGGAAGCGGATCGGGCCAAAACCCCGATGGCGGCGGAGTAGGTCATGCGGCTTGCAGGCCCCTTTGCCATCGGACTGGCTGCCTCGGGCAGCCTGTTCGGCTGTGCGGCGGAGAAACCTGCGGCGGATATGGCGTTCAATCCGAGCTACAACGGAATTGAGACCATCCTGCTTGACGGCGATCTGGTGAATTTCCGGGTGGCGATGACGGGTGCGCGGGATGACAAGGATGTGGCGGCTTATGCGGCCTGTGCGGCGGCGCAATATGCGCTGATCCGGGGCTTTGGATTTGCGCGGCATGTGCGGACGAATGTGGCGATAAAGGGTGGCGTTTGGCGGGGGGATGCAGTTTACACCATCTCGGCGTCGCTGCCCCGCGGTGTGAAAACGATAGATGCCGAAGTGACCGTGCGCGATTGTGGTGCGCAGGGGATACCGACGGTTTAAGGCCTAAGATAAGGCCGATGAGTTAAGGGAACGTGAGGGATCATGGCTGACTTTTTGCAAACCGGGCTGGGGATAGCGCTGTTGATAGCGCTGCAAAGCCTTGCCATCGTTGCTTTTGTGATGCTGAGCTTGCTGTTCCTTGTCTACGGCGACCGCAAAATCTGGGCGGCGGTGCAGATGCGCAAGGGCCCGAACGTGGTGGGGCCGTTTGGCTTGCTGCAATCGGTGGCCGATGCGCTGAAATATGTGGTGAAGGAAATCGTGGTGCCCGCTGGGGCCGACCGCGCGGTGTTTTTCCTCGCCCCGATCCTGAGCTTCGTGCTGGCGATCCTTGCATGGGCGGTGATCCCGTTTGATAGCGGCTGGGTGCTGGCAGATATCAACGTCGCCATCCTGTTCGTGTTCGCGGCGTCCTCGCTTGAGGTTTACGGCGTGATCATGGGCGGGTGGGCGTCGAACTCGAAATACCCGTTCCTTGGGTCGTTGCGGTCAGCGGCGCAGATGATTTCGTATGAGGTCAGCCTCGGCCTGATCATCATCGGCATCATCATCTCGACCGGCTCGATGAGCTTTTCGTCGATCGTGCATGCGCAATCGGGCAATCTGGGCATGTTGAACTGGTATTTCATACCGCATTTGCCGATGGTGTTCTTGTTCTTCATCAGCGCCTTGGCCGAAACCAACCGCCCGCCGTTCGACTTGCCCGAAGCGGAATCCGAACTCGTCGCGGGCTTCATGGTGGAATATTCCTCGACGCCATATCTGTTGTTCATGGCCGGCGAATATATCGCGATCTTCCTGATGTGCGCGCTGATCTCTTTGCTTTTCTTCGGCGGCTGGCTGTCGCCATTCCCGTTCTTGGCCGATGGATGGTGGTGGATGGTCGCCAAAATGTGGGTGTTCTTCTTCATGTTCGCCATGGTGAAGGCCATCGTGCCGCGCTACCGCTATGACCAGTTGATGCGGATCGGCTGGAAAGTGTTCCTGCCGCTGTCCTTGGGCTGGGTTGTCATCGTGTCGTTCTTGGCAAAATACGAAGTGTTCGGCGGCTTTTGGGCGCGCTGGACGATGGGAGGCTGAGGCGTGTTTAGATTGGCTTTCCTATTCAGTGTTGTGGTCGTGGGGCACGCATGCGCAGCCGCCGATTGCGATGCTGCGGCAGCCAAATTCGTGAAGTCAGTGCCAAGCGGACCAATGGAGACGCTTGGTGGGAAAACGATGGCTGAGGCATTATCGGACGTTGAGCACAGGTGGTTCTTGGTCGCGCCAGCTTATGGTGGTGCTGTATTGGTCTTTCAGAAATCTCCTGAAACAGCTGACGCGGCACTATTGCTTGCTCTCGATACGTTGGTGGATTGCTGGCAGCCTGCTGATGATGCAGGAAGCGCAAAACAACAAAAGGCGGTTGCGGCTTTTTATGAAACCTTCCCGCCAGAAGCTCGGTTGGAAATTCGAAGCAAGGTTGAGGCACTGCAATGAAGGATAGGAAATAGCCATGGGTCCGGCACGCACAACCGATTACCGCCGCGCAGCGAAGTATTTCCTGCTGATGGACTTCTTCAAAGGCTTCGGTCTTGGCTTCAAATATTTCTTCGCGCCGAAATCGACGCTGAACTATCCGCATGAAAAGGGGCCCTTGAGCCCGCGCTTCCGGGGCGAGCATGCGTTGCGCCGCTATCCGAATGGCGAAGAACGCTGCATTGCCTGTAAGCTGTGTGAGGCGATTTGCCCGGCGCAGGCGATTACCATTGACGCGGAACCGCGCGAGGATGGCAGCCGCCGCACCACGCGCTATGACATCGACATGACCAAATGCATCTATTGCGGTTTCTGTCAGGAAGCCTGCCCGGTGGATGCGATTGTCGAGGGGCCGAATTTCGAATTCTCCACCGAAACCCGCGAGGAACTGTTCTACAACAAGGACAAGCTGCTGGCGAATGGCGCGCGCTGGGAAGCCGAGATTGCCCGCAACCTTGAACTCGACGCCCCGTACCGGTGATATGATGACAGACGCATTCAACCAGATCTTCAAGCAGATGATGGAGCAGGGCAGCCAGATGGCCAAGGCCTTCGCGCCCGGTTTGGAGGGCGTCGATGTGAAGGCGTTTGAAAAGCTGTTCCCGGCGATGCCGAAGGAAATGCTTGAGGCGTTCTTTGGCAAGACCTTCAACCCCGAGGGCCTGGATGCCCGCACGCGGTTTCTGGTGACGATTGCAGCACTCACCGTGCTCGGTCCGCTTGGCGAGTCGCAGATGCGGGTGACGGTGAAGAATGCTTTGGCCGCCGGGGCCACAAAGCGCGAGATCGCCGAGGTGATCTGGCAGATGTCGATGTTCGGCGGCCCGCCCGCCATGCAGAAGGCGCTTGAGATAGCTCAGGACGTCTTTGCTGAAACCGAGGAGAAAGCGCCATGAGCGTTGCAGATCTGGCCTTTTACGCGTTTTCCACCGTGACGGTTGCGGCGGGTTTGCTGGTGACGCTGTCGCGCAACCCGGTGCATTCGGTGCTGTGGCTGATCCTGGCCTTCTTGTCCTCGGCGGGTCTGTTCGTGCTTCTGGGCGCGGAATTCGTCGCCATGCTGCTGATCATCGTCTACGTCGGTGCGGTTGCCGTGCTGTTCCTGTTCGTGGTGATGATGTTGGACGTGGATTTTGAGGAACTCAAAGGCGAGATGTCGCGCTACATGCCGCTGGGTCTGCTGGTCGGCGTGATCATCATCATGCAACTGGTACTCGGCGTCGGCGCTTGGGTGCAGGCCGATGGTGCGATGGGTCTGCGTGCAGCGATCACGCCGGATCTGGCGCAAGTGGAAAACACCCGCGCATTGGGTCTGCTGATCTATGACAAATACCTGCTGCTATTCCAGCTTTCGGCCTTGGTGCTGCTGGTCGCGATGATCGGCGCAATCCTGCTGACCTTGCGCCACCGCAAGGATGTGAAACGCCAGAACGTGCTGCACCAGATGTGGCGCGACCCGGCAAAGGCGATGGAATTGATGGATCCGAAACCGGGGCAGGGCCTCTAAATAGTAAGCGTGGAGTGGTGCAAATGAGATCTTTCGTACTTCCCTTTCTTGTCGCTATGTTAACGGTCGGCCCGGCTATGGCAGACCAAAAGCAGGTCGTGCGCGATCTGAAAAAATGCGGCAGCGAGGCCACCAATGCCTTTGGCAAGCATCGCGAAAATCCCGCGATTGATGAGGGCAACGGCTATGTCGGCTTTGAAACCGACGAGTCCGATGCCAGCGGCACCAAAGAGAAATACACGCTGGTCAATTGCGCGACCCGCAAACTGGTGCAGATCAATGCCGAATATCTGCTGAAGGATTCCAGCAAAGGCCTGCCGGGGCATGGCGATCTGTTTGCCTTCGTCGACGCGCTGCGGGCGAAGAAAAAGCTGGCGAACGAGGATCTGTTCATCAAGAACGCACAGCGCGGCGGCTACGAAGTGATCAAGGGTCAACTCGCGAAAGCCTATACCCCGAAAGCCTCGCGGGGCGATTGCGGCTGCTCGCTCTACTACCCTGAGACGATGCCGTAAGGGCAGTCATTACGCTGGCCACCTGTGTGGCCAGCAGCACTTCAAGTGCAACGCAGAAAACGACAACGGGCAACGACCCGGAGGGACGAAAATGGTAGGACTGGAACATTACCTTGTGGTGGCGGCGGCTTTGTTCGTCATCGGGATCTTTGGCATCTTCCTGAACCGGAAGAATGTCATCGTCATTCTGATGTCGATCGAACTGATGCTGCTGGCGGTCAACATCAACTTCGTCGCCTTCTCGTCGCAGCTGGGCGATCTGGTGGGGCAGGTGTTCACCATGTTCATCCTGACGGTGGCGGCGGCAGAGGCTGCGATTGGTCTTGCGATCCTGGTGGTGTTCTTCCGCAACCGCGGCACCATTGATGTCGAAGATGTTAACGTGATGAAGGGCTGAGATCATGGATATGCAACTCAGCGCCAAGATCATTCTGTTTGCACCCTTGGTCGGCGCGATCCTGTGCGGCTTTGGCTGGCGGTTGATTGGCGAGAAGGCAGCGACGTGGCTAACCACGGTGGTTTTGTTCATCGCCGCCATCCTGTCATGGTATACTTTCCTGACCTTTCAAGGCGATACCCAGCATATCACCGTGCTGCGCTTCATCGAATCCGGCACGCTTTCGACCGAATGGGGCATCCGGCTTGACCGGATGTCGGCGATCATGCTGGTGGTGGTGAACTCGGTTTCGGCCCTGGTGCATCTTTATTCGCAAGGCTACATGGCGCATGATGAGAACTGGGCGCATGGCGAAAGCTATCGGCCCCGCTTCTTCGCGTATCTGTCGTTCTTCACCTTTTCGATGCTGGCGCTGATCACCTCTGACAACTTGGTGCAGATGTTCTTTGGTTGGGAGGGCGTGGGCGTTGCCTCATATCTGCTGATCGGCTTCTACTACCGCAAGCCAAGCGCCAATGCCGCCGCGATCAAGGCGTTTGTGGTCAACCGCGTTGGTGACTTCGGCTTCGCGCTGGGGATTTTCGCGCTGTATTATCTGACCGACAGCATCAAGTTTGATGAGGTTTTCGCGGCCGCGCCACAACTGGCACAGACGCAGTTGCATTTCTTGTGGGCTGACTGGAACGCCGCAAATCTGATCGGTGTTTTGCTGTTCATCGGGGCTATGGGCAAATCGGCGCAGCTGTTCCTGCACACCTGGTTGCCGGATGCGATGGAAGGCCCAACCCCGGTGTCGGCGCTGATCCATGCCGCCACGATGGTGACGGCAGGGGTGTTCCTCGTCTGCCGGATGTCGCCGCTTTATGAATATGCGCCGGATGCCAAGACGATGATCGTGGTGCTGGGTGCGACGACCGCGTTCTTTGCGGCGACCGTGGGTCTGGTGCAGAACGACATCAAACGGGTGATCGCCTATTCTACCTGTTCGCAGTTGGGTTACATGTTCGTGGCAGCCGGCGTGGGCATGTATCCGGTGGCGATGTTCCATCTGTTCACGCACGCCTTCTTCAAAGCGATGCTGTTCCTCGGCGCAGGCTCGGTGATCACGGCGATGCACCATGAGCAGGATATGCGGAATTACGGCGGCCTCAGGAAAAAGATCCCGCTGACGTTCTGGGCGATGATGATCGGCACTTTGGCGATCACCGGCGTGGGGATTCCGCTGACGCATTACGGCTTTGCTGGCTTCCTGTCGAAAGATGCGGTGATCGAAAGCGCTTGGGTCGGGTCGAACTATGCCTTCACCTTGCTGGTGATCGCGGCGTTTATGACTTCGTTCTACTCATGGCGGCTGATGTTCATGACCTTCTACGGCAAGCCGAAGGGCGACACCCATGCCTATGATCATGCGCATGAAAGCCCGCTCACAATGCTGATCCCGTTGGGAGTGCTGGCTTTGGGTGCTGCGTTCTCGGGCATGGTCTGGTACAACAGCTTCTTCGGCGATGAGGCGAAGATGCGCGCTTGGTTCAACATGGAACCTGTGCATGAGCAGGCGGCTGAGGAAGGCCACGCCGTGGAAGCTGTGGCAGAGGCGGCTCCGGCTGCCAGTGCTGAAGCGCCTGTGACCGAAACGGCTCCGGCTGCGACACCTGAGACTGCCACGACTGCGTCAGTTCCGGCTGCCACAGCGACCGAGGCCGCTCCTGCGACAGAAACTGCTGTGGCTGCGACGACCGAAGCGGCCCCAGAGACCCATGCGACCGAGGGCACTGAAGCTGCTGCTGCACCTCTGCATCTAGAGCCGGGTGTCGCTCCGAAAGGTGCGATCTATCTTGGCGCGGACAATCATGTGCTGCACGCGGCGCATGAAGCGCCGAAATGGGTCAAGGTTTCGCCGTTTATCGCGATGGTGTTGGGCTTCCTGCTGGCGTGGAAATTCTACATCCGCAGCCCGGAACTGCCGGGCAAACTCGCGGCGCAACAGCGCCCGCTGTATCTGTTCCTGCTGAACAAATGGTACTTTGACGAGCTTTACAACGTGATCTTCGTCAAGCCCGCGTTCTGGCTGGGCAACTTCCTGTGGAAGAAGGGCGACGGTGTGGTGATTGACGGCGCACTGAACGGTGTGGCGATGGGGATTATCCCGTTCTTCACCAAACTCGCCGGGCGCTGGCAATCGGGCTACGTCTTTACATATGCCTTCGCGATGGTGCTGGGGATTGCTGCCCTGCTGACCTGGATGACGCTTACGGTGGGGCACTAAGAGCATGACTTACCTTCTTTCCATCATCATCTTCCTGCCCGCAGTGGCGGCCGCCATTATGGCGCTGTTCCTACGCGGCTCGAATGAAGCCACCGCCAATAACGCGAAATGGCTGGCGCTGATTGCCACCACGGCGACCTTCATCGTCTCGCTGTTCGTGCTGAAGGGTTTCGATGCCAGCAACGCGGGCTTTCAGTTTGTCGAAGAGGCGAACTGGATCCTTGGGCTGAAATACAAGCTGGGCGTGGACGGCATTTCGATCCTGTTCGTGATGCTGACGACCTTCCTGATGCCGATCACGATCCTCTCGTGCTGGGCTGTTACCGACCGCGTCAAGGAATACATGATCGCCTTCCTGCTGCTGGAAACACTGATGCTTGGCGTGTTTCTGGCACTCGATCTGGTGCTGTTCTATCTGTTCTTCGAGGCAGGTCTGATCCCGATGTTCCTGATCATCGGCATCTGGGGCGGCAAGGACCGGATTTACGCGGCGTTCAAGTTCTTCCTTTATACCTTCCTCGGCTCGGTGCTGATGCTGGTTGCGATGATCGCGATGTATTGGGCGGCGAAAACGACCGATATTCCGACGTTGATGACGTTCAAATTCGACTCTGCGCCGATGGTGGTGCTGGGGATGAGCATCACCGGCGGTTTGCAAACGCTGCTGTTCCTTGCGTTCTTCGCCAGCTTTGCGGTGAAAATGCCGATGTGGCCGGTGCATACTTGGTTGCCCGATGCGCACGTTCAGGCCCCGACGGCAGGCTCTGTGGTGCTGGCGGCGATCTTGCTGAAAATGGGCGGCTATGGCTTTCTGCGCTTCAGCCTGCCGATGTTCCCGGTGGGTGCAGAGGTTTTGTCCTCTTTGGTGTTCTGGATGAGCGCTATTGCCATCGTCTACACTTCGCTGGTGGCGCTGGCGCAGTCGGATATGAAAAAGCTGATCGCCTATTCCTCGGTCGCCCACATGGGCTATGTGACGATGGGGATTTTTGCCGCCAATCAGCAAGGCGTGGATGGCGCGATTTTCCAGATGATCAGCCACGGCTTTATCTCGGGCGCAATGTTCCTTTGTGTCGGCGTGATCTATGACCGGATGCACACGCGGGAAATCGACGCTTACGGTGGCTTGGTCAACCGGATGCCGGCTTACGCTTTGGTGTTCATGTTCTTCACCATGGCCAACGTAGGCCTGCCGGGGACTTCCGGTTTCGTCGGCGAATTCCTCGTGCTGGCAGGCATCTTCCAGGTCAACACTTGGGTCGCTGCCGTCGCCACTTCTGGCGTGATCTTCTCGGCGGCTTACGGGCTTTACCTCTACCGCCGTGTCGCCTTCGGGGCGCTGGTGAAAGAGGCCTTGGCCACCATCCAAGACATGAGCCGCCGTGAGCGCGCAATCTTCGCGCCGCTGATCGTGATGACTTTGCTGCTGGGCGTCTATCCGGCGCTGGTGCTGGATATCATCGGGCCGTCGGTCAAGGTGCTTGTCGATAATTACCAAACGGCCGTGACGGCCTTTGCTGCGAACTAAGGGACAGACCAGATGAACGCTTTAGACTTTCATATCGTTCTGCCCGAGGTCTTGCTGGCGCTTTATGCGATGGCTGCGCTGCTGGGCTGTGTTTACGCGGGCAAGGATGCGCTGACCGGGGTGGTGACTTGGGCCACCGCCGGGGTTTTCGTCGCCCTTGCTGCATATATCGGCGTTGCGGGTGAGGGCGCGAACCTGGGTTTTGAAGGCATGTTCGTTGATGATGCTTTCGCGCGCTTTGCCAAAGTGGTGATCCTGCTGTCGGCTGCGGGCGTTTTGGTGATGTCGCAAGACTACCTCGCGCGCAACGAGATGGGTCGGTTTGAATATCCGATCCTCGTGGCGCTGGCGGTTGTCGGCATGATGTTCATGGTCTCGGCGGGCGATCTGATGGTGCTGTATCTCGGGCTGGAGCTGCAATCCCTCGCGCTTTACGTCGTGGCCGCGATGCGCCGTGATAGCGTGAAATCGACCGAGGCGGGCCTGAAGTATTTCGTGCTGGGCTCGCTGTCCTCTGGTCTGCTGCTCTATGGCGCGTCGCTGGTGTATGGCTTTGCAGGCACCACGCTGTTCAGCGGCATCCTGTCAACGCTGGGTGGAGAGCTGCATCTTGGGCTGGTGATCGGTCTGGTGTTCCTGATCGCAGGCATGGCGTTCAAGGTTTCGGCGGCACCGTTCCATATGTGGACGCCGGATGTCTATGAAGGCGCGCCGACCCCAGTGACCGCGTTTTTCGCAACGGCCCCCAAGGCCGCGGCGATGGCGATGATCGCCCGTGTGGTGTTTGATGCCTTTGGCGCGATCCCGGCACAGTGGAGCCAGGTTCTGGCAGCGCTGGCGGTGTTGTCGATGTTCCTGGGGGCTATTGCCGCGATTGGGCAGCGCGATATCAAGCGGCTGATGGCTTATTCCTCGATTGCCCATATGGGTTATGCCTTGGTTGGTCTGGCGGCTGGCACCGTTGAAGGCGTGCAAGCCATGCTGATCTACATGGCGATTTACGTCACGATGAACCTTGGCACCTTTGCGTTCATCATGTCGCTGGAGAAGGATGGCAAGTCGATCAGCGATATCGACAGCCTGAACATGTTCTCAAAGCGTGAACCGTTGAAGGCGCTTGCCGTGCTGATCCTGATGTTCAGCTTGGCCGGTGTGCCGCCGATGCTAGGCTTTTTCGGGAAGTTCTATGTGCTGAAGGCGGCAGTGGATGCGGGCATGACCTGGCTTGCGCTGGCGGGTGCTGTGGCTTCGGTGATTGGCGCGTTCTACTACCTCCGCATCGTGTTCTTCATGTATTTCGGACGTGAGACCGAAGGTGCGACCAGCCGGATGGTTCCCGTGCAGTGGCTGATGCTGGTTGCCGTTTCGGCGGTGATGCTGCTGGGTGTGGTCAATCTGTTCGGCATCGAAGCGGTGGCGGCAACGGCGGCACAAGCGCTTGTCGGCTAAAGCCGCATGGCCTGCGGGCGTGGCGCGCCACGTCCTTGCATCGGTCGATAGCACCAATGCCTATGCCTTGCGCATGGCCCCGGAAACACCGGGGCCTGCGTGGTTTATGGGGTTGGAGCAAACGGCGGGGCGTGGGCGGCGGGCGCGGCCCTGGGCCTCTCCGCGCGGCAATTTTTACGGCACATTGCTGCTGCATCCGCATGAGCCGCCCGAGCAGATTGCCCTGCGCAGTTTTGCCGCCAGTCTGGCCCTGCGCGATGCCTTTGTCAGTCTGACTGGGTTGCCCGCAGCCTTTGCGCTGAAATGGCCGAATGACGTGCTGCTGAACGGCGGCAAGGTGGCGGGGATTTTGCTGGAAAGCACCGCGAACACACGCGGCGGCTTCGATCTTGCCATCGGCATCGGCGTCAATCTGATCGGTGCGCCGGATCCCGCAGCGGTGGAGCCGGGAGCGATAATCCCGGTTAGCCTGCTGGCCGAGACTGGTTTGCGCGTAACGCCTGAGGCCTTCCTTGATGCCCTCGCCCCGGCCTATGCAGCGTGGGAGATGAAATTCGTCAATCAAGGCTTCACCGCTTTGCGCCAAGAATGGCTGACCCATGCGGCGCGGCTTGGTGACACCATCCGCGCCCGCACCGGCAGCCAGACCCGTGAAGGCGTGTTTGAAACCATTGATCCGGCGGGCAATCTGATCCTGCGGATGTCCTCCGGCCCTGTCGCAATTCCTGCGGCAGAGGTGTTTTTCTAAAGGGGCTACCTGATGCTTCTGGCCATCGACTGCGGCAACACCAACACGGTTTTCTCGATCTGGAACGGCGCGAAATTCATCGCCACCTGGCGCATCGCCACCGATCACAAGCGCACGGCGGATGAGTATTTCGTCTGGCTGTCCAGCCTGTTGATGCTGACCAAAACCGAAGCCCAGATCACCGAGGCGATCATTTCGTCGACTGTGCCGCGCGTGGTGTTCAATTTGCGCGTGCTGTGCAGCCGCTATTTCGACTGCCGCCCGTTGGTGGTGGGCAAGCCGGAATGCAACCTGCCCGTGCCGCCTCGGGTCGATCAGGGCACCACGGTGGGGCCGGACCGGTTGGTCAACACGGTCGCAGGGTTTGACCGCCACGGCGGCAATCTGATCGTGGTCGATTTTGGCACCGCCACCACCTTCGACGTGGTGGACCACGACGGCGCTTATGTCGGCGGTGTGATTGCCCCCGGCGTCAACCTCAGCCTTGAGGCGTTGCATATGGCCGCAGCAGCCTTGCCGCATATTGACATCGCCAAGCCCGCAACGGTGATTGGCACGAATACGGTGGCTTGTATGCAGTCGGGCGTGTATTGGGGCTATATTGGCTTGATCGAAGGCATTGTCCGGGAAGTGCGCCGCGAGCGTGATCTTGGGATGAAAGTAATTGCCACCGGCGGCCTGGCATCATTGTTTGCTCAGGGAACTGAGCTATTTCACGCGATTGAGGACGATCTGACCATGCATGGCCTTGTCCTGATCAACAACTATAACAAGGAAACGGCATGAGCGGTGAGCGGCTGATCTATCTACCATTGGGCGGGGCCGGCGAAATCGGCATGAACGCTTATGTCTATGGCTATGGCCCGAAGGGCAAAGAACGGCTGATACTGGTCGATCTTGGCGTGGCTTTCCCGGATATGGATACCTCTCCGGGCGTTGATCTGATCATGCCGGATATTTCGTGGCTGGCCGACAAGCTGGATCGGCTTGAGGCGATTTTCATCACCCACGCGCATGAAGACCATATCGGCGCTTTGGCGCATCTGTGGCCGTCCTTGCGCAAACCCGTCTACGCACGCCGTTTTACCGCCACCATCGGTCGGTTGAAGTTTGAAGAATACGGCCTGCCGAAAGACGCCATCACCCTGGTTGAATCGCGCCCCCACACGGTTGAAGCTGGCCCGTTCAAGGTGCAGTTCGTGCCGGTGGCGCACTCGATCCCGGAATCTGGTGGCTTGGTGATTGACACGCCCGCAGGTCGGATTTTCCACTCCGGCGATTTCAAACGCGATGCCACGCCGATTGTCGGTGAAGGCTGGGATGATGCGGTGATGGAGGCGATTGCCGCCGAACGCCCGATCAAAGCGCTGATGTGCGACAGCACAAATGTGTTCTCGCTGCACGAAGGCCGCTCGGAAAGCACGCTGAAAGCCCCGATTGCCGAGCTGATCAAATCGGCGGGCGGCATGATGGTGGCAACGACCTTTGCGTCAAACGTCGCCCGTCTGAAAACCTTGGCCGAAGCGGGCCGGATGGCGGATCGCTCGGTCTGCCTGTTGGGCCGGGCGATGAAACGGATGGTGTCGGCGGCGGAAGAATCCGGCGTGCTGAAAGATTTCCCGCCGACGATCACCCCAGAACAAGCGCTGGAAGTGCCGCGCAAGAACCTGATGCTGATCGTGACCGGCTCACAGGGTGAACGCCGTGCCGCTTCGGCGCAGCTGTCGCGCGGCAAGTATCTGGGGATAGAGCTGAAAGAGGGCGATACGTTCCTGTTCTCGTCCAAGATCATCCCCGGCAACGAACGCGGCGTTTATGCGATTGTGAACGCTCTTTCGGAAAAAGGCGTTGATATCGTTGATGATAACAATGGGCTTTACCATGTATCCGGCCATGCCAACCGCCCGGATCTGGAGCATGTGCACCGGTTGTTCCTGCCCGACATGCTGATCCCGATGCATGGCGAACACCGCCACCTGCGCGAACATGCCCGCATCGGTCTTGAGGCTGGCATCGCCTCGGCCGTTGTCACCAACGGTATGATGATGGACATTACCGGCGATGTGCCGAAATTGGCTGAACATATCGAAGCGGGCCGCACCTATCTCGACGGTTCGGTGCTGATCGGCGCGCTGGATGGTGTGGTGCGCAACCGCATCCGCATGGCGCTGAATGGCCTCGCAATGGTGACGGTGATTTTGGACGAGCAGGATCAACCGTTGGGCGAGGCTTGGGTCGAGCTGATGGGCCTGCCGGAAACCGGCAAAGGCGGGCGGGCTTTGGCCGAAACGCTGGAGACCGAGCTGACCGAGTTCCTCGATGGCGCGGCGCGCAAGCTGCTGTCGAACGACGACAAGATGGACGAAGCCTTGCGCAAGATCGTGCGGCAAGTCTCGATGGAAGAGATCGGCAAGAAGCCCGAAGTGATCGTTGTGGTCAGCCGTCTGGCGGCTGAATAACCTAACAAGCCGTTGAAATGAAAAGGGCCTCGCAGATTGCGAGGCCCTTTGCATTCTGTCGCTTGGGATCAGCCTTCGCTGCCGGTCGCGGCCAATTCTTCCGGCTCATCGGCCGTCATCGTGGTGATCGCAAAGCTGCGCAGGATGAAATCGGGCACATGATCGCCCATGCCAACCACACGCTCGCCATTGTCACGGCCGCCACGATAGTCGCGGCGATCATCCCGGCGGGGCTCGTTCCGCGTGTCGGCACGCGGTTCCGAGCGGTGTTCGTGACGCTGCTCCGAACGGCCTTCCGACGAACGACCTTCCGAGCGTGGCTCGCCGCGCGGCTCTGACCGGCGGTCATCTTCGCGACGCGGGCGCTCTGTGCGCTCGGGGCGGGCGGCAGGCTCGGCGCGGACAGGGGCCTCGGCTGCGGCTTCCACCACGGCAACGGCTTCCACCGGCTTATCTTCATGCGGCGCGCGCTCACGCGAGCGGCCTTCGCCCCGGCTGCTTTCGCCACGGCCACCACGGCTGCGCGAGGAAGAACGCTCTTCCCGTGGACGCTCTGGCGTATCCGATGCACCTTCCAGCGCACCTTCTGGCACTTCACCACGCGGAATCGGCTGTTTCACCAGCGCTTCAATGGCGTTGATGTATTTGTCATCCGACGGCACCGCGATGGTATAGGCTTTGCCCAAACGACCTGCGCGCCCGGTGCGGCCAATGCGGTGAACGTAATCTTCGGGATGCGAGGGTGCGTCAAAGTTGAACACATGGCTCACCGCCGGAATATCAAGCCCGCGTGCCGCCACATCCGACGCCACCAGCAGATGCACCGAGCCATCGCGGAAACCGTCCAGCGTCTTGGTGCGCACCGATTGATCCAGATCGCCGTGAATCGGCGAGGCGTTAAAGCCATGCGCCTTGAGCGACTTCGACACCACATCCACATCCATCTTGCGGTTGCAGAAGATGATCGCATTGGTGCAGGATTCGCCTTCGGCCTTGATCAGTGCCCGCAGCACGGCGCGCTTTTCGGCGAAGCTCTTGTCTTTACGCGACGGCGTGAACTGGATCAGTTTTTGCTCGATCGTCAGCGAAGCGGTGGCTTGCCGCGCCACTTCGATCTTGACCGCATTGGACAGGAACGTGTTGGTGATCCGCTCAATTTCCGGTGCCATCGTTGCCGAATAGAAGAAGGTCTGGCGGGTGAACGGGGTCAGGCTGAAGATGCGCTCGATATCGGGGATGAAACCCATGTCGAGCATCCGGTCAGCCTCGTCCACGACCATGATCTGCACGCCGGTCAACAGCAGCTTACCGCGTTCGTGGTGATCCAGCAGGCGGCCGGGGGTGGCGATCAGCACATCAACGCCACGGTCGATCAGCTTGTCTTGCTCGCCAAACGAAACGCCGCCGATCAGTAAAGCCTTGGTCAGCTTGGTGTATTTGGCATAGGTTTCAAAGTTTTCCGCCACTTGCGCCGCCAGTTCGCGCGTCGGTGCCAGCACCAGAGAGCGCGGCATCCGCGCTTTGGCCCTGCCTTGGCCCAGCAACGTGATCATCGGCAGCACGAAGCTGGCGGTCTTGCCGGTGCCGGTCTGGGCGATGCCCAGCACGTCTTTGCCTTGCAGCGCGTGCGGGATGGCTTGCGCCTGAATCGGGGTAGGGGTTTCGTAGCCAGCTTCCGCCACGGCCTTGAGCACGCGGGGGTCCAGCGCGAGATCTGAGAATTTGGTCATCTGCGTCCTAAAGATGCGGGTTCGGCCCGCATGAAATGAAGGGACGCTGCTTTCCCGGGCGCCCCGGCGTCTGGGCGCTATGGCCCTTCCGCGCGGATAGCCGAATTTGCGCGGAAGGTCAAGGTTTGTGGGAGAATCGGCCTGCGAAGCGCCAATCTTAGCCGATATCGAAGCTTACACCCTGCGCCAGCGGCAAGGTGGTGCCGTAGTTGATGGTGTTGGTGGCGCGGCGCATGTAGGCTTTCCAAGCGTCCGAGCCGCTTTCGCGGCCGCCGCCGGTCTCCTTTTCACCGCCAAACGCGCCACCAATTTCAGCACCCGAGGGGCCAATATTGACGTTGGCGATGCCGCAATCGCTGCCACGGGCGCAGAGGAACGCCTCGGCCTCGCGCAGATCATTGGTGAAGATCGACGAGGAAAGCCCCTGCGGCACTTCATTGTGTTTCTCAAGAACATCGTCGAAGTCCTTGTAACGCATCACATAAATGATTGGTGCGAAAGTTTCGTGCACCACGGGGCCGACTTGCGCGGGCATCTCGACCAGTGCGGGATGCGCGTAAGCGCCGCCCAGACCTGTGACAGGTGCGCCACCATGTACGGTGCCGCCAGCGGCGCGGGCTTGCTCCAACGCTTTCGCCATGCCGTCCAATGCACCGTCGTCGATCAGCGGGCCGATCAGCACGCCTGTTTCCAGTGGGTTACCGACTTTGACCGAAGCATAGGCCGCTTTCAGACGCGGCAGGAAAGCGTCATAGATGCTGTCATGCAGGAACAGGCGGCGCAAAGTGGTGCAGCGCTGGCCTGCGGTGCCCATCGCCGCGAACGCCACGCCGCGCAGGGTGAGGTCAAGATCGGCGGAGGGGGTGACGATAGCCGCGTTGTTGCCACCAAGTTCCAGCAGGCTGCGGCCAAAGCGGGCGGCGACTTTCGGGCCAACCTCACGGCCCATCCGGGTCGATCCGGTGGCGGAAACCAGTGCCACCTTCGGGCTGTCAACCAGCGCTTCACCCAAGGCGCGACCACCGATCAGCAGGCTGGACAGGCCCTCGGGGGCGTGGTGGCCCGCATCTGCGAAGCGGTGCAAAGCGCGCTCCAGCAGGGCATGGGCGGCAAGCGCCGACAGCGAGGCCTTCTCGGACGGCTTCCAGACCACGGCATTGCCGCAGACCAAAGCCAGCGCCGTGTTCCACGACCACACCGCCACCGGGAAGTTGAAGGCTGAAATAACCCCAATCACACCAAGGGGATGCCAGGTTTCCATCATGCGGTGGCTGGGGCGCTCGGATGCAATCGTATAGCCGTAAAGCTGCCGCGACAGACCCACGGCGAAGTCACAGATGTCGATCATCTCCTGCACTTCGCCCAAGCCCTCGGACACCACTTTGCCGACCTCGATCGACACCAGACGGCCCAAGGCAGCTTTGTTGGCGCGCAACTCTTCCCCCAGCAAACGCACCAGTTCCCCACGCTGCGGCGCGGGCACGTTGCGCCAGTCGCGGTAGGCGCGATGGGCGGCCTGGATTGCGGCTTCGGCTTCGGCGGCGGTGTGTTCGGCAATAGAGCCAAGAGACTCCCCGGTGATCGGAGAGCGGGTTGGCATCGGGCCGGCTTTCGGGGTGACGCCAAGCTGAGCCAGCAGGGTTTGCACTTCGGTATTCAGCGACATCGGCGGCCTCGTTTGCAGGGAATTTGCCGCAATAAGCAGGCCTACGCGAGCGCGCGCAAGGGGGCGGATCAGCCGGGGCATTGCGGGTTTGCTGCAAATTTCAGGCATATCGCCGGAATCATCCGGCATTATGCAGGGCAAATCCCTACGGATCGCCCAAGGTTTCCGGCGAAAAACAGCAAGCTGTCCGGTTGAAAAATTTAGCCCAAGCGCGAAAAGATCAAGCCCAGCCCCAACACCGCCAGTGCAGCACCGGCCCAACTCAAGGCGCTTGGGCGCTGACCTGTGCGCAGCCACAGCATAGGCAGGATGATCACGGGAGATGTCGCCGAAAGTGTCGCGATGATGCCGGTTTGCGAGCCTTGCAGCGCATAGAGGAACAAAGTCATGCCAACCAGCAAACCGACAAAGGCGGTTGCTGCTGTCCAGAACAAAGGTTCGCGGCTGAATTTTGGCGTCGGTGGCGCCATTGGGGTTGCGGCGAGTGCACCCATCACAAGACCCGAAGCGCCGACGCGGAACAGCGAGGCGAGGTAAGGATCCATCCCCGCCATCATCACCGGGCGGGCGATCAACGATCCCGCAGCTTGACCGAAGGCCGCGCCAAGGCCGAACAGAATGCCAATGATGGCGGTGCCTTGCAGGGTTTCCAGCCGATGCGCATTGGCGCTGGGGCGACCTAAGATAGCCAAGGCCACACCGCTGGCAGTCAGGCCGATGCCGAAGACGGCGCGCCACGGCAGCGCCTCGCCCATCAGCGCCCAGCCCATCAGCGCGGCCATCGGCGCGTTCAGCGCAAACACCGCACCTGCCCGGCGCGGGCCGATGCGACCGACGGCTGCAAAGTTCAGCGTGTCACCCAGCAGGATGCCGATCACGCCCGAAATCGCGAGGGTCAGCAGTGCTGCGCTGTCCGGCACGCCGAAGCCGCCCGTGGCCAACACAATCAGCGCCAGTAGCAGGGTGACGAACAGCTGCCGGATCAGGCTGAAGTGAAATGCGCCTAGGCTACGCACCGCATCGGCGGCAAACAGCCCGGTGGTGGCCCAACAGGTTGCAGAGCCGAGGGCCGCGAGTTCATGCAGGGGCAGGGCCATTATGATCTCCGAATTTTGCCGGAGTTTTAGGTAGGTCTCTGGAACATTGCAAGAATCGCGCTGCTTAAACCATCATTTCCTTGGTGGCAGTCAGCTTGACCTCGGGATAGTCGCGCTCAATCCGGTCGATGTCCCATTTCAGGCGCGTCAGGAACACCGTGTCGCCGTCGTTGTCGATGGCGATGTGGCCCTTGTTGACGTTGATGAATTTATCGACCTCGGCCTTGGCACCTGACACCCAGCGCGCAGAGGTGAACTGGCTCGGTTCAAACCGCACCGGCAGGGAGTATTCCTGCTCAATCCGGCTGGCCAAAACCTCAAACTGCAACGCCCCCACCACGCCGACGATAAAGCCCGAGCCGATCATCGGTTTGAACACTTTCGCAGCCCCTTCTTCGGCGAATTGCATCAGGGCTTTTTCCAGATGCTTGGCCTTCATCGGATCACCGGCGCGCACCACTTGCAGCAGTTCCGGCGCAAACGAGGGAATGCCGGTGAAACGCAGGGCTTCGCCCTCGGTCAGCGCATCCCCAATCCGCAACTGGCCGTGGTTCGGAATGCCAATGATGTCGCCTGCCCAAGCCTCTTCAGCCAACTCGCGGTCAGCGGCGAGGAACATCACCGGGTTGGCAATGGCCATCTGCTTTTTCGAGCGCACATGCAGCAGTTTCATGCCGCGCTGGAAATGCCCCGAGGCCATCCGCACAAACGCCACGCGGTCGCGGTGCTTGGGGTCCATATTGGCCTGAACCTTGAAAACAAACCCCGTAACCGTTTGTTCTTCCGGGTCAATCTGGCGCTCTTTGGCTTTCTGCGGCTGCGGTTCCGGGCCGTATTCGCCCATGCCGTCCATCAATTCCTTGACGCCAAACGAGTTGATCGCCGAACCAAACCAGATCGGCGTCATCGAGCCGTTCAGGAAAGCGGCGCGATCAAAGGCGGGCAACAATTCTTTCGCCATTTCAAGCTCTTCGCGCAGTTGCTTCAACTGTTCTGGCGCAATGTGCTCGGCAAGTTTGGGGTCGTCCAGCCCCGAGATCTGGATGGTTTCGGCAACCTTGTTGCGGTCGGCGCGGTCCATGATTTCAAGGCGGTCGTGCAAAAGATCATAGGCGCCGACGAAGTCGCGGCCCATGCCGATTGGCCACGAGGCGGGCGTTACGTCAATCGCCAAATTCTCTTGAATTTCATCAATGATATCAAAAGTATCGCGCGATTCCCGATCCATCTTGTTGCAGAAGGTCAGGATCGGCAGGTCGCGCATGCGGCAGACCTCGAACAGCTTTTGGGTCTGGCTTTCCACGCCTTTCGCACCGTCAATCACCATGATTGCGGCGTCAACGGCGGTCAACGTGCGGTAGGTATCTTCCGAGAAATCCGAGTGACCGGGAGTATCGACGAGGTTAAAGCGATACTGCCGGAAATCGAACGACATCGCGGACGCCGAGACCGAAATCCCGCGCTCTTGCTCCATTTTCATGAAGTCCGACCGGGTGCGCCGCGCTTCGCCCTTGGCGCGCACTTGGCCTGCCATCTGGATCGCACCACCGAACAGCAGGAATTTTTCGGTCAACGTGGTTTTGCCAGCGTCGGGATGCGAAATGATCGCAAAGGTCCGGCGGCGGGCGATTTCGGGCGGGAGGGTCGGGCGATTGTCAAGCATGCGCGGGCTTTAGCCGAAAGCGCCGCGCGCGTCTACCGTTGCCGCGCAGGGGCTGTGCGGGGCGATTTGAACAAAGCCTCGGGCCCGATGGAATCGAGAAATTGCCGACCGGCTTCGGTGCCAAAATGCTGGTTCTGGCTAAGGCCGGGAAAGCGCGCCTTTACATCCTCTGACAACTCGGTCGGCAGGCGGTTGACGGTGGCGTCGTTGACCATCAGGCTTTCGGCGGGAACGCCCTCGGCATAGATGATTTCATGGTGGTCAAACACGATGCTGAAGAAATCGACAAAGCCGCCTTCCTGAATGAAAACCGATTTGTGATCAACAAGATGCTTGGCTTGCACCAAAAGCTCTGACGTTGCCAAACCAGGGCTGCGCTTGCGCTGATAGAGAAACATGCGGTGGTGCTGGCTGACCAGAAGATCGCCAGAATTACCCAAAGTGCCCGCCGTGATCACCACAGGCGCAAAGGCCCCGACGGCGCGCAGGGTGGTGGAGCCGATCCAGCGTATCGCCTGACCGCCGTGATCGCGGCTGAGCACCTTGTCACCGATCTTCAGCGACTCAATCGCGCGCTGCTGGCCCGAGGCAAGGGTGATCATGGTGCCGCGCGCGAACGAGACACAAAGCAGATCGGCAAGGCCGGTGTCTTGCGGGGCATCACCGATCTTTAACAGCGTGTAGTCGTTTTGCGCCGCCATCGGCGACAACGGCAGCACGATGCGCGTGCCATCCGGCAAAGAGATCAGCACCAGATCAACCTGATCGCCGTCGCTGCTCATCATGGTGTAGCGCGCTTCAAAGCGCAGCGCGTCGCCAGGCTGGCCAATTTCCGAGCCCATGCCGACGCGTTGCAAGCCTTCGGCGCGGGTCACCACCAGCCGCAGCGGCTGTTGGCTTTCGTCCAACGCGTAGATGTCGCCGGGACAGACCTCTTCCGGGCCGGTCAGCCCATCGCCGTTGTTCACCCCGTTGATCACATAAATCGCATCCCCTGACAGAACCTGACAGGCGTGACCGGGGGGAGGAGGGGCGTTTTTGACTGACATGATGCGAAGGCTACCGGGTAATGGTTAAGACTGGATATGAACCGTGCACGCGGGCGGCTCAAGCCTGTAGAAATCAAAATTGGGGTAAAATTTTGGCCCAGTGGCCGTTTTTGTGGTTTTACTGCGGGTTACGTCGCGATGGATCGGCTGCTAGGCTGGCGCAAACGAAGGAGATGTGGCGATGGATTTGGGGATCAAAGGCAAACGGGCGCTGGTCTGTGCGGCGTCAAAGGGTTTGGGGCGTGGCTGTGCGATGGCTTTGGCCGAAGCCGGGGTTGATCTGGTGATCAACGCGCGCGGGGCCGAGGCTTTGGAGGCGACGGCGACAGAGTTGCGCGGCTTTGGCGTCAAGGTCGTTGCGGTGGTCGCTGACATTACCTCGGACGAGGGCCGTGCGGCGGTGCTGGCGGCGGCGGGGTCGGTGGATATTCTGGTGACCAACGCAGGCGGCCCACCTCCGGGGATCTGGTCGGATTGGGAGCGTGCGGATTTCATCAAAGCGCTGGATGCCAATATGCTGACGCCGATTGCCCTGATGAAAGCGCTGCTGCCGGGGATGATTGCCAAAGGCTGGGGCCGGGTGGTGAACATTACCTCGCAATCGGTAAAGTCACCAATTCCGCAATTGGGTCTGTCGAATGCGGCGCGGGCGGGGTTGACGGGATATGTTGGTGGCACCTCGCGCCAGGTTGCGGAATATGGCGTGATTATCAACAACTTGCTGCCCGGCATTCACGCAACGGATCGCGCCGTATCCTTGGACGCAGGCGTGGTGAAAGCCCGCGGGATCACGATGGCGCAGGCGCAGGCGGAACGCGCGGCGGGCATTCCGGCGCGGCGCTACGGCACGGCGGAAGAGTTTGGCGCCACCTGTGCGTTCATGTGCAGCCAGTATGCGGGGTATATGGTGGGGCAGAATATCCTGTTGGACGGCGGCGCTATGAACGCGACGATGTGAACTTGCGACGCTCGGAGGCGGCTGGTAGGGAAGTCTGGATAAAATGCCGGGATGATCATGGCCGCCGCATCTGAACGCTTGGAAGTGCCAGAACGTCTGGAAATACTGGGACTTGCCCGCTCGTTTGGTGGGCGGGCCGTGGTTTCGGATGTGTCGCTGCAAGTGGCAGCGGGTCAGGTGATGTGCCTGCTTGGGCCGTCAGGCTGCGGAAAATCCACGACGTTGCGGATGATTGCAGGGGTGGAAACCCCGGATCACGGCCGGATCTTGATCGACGGGCAGCAGGTGTTCGGGGCCGGGGTAAACCTGCCGCCCGAGGCGCGCGGTGTTGGGCTGATGTTTCAGGATTTCGCGCTGTTTCCGCATTTGACAGTGGCGGGGAATGTGGCGTTCGGGCTGTCGGGCGACAAGGCTGCCAAGATGCGCCGCGTCGATGAACTGCTTGAAAAGGTGAACCTTTCCGGCTTTGGCACAAAGCACCCGCATGAGCTTTCGGGCGGCGAACAACAGCGGGTGGCGCTGTCACGGGCGCTTGCGCCGCGCCCGCGGGTGATGCTGATGGACGAGCCGTTTTCGGGCCTCGACAACCGTTTGCGCGATGGCATCCGCGATACAACGCTGGAGGTCTTGAAGGCCGAGGGCGCGGCGGTGCTGCTGGTCACGCATGAGCCGGAAGAAGCGATGCGGATGGCGGATGAGATTGCGCTTATGCGGGACGGCAAGATCGTGCAGCGGGGCGCGCCTTACAACGTCTACAACGCGCCCGTGGATCGCGCGGCTGCGGCGTTCTTCAGCGATATCAACGTGATCCGGGGCACCTCGCGCGGGGCGCTGACCGAGACGCCGTTTGGGGCGTTTCTGACGCCGGGCCATGCGGATGGCGGCGAGGTGGATATTGTCATCCGCCCGCAGCATCTGAAAATCGACTTTGATCGGGCGGGGCGCGGGCCCAATCCCACGGTGCCGGAGGGCACGCCAGCACGGGGGGTGGTGCGGCGGGCGCGATATTTGGGCCATGCCAGCCTTGTGGAGTTTCGGATGGAGTTTGATGGCTCGATCCTGACGGCCTCGGTGCCGGGGGTGTTTTTGCCGAAAGCCGAGACGCCGCTTTGGTTGATGATCCGGCGGGATCGCTGCTATGTGTTTCCTGCCAGCTAAGGGCTTGGGAGCGCGGGCTTAACCCTGATCGCGAACCGTCTCGGCTTCCAGCCGTGCGCGGTAATCGGGCAGGGTGCGACCGGGCTCATCCGGGTAGCGCTCGCCCGTCAAGGTCACCGCCACGATACGGTCAACACGAAAGCTGCGAAAGTCGCCGCGCGCTTCGCAGAAGGCCGCGAGAGTCGAGATTTTCGCGTGCTTTTCCAGTGCTAGCGGACGGATATCGCGGTGGCTCTCGGTGCCGCGCGGGTCGATATAGGTGATAGTAACGCGCTCATGCGCTTTGATGGCGCGGCGCAGGGCGGGCAGGTGTTTCGGCGCGCGGTTGTCGGTTTGGCCGGGGAAGGCGAACAGATCGCCGGGGTCATGCGTCGGGGCGGGTGTTACCGCGGCAACACGTTTTGCCAAAGCGCGGGCGGCTTTTGCCAGCGCAGCGTCAGGGCCCTCGGCAGCCAGCCGCAAGCCAAGCCGCAGCGCTTCCAGTTCCACCGCATTCAGGATCATTGGCGGCAGCGTGATTGGCGCGCGCAGAATATAGCCGACGCCGCGCTCTCCCTCGACTGGAAGGCCAGAGGCCATCAGCGTATCCATGTCGCGCCAGATCGTGCGGACCGAAACACCCAAACGCGTGGATATATCCGAGGCGCGGTGCAAACGGCCATCGCGCAGGATCTGGATCAGGTCAAACAGGCGGTCGGTGCGGCGCATCGGTTTTCCCGATTGGAGTTTTCAGAGCATAGGCAACTGACATATAGCTGTCAGCTACATGCGGGTAAAGCGGGTGGTTTCGGGGGATTTTCGGTTTCATTTCGTCGGGTTCCCTGCCTAAGTCTATGCCAGACCCGCAGCACCCGCTGCTTATTGGAGGATTGATCATGCATCTAAGCCCGTTGCACCTGCTGGTGGTGGCGATTGTCGTACTCGTGCTGTTTGGCCGGGGTAAAGTTTCAAACCTGATGGGCGAATTTGGTCGCGGCATCACCGCGTTCAAAAAAGGCGTCGCGGATGGCTCGACCGAGTTGGAAAAAGAAGCGGCGGCCAAGGCTGCGCGCGACGTGACCCCTGCCGAAACCGTGGTTCCGACCGACAAAGACAAGGTCTGAGGCTTGCCACTTTGGGCTGAGACCTGACTACGGGCCATTTGGCCACACGCCGCGAAGGGGCTAAGCGAAGATGTTTGGGGATATCGGCTGGACCGAGATTATGCTGATCGGCATTGTGGCGCTGATTGTGATTGGGCCAGAGGATCTGCCGGACATGTTCCGACAGGTCGGGCGGTTCACCGCCAAACTGCGCCAGATGTCACGCGAGTTTTCCCGTGCGATGGAGCAGGCGGCCAAGGACTCTGGCGTCAAGGATGTGGCGGATGACCTGAAGGCAGCGGCCTCGCCCGCCAATCTCGGGCTGAGCAAGGTGAAAGAAGCGGCGGATCGGTTCGAAAAATGGGATCCGATCAAGAATGCCGCCAAACCCACCGTGGCCAACAAGCCGTTGGTGCCGCCACCGATGCCAGCCGCACCTGCGGCAGCGGAAGTTGCGCCTGCGGCTGTGGTAGAACCGAAAATCCTGGGGCCTGAAACTCAGGCGTTGATGGACAAACAAGCGGCGAAGAAGGCGATTTTGGCCGAGACGGCTGAAAAGCTGAAAGCCGTGGATACGGGGGCAACAACGGCGAAAGCTGCCTCCAAGGCCGAGGTGAAGCCAGCCGTGAAGCCCAGGGTGCGCAAGCCTGTCGCTGCGGCAGAACCTGCGGTTGTGCCCGTGGTCGCAGCCAAACCTGCGCCGAAACCCCGCGCGCCTCGAACAACAGCCCCCCGAACCACAGCCCCTCGCAAGACCAAGAAGGCGGATGAAGTATGAGCCATACCGATGATGTGGACAGCAGCGCAGCTCCGCTGATCGAGCATCTGAAAGAGCTGCGCAACCGCATCCTGATCTCGATTGCGGTGCTGGGCGTGGGATGTTTGGTGGGCTACCTGCTGTGGATCCCGATCTTTCATGTGCTCTCGATCCCGATGTGTGATGCGATGGCGGATTACGGCCAGAAGTGTCAGTTCGTGCTGATCAAGTTGCAGGAAGGCTTCTTCGTTGCGGTAAAAATCGCGGTCTGGGCAGGCTTTGCGATGTCTTTCCCGGTGATCGCGTTCCAGCTGTGGCGCTTTGTAGCGCCAGGGCTTTATCGCAATGAAAAGAGCGCATTTTTGCCGTTCCTGGTGGCCTCGCCTGGCATGTTTATCGCTGGGGCAGCGTTTGCCTATTACATGATCTTGCCGGGGGCGTTTCACTTCTTCCTCAGCTATCAGGGTGATTTCTCGGCGGCGATGAACCCCGGTGCGGAACCTGTCGCGCCGTCGATCACCAGTGCGGCGGCGGGGGTGCTGTATCAGGGTTCGGTCGAAAGCTTCCTGTCACTGACCATGCAGTTCATCATGGCGTTTGGGCTGTGTTTTCAGCTTCCAGTGTTGCTGACGCTGATGGGCAAGGCGGGGATGATCTCATCCAACGGGCTGCGTGCGACGCGGAAATACGCGGTGGTGGCGATCTTGTCCGTTGCTGCCGTGGCAACCCCGCCGGATGTGATGAGCCAGTTGATCATGTTTTTCGCGGTTTATCCGCTGTACGAGCTTTCGATCTGGCTGATCGCCGGGTTCGAGAAAAAGCGTGAGGCGCAAGAGCGCGCGGATGGTACTTGGGTGGACCCGGAAGAATGAGTGACCCCTTGCTGCGAATTGCCGAGGCGCTGGAGCGATTGGCTCCGGCGGCGATGCCAAGCCCTGATTTCAGCGCCGAGGCCTTTGCCTGGCACACCGGGCCGGATCGGCTGGAACCTGTCGCCAAGGTGAGCCGGGTCGATATCGGTCTGCTGATCGGGGTGGACCGCGCGCGCGATACCTTATGGGAGAACACCCGGTATTTCGCGCGGGGACTGCCTGCAAACAACGCGCTCTTGTGGGGCGCGCGGGGGATGGGGAAATCATCCTTGGTGAAGGCGATCCATGCGGCGGTGCGCGCGGAAGGCCATGATCTGAAGATTGTGGAACTATCGCGCGAAGATCTGCCCTCGGTGCAGCGCTTGCTGTCGCATTTGCGGGCGGCTCCCTTTCAGTTCATCCTGTTCTGCGATGATCTTTCGTTCAGCCATGACGATCAGCACTACAAATCGCTGAAAGCGGTGTTGGATGGTGGGATTGAGGGGCGGCCTGAGAATGTGCTGCTCTATGCCACCTCGAACCGCAGGCATCTGATGCCGCGCGATATGATTGAGAATGAACGCTCCACTGCGATCACGCCGGGGGAGGCGGTGGAGGAGAAGGTGTCGCTGTCGGATCGGTTCGGGCTGTGGCTGGGCTTTCATCCCTGTTCGCAGGATGAATATCTGGAGATGATCCGCGGCTATGTGGCGGCTTATGGGGTGGCGGTTGCGGCTGATGTGCTGCGGGCCGAGGCGATTGAATGGCAGGCCACGCGGGGCAGTCGGTCGGGCCGGGTGGCGTGGCAATTTTTCTGCAATCTGGCGGCGCGTCATGGGGTGGCGTTGTGACCCCTTGCCATTTCTGCGTGTGGGCCTGATCTTAGCGACATCATGATTATAGAAATTCTTGTTCTGGCTGCGCTGATCGTTTTGAACGGCGTGTTGGCGATGTCTGAAATGGCGATCGTCTCGGCGCGGCCTGCGCGGCTGAAATCGCTGGAAGGCAAAAGTAAGGGTGCAGCTGCGGCCCTGAAGCTGGCCGAGAATCCGGGCCGGTTCTTGTCGACTGTGCAGATCGGCATCACCATGGTTGGGGTTTTGTCCGGGGCGTTGTCTGGTGCGACCTTGGGCCTGCGGCTGACCAACTGGCTGATTGGCTTGGGCGTGGATTCCGATTGGGCCTCGACCTTCGGTGTGGGCGGGGTTGTGGTCTCGATCACTTATGTTTCGTTGATCATTGGCGAGTTGGTGCCTAAGCAACTTGCCT
Organism: Cypionkella sp.; assembly: GCF_034376685.1. Lineage (GTDB taxonomy): Bacteria > Pseudomonadota > Alphaproteobacteria > Rhodobacterales > Rhodobacteraceae > Cypionkella. The sequence continues at coordinate 108,932 of NZ_JAXMJJ010000003.1, forward strand.
TGCGGAATGCTGAAGGGGTGGCCATCCGGGTGGCTCCGGCGATGGCTATCCTCAGCAAGGTGACGACTCCGGTGGTGTGGTTGCTGGATAAGTCCGGCAAATCGGTGCTGTGGCTGCTGGGCCAGCGCGGCGTTGGCGGCAACAAGGTGACGGAAGAAGAAGTCCATAGTCTTTTGTCGGAGGCGCATGAGGGCGGCGTTCTGGAGGACGGCGAGCGCGAGATGATGGCGGGCGTGATGCGTCTGGGCGACCGGACTGCTCGGGCGTTGATGACGCCGCGGCATGAGGTGCAGATGCTGGAGCTGGAGGCCACCTCGGCGGAGGCGGTGGCGATGATCCGCAAGATCGCGCGGCCACGGATGCTGGTGCAAAGCCGCGCCACGGGTGAGGTGGTGGGGATTGTCACCCTCGCCGACGTGTTCAACATCGTGTCGCGGCGGGAAGCGTTGGATTTGAAGGCGCTGGTGGTGGATGTTCCGGTGGTGTCCGATCAGGCGGATGCGCTGGATGCTTTGGTGGTGCTGCATAAATCGTTGCATCATATTGCGCTGGTCTATGATGAGTATGGTCACTTTGAGGGCATCATCACCACCGATGATGTCTTGGAAGCGATCACCGGGGCGGAGAGCTCGGCTGACGCGGACGAGCCTGCCTTGCTGGTGCGGGCGGATGGGAGTTTGCTGGTGTCGGGGTGGATGCCAGCGGATGAGTTCTGTGATCGGCTGGGATTGTCGCGCGGGCTCGCGGGGGAATACGATACCGTGGCGGGTCTGGTGCTGCATCAGTTGCGGCGGATGCCGGTGCTGGGGGATGTGTTCGTGGCCGAGGGCTACAAGTTTGAGGTGATCGACTTGGATGGGCTGCGGATTGACAAGGTTTTGGTCAGCGAGGTCTGATTAGGCATGGTCCCAACTCGGGACCATTGTTTTTATTGGGTTAATCCGCCGAGTTGGGGTTATGGTTAACCGGGCGTTAGCGCTTGGGGCTGCTGGTGCCACCTCCAAGGCATACCGGTCGAGTGGTAGGCTGAGCAGTACATCAGCAGAGAGGGCAGGGTCTGTCAGGCTCAGATGCCCGACAATTGTGCCCTTACCCGTCTCAGAAGCAAAACCGCCTGATCGACGTCGCGCGTTTCGATCGTCAAGGCGAGACCTTCCAACCATACCCGCCGAGCATTGTCTGCCTTGGAATATGAATGGCGGCCCGCCTCGGTGACATCGACCAGCGGGGCACGGTTGTCTGGCGTTATTCAACAGGGGCTATGGATGCAGAACAAACCAGTGTTCAGGATCGACAAGTTCGTCGTTCCTGCGATCACAAAGGATCGCTTTCTCGGACGGCTGACCGTGACACATGATGCTATGGATGCCGCCGCGGGCTGTGAGCAAAACTTCATCCCCGAACAGGTGGACGGTCGGGGACAATACAACATCGTCACGTTGGTGAAATGGAAAGACCGTGAATGCTATGAAGCGGCAAAGAAGCGCGCTGTGTCCCGACAGGCGGAGGAAGGATTTAATCCCGCCGCATTCATGAAAGAACTCGGGGTGGTCGCGGATCTTGGAAACTACACCGTTTTGCAGGCGGCCAGCTAACGGCTCTTCACGTCGACCTGTGGCGGCGGACAGAACTCAGGCGGTTCTGTCCTTGGCGCAAGCGACCGTATTTGACCCGAGAATTGTATCTATGGGTTTTGTCTGATGTGGCTGGCAGCTGTGCGGGACTTAGCTGCCGTTCGCTACCGCACGATGGGAACATGCTGCAGCTGCAGTGCGGCCTGATTGACCTGAAGGACGGGAATGTCATTTGCTTGCGCGGCGTTGTCTATGCAGCAATTTTGACAGGGCTGCCATTCGGAGAAGCGGGCTAACCGGTTCAAAACCGAACCAAGCGTTATCGCACGCATTCGCGGGAATGATGGGTATTCACGACCAGAATGGCTGACGTCTAAGTTGTTATTCCTCAGTGACCCAGTGACTGACGGCAAAACCGCGCGGCCGGGTCTGCTGCTTAATGCCTATTCCCCGGAGCAGGGCCAGTGCGTGGGCGCGGTGAGCCCGACGGGCAGAATGGTTGCCGCATCACCACAGGCCAGATCCAGCTGAGACTGTTCAAGACCTGTGACCTCTGACAGATCCACATTCTCAAAATGCGTTCGCAGCAAAAAGGCACCCGCCAGATTTACCCCCTTCATCGCGGCCCCCGTGAACACCGCGCGTGGGATGATTGCATCGTGCAGATCCGCGCCAGTCATCTGCGCCTCGCTGAAATCGTTGCGATAGAAATCGCCGCCGCTCAGGTCGGCATCGGTCAGATCGGCCTTGGCAAAGCTGACCCGCAGAAACTCGGCCTTCACCAGCCGCGCGCCGCGCAGGATGGCCCCGCCAAACTCTGATCGGCTGGCCAGCGACTTTTCGAGGTTCGCCCCGGTCAGATCTGCCCCGATGAACGAACTGCGCACCAGTTCGCTGCGTTGCAGGTTTGCCCCGGCCATCAAAGCCCCGTTAAATCCGGTCCCCGACAGAAAGGCGTTCTCGAAGGTGCCCGCCGTCATATCCATGCCGTTCAGCATCAAGCGTTCTTTTGAGCAGGCCGTCCAATCCACCGCCGCTGCCGGTCCGTCGCTGCAACCCGCTAGCACGGGCTGGGGGATCGCAAACACACTCAATACTGCCGTAACAGCCAGCCAAAGTTTTGCAGGCAAACTGAATGCGGCGAGTTTCATGGCGTGACCTTTATGTGATTGCCACAGCCTAGCACCGAAGCCGGGCACAGGGCCACCCCCGCCGCATAGGTTCATGCCGCGCTGATGGCAGCGCTGGCCTTCTATTGTGGCGAGGTCATCAGCACAGACGCATTCCTCGCGCTCTGAACGGGGCGGGCGAGTCGGGACCACCAAAGAACAGAATGCGCCCGGCCATCTTGCCGAGCGCGCGCTTTGGTGCAAGCGTAGCTATGCCTTGTAGCCCTCGCGGAACCCGGCGGGCGTCACGCCGGTTTCGCGCTTGAAGAACTTGGCGAAGTTGGTGGCCTCGACAAAGCCCAGAGCCTCGGCGATCAGGTAGATCGGCCGGTCGGTATGCGCCAGAAGCCGCTTTGCCTCTAGCGTGATGCGGGCCGCGATGACGCTTTTGGCGTTGTGCCCGCTCGCCTTCTGCGCGGAGCGCGTCAGGCTTTTCTCGGTGCATCCCAAGGCATCGGCATAGGTGGCGACCTGATGCCAGCCAGCGTAATTCTGTTCGACGAGCCTGCGGAACCTGACAAAACGCTGCAACCCCTGACTTCCTGCTGTCTGTGTAACCGTCTTCTGGTCCTGCAAGATGCAGAGCCGCAAGAGCAGCGCACAAAGCTGATAGCGCAGCAGCGCATGGGTGTCCTTTGGCAGTGCTGTGCGCGTGGCGTCCTGCCGCATCCTGACAATCGCCTCTTGGGTCGCATCAGAATCGACAGGGGCCAGCACCATATGTTCCGGCAACTGATCAAGACCAAGCACCGGGAGAAGATCGGCAATGGTTTGCGCGTCCGACGGCAGGAACTCCGAGCGGAACAGCACCATCCAGCCCTCCCATTCTTGACTATCCCCGAGACGGTGCACCTGACCCGGCCTCAGCACCAGCAGGGATCCGGGCGCACAGGGAACCGGCAGGAAATCCACCCATTGGGTGACCTCGCCGTGCGTGACACAGACCAGCATGTGGAAGTCGTAGCGATGCGGGGTACGGATCTCGGAAGCCGACGTGCGCTGGCGCAGCTCCGAGACACGGAAGATCTCGATATCCAGCGCGCGTCCATACGGCTGATAAGAGAACATGGCGGTGTCTGTCTGGTTCTTTGGCATGTTCGCTTATCCAGCTATGTCCGATAAGTATCATACATTGGCATATACCAACCGTTACAAGTCCGTATGTCGCCCTTATTTACCAGATCACAGAGCCGACGCCGATTTAAGCGCCGATTTCGGCCCAACCCAGAACGAGGCACCCATTGACCAATATCGACATCGCAAAGAGCTACATCAAAGCCGTCCAGACCGGCGATCAGACCACACTCGGCAATCTGATTTCTCCGACGGTCGTCTGGCATCAGCCGGGCAACAACCAGTTTTCCGGCGTCAAGAACGGCATCGCCGCGTTCGGCACAATGTTCGGGGCGATGATGGCGGTATCCGGTGGCACCTTTGCCATCACGCAGGCGCATCGCTACCTCGCCAACGGCGATCTCGTCGCCATCGAGATCGAGTTCGCGGGTCGCCGCGACGGTGCCACGCTGAACCAGCCCGGCATCGACCTGCTGCGCATCGAGGCTGGCAAGATTGTCGAGGTCTGGCTGTTCTCGTCGGATCCCGCGCAGGAAGACGCCTTCTGGGGCAACTAGGGCGCATGCTTGAGGCGGCGGACGAAAATCGCCGCCGCCCGAGTAACGATCCACGTTTGAAGGAATTCTGCCATGAGCGCGGACCACAAGCAGATTGTCGCCACCGCCTACCAGCGCATCTTCGGCGATCTGGATGTTTCGGCCGTAGACAAATACATGAGCCGCGTCTTTGTTCAGCACAATCCGACGATTGCCGATGGCCCGGACGGCGTGAAGCAGCTTCTGCAGATGCTTGCATCGCAGGGGGTGCAGAAGCAAGAAATCGAATTCAAGCATGCGATCGCTGACGGGAATACCGTCATGCTGCATTCGCGCTATGAAATGGCGGGAAAGCAGTGGCGTTTCATCTATATCTATCGCATCGAAGATGGCAAGCTGGCCGAGCATTGGGACGCGATGATGCAGATGCCCGACACGCGTGCGAACAACAACCCGCTGTTCTGAAACAGAAAGGCGGCGGCCTTGCACTGACCGCCAGTCGCAAGCCTTGCCACTCTACGCCTAGGGGCATCCATGCGCGACCGTCGGCAGCGCTGCGTCTCGGCGTAGTCGAAATCCCGTTTGCCTCCACGCGGGGCGGCGCGGAAGGTCGGGCCACATAGATCAGCGCTGTCATCGCCGCTGCATTCGACACTTCATTGCAACCGCCGAAGTTTACGGGTTGCTGGAAGTTCGGCGATGCGGATGGCACAAGGCTGGTCACAACGCACCCTCACGCCGAGTGGCCGCCAAGCGAAATGCTGCCATGCGGCGCAAGGCTGGGTCGAACGGCCTAAATGGGCCGTGTGTCAATCGTTCCCACAGTGATCTCGTCGACAAAACCGCGAGATTTGCGGGGCATCGCGATATCCTTTGGGAATACAGGGTCGAGCCCAGTCGAAAACAGCTTTGAGGAAGGCGTCCCAGGCTGTTCACTAAAACAAGCTGTGCGATCTGTGAGACATAAGTGCGACACACTCGTCGGTCTCCCAGCGTTGTCGCGGCCAACGCAAGCACGCCAGACAATTGAATCTCTAGGTGAAACAAGCTTGCCGGGCTGGCTTTGCGGTGCAACGGCACGCTATAGGTGGACTAGATTCAAAACGAGCAGCACCTCCGTCGATCTCACCTCTGGCAAAGTGCCTTTGGCTTCGCATGAAGCTAATTGATCAGAGACTGGTTGCTTTCCGTATTCCCCAAAACGCATTGCCCCATTGAACGAGCAGTCTAGGTTTGCAGGGGGATGCAGATTTTAATCACCAATCCGTTGGGATGGCGATTGCGCGCCACAATGGTGCCCCCGTGTGAAATCAGAGCACCGGAGGCGATGGCCAAGCCGAGGCCGATTCCCGCAGATCGCATTTCCTTATCGACCCTTACGAACGGGGCAAAGATGTTTTTCAAGTTTTCCTCCGGCACGCCGGGGCCTTCATCAGCCACTTCGAGAACAACGGCTTCGCCAATCTGTTGCCCGGTTACTTGCACGAGCCCGCCTTCGGGCGAATGAGACAACGCATTTCGGATGATGTTTTCGCAAGCGCGGTGGAGCAGCTCTGGATTTCCCATCAGATTCAGGGTCTTCACCCCCGAATACGCCACTGTTACGTTGCGGGCGCGACCCTCGAAATTTGCGTCTGCAATGATATTTTCGACAAGATCCAGCAAATCGAAGGTTTGCAATCCACCAAGGATTTCACCGCGCTCCAGTCTAGCCAAGGTCAGAATCTCATTCACCAGATGGTCAAGTCTTGAGATATCACCCTCCATCCGGCCCGCCAAGGATGCGCCTCGGGCGGGGCTGACTTCGATAAGGCCCACTGCGGCGCGTAGGCGCGCAAGCGGCGAGCGGATCTCGTGCGATATGTCATGGAACAGGCGGGTGCGACCCTCGGCAAGGGTCTGCAATCGCTCTGCCGCAAAGTCGAAATCCCTTCCGAGATCTTGCAACTCGCGGTTCGAGGTCTTGAGTTTGGCCGATATGCGGGTCTCCAGATGCCCTGCTGCGATTGCCTTGAGGCCTTGGCTTATGCCTCGCATTGGGCTTGTCAGCCAGCGTGACAGGAAAATCGCCATGATCGCGCTGACCAAAGCCCCGATCGTCAACGGTAGTGCGGCTGGTTGAATGATCAGAAGACGTTCTGCGATGCTGCCTTTTCGCGACAGTCGCAGACAGCCTCGATCCGCCGTGCCGATGACATTTTTGTCGGTGCAACCGGCATCCGGCTCCAGCGCGTAGTCTGGAAAGCCGGGTGCGATCTGCTGCCAAAACGCCAGCGCGCCGTCTTTGCCGTCTTTGCGGTAGATTTCGGAAACCTGCTGTTCAAGGACACCGGTTTCCGCCCTGATCTGGATATCTGCAGGCGGCGACAAATCTACAAGATTGATCAGGGCCAAAAACAACAACAGAGTCAGAAGGTTTGCACACCATATGAAAGCGAAGACGCGTAAGATCATACCCCGTCATTCCCTGACAAAAACATAGCCGACACCGCGCAGGCTTTGGATGGGGGATCTGCCATCGTCGAAGGTGCTTAGCTTTTGCCGGATGGAAGAGACGTGCACATCGACCGCGCGGTCGTAAGCCGCCAGCGGGCGGCCCAGACCCTGCAACGACAAATCAGCCCGCGACACGGGCTTTCCCGTTTGAGAAACGAGGACGTCGAGAAGGTTAAATTCAACGCCTGTAAGGGCAAGCGGTGTGCCTGCCCAAGTGGCGAGGCGGCGTTGCCGATCAATGCTAAGCGCCCCCTCGCGCTGCACCGAGGCGCTTTCGCTGACCTGACTTTCTGACGGCAGAGTGCGGCGCAAAATGGCTCGGATGCGCGCGGCAAGTTCCGCTGGAGAGCAGGGTTTGGCAAGGTAGTCATCAGCGCCCAGATTGAGACCCATGATGCGATCCGCCTCGTCGCCGCGTGCTGTCAACATCAGCACGGGCACCGAGCTTTCCGACCGGATGCGGCGCAGGACGGCAAGCCCATCCACCTTTGGCATCATGATGTCGAGCACAACGATATCGGCGCGCGCATCCAGGATACGCCCTAAAGCTCGCTCGCCGTCACCAGCGACGCTCACTCTAAAGCCCTGTTGTTCGAGATACTCGCCCAAGAGGGCTGTCAGTTCGAAATCATCGTCGATCAATAAAACAGATGTCATGGTCGCTGCGTCCTTTGTCATGACCTTAGCGCCAAGAGCCTGCCTTGATAGCCAGCTTTTGAAAACTTTGCACAATCTTAACACAACTTAACATGCTGCACGTGCATACCGATCCGAGCAAGTTTCGGAGCCGACCATGAAGACGATCTATGCCCTCTTTGGGGCCTGCCTGCTGTCCGGCTGTAGCGTGCCGCTGATCCAACCCAATGCAACCCAGGCTGTGTCGAGCCATTACGGCACCTCTATACCGCAAGGCGGCGCTGCTTTGGATGTCAACTGGTGGTCGCGCGTAGGCGATGCCCAGTTGACGCAACTTTTGACGCTTGCGCGCACAAACAGTCCCGATTTGCGCAGCGCAGCGGCGAGCGTGATGGCAGCGCGGGCACAATCCGGCCAGACCGGCGCAAATCTTTACCCCAGTTTGACCGGCTCCGCCTCTGCCACGATCAGCGATTCACAGACCACGCCGCGGAGTGACAGCAGCACCGCTCTGGTCGATTCCAAATGGGAAATTGACATTTTTGGCAAGCTTCAAAATGCGGCCAAGGCCGATACTGCACGGGCGCGGGCGGAGGAGTTGTCCTACGCGGGATCCTACGTTTCCTTGGCCGCAGAAGTTGCAGACGGTTACGTCGGTTATCGGGCTTGCAGGCTTGCTCAATCAGAATATCAAAATGCGTTTGCCTCGCAACAGGACACTGTTATGGCGACGCGCAGTCTGGTGGATGCGGGGCTGAGCGCCTCTGCCGATCTGTCGCTCGCGCGGGCCAATGTCGCAAACGCTGAGATCAACCTGACCAACCAACAGGCAGATTGCAAGGTCGCCGGCCAGAGCCTTGCCCGGATTGTTGGCGTCTCGCAGAGCCAGATCGACGCTATTCTTTCCAAGGGCGGCGGTCTGCCCAAAACCAAACCCTTCCAGGTGGCTGCCGTGCCTGCCGACATGCTGCGCCAGCGTCCAGATCTGCTGGAGGCCGAAAAGCGCTTTGCCGCATCGCTGCTGGATCTGAAAGTGGCCGAAGCAAAGTTGTTTCCGTCCTTGACGCTGAACGGAAGTGTGACTGCCTCTGATCCGGCGTCGTGGTCTTTCGGACCCGCTTTATCTCTGCCGATCCTTGACGGGGGGGCATCGCGCGCTGGGGTGCGGTTGGCCAATGCCAATGCCCTAACGGCAGCAGAGAGCTATCGCGCGGCGACGCTGACCGCTGTGTCAGAGGTCGAGGGCGCGTTGACCCGCCTCGCGGCTGCAAGGTCCAATTTGGCCAGCGCCCAAAATCTGGTCGACAATTACCAAGCCTATTTCGACACGGTCGACCGCGATTGGAAGGCAGGAGCCGCCTCGCTGCTGGACCGCGAAGAAGCGCGCCGGCAATTGCAATCTTCGCGTATAACCCGGATCAATCAAAGCGAGGCCGTTCTGGTGCAATGGATCACGCTCTACAAGGCTGTCGGCGGCGGATGGGTTGCGCCAAAGATCGTGGCCCCCAAGAAAATTAAAGGCTGAGACATGACCAGAACCAAAAAACTCCTTGTCGCTGGCCTTGCCATCGCCGTCGTGATTGGCACTGCCTATGCTCTGCGGCCCAAGGGCAGTGGCACCGAAGTGGCCAGCCCCGAGACTGCAACGCAGAGCGCTGCGGCGCTGACTGTGGCCGTGCTTACGCCTGAAAAAAGCGTCTGGCCCATCGAGGTTCAAGCCAACGGCTGGCTTGCCGCCTGGCAAGAGGTTGTCATATCGGCGCAAGTAGGCGGGCAGATGATCACCTCGATCAATGCCGAAGTGGGCGATACCGTGGCCGAAAACGCCTTACTGAGCGAGCTTTCAACCGGCTCACTGACCAATCAGATCATTCAGCTTGAGGCATCAGTGGAATCGGCAAAGGCTTCGCTAGAACTCGCTTCCGCTGATGCCGAGCGCGCGCAGCAACTGAGCGGTGGCAGCTCGATCTCAAAACAACAGGCAGCCGAATACTTTGCCACCGAACGCAAAGCGAAAGCAGATGTTCAGTCATCCGAAGCGCAGCTCGCCTCGGCCAAACTCGATCTGGCGCATACCAAGATCACGGCGGTGACGGGCGGGATCATCTCAAGTCGCAGTGCGGCGATCGGCAATGTTGTCAGCGCAGGCCAAGAGCTGTTTCGCATGGTGCGTGACGGGCGCGTGGAGTGGCAGGCTGAGGTGCCGTTGAACCAGTTGCGCAGTATCAAAGTTGGCATGCCCGTCAGCATTCCAACGCCGATTGGCGACGTGTCCGGCGCGGTGCGCCGTATCGCCCCGACCGCCTCGGAAAGCAATGGACGCGTCATCGTCTATGTCTCGCTCACCCCGCCGAAAGGCTTGGAGACCCCCAAAACCGGCATCATGATCTCGGGCAAGTTCGAGGTGGGCAGCCGAGAGGCGTTGTCGGTGCCATCCTCTGCGATCGTGATGCAGGACGGTTTTTCCTACGTCTTTACGGTGAACGCGGGCGAAACCAACACCGTGTCGCGTGTTCGGGTCGAAACCGGGCGGCGCCAGGATGATCGCATCGAGATCACCAGCGATCTGCCTGAAACGGCGCAGATCGTGCAAGCGGGTGGTGCCTTTTTGTCGGATGGCTCGGTGGTTCGGGTGGTGCCGGCAGAGGCTGACACGGTGGCAACAGCGCCCCTAGTGGAGGGTGCTGCACCCGCTTCTGGTGCTGCGACGACTGAGGTGCAAAAATGAATTTCTCCGCTTGGTCCATCCGCAACCCTGTGCCGCCGATCCTTGCCTTTTTGCTGCTGACCATCATGGGGCTGATGGCCTTCAATCGGCTTGACGTGCAGAACTTCCCCGACATGTCTCTGCCGACAATCTCGATTTCGGCAAGCCTTGACGGCGCCGCTGCTGCCCAGCTTGAAACCGAAGTTGCCCGCAAGATCGAAGATCAACTGACCGGGCTTGCCCAACTCGACTCGGTGACCACAACGATCACCGATGGCTCTGCGTCAATTTCGGTGGCCTTTCAGGTCGGCAAGGATGTGCAGACAGCGTTGGACGAGGTTCAATCCGCCGTCGATCAGGCCAAGGCCGATCTGCCCTCGGAAATGAACGCACCCACCGTGTCGAAAACCACGCTGTCGGGCGGGCCGCTGGTGACCTATGTGGTCAGCTCGGACAAGCTCGACGACGCAGAGTTGAGCTGGTTCATCGATAACGATCTGAAACGCGCTTTGATGGCTGTCGATGGCGTCGGCGAGGTCGGGCGACTGGGTGGTGTCGACCGCGAGATCAAGATCGAGCTTAATCCGCAGTTGCTGAACGGGCTCGGCCTGTCTGCGGCAGATGTGAACACGCAGCTTGATGAGGTTCAGCGCGATTTGTCCGGCGGCAAGACCGAGATCGGCAATGCCTCGCAATCGGTGCGGGTTCTGGCGGCCTCGGAAAGTGTCGAGGATCTGCGCGCCGTCCCGATCCCTTTGCCAAACGGCGCCTGGGTGCGGCTGGACGAATTGGGCAGCGTCACCGATACGTTTTCTGACCTTACCTCGCTGGCCTATCTGAACGGCGAACCAGTTGTCGCGGCGCAGATCAAGCGGCTGACGGGCTATTCCGATCTGGCTGTGACGGAAGATGTGCGAACGGCCATGACCAGCTTCGCGGCCGAACATCCTCAGGTCAAAATCACCGAAGCCTACAACACCATTCTGCCGACCGAGCAAAACTACGCCGCTTCGATGAGCATGCTTTATGAAGGCGCTGCGATTGCCGTCTTTGTGGTGTTTTTGTTCCTGATGGACTGGCGTGGCACCCTGCTTGCTGCCATCGCCCTGCCGCTTTCGATCATCCCGACTTTTCTGGTGATGGATTATCTGGGCTACTCGCTGAACACCGTCACGCTTCTGGCATTGTCGCTGGTTGTTGGGATCTTGGTGGATGACGCTATTGTAGAGGTTGAAAACATCGAGCGTCACATGCAGATGGGCAAGCCGCCATATCAGGCCTCAATGGAGGCTGCAGACGAGATCGGGCTGGCGGTTATTGCCACCACCTTTACCCTGATTGCCGTCTTCTTGCCGACCGCGTTCATGAGTGGGGTGATTGGCATCATCTTTAAGCAATTCGGCATAACAGCCTCGGTTGCGGTATTCTTTTCGCTGCTGGTCGCGCGATTTGTCACGCCAATGATGGCCGCTTACATGATGAAAGCAAAAGCTGCACATGAAAAGCCAGACGGTTTTCTGATGCGCAATTACATCATCGTGATCCGCGGCGCCCTTAAGCACCGCTGGATGCCGGTGGTCGGTGTGCTCGCTTTCTTCGGTCTGACCATTCTGATGCTTGGTCATCTGTCGACAGGCTTTTTCCCCGCCTCCGACAGCAGCCAAACCCAAGTAAAGATCACCACAGCACCCGGAACCACCATCACGGAAACCGATGCCGTATCGCGCAAGGTTTCTGCCGCGCTGAAGGATGTCGATGATGTGCAGGGCGTTTTCCAAGCCACCGGCTCTGCCTCTAGCGGTGGCATGGGGGGCGGGTCGCAGACAAGTTCGGTGACCTCGGCCACGATCGTCGTCGACCTGACCAATATTGATGATCGCGATGTGACCCAGACAGATATCGAGGCGGAGATCCGCGATGCCGTGAAAGACATCCCCGGCGCGCGGATTGAGGTCGGGTCAGGGGGGAATGGCACCCAACTTCAGCTGACGATGGCGGGCGATAACTCGCAGACCTTGGTCGACGCGTCGACTAACCTCGCCAATGAGGTCCGCGCCAAGGTTGCAGGTATCGGCAATGTCACGACCTCCGCCTCGATCCAATCGCCCGAGATCGTGATCACGCCCGATCTGGCGCGCGCCGCCTCTTACGGGGTGACCTCGCAGGGCATTTCCAATGCAATCCGGGTGGCAACTTCGGGGGCTTACGACTCTGCCCTGTCGCAACTGAACCTGCCCGAGCGCCAGATCCCGATCCGTGTGACACTGGCCGAGCAGACCCGTCAAAGCCTGGATGAGATCAAACTTATTCCGGTGCCTGGTTCCAAGGGCAACGTGACCCTTGGTGCGATTGCGCAGGTTTCACTGGGTTCTTCGCCCGCCCAGATCAACCGCTTGGACCGCTCGCGCAACGTATCGGTGACGATCGAGCTGAACGGACGGAACCTGTCTGACGTCAACAAAGAAGTCGCGGGACTGTCCAGCTATCAAAATTTGCCCGGCGGAGTGAAATTTGTCGAGCAAGGCGACCTCAAGCGCCAGTCCGAGCTGTTCAGCAGCTTTGGCACGGCGATGGCGCTGGGTATATTTTGTGTCTACGCCGTCTTGGTGCTCCTGTTCCATGACTTCCTGCAACCGATTACCATCCTGACCGCGCTGCCCTTGGCGCTGGGGGGCGCGCTGTTTCCTCTGGTCATCACCGGCACCAGCTTTTCCATGCCCGCGGTCATCGGGTTGCTCTTGCTGATGGGGATCGTGTCGAAAAACTCGATCCTTTTGGTGGATTATGTGCTGCTTGCCCGACGCTCTGGTATGAGCCGTTATGATGCCTTGGTCGATGCCTGCCACAAACGGGCGCGCCCGATCATCATGACCACGGTCGCGATGTCGGCGGGTATGCTGCCAGCGGCCTTAAGCCTGATGGAGGGGGATTCTAGCTTCCGCCAACCCATGGCAACCGTGGTGATTGGTGGCTTGGCGACATCTACACTGCTCAGCCTGCTGGTGATTCCAGTGATGTATACCTTCATCGACGACTTCGAGCAGTTCGTCACACGAAGGTTCCGCGCGCCAAGCCCCGACGCGCAACCAAATGCGCGAGATGACTGCAAAGCAGGGGACGGCGGTGGGATTGCTGCGTCAAGGCACGGCTGCACACACCAATAGCCACTTTTGAAGTCATGCGGGAGAGCCGGGAGCTGGCAACCGACCTGGCGGTAATGGGATGTGTCGGCTGCTTCCCCCGTTGGGTTATCCTGAAGAGGGATCAACCGTGCAACAAGGAGAAAGCGGCCATGTGTGCAAAGAAGACAGGAAGCCTTGATGACCTTGCCGTGATCGGTGTCGACATTGGTTAG
>NZ_JAXMJJ010000004.1:0-38043 GCF_034376685.1 Cypionkella sp.
TCGGACGACAATCGCTGGGTCACGGGACAGCGGATCGAGGTCTCGGGCGGTCAGGCGATCTGAACCCGTGGCATCGGGTCAGCGCGGCAAAGCGCTGACCTGTTTCTCGTAGGGTGCAGATGGATGATTTACGCTGTCAGGCTTGCGACCAGCATCCCGAGCACGCCCAGCGGGGATCGCAGAGGCCCGGCCAGTCGCGATCGGATTTCGTGCCATGACGAATGCCGGCACGCTCGCCGTTACCATCGCCATCGTGTTTTCAATCCGAAGCGGAAGTGACCCGCCAAAGCGACGATCGCACGCCTGCCGGTCAGAACGGTGCCGGTCCGCACCTCCGAAGTGAACGATTGGGCGCCGTAACGGGAACTGAATCCTGCAACCAACGCATGGGCAACCGTCCGCTTGGCCCCGCATTGTTGGCATTGCTGTTGGGGATTGCCGCGACAAGCCTGGGTGATCGGTCTAGGGAACTGTATCGTAGCGAGATGCCCGCCTCGATCGGCAGCTACGGGCCGATTTCGACAGTGCCTTGGACTACGCAAAGGGCGGATATCTGAAATATTCTTCCGTTAGTGATTGTGGTGCAGGGGCCACCGAATCGCGTACAGACAATCCAACCCAACGAAAGCGAAAAGTTGGGTTTCGGAGTAGATTGAAAAAATGAGAATCAACGTAACATATTACTACCAATCTGTTTTCTGCAAAATTTTGGGGCCTAAGATGGGAGCTGAACGTAAGTCTGGGAGTGTTTGATTCCACCTCGAACACTCGCCTGCTCAATCGGGCAACAAGGTTCGCATGGACTCACCCAAGGAGCTTTCCGAGTCGGGCTCCAACGCCTTTGACATTCCAGCGTTGGGCGTCAGAAACTTAGGCAAATTCAGCCCTGTCACACGACCAATACCCAGATGTCCCTCCATTGCGATGTAATGGCCCAGCCGAGGCTCCGGCCCAGCGCCTTTTGCTGGTGGAATTTGTTCACCAGCAGAAGATGGACCCATGACCACTTAGCTTCACCTATCTTCATCGAAATGGAGCCAGTCGCTTCTGCCGTGGTAGCCGAAATAGAAAAAGGGCTCAGGCATCTCTGCCTAAGCCCTTGAAATCTATGGTGGACCCAGAGCGATTCGAACGCCCGACCCTCAGATTCGTAGTCTGATGCTCTATCCAGCTGAGCTATGGATCCATCTTGCGGCTGCGTTTAGCCCCACCTGTCGGGCATTGCAAGGGTGAATTCGCACCTGCTTGCAACTTGATGCGCAATCGGTGTCTGAACCTTGCGGCATGCAGCGATCAAGCGGTTGGACCGATGGATTTTGGCAGGTGGATCAGGAACTCGGTGCCATCGGCATCCGTGCGAGCCAGTTCCAGCCGCCCGCCGTGACCACGGACCAGTTCGGCGGCAATCGCAAGGCCAAGCCCGATGCCACCCTTGCGCGCGCCGCCCTGGAACGCCTCAAACAGATGTTCGCGCGCCTTTTCTGGCAATCCGGGGCCAGTATCCCCGACCCTGATCCACCATTCGGCTGCGGTCTCTCCAGCCGAGATTTCGATGCTGCCTTCGGCCCCGGTCGCCTCAATCGCCTGCCGGGCGTTGCGCACAAGGTTCGACAGCACGCGGAACAACTGGTCATAATCCGCGTGGATCACCAGAGTTTCAGGAACTTCGATCAGGCAGGTCACCGGGCCTTCCCCTGCCAGACCCTCGCCCTCGGCAACATCATCGGCCAAGGTCGCCAAAGCCACTTCGCGCAGTTGTGGTGCAGATTCTTCAGCCTTGCCGAACGCCAAGGTTGATTCGCACAGCGCTACAGCGCGGGCAATCGATCCGACCAGCTTGGGTGCGGCCCGCGCCACCATCGGATCTGCACTGCCCTCGATCCGGTCGGCGAACAATTGTGCCGTGGTCAGGATATTGCGCAGATCATGGCTGATCTTGGCAACCGCGCCGCCCAGCTGCGCCAACCTCTCCTTTTGCCGCAAAGACCCGATCAGTTGCGTCTGCATCGCATGCATCGCCTCTTCGGCATCGCGCAACTCCACCACCGAGGCGGTCGGGGCGATCACCCGGCGGGCATCCTCGGGGGCTTCGGCATAGGCGGTCATATGGTTCACCACCCGACGGATCGGCAGCACGATCAGGCGCTGCACCGCCAGGAACAGAAAGAACGCAGTCACGCCGGAAATCAGCGCCGACAGCAGCAAAATACGCCCGCCATAATCCAGCATCGCACTGCGCAAAGGCTTGGATTCCATCGTGATTTCGATCAGAAGGCCCGCCGATTGCACCGGATAGCCGATCACCCGGATGATCTGGTCATCCGGGTCCAGCAGGCAAGCAAACGCGTCGCGGATCAGCTCCCACGGGCCTGCCTCGCGCAGATCGAAGGTGTCCGAGATCGGCTTGGGGATCGGCGACGACAGCACCAACTGGCGCACCTCATCGCGGCGCAGCACGACGTTGTAGACCTCGGCATTGGCCAACAGCTCTTTCTCCAGCGCGGGGGTCACCATATCCTCGGCGGCAAGCTGCGCCAGCGAGGCGATCTGGGCTTTCTCCAGCCGTAAGGTCAGAAAATCGGCACGAAACCGCGCGATCGAGGGCACAAAAATCAACACCTCGGCCAGCATGACAAAGACCACAGTCAGCGTCAGAAACCGCCCCGACAGGGTGTTCAGAAATCCGCCCCGCCTTGCTGACACGTCTTGGGTCATCCTCTGCGCACAAATATCCTCTGGGGGTCTGCGGGATGAAAACCCCCAGCCTGCCCGTAATCCCAGCTTAAGGCAGCAGCCGCTGCACCAGCCGCACCACTCGCTTCACGCCCATGTTATCAAAGAGTTTCGGTGAGAAATAGGCCCCCGCTGCACGCTTGGAAATCTCGCCGCGCGTTGGGTAGGGCGCGATCATTCCGGCCACCGTGCCGACCTTCATGCCCGCGCTCATCGCCAAAGCCCAAAGCCCGATCAGCTCGCCCGCCCCCGCACCGACAATGGTAACACCCACAGGGCGGCCCTTCAGCAGCATCAGCTTCAGGAAACCTGTGGTTTTGCCTTCGGTCACCGCGCGGTCGTTGTGCAGAAACTCTTGCCGCAACACCTGCACGCCCGGATGGGCGGCGCGGGCCTGGGCTTCGGTCAGCCCGATCTGCGCCAGTTCGGGATCGGTATAGGTGACCATCGGCACCACGGTCGCCTGCTTGGCGGGCAGACCGAACAGCACTTGTTTGATCACCACACCCGCATGCGCCCCCGCAACATGGGTAAACTGCAAGCCACCCGCCACATCGCCCACCGCATAGATCCGCCGGTTGCTGCTGCGCAGATTTGGGCCGACGGTCACACCCTTATCGGTGTAGGCCACACCCGCAGCCGATAAATTCAGTCGCGCGATTGCGGACGTTCGCCCGGTGGCCACCAGCAGATGCGATCCTGTCACCGTGATGCCATCGCTCAGCACAGCCTCTAACCCTTGTGCAAGGGCGCGCAAACGGACGATTTCACAGCCCTCCAGCACCGCCACGCCCTCGTCACGCAGAGCGGCCAATACCACGGCAGAAGCATCAGGATCATCGCGGCCCAAAACCCGGCTGCGGGCAATAACCGTGACGGCGCACCCCAAGCGGCGATGCGCCTGCGCCATTTCCATCGCAACCGGACCACCGCCAAGGATCAGCAAATGCTCGGGCCGCTCGGTCTGCGCGAAAATCGTCTCATTGGTGAAATAGGGGATCGCGTCCAATCCCGGCACCGGCGGGATCGTCGGATGTGAGCCGGTGGCGATGACAAACCGCCGCGCACGGATGATCTTGCCGCCTGCCTCCACCTCACGCGGGCCGGTAAAGCTGGCATAGGCGCGGATCACCTGCACGCCAAAGTCCTCAAACCGTTCCTGACTATCCACAGGCGCGATCTGGGCTATGACTGCCGCGAGCTGCGCTTTCACAGCGGCAAAGTCGATCTGCGGCTCAGCCCCCTGTACACCCGGCGCGCCCCTGCGGATCGCCTGCGCCGCGCGGCCCGCCGCCAACAGCGCCTTTGACGGCACACAGCCGTAGTTCAGACAATCGCCACCCATCGCGGCACCCTCGATCAGCACCACCTTTGCGCCCATCTGTGCCACCCCTGCCGCAATGGAAAGCCCGGCCGAACCCGCGCCAATGATGCAGAGATCCGTCGAAATCCGCTCCATTCAGCGCCCTTTCTTCCATTGTTTCAGCAGGATAGGTAAAGCCGACAACGCCGCAAGCCCCAGCAGAGGCAACAACACCGGGGCGCTGAAGATCACCCCCAGATCTGGCCGCTCGCCGCGCGCAAACACTTCTCCCAGCCCCACCCCAATCGAGGTGAACACCAAAGCCCCCGGAATAATGCCCAGAAAGGTGGTGGCTGCAAACGGCCAAAGCCGCACCCCCACCATCGCAGGCAGCAGATTGGCCAGCACGAATGGCAGCGCGGGCACCAGACGCATGATGAACAACGCCGACCATTGGTTTTCGCGCAGCGCGGTTTGCAGACGCGAGGCCGACCCCGCCTGCAAACGCGCGGCCAAAGCCGCGCCAAAGCCCGCGCGGGCGGCAAGAAAGATACAGACAGCGCCGATGGTCGCGGCACATACATTGTAAAGCGTGCCGGGGAACATGCCAAACAAGAACCCGCCGGTTAGCGTCGCGACCGTGGCCCCCGGCAGGCTGAGCGCGACGATGACGACATAGACCGCAACAAAGCCCAGACTTGCCAGCAGAAAATGCGCGTCGCGATACGCCAACAGCACGGCCCGATGTTCAGCCAAAGCCTCAAACGACAACTTGTCGCGCAGAAAAACCGCCCCTGCGACAGCGGCGCAGAGAATCAGCAAAATCGGGGCAAGGCGCGCGCATCGTTTCATGGTCTTCCTTTACGCCAAGATGAGCGGAACGGTCCGCGGGCACCAGCGGTCTCACGCCAGCTTGATCAGGTTTGGGAAATCGGCGATCTAAAGGCGCGGATTTGTAACAGTTTGCCGCGACTTCTGCGCCAAGATCGGCAAATGTTGCAGAATTCTCGCACCCTGCGCGTTGACTTACCCATGATCCGCCCCTAAAGACCGGGCTTCAAGTTTACGCCGTCGAATCTTCAAGGTTCGCCGTGCCTGTCTGATGGAGACCGCGATGAAGCGCACTTTTCAACCGTCGAACCTTGTTCGCGCCCGCCGTCACGGCTTCCGCGCTCGCATGGCAACCAAAGGCGGCCGCCTTGTGCTGGCAGCGCGCCGCGCCAAAGGCCGCAAGAAGCTGTCGGCTTGATTTCTGGCTGACCTTTCGGGGTCGGACACAGGAGTAGACCATGACACCGCCGAAGGTATCGGACATTGGCCCAACCGCCGAAGCGTCCGAAGCGCCTCCGGCGGTTTCCGTTTGTCTTGAGGTGATGAAGAATCGCCCAGACTATCTGCGCACCGCACAGGGGCGCAGGCAAGGTACGGGCAGTTTTCTGCTGCAGGGGCGCGCGCGTGGCGACGACCTCGCGCTGGTGCGGATCGGCTTTACGGCCTCAAAGAAGATTGGCAACGCCGTGGCCCGCAACCGTGCCAAACGGCGGATGCGGGCGTTGGCGCGCGAGGTGTTGCCAAAGCTGGCGCGGCCCGGTTGGGACTATGTTCTGGTTGCCAAGCCAGAGGCCACAATCTCACGCGATTACAAAGATATGCTGGCTGATCTGGCGCTCGCACTGACTTCGGTTCACAAGGCACGGCCATGACCCCGCTGGCGCGCATTGTGGCCCTGCCCGTGCGCGCCTATCGGCTGGTGCTGTCGCCCTGGGTCGGTCACGGCTGCCGCTTTCAACCCACCTGCTCGGCCTATGCGATGGAAGCGCTGGAGCGGCATGGCGCCGCCAGAGGCAGTTATCTGATGGTGCATCGCATTTGCCGCTGCCATCCTTGGGGCGGTCACGGCTATGATCCGGTGCCCGGCGCTGACCCCGAGTTTGACGCCAAGCGCTAGGTGAAGGCTGGTCCCTGTGCCGCAGATGGTTAACAAACAGTAGAACAATTAGAGAAAATGCTTTGCAACTTCAGGATGAGGATTAACCTTCCGATCATGCAGTTTGCCTAGTCTCGGCCCCATCGGGGTGCGCTGCCCCGCATCAGATACAGGGCCGGGCCGATGGTTTCACGTTTCTTGACCGCACTTTCGACAGGTTTTTTTCGCATCGGTGCGCTGCTGCGCAGGCCGGAGACCTTCGTGTTCCTGCCAGCCCTCACCCTCGCCGCCTTCTGGCTTGGCGGTGAGCGGGATTTGATCCTGATGGCACTGGGGGCACCGCTGCTGTTTGCGATATCTGGGGCCGTGCAGCCATTGGAAGGCACACCTGATCAGCCCCAAGTGCTTGAGGGCCTGTCGCTGCGCGCGCAGATCGTCGGCACATTGGACAATACCTTGCGCGAATCACACATCAGCGGGCGCACAACCGCCTGCTTGGTGCTGCAATTCGACTTAGCAGAGCGGATTGTCGAACAACATGGCCGCACCGCACAGACCGAGGTGTTGGCACGCTCTGCCGAACGGATCTGCGCCTCGTTGCGCTCGGGGGACGTCGTGGCCCGGCTAGAAGGCGGCGGCTTTGCCGTGGCGCTGGCCCCGGTGCGACGGCTGGATCTTGAAACAGTGGTGCAGGTGGCCGCCCGGCTGCAATCAGCACTATCGGCACCGATCAGCCTGAACGCGACGCGGATTTACACCACGTGTTCGATTGGCTTCTGCCTGGGCACCCGCGCGCCCGAAGCGACCGGCGCCAGCCTGTTGAACGCCGCCCAGATCGCCGCAGACGACGCGCTGCGGCACGGCCCCGGCGCCATTCGCAGCTATTCGGCAGATATGGCCGCCACCCGCGCCGACCGCGACGCGCTGCGCGAAGAGCTGGAGATCGCGTTGGACGAGGGTCAGATCCGCCCGCATTTTCAACCGCAAATCTCCACCCATACCGGCGCGATCACCGGGTTTGAGGCATTGGCCCGCTGGTATCATCCCGACAAGGGTTTGATTCCACCCGCGGAATTCTTGCCAATGATCGAAGACGCGGGCTTGAGTGAGCGCTTGGGCGAAGTGATCCTGTATCACGCCCTCTCCGCCCTTGCCCGCTGGGATCGTGCCGGGCTGAACGTGCCGACCGTGGCGGTGAATTTTTCGTCCCCCGAACTGCGTAACCCGCGCTTGGCGGAAAAGCTGAAATGGGAACTGGATCGCTTTGATCTGCAGCCCAACCGCCTGACGATTGAAGTGCTGGAAAACGTCGTCGCCCAAACCGACAACGACATCATCGTCTCGAACATCGCGGCCCTAGCGGCTTTGGGGTGTGGCATTGATCTGGATGATTTTGGCACCGGCCATGCCTCGATCACCTCAATTCGACGGTTTGCTGTGCGCCGCATCAAGATCGACCGCAGCTTTGTGACCCGGCTTGATGAAGACCGCGAGCAGCAAAAGATGGTGGCTGCGATCCTGTCGATGGCAGAGCGGCTGGGCCTGGAAACTTTGGCCGAGGGCGTGGAAACCCCCGGGGAACATGCCATGCTGTCACAATTAGGTTGCGGAGATGTGCAAGGCTTCGGCATCGCGCGTCCGATGCCCGTCGATGAAACGATGGAGTGGATCGCCCGTCATCGCGCCAAGGTAGGGGCGATTCCACGGATCGGCTCACGCGCCCGCTAGGGGATAATCGCCGCGCACACTGCAAATTGCGCGGCAAACCCCGTGCCAAGGGCCGCGAACAGGGGAAAACCGCTTGACCTTTGCCGCACCCTATCGTTGAACCACGCCTGACCCTGAACAGGAATGGTGCTTGTCCCGATGGACGATCAAAACAAGAATCTCATCCTCGCAACCGTGCTCAGCTTTCTGGTGATCCTTGGCTGGTTCGTCGCAGGCCCGATGCTTTTCCCGCAATGGTTTCCAGCTGAAACCCAAGCGCCGCTGACCCCGGTTGCCGCCACGCCCGAGGCTCCGGCCGCTGCGGCGCCGGCAGGCACCGTGGCCTCTACCGAGCCTTTGCCGGAAGCGCCGCGGCTGACCATCGACACCCCGAAACTCTCGGGCTCGATCTCGATGCTGGGCGGGCGTTTTGATGATCTGTCGCTGAAAACCTACCACGAGACGATTGAGCCGAATTCACCCACCGTCAAACTGCTGTCGCCCGTCGGCCAGACCACGCCGTATTATGCGGTATTCGGCTGGGCTCCGGGTGCAGGCTTGACTGCCGAGGATGTGCCGGGCGCTGCCACCGAGTGGAAAATCGCTTCGGGCGGGACCCTTTCCGTAAGCAAGCCTGTGACATTGCAATGGGAAAACCCCAAGGGCCTGAAGTTCCTGCGCACCATCGCCGTGGACGAGGATTTCATGTTCACCGTGACAGATTCAGTGCAAAACACCGGATCTGCGGCGGCAAACCTGTATTCTTACGGCCAGATCATCCGCCAGGGCTTGCCCGCGTTGCAAGGCATCTATGTCGTGCACGAAGGTTTGGTACGCCGCACAGATGGTGGGCTTGAGGAACTAAATTACTCCAAGTTCGCGTCGATGACGCCGAATGAACGTGAGGGTTATCCGGCGGAAGTGACCGAGGCCACGCAGGATGGCTGGATCGGCTTCACCGACCACTACTGGATGACCACTCTGGTCCCCGAGCAGGGTAAACCCTACACGGCGGTTGCGAAGTATTTGCCCGGCTCTGACATTTATCAGGCCGAAGTGCGCCAGCCGCTGATGACAGTCGCCCCCGGTGCGACGATGGAAACCACGACCCGGATGTTCGCTGGTGCCAAAGAATGGGAAGCCATTCGCGCCTATCAGGACAAAGCGGGCATCCCCGGATTCATCGACTCGATCGACTGGGGCTGGTTCTACTTCCTGACCAAACCGATTTTCTCCGTGCTGCACTGGCTGCATGGGCTGATCGGCAACATGGGTCTTGCGATCATCGGCCTGACCTTCATCCTGAAACTTCTGGTGCTGCCGCTGGCCTATAAATCCTATGTCTCGATGGCGCGGATGAAGGAATTGCAGCCCGAGATGGAGGCGCTGAAAGAGCGTGCCGGTGACGACAAGCAAAAGCTGCAAAAGGAAATGATGGCGCTGTACAAAGAGCGTAAGGTCAATCCGGCGGCGGGCTGTTTGCCGATCTTGATCCAGATCCCGATCTTCTTCTCGCTGTATAAGGTGATTTTCGTCACCATCGAATTGCGGCAAGCGCCATTCTTCGGCTGGATACGTGATCTTTCCGCACCCGACACCTCGTCGATCTACAACCTGTTTGGCCTGCTGCCTTGGAGCTCACCCGAACCGCACACGCTGCTTGCCACCATCTTCATCGGTGTGCTGCCGATCCTGCTGGGCATCACGATGTGGCTGCAACAGAAACTGAACCCGGCACCCGCCGATCCGGTGCAGCAGCAGATCTTTGCCTGGATGCCCTTCGTGTTCATGTTCATGTTGGGCGGATTTGCCAGCGGTCTGGTGATTTACTGGATCACCAACAACACCATCACCTTCGCCCAGCAATATCTGATCATGCTCAGCCACGGCCACAAGCCAGATCTGTTTGGCAACATCAAATCGGGCTTTAAGAAGAAGGCCGTTGAGGTCGCCAAGAAATGACCGGGCGGTTGGCGGATATCTATCGCCACCCCATCAAAGGACACGGACGCGAGGCCCTCGCGTCCGTTCGTCTTTTGGCGGGGGAGTGTATGGCGTGGGATCGGCATTGGGCGGTGGCGCATGAGGCGGCCAAGCTGGTTCCCGGTTGGAATCGCTGCGTAAACTTTGCGCGTGGCGCGAAGGCCCCGGCCCTGATGGCGATCACCTCCAGCCTGGATGAAGCCACAGCCACCGTGACCCTGCACCATCCTGAACGTGGCGAGATCACGTTTCGCCCCGATGATCGTGCCGATCTGCCGCGCTTTCTGGCATGGGTCGCCCCGCTCAATCCAGCCGAGCGTGCGCAGCCGATGGCGATTGTCACTGCGGGGCGCGGCATGACCGATACCCAACTTCCAGCGTTGTCGATCCTTTCGACCGCCTCGCTTGCGGACCTGTCCGCGCGGATGGGGATTGCGCTGTCGAAAGACCGGTGGCGCGGCAATCTTTGGCTGGACGGGGCGGCACCTTGGGCCGAATTGGGCTGGGTGGGCAAACATCTGGCAATCGGCGGCGCGGTGCTGCGGATTGAAGAACGCATTGAACGATGCAGCGCCACCACCGTTGATCCTGAAACTGGCCGACCAAATGCGCCAACGCTGCAAGCGTTGAACCAGCATTTCGGCCATCAGGATTTTGGCGTCTATGGTGTTGTTGTGGAAAGCGGGCCGATTGCGGTCGGCGATGAATGGAGATTGGCATGACGAGCCTGCAATTCACTTTGGCCCCCGAGCCGGAATTTTCCTCGCGTGAGGCAGGTCGCCTGCTGTTTGCAGGCCCGGTCGATTTCGTCAAAGGCGTGGTCGCGATGTCGGGCTTGCCCGAGCCGGATCGGTTGGAGGTTTGCTTTGCTGGCCGTTCCAACGTCGGTAAATCCAGCCTGATCAACGCGCTGACAGGTCGCAAAAACCTCGCCCGCGCCTCGAACACGCCGGGGCGGACGCAAGAGATCAACTATTTCGCCTTGGGCGAGATGAACCGTTTCCTCGTCGATTTGCCCGGCTATGGCTATGCCGAGGCGCCGAAGCCGATTGTCGCCAAATGGCAGGCGCTGCTGAAAGCCTATCTGGCGGGGCGGCAAACCCTGCGCCGCGCGTTTGTTTTGATCGACACCCGGCATGGCGTGAAAGCGGTGGATGAGGAGATTATGGATCTGCTCGACCGCTCGGCTGTGACGTTTCAAGTCGTGATGACCAAGATGGACAAGGTTTCTGCGGCGGAGCGCGATGCCAACATCGAGCAGGTCAAAGGCGCATTGGCCAAGCATCCGGCGGCCTATCCTGAGCTGGTGGTGACCAGTTCGGAAAAGGGCGATGGCATCGAAACCCTGCGGGCGATTATCGCGACCTTGGTCTAGCAGGCGATTTCTGCGCAGAAATCGTGCCCGGAATTCGCGCGAATTCCGGTTTCAGACGTGCTGACCACCGTTGATCTGAATCTCGGTGCCAGAAATGTAGCTCGATTGTTCCGAACACAGGAACCAGATCGCATCAGCGACCTCTTTCGGCTGGCCAAGGCGGCGCATCGGCAGTTGTTCGACGATTTTATCTGTGCCGGGCGACAGGATCGCGGTTTCCACTTCCCCCGGTGCAATCGCGTTCACCCGCACGCCGAGCGGGCCGAAATCATGCGCCATCTCGCGGGTCAGGGCAGCAAGTGCTGCTTTAGAGGTGGAATACGCGGCCCCGGCAAAGGGATGCACCCGGCTGCCGGCAATCGAGGTGACGTTCACGACCGAGCCTTTCGCGGCAGCGAGTTCGGCTTGCAGGCCTCGGGCGAGGATCACAGAGGCGAAGAAGTTGACGTGGAAGACCTGACCCCAAGTCCGCAGATCGGTCTCCAGCGTGTTCAGCCGCTTGCCGCCCTCACCTTTCGGGGAGATTCCGGCGTTGTTGACCAGCGCGTGCAGCTTTCCGTTCAGTTTGGCCTTGATTGTCTCCATCGCGGCGATGGTTTTGTTGGGGTCCGCGAGATCAATCTGGATGTGGTTTTCCTCGCCCCCCGGCCAGGGGCAGCGAGCGTCAAAAGCCTGACGCGAGCAGGTCAGCACCCGCCAGCCTTCGGCCCCGAAACGTTTGACGGTGGCATGGCCGATTCCCCGGCTGGCTCCGGTCAGGACGAGGGTTTTCTGCTCGGGCATGGTGGCCTCCTTGGCTGCGGCCAAGCTAGGGCATTGAGGCGCGAATGCAAGAGTGTCCACGCGTGGCCAAGAAGCCCGCTCAAATCATTTCAATCACTTAGCCGAGGGCCATTTACCGAAATTTAAGCTTTGCCCAGACACAAAAGCTTTGCTTGGCAGGGCGGCGCAAAGGGGCTATCAGGCAAAAAATCCTGGAGTCTTCCTCATGCAAAAGCAGACGCTGACTATGACCGATGCCATCAGTACCGCAAAGATGCTGTCCGAGGCCCTGCCCTATCTGCAACGCTTTGAGGGCGCTGTGGTGGTGGTGAAATTCGGCGGCAATGCGATGGGCGACGATGCCGCGATGGCGGAATTCGCCCGCGATGTGGTGCTGATGCGGCAAGTGGGCGTGAACCCGGTTGTGGTGCATGGCGGCGGGCCGATGATCAATGAGATGCTGGCCAAGCTGGGTATCAAATCGGAATTCGTGCGTGGCAAGCGGGTGACCGACAAGGCGACGGTGCAGGTGGTTGAAATGATCCTGTCCGGGCTGGTCAACAAGCGCATCGTGCAGGCGATCATGGATGCGGGCGGGCGCGCGGTGGGGATTTCCGGCAAGGACGATGACCTGATGGTCTGCGTCGCCGATGATCCAGAACTGGGATTTGTCGGCCGCCCAGTCGAGATGAACGTGCAGGTTTTGCGCGATTTGTACAATGCGGGCATCATCCCGGTGGTGGCCCCGGTGGCGACCGGTATGGCCGATAATGAGACGTTCAACGTCAATGGCGACACCGCAGCGGGCGCGATTGCGGGCGCATTGCAGGCGGATCGCTTGCTGCTGTTGACCGATGTGCCGGGGGTGAAAAACGCTGCTGGCGAGGTGATGACGCAGATCACCCCGGACGAAATCCGCCAGATGACGGCGGATGGCGTGATCTCGGGTGGGATGATTCCGAAAACCGAAACCGCGCTGATGGCGATTGAAGCGGGCACGCGGGCGGTGACGATTCTGGACGGGCGGATTCCGAATGCCTGCCTGCTGGAACTGTTCACCGATCATGGCGCGGGTTCGCAAATTCGCTCGACCGTGCCGCGGGTGACACCACGGGTGAAGCGCTAAGCTATTCACATTGGCTTAAATATCCCCACCGGAGGCTGTTGTGGCCAGCGCCGAAGCCTCCGGCGGGAGTATTTCAAAAAGAGCAATTCGCTTTGAGTATCCGAGCGGCTAGATTGGCAGCAGGAGGCTCGGATGAAGTATGAACTTATGCTGCGGGTGTCGGTGTTTCTGAGCCTGTTTGTGCTGTTTGCCGGGCTGGAGGCTTTGGCGCCAAAACGCCGCCGGGTGCTGGGGCGTGGGCGGCGCTGGTTTACCAATCTGTCCATGACGATTTTGAACACTCTGGCGCTGCGCGCGCTCGCGGTGGCTCTGCCGTTTTTGGCGGTGGGGGCGGCGGTGGATGCTTGGTCAATGGGTTGGGGTGTGCTGAACCGGGTGGCTTGGCCGCTGTGGGCTGAGGTGCTGATTGCTCTGCTGATGTTGGATTTTGCGATCTGGGCGCAGCATTGGCTGACCCATAAAGTGCCCCTGTTCTGGCGATTTCACCGCATGCACCACGCCGACCGCGACATGGATGTGACCACGGCCTTACGGTTTCATCCGGTGGAGATTCTGGCCTCGATGGGGCTGAAAATCGGGCTGATCTACGCACTTGGACCGCAGGCGGTGGCGGTGGTGCTGTTTGAGATTCTGCTGAACGGCACGGCTTTGTTCAACCATGCCAACTTGCGGTTGCCTGTGTGGCTGGACCGTGTGGTGCGGCTGGTTTTCGTGACGCCGGATATGCACCGGGTGCATCATTCGGTGATCCGCGCCGAGCATGACAGCAATTTTGGCTTTGCCTTGTCGGTTTGGGACAGGATTTTTGGCACCTATCGGGCGCAACCTGAGGCGGGGCATCAAGGCATGGTGGTGGGGCTGGAATGGCAGGACGAAAAGCCCGCGCGGCTGGGGTGGAGCCTATGGCTGCCGTTTCGCTGAAGCAGATTGAGGCGATGGCGGCGCGGCACCATCTTGCGGTGCTGGGTGGGTTTTGCTGTCAGGACGAGGCGGGATTGCCTGCCGGGACACGCTCGGTTCTGCTGCTGGGGCCTGCGGAACCGGGGTATTGGGCGCATGTGAAAAGCCAGGCGGAATGGTTAGATGGCAAGCCGGACCCGATTGACCGCTGGTCGCGGCGAGTGATTGGGCGGATAGCGTGTGATCTGAGGGCGAAGGCGCTGTTTCCGTTTGGCGGCGCGCCCTATCATCCATTTTATCAATGGGCTTTGCGCACCGGGCGGGTGTGGGACAGCCCGGTGCGGTTGCTGGTGCAGGCGGAACAGGGTTTGATGGTATCGTTTCGCGGCGCTTTGGCGTTGAAACAGCGGGTCGAGGTGCCGGTGGCCGTCTCGCCTTGTGAAGATTGCGCGCGGCCCTGTTTGCAGGCCTGTCCGGTGGGCGCGCTGGATGGGACGGGCTATGATGTGCCCGCCTGTCACGCCTATTTGAACCAGCCCGACGGCGCGGATTGCATGAATTTCGGTTGTGCGGTGCGACGGGCTTGCCCGGTATCACAAGGCTATGCAAGACTGGCGGAACACTCGGCTTATCACATGGGAACATTCCACACATGAAACGCCTTATTTTGACGCGCCACGCCAAGTCTGCTTGGGATGACCCTTTGACGCCGGACCATGACCGGCCCTTGAATGAGCGAGGGAAGGCGGCCGCGGCGGATCTGGGGCAGTGGCTGGCCTCACGCGGGTATGTGCCGCAGAAGGTGTTGTGCTCGGATGCGGTTCGGACCCGGCAGACATGGTCGGGGATCGCGCCGGCTTTGCCTGCGACGCCGCTGATGGAGCTGAAACCGGCGCTGTATCATGCCGGGGTGGACGTGATGCTGGCGGTGTTGAAGCACGCGCAGGCGGACGTGGTGATGATGATCGGGCACAATCCGGGGATCGCCGAATTTGCCGAGAGATTGGTGGCGACAGCACCGCTGAATGCGGAGTTTGGCCGCTATCCTACGGGGGCTACTTTGGTGGTTGATTTCGCGGTGGCGGCTTGGGATCAGATTGAGCTGGGCAAGGGCGTGACGGTGGATTTTGTCATTCCGCGTGAGATGGTGGTTTAGGGCGGTCCCGCGTTGGGACCGTTTAGGGATTACCGTGAGATCAATGCGTTAGCTTGAAACGGTAAGGGTTTGTTAACGAAAAAGGCGCCCAGGGAGGGGCGCCTTTTTGTTTGTGTTGGGTGGTGTTAATGCCCCAAGATCTGGCTGAGGAACAGTTTGGTGCGGTCCGACTGCGGGTTGTTGAAGAACTCGCGCGGTTCGTTTTGCTCGACGATCTGGCCTTGGTCCATGAAGATCACCCGGTTGGCCACCGCCTGCGCGAAGCCCATTTCGTGGGTGACGCAGAGCATGGTCATGCCTTCTTCGGCGAGGCTGATCATGGTGTCGAGCACCTCTTTGATCATCTCGGGGTCGAGGGCAGAGGTGGGTTCGTCGAACAGCTTGATGCGCGGCTTCATGCACAGCGAGCGGGCGATGGCGACTCGCTGCTGTTGGCCGCCGGAAAGTTGGCCGGGGTATTTATGCGCCTGCTCGGGGATTTTCACCTTGCCGAGGAAGTACATTGCGGTTTCTTCGGCCTCTTTCTTCGGCACCTTGCGGACCCAGATCGGGGCCAAGGTCAGGTTCTCGAGGATCGTCAGATGCGGGAACAGGTTGAAGTGCTGGAACACCATGCCGACTTCCGAGCGCACCTTGTCGATGTTCTTGAGGTCGGAGGTGAGTTCGGTGCCGTCGACGATGATCTGGCCCTGCTGGTGTTCTTCCAGACGGTTGATGCAGCGGATCAGGGTGGATTTCCCCGAGCCTGAGGGGCCGCAGATGACGATACGCTCGCCCTTGTTCACCGTCATGTTGATGTCGCGCAGCACATGGAAGGTGCCATACCACTTGTTCATGCCGGTGATCTGGATCGCCACCTCATCCGAGATTTGCATCTTGCTGCGGTCGATTGCGGGTTCTGCCATGATGTAAGTCCTTGATTTAGCGGTGATCGGTCTTCAGCTTGTTCTCCAGATACATCGAGTATCGGGACATGCCGAAGCAGACGATAAAGAAGATGGCGCCGACGAAGATGTAGGGCTCCCAGTAGATGCCCTTCCAGTTGATGTCGGCGCGGACGATGGTGGTGATGCCGCGCAGCGGGTCAGCAAGGCCCACGAAGGACACGAGGGTTGTGTCTTTGAACAGGCCGATGAAGGTCGACACGATGCCGGGGATGGCGATTTTCAGCGCCTGCGGCATGATGATCAGCCGTTGCGCCTGCCAGTAATCCAGCCCCAAAGCATCGGCGGCTTCATATTGGCCACGCGGCAGGGCCGCGAGACCACCCCGCACCACTTCGGCATTATAGGCCGCCGAGAAGATGGTGACGAGGATGACGACGCGCAGGATCAAATCGAAGTTGGTCTGCGGCGGCAGGAAGTATTGCAGCAGCAAAGAGGCGGTGAACAGCATGGTGATCAAGGGCACACCGCGGACGAATTCGATGAAGCCGACCGAGAGGGTTTTGACGAGGAACATGTCCGAGCGCCGACCAAGCGCGAGCAGGATGCCCAAGGGCAACGAGATCGAGATCGCGGACACCCCGATGACGAAGGCCAGCAGGAAGCCGCCGAACTTGTCAGAGCTTACATAGATCAGCTCCAGCGGCAGCAGAGCTTGCCATGCCTCGGAGACATAGGGTTGCAGGAACAGCCACCACAGACAGGCGGCGATAAAGCCAGTCGACGCCCCCATCACCGTGCCGAGTTTCGGCGCGACGAGGCTATAGACCATAGCCATGACCAGGAAACCCAGCAGCGCCACGATCGGGCCCCAGACCGAGCCGCCCCACAGCAGCCAAAGTGCCGTGAACGGGAACAGCAGGGTGAGGATCAGCAAGAGACGCGGTTTGGTTGCGGCAATCGCGGTCAGCGCCACCATCAGGGCGACCGCAACGGCGGTATGACTGGAGAAGCCATCTGCGCCGATCAGGCACAGCACCATCAGCAGGCCAACCACACCGCAAAGCGTCGACATCGCACGTTTGTTGTCGGCGTAAAGCACCGGGGCGAGGGCCACGAACAGCAGACCAAAGGTCAGGATCGGCCGCCACCACAGGCTTGGCGGGTAGAAGCCGAAGATGAACTGCGGCCACCGCTCGCGGATCATCGCCCAGCAGGCCCCGGTTGCATCGGGGCCAGAGTTGGCGGCGACGATGGCGCGGCAATCGGCCATCGAATTGGCCCCGCTCCAGACGCCGTTTGACAGCCAGGGCCAGGACAGCGCGACCAGTTGATACAGCGCCAGAATCGCTAGCAGCGTCAGGATGGTGTTGAACGGGCCAGACAGCAGGTTCTCACGCACCCAGCGGATCACGCCGCTTTGCGACACCGGCGGGGCTTGCGGGGCGAGGATGTCTTTGCGGATGTAAGAGACGGACATCTTAACGCTCCTTCAGTTTGACAGAGGCGTTGTAGATGTTCATCACCGTGGAGATGATCAGGCTGATGATCAGATAGATCAGCATCATCAGGGTCATACACTCTAGCTCGCGTCCGGTTTGGTTCAGGGTGATGCCACCCAAAGTGCCGCGCAAATCAAGGTAACTGACGGCGATCCCCAACGAGGTGTCCTTGGTCAGCGACAGATATTGCGAGATCAGCGGCGGGATGATCACCCGCAAAGCTTGCGGCAGGATCACCAGATTCATCGTGCGACCGGGCCGCAGGCCAAGCGCCGCAGAGGCTTCGGATTGGCCCCGGCTGATCGCCTGAATGCCCGCCCGCACGGTTTCTGCGATCACAGCCGCGTAATACAGCGTCAGCGCAGCGGTGAGGGCGGTAAAGGAGTGGGCGATATTGAGGCCGCCGCGGAAGTTGAAGCCTTGCAGGGTGGGATAATCCAGATGGAAGCCCATCGCCAGCAACAGCGCGATGGTGGGCACGAACAGGATCAGCAGGCTTTTCCACCATGTTGTGGGCCGGATGCCTGTGGCTTCCTGCACGGCCTTGGTGCGGCGCAGCAGGGCGCGATTGGCCAGAAACGAGGCGATGATCACGCCGATGACGGCCCAAGCCGAGAGGTTCACCGAAACCGCGCCAAATTCGAGACGGGGCAGCGGGCGGTCAAGCAGCGGCATCGGCACGTTGGTGCCCCGGTTGGTGATTGCAACCGAGTCAAACAGGATCATCGAGGCAGCGGGCTCTTGTCCGGCGGCGGCCATCTCATCGGTGATGCGGAAGTCTTTCGGTGCCGGTTGGGTTTCGGAAAACACCACGAACACAAGGATGATCCACAGCAGCAGGGGCACGTTGCGGAAAATCTCGATGTAGACCGTCATCAGGCGCGAGACGAGCCAGTTCTTCGACAGCCGCAGCACGCCGATGATCACGCCAAGGATGGTCGCCAGAAAGCAACCGACAAAGGCCACGACCAGCGTGTTGCACAGGCCGACCAAAAGCGCACGGAAATGGGTGGAATCGTTGGTGTAACTGATCAGCTGCTGATCAATGTCATAGCCGGCGCGGTTCCACAGGAAGCCAAAGTTGATGTCTTTGTCTTTGGCCGCAAGGTTCTCGATGGTGTTGTTGGCCAGCCAGGCCACCCCCATCAGGAACAGGATCAGAACGATGATCTGAATGGTGTAACTGCGGTAGCGCGTGTCGTATATAAGCATGCCCAGCCGAAAGTTTGCTTTCGGCGGCTCGGTCGCGAGCGTCATATGTGTTCCCCCTGCCCTGCCGTTGCCGGACTTGTGCCGGTCGTTTCGGGGGCGGTTCCCCCTACGGTCAGGTGATGTGCCGGATCAAGATGAAGTGATCTTGTAAGAGAACGGGCGCGATTTTCACCGCGCCCGCGTCGTGCCGATTAGCGGATCGGCGGTGCGTATTGCAGGCCGCCCTGAGTCCACAGCGCGTTCAGGCCGCGTGCCAGACCGATCGGGGTCGAGGTGCCGATGTGAGCTTCAAAGATCTCGCCATAGTTGCCGGAAACGGCGATTGCGCGCTTGCTCCAGTCTTTGTCGAGGCCCATCATCGCGCCCATGTCACCTTCAAGGCCAAGCAGGCGCTTGACTTCCGGGTCGTTGGTCGAGCTTGCCACCTGGTCGATGTTGGCTTTGGTGACGCCTTTTTCTTCTGCGGTCAGCAGCGCGTAATAGGTCCAACGGACGATATCGCCCCAGTTGTTGTCGCCGTGACGCACGACCGGACCGAGCGGCTCTTTCGAGATGATCTCGGGCAGGATGATGTTGTCAGCCGGGTTTGCCAACGAAGCGCGGCTGGCGGCAAGGCCAGATGCGTCCGTGGTGTAGGCATCGCAAGCGCCGGCATCATACTGACGCAGAGCTTCCGAATCGTCGCCCACGGTAACCGGGGTGTAGGAGATGTTGTTGGACTTGAAGAAGTCAGCCAAGTTCAACTCGGTCGTGGTGCCGGTCTGGATACAGACGGTGGCGCCATCGAGTTCTTTCGCCGAGGACACGCCCAGCTCTTTTTTCACCATGAAGCCTTGGCCATCATAGTAGTTCACCGCGACGAAATCGAACTTGAGGTCGGTGTCGCGCGAGAAGGTCCAGGTCGAGTTGCGGATCAGCACGTCGACTTCGCCAGAAGCCAGCGCGGTGAAGCGGGTTTCGCCGGTGGTGGGGACGTATTTAACTTTGGCAGCATCGCCCAGAACGGCAGCAGCAACAGCTTTGCACAGATCAACGTCGAAACCGACGTAAGCGCCAGTTGCATCCGGAGCGCCGAAGCCGGTCAGACCGACGTTCACGCCGCAGATCAGCTCGCCACGGGCTTTCACGTCGTCAAGCGTCGCGGCAAATGCCGAGCCTGCCAGAACGGTGGTGGCCGCGAGTGCGCCGAAGAATACGGATTTTTTCATTCTTACCTCTTGCTGTTTCCGCCCGTTTTTCGGGCGAAGGTTATATGCCCTGCACAGGCTGCAGGTGCTCTCCCGAGTGACGACAAGCGCCGCCAGTGTCAGTGATACTCGGACATAGCTGTGCAATCGGTCAAGCAAAACTGCCAATATAACGGATATTACCGCTATCATAACGCTTTGGGGCGGTCAGGCAGACAGAATGCGCAAAGATGGGGCAAGATGGGAGAAGATTGTTACCCGCACAATGCGAAGAATCGTGCCGCCTCGCGCAGTGCCTGCCGTTTAAGCGATTCTAACACGGCGGCATCTTCATCAACGCCCCAGAGTTCGTTCTGCCAAGTCTCGTCGATTCGGCTTAAAGACCATGCCTCATCGACCGAAAGTCTGCCGCGCGTGACCGCCAAGGCAAGCACAAGCGAGCCGGAAATCGCAATCAGATCATGCACGGCGGCCAGTTGGAACGGGGTGAAGGCGTGGACCTGCGCGCTGAGCTTGGCGATGGAGGTTTCCGACTGGCGGATGTGCATCACCCCTGCGGTGGCGATCAAGGGCGCGCGCAGGGCAGCGGCGCACCATGCCAGCAGCGGATCCCACGCGTCGGCCTGACGGTCGATCAATTCTTGCGGACCGGTGGCGCGGTAGCAGAGCAGATCGGTTTCGCCATAACGCGCAAGATCACCCGCCACTTCGGCAAACTGGATCGCCACATTGTCGATGGCAGAATTGGCCGCGCGGGTGGCCGGCATGGTTTCAGGACGCACGCGGCCTTGCTGCGCATCCCATTCGGCGGCGATCACCTCGGCCATCGCCATCGTGGGCAGAACCAGCAGGCGTTTGGCGGGAGTTTTCACCGCGCGACCATCAAGGGTTACGGTGAAACCACCCGGACACGGCTCAGCAATGGCTTGTTTCCAGAAGCGTTTTGCCGTCCAAGCGCTCATTCACTGCCCCCGAACGGATCGGCTGGCACATCGTTTTCGCCCCAGTCGAGGGTTTTCCAGGTGCGGGCCATATGTTCGGGCAAGGGGGCTGTGAAGGTCATCATTTTCTTCAGGATCGGATGCTCGATGGTCAGCATACGGGCATGCAGGTGCAGCTTGCGGCTGATGTCGCCGCCGATGCTGGCACCCCAGCCATCGCCCATATTCTCGGTGCCGGTGGGACCATATTTGCTATCACCCAAGATCGGATGACCCATTTCCGCCATATGCGCGCGGAGTTGGTGGGTGCGTCCGGTGACGGGTTCCAGCGCCATCCATGACAGGCGGGAACCCAAGAACCACAGGGTGAAATAATCGGTCTGCGCGCGTTTGGCGTCGGGATGTTCCGCCATTTTGGCGGGATGGATGCAGATCATCTTTTCGTCGCCGTGACGACCGCCGCCGGATTTTTGCAGCCCGTATTTGATCGAACCTTTGCGCGGATGCGGCACACCTGCGACGGCGGCCCAATAGATCTTGCGGGTCAGGCGGTGGCGCAAGGCTTCACTGAGGGCGCGCGCGACGCGGTCGGTGCGCGCCAGCATCAACAGGCCCGAGGTGTCTTTATCCAGACGGTGCACCAGCTTGGGACGGTCTTTGTAGCCGAATTTCAGCGCTTCGGTCAGGCCATCGACATGGCGATCACCTTGACCGGAGCCACCTTGCGAGGGCAGGCCGGGGGGCTTGTTGAGGATGATGATATGCTCATCCTTCCAGAGCACCGCGTTCTGGATCATCTTCTCATCGGCCGCGGAATAGCTGCCAGCGCGGCGGGCGACCGGGGCTGCGGCATCCGGCAACGGCGGGATGCGGATGGTCTGGCCGGGGGCGATGTGATCGGACGCCTTGCAGCGGCTGGAGTCCACGCGGACCTGGCCGGTGCGGCACATCTTTTCGACATGGCCTTGGGTGACTTGCGGAAAGCGCTTTTTGAACCAGCGGTCCAGGCGCTGTTCGCCTTCGTCTTCGGTAACCGTGATCAGTTGAACGTCGCTCATGCGAGGGCTCCACGTGCTAGGTAAATTCCGGCAGCGAGGGCCGCGAGGGAAAGGATGATGCTGGCCGCAATATAGGCCAGCGCGGTGAGGATTTCGCCGCGTTCCCACAAGGTGAAACTGTCGAGCGAGAAGGCAGAGAAGGTAGTGAAGCCGCCAAGGATTCCGGTCATCAGGAAGGGGGCAAAGCGGGTGCCGCCTTTGAGCGCAAGGACAACGACCAGTAGCCCCATGACGAAGGACCCCAGCACGTTGACGAACAAAGTGGCGTAGGGGAACCCCGGCCCGAACAGGCGCATCGCGCTGACATTCGAGAGATAGCGCAACGATGCGCCAATCGCGCCGCCGAGGGCGACTTGGGAGAGCGTGGTAAACATCAGGTTTCCTTGGGCGCAGGCGGGGGATTTGTCAACGGGGCTTGGGGGATTGCTGGGTTTCAATACTGCGCTGGGTGGGAGTGGTGTTGGGGAAGGACGCTCAGCGCAGAGTATTTAGGCCAAGATGAAATGGCTAGCCGTCGTTGCGTTTGGCGCGGAGTTTGACGAAATAGTCGATGCGTTTTTTCAGCTCACGTTCAAAGCCGCGTTCGGGCGGATTGTAGTAGATCGGGCGTTTCATATCGTCGGGGAAATAGTTTTGCCCCGAGAAACTGTCTTCGGCATCGTGATCATAGGAATAGCCCGCGCCGTAGCCGATTTCTTTCATCAGTTTGGTGGGGGCGTTTCTTATGTGAAGAGGAGGGGGTTGGCTGCCGGTTTCACGGGCGGCCGCGCGAGCGGCTTTGTAGGCGATGTACACCGCGTTGGATTTGGGCGCGAGGGCGATGTAGACAAGGGCTTGCGCCAGCGCCAGTTCGCCCTCGGGGGAGCCGAGGCGCTCGTAGGTGTTCCAGGATTCGAGGCAGATCTGCTGGGCTTGCGGGTCGGCAAGGCCGATGTCTTCGACAGCCATGCGGGTGATGCGGCGGGCGAGAAAGCGCGGGTCTTCGCCGCCTTCCAACATGCGGGCGAACCAGTAGAGGGCGGCGTCGGGGTCTGAGCCGCGCACCGATTTGTGCAGGGCCGAGATCAGGTTGTAATGCTCTTCGCCGGATTTGTCGTATTTGCTCGCACGGCGCATCAGGCGGGTGGAAAGCTGGTCGCGGGTGAGCGGTTTGTCAATTTTCCACGCTGTAACTTGTTCGATCAGGTTCAGCAGCGCGCGGCCATCGCCGTCGGCCATCTCGATGATCGCTTCGCGGGCGTCTCCGGTGAGGGGGAGTGCGCGGTTCAGGTCTTTCTCGGCGCGTTGGGCGAGGAGTTCGAGGTCAATCAGGTTGAGGCGTTCGAGGATGATGACTTGGGCGCGGGAGAGCAGAGCAGCGTTCAGCTCAAAACTGGGGTTTTCGGTGGTGGCGCCGACCAGAAGGATGGTGCCGTCTTCCATGTAAGGTAGGAAGCCGTCTTGCTGGGCTTTGTTGAAGCGATGGATTTCATCAACAAACAGCAGGGTGCCTTGGCCGTTTTGGCGGCGGATCTTGGCGGATTCGAACACTTTGCGCAGATCAGGCACACCGGTGAAAATCGCCGAGATCTGCACAAAGGCGAGGTCGGACTCATGTGCAAGAAGCCGGGCGATGGTGGTTTTGCCAACGCCAGGCGGGCCCCAGAGGATCAGCGACGACAGGCTATGGGCGGCGATCATTGCGCCGAGCGGGCCGTCGGGGCCGAGGACATGACCCTGCCCGATCACCTCGGAGAGCGTGCGTGGGCGCAAACGGTCGGCCAAGGGGCGCGGGGCCTCTGGCACGGTTTTTCCGGGGGTGTCGAAAAGATCTGACATGCGGGGAGTTTACGCGGGCTTTGCTGGCGGGGGAAGGCGGATTGCGGTTTGGCAGTTGGGGTGGGGGAACTTGCCCATGAGCTGCGGATTCGGGAACTATTGTTTTGAGGCTATAGCAGACCTTGACTACAAGTAGCGATCCTTCAAGCTTCCTATACGAAGGCAGGAGGCCGCAGAGTGTCGAAAGATGGTTTTCTTTGGGAAGGTCACGACCGCTATGTGACACGCGTAAGTGATCTTAGCGAAGAATCGTCAACCGTGTTGTTCTATCGGGAACGAAAATCTCATCAGGGTATAGGTAAACTTAAACAGATCGAGCGTTTGGGCGCTAGAATGGTTAATCAAGCGTTTCTAGACGAGCTATCGGAACTGGAAGGTTTGGCTGAACTAAAACTGGAAGGTGTATCTGCTGGCGATTTAAGTCCTATTTCGCGGTTAAAAAATTTGCGGACTCTTCGCCTGCGAGATGTATCAGAAATCACCAACTTTGAGGCCGTCCTAGATCTTCCGAATCTCAACGCTCTGTACATCGAAAATGCAAAACATCTCCACGCGCTGGATTTCCTGGGAAGCCTAAAACACATCCTGCGCCTTGGTATCGAAGGTTGCATGTATAAAACCCAACGAGTAGAAAGTCTTGCGCCTCTTGCAAGACTGATGAGTCTGGAAGAACTTTATATGTCGTCGGTTTCATTGGACGATAAAGTTCTTTCTTATCTCACTCACCTCCCCCGTTTGAGCGTTTTGCGTTGTGCGAGATTTGCCCCAAAATCTGAGTTCGATAATCTGAGAAGCTGCATGCCTCACCTCGCATGTGATTGGTGCGATGAGTATGAAATTTCTGTCTAGCCGAACTGCACTCAGCTTACGAACAGCAGGTTCGCACCACATAGCTGACCTAGGCCACCGCCACGAGTCATCACATCTCGCCGCACCGGATCAGCTTCCTCGCTGCTTCCGCCTGCCCTACTGCTTTGCATAGCGGGTCTGCGGGCGGCCCTGCTCCCCATAGGCCGCCGCAGATTTGCCCTGCGTTCAGTGTTTGGTCAGGCTGAAATCCATCTCGACCACTTGGTTGTCGATGGCGTCGATCTCCATCACCGGGCCCATCGCCTTCATCTTCACACCCACACGGTCGGCCCAACGTGGCCAGGTGGCGGCGAGCAGGGTCAGGCAATGCGTGGCGCCGAGGCTGCGCACAGTGTCGCCAAGCTGCGCGATCAGCTGGGCGTGGACGCGGCGGCGGATCGAGGAGGGCACGTCATGGGCGACGAACAGGCGGCTCGATTCCCAGATGTGATCGCCCACGGGCGCTTCATCGGTCAAAAGATGCGCCGGGATGGTATCGAGCAGACCGCGTTGCGCGTCGCGGATCATGTAGGAATAGATGCCGCATTTCGCAGTGGTCGGCGTCAGACGGTTGCCCGCCAGAACCCGGCCCTGATCATCATGCACGACAACCCAGCGGCTGGCTGGGGTGTCGTATTGATCGTATTCCATCCCCAAAGCCTCGGGCAGATCCCATTTGTTATGGACGATGAACAATTCACGCCGCGCGCGAAGCATGTTCGCGAACAGCTCTCCATGATTATGGAGATTGGCAAAAGAAAGCGTGGTGGTGAGCATGGTGGTCTCCGTTATGTTCAGATGGCAGTCAGAACATCGCGGAGGGGGTTTTCAGATCAGCCGATAATCCTTTGCACGTTGAATGGCTTCGGCTGTGGTGCGCGCCATCAGACGCACGCGCGCCGATGTCACACGCGCTTTGAGTGCGCTTTCTGAAATGCCCAGTTTCGCCGCAGCGGCAGTAAACCGGTCCCCCCCAGCGATACAGCGCAGAGCCTCGATCTGAGCTTTGGTCAGCTCTTCAGGCGGCTCTGTCACGTCATGCAGCCGGTGCACAATGCTGGCAATGGCTGCAATTTCATGATCCTCGAATTCGCGATCAGCGCGCGCAAACGAGGCGATGGATCGTGATTTGACCGGGCCACAGGCAACTGTGGCGCCATAGTTCAGGCCGTATTTTGCGGCTTCTTTGAACAGGCCAAACGGGTCTGGCAGGGCGCTATCGCTCCAACGGATGGTGCCGGTGGCACTGAAGCCCCAAGCTACCATTGGATCGCGCAGGACGTAGCCTTTTTCGGTATAGTAGTCGAGCCAGCGCTGGTCATAGGTCTGGAAGGTGAACAAGGGCGCTGTGAAACGGATATGGAGC
This sequence comes from Cypionkella sp., assembly GCF_034376685.1. Taxonomy (GTDB): domain Bacteria; phylum Pseudomonadota; class Alphaproteobacteria; order Rhodobacterales; family Rhodobacteraceae; genus Cypionkella. Next base: position 25,790 of record NZ_JAXMJJ010000004.1, read on the forward strand.
CCGACAAAGTAGCCGGCGGGAGCCATAAGCGAAAGTTGGTGTAACTCGACATCTATACCTAGCTTTACTGACATGTTTCTTCGATCTCTCGATTCAATTACAACTTTAGGCAGTTCGGAGAGTGGCTACTATACTCGGATAAGCAACACGCTATTTCCAATAATCTATCAATCAGCAGAACCGTTGCGAACGAAAGTGTCGAGTGGCAATCGGCTGCCGCTATCGCGGTTAACGCTGCGTCAACTGCTGGCTTAAGGCTGGCTTCGGTCTTGCTAGATATGAAAAAACCCGCCGGTTAGGGCGGGTTTTCTGATACGAACTGCGCGGTGGGCTTACGCCTCGAACGCGTCCTCGGCGGCGGTGCGGGCGTGGTCTGCTGCACCTTTGGCGTTCGGGTCACGGTCGACAAATTCGATGATCGCCATCGGAGCCATGTCACCATAACGGAAGCCGGCTTTCAGAACGCGGACGTAACCGCCCTGACGATCCTGGTAGCGCGGGCCGAGGATTTCGAACAGGCGCGCGGTGTGGATGTCTTGCTTCAGCTGCGAATGCGCCTGACGACGGGCGTGCAGATCGCCGCGCTTGGCAAGGGTGATCAGCTTTTCGATGATCGGGCGCAGTTCTTTGGCTTTCGGCAGGGTGGTCTTGATCTGCTCGTGCTCGATCAGCGAGCCTGCCATGTTGGCGAACATCGCTTTGCGGTGTTCATGGGTGCGGTTAAGCTTGCGGTAACCATTGGCGTGACGCATTGGAATCTCCTATTCGCGTGTTTTACTTTGTCCGGCAGGGCCTACGATTGGTCCCGCTCACCTTGGGGCGTTGTTGCCCATGTTTTCCCCGCCAATGCGGGCATTTGTAGTTGGGCGGAGTTGCCCCCGCCCCTATTCTTAGAACTGGTCTTCGAAACGCTTGGCCAGATCTTCGATGTTTTCCGGCGGCCAGTCTTCGACTTCCATGCCCAGATGCAAACCCATGCCCGACAGCACTTCCTTGATTTCGTTCAAGGACTTGCGGCCGAAGTTCGGGGTGCGCAGCATTTCTGCTTCGGTTTTCTGGATCAGATCGCCGATATAGACGATGTTGTCGTTCTTCAGGCAGTTTGCCGAACGCACCGACAATTCCAACTCGTCCACTTTCTTCAGCAGCAGCGGGTTGAATTCAAGGCCAGCATCTTCGACGCCTTTGCCAGCAGCTTCCGGCTCGTCGAAGTTGACGAACACAGCCAGCTGATCTTGCAGAATGCGCGCGGCATAGGCCACAGCGTCTTCCGGGGTCAGGGAGCCATCGGTTTCGATTTTCATCGTCAGCTTGTCATAGTCCAGCACCTGACCTTCGCGGGTCGGGGTGACTTCGTAGGACACTTTTTTGACCGGCGAATAGATCGCGTCGATCGGGATCAGGCCGATCGGCGCATCTTCCGGGCGGTTCTTGTCAGCGGCAACATAGCCTTTGCCGGTGTTCACGGTGAGTTCCATGAACACATCCGCGCCGTCATCGAGGTGGCAGATGACGTGGTCTTTGTTCAGGATTTCGATGCCGTTGGTTTCCGAGATGTCGCCAGCGGTGACAACGCCCGGACCTTTGGCGGAGATCGACAGGCGCTTCGGCCCATCCACATCCATCTTGATCGAAACGCCTTTCAGGTTCAGCACGATGTCGGTGACGTCTTCACGCACACCAGCAACGCTGGAAAACTCATGCAGCACGTTGTCGATCTGCACCGAGGTGATCGCGCCACCTTGCAGCGACGACATCAGCACGCGGCGCAGCGCGTTGCCAAGGGTCAGGCCAAAGCCGCGCTCCAGCGGTTCAGCGAAAACGGTTGCGGTGCGTTGTGCATCGGCCCCCGGCTTCACGACCAGCTGCGTCGGTTTAATCAGTTCAAGCCAATTTTTGTGGATCATGTGACCGCCTCCATACTTGTCTTCTGCTCATGTCCTAAGCAGCGGACGCCCGAGGTTCAGAAATGCAGAAATCGGGCCGTGCAGACATCGCACGACCCGACCAATAGTGATGCCTTAGACGCGACGGCGCTTCGGCGGACGGCAACCGTTGTGCGCAAGCGGCGTCACATCACGGATCGACGTCACGTTCAGGCCAACAGCAGCCAGAGCGCGCAGAGCGGATTCACGGCCCGAACCGGGGCCTTGCACTTCGACTTCAACAGTCTTCATGCCGTGCTCTTGTGCTTTGCGGGCTGCATCTTCTGCGGCCATCTGAGCGGCGTAGGGCGTGGATTTCCGCGAGCCTTTGAAGCCCATGGTGCCCGAGGACGACCAGGAAATCGCGTTGCCCTGAACGTCGGAGATCAGGATTTTGGTGTTGTTGAACGAAGAGTTCACATGAACCACGCCAGCGGCGATGTTCTTGCGTTCTTTTTTCTTCGTGCGGGATGTTTTTGTATCGCGTGCCATAATGCCCTACCCCTTATTTCTTCTTGCCAGCGATGGCTTTTGCGGGGCCCTTGCGGGTGCGAGCGTTGGTGTGGGTGCGCTGACCGCGGACCGGCAGGCCCTTACGATGACGCAGGCCACGGTAGCAGCCGAGATCCATCAGACGCTTGATGTTCATCGAGGTTTCGCGACGCAGGTCGCCTTCCACGGTGACGTTCGCATCGATGTATTCGCGGATCGCCAGCACTTCGGCATCCGAAAGCTGGTTGATACGACGTGCGCGGTCGATGTTCACAGCGGCGCAGATTTGCTCTGCAATCGCGGGACCAACGCCGGTGATGTAGGTGAGCGCGATCGGAACCCGTTTCGCGGTCGGGATGTTAACGCCAGCAATACGTGCCAAACGTGTATTCCTTCATGGTTGCGGTTCCGTAGTGCCAGAACCTTTTTTCACAACACCGCCCCGAGCCTGAAGCCGGAGGGCGATTCGAATCCCTATCAAATAAGGAATCCCGCAAGCGATTCCGCTGCGGGACGCCGTGCTTTATGGGCTTTTGACCATATCGTCAAGGGCAGCGGACGACCTAATTACGTTTTGTCAAGAACTTTGGCGATCTCGGCGGCGACCGCGTCCATTTCTGCCAGACCGTTGACCGTCGACAGCTCACCCTTGGCATAATAGTAGCCGATCAGCGGCGAGGTCTTTTTGTAATATTCCATCAGCCGGGTCTTCAACGCGAGTTCGTTGTCGTCGGCGCGGCGGCGCAGATCATGGCTGCCGCAGGCATCGCAGGTGCCTGCAACCTTCGAGGGCCGGGTCTGGTCGTGGTAGACCTCACCACAATTGCCACAGGTGTAACGGCCGGTGATGCGCGCCACGAGGGCATCATCATCCACCTGCATCTCGATCACCGCATCCAGAGCCTGCCCCTTGCGGGCCAGCAGCGCGCTCAGGGCATCGGCTTGCGGCAGGGTGCGGGGGAAGCCGTCAAAAATGAAGCCGCCGCCCTGTGCGCCGGTCAGCTTTTCTTCGATCAGGCCAATGACGATCTCGTCGGTGACAAGCTGGCCCTTGTCCATCACTTCAGCGACGCGGCGACCCATCTCGGTGCCCGAGGTTTTGGCCTCGCGCAGCATGTCACCGGTCGACAGCTGCACCATGGCACGTTCATCCACCAAGCGTTTGGCTTGGGTGCCTTTGCCAGCACCGGGCGGGCCGAGGAGGATGATGTTTGCCATGAGACGCCTTTCTTTGACAAAAAAAAGCCCGGCGTGGGATGCGCCGGGCCTATGGGTGCAGCCCGCTTAGCGCCGCGCGGGCGGACGGTTTGCGGTGGTGCGTTTCTTGCCGCGCAGCTGCGACTTCTCGATCAGACCTTCGTATTGATGCGCCAGCAAATGCGACTGGATCTGGTTGATCGTGTCCATCGTCACCGAGACCACGATCAGCACCGAGGTGCCACCGAAGTAGAACGGAATCGAGAACTGGCTGATCAGGATCTCGGGCAGCAAGCAGACGGCGGCGAGGTAGGCAGCACCCAGCACGAGGATACGGTTGACGACGTAATCAAGATATTCCTCGGTCTTCTTGCCAGGACGGATGCCCGGAATAAAGCCGTTCTGGTTTTTCAGGTTGTCGGCAACCTCATCGGTCTTGAACGCCACGTTCGCCGTGTAGAAATAGGCGAAGAACACGATCATGCTGACGAAGAACACCAGATAGAGCGGCTGGCCATGACCGAAATAGGCCAGAATCGTCGACATCACCGGGCCGGTGTTGGCGCCCGAGAAGGCGGCGATGGTGGTTGGCAGCAGCAAGAGCGACGAGGCGAAGATCGCCGGGATCACGCCCGCCGGGTTTACCTTGATCGGCAAATGCGACGAGCCGCCGTCATACACCTTCATGCCGACCTGACGGCGGGGATACTGGATGTGGATCTTGCGCAGCGCGCGCTCCATGAACACCACGAAGGCGATCACCGCGACGACCATCACCAGCACACCCAGAATGATCGGGGTCGAGATCACGCCCGCACGGCCCTGGCTGAAGAACTGCGCCAAAGCATGCGGAATTTCCGCGACGATGCCAGTGAAGATGATCAGCGAGGTGCCGTTGCCGATGCCGCGTGCGGTGATCTGCTCACCCAGCCACATCAGGAACATGGTGCCCGCTACAAGGGTGATCACACAAGAGACCACGAAATACATGCCGGGGCTGTGCGCCAGCCCGCCTGCCTCAATAGATTTGGCGATACCAAAGCCTTGCAGGACGGCCAGAGCGACGGTGCCGTAGCGCGTCCACTGGTTCATCTTCTTGCGGCCCGCGTCGCCTTCTTTCTTCATCTGCTCCAGCGCCGGGATCATCGAGGCCAGAAGCTGAATGATGATCGAGGCCGAGATATACGGCATGATGCCAAGCGCGAAGATGCCCATCCGGGTGATTGCGCCGCCGGTGAACATCGACAGCATGCCGCCGATGCCCTGCCCTGCTTCTTCCATGAAGTTGCGCAACGCTGTGCCGTCGATCCCCGGAACCGGCACATAGGTGCCAAGTCGGTAGACCATCAAAAGGCCAATGGTGAAGAAAATGCGGCTACGGAGATCCGTCGCCTTGCCCAGCGTACCCCAGCTGAGGTTCGCGGCCATCTGTTCGGCAGCTGAAGCCATGCCCAGTTCTTTCTGCGTAAGCCCGATATGGGAAGCGCCGCCAAACCGTTTCCGGTCGGCGGCGCGGGAAACATAAGCCGATGTAAGCGGTCTAGCAACCGCTCACAAGGCGTTAGTTATGCTTTACGGACCGCTTTGGTGAAAGCTTCCAGGGTCGGCGCCACGGTCAGGGTGCCGCCAGCGGCTGCAACAGCTTCAACAGCGGCTGCGGATGCCCCGGTGACGTTCAGTTTGACCGCAGTGGTGATCGAACCCTTGTTCAGGATGCGGATACCGTCGCGCTTGTGACCGGTCAGGCCAGCGTCAACCAGCATATCCTCGGTGATCTCGACTTTCGCGTCGAGTTTGCCCAGACCGATGAATTTCTCGATCAGGCCGAGGTTGATCACCGCAAAGCGATCCTGGTTCGGCTTGTTGAAGCCGCGCTTTGGCAGACGGCGATACAGAGGCATCTGGCCGCCTTCGTAGCCACCAATAGCGACGCCCGAACGCGATTTCTGACCCTTGATACCACGGCCAGCGGTTTTACCCGAGCCCGAACCCGGACCACGTGCCACGCGCTTTTGCTTCTTTGTTGCACCGGGATTGTCGTGCAGTTCATTCAATTTCATGTCGCATACTCCTATGCCGGAAAGCTCCTACCTGCGACGGGTAGGGCAACGCGGCTGTTTCATGATTCTTATGCCGATAGGTGGGGCATTGCGGGCGTATAGAGGGATGCCTCGTGCATAGCAAGATCACAACATTGCAAAACGCACTTACTGGATGGGAGCCATCACGACAGCAATGTCCCCTACCTTTGTATTCGTAAACCAATCACGATTCATCAGCGTGCCGTTCACGATGTATAGATTTGAGAGCGCGAATGCTTCGATTTCGCCTGCATCATTCTTGCGCCAAAACCAAGGCTCATCGAGTTCACCCATTACGATACCCAAATCTGTTGGACTACCTGACGAAACCAGCTGGGTCAGAAGGTCATAAATTTGCTTTGGGTCAGTTATCCGCTCGTCTGCAAAGTAGCATCCACCTTCAACGCCCAAGGTAGCCAATGCTGTGACGCCAGCAACTACGATCGTTACTGGAGCCGTCACAATAGATGCGGCAGTTCCAAGGACGCCAGCTGTGCCGCCTATGATACCAACAGTTCCAGCACCTGAAACCCCTGCGGCGGTTGAGCCAATCATGGTCGCCCCGGTTGTTGCGTTTGTGATTAAATAGAAGCCTGCGGCCTTCATCCCAACATCCGATACAGCAACCGCAGCGGTGGTGGCGACGGCCCCAGATGAGCCGATAGACCCGATCAACTTACTGAGACGATAATCACAAATCCCAGCAGATAGTGGCATGGTCCACAACGCGCCGAGTGCAGAAGCGAGTAGGAATGTCATAGAGTTTAACATTTGAAATCATCCCAAAGTGACTCTTTGATCAGGTTTGGCAAATTGACTTGGCCTTGGCAAGCAACCTCTTTCGCACTATCGCACCAACTAGACTCCCCCCGCAAATCCTGCGTATCTGCGGGCTGTTTTGCACGGGGGCTGTCATGGCGGTGGATACCAATTATCGGGCGGGGATTAAGCTGCTGTTCAAGAATGAATGGGGCAGCTTGGTCGCGACTTTTGCGCGGTTTGAATATGCGCTGAAGCTGGCGGGGTATTTGAAGTATGAAAAAGCCGGCACCTCGGCCGAGGCGGGCTGGGCCGGATTTGCCGGTGATCTGGGGGATGGCTTTCTGGCGCATTGCCGGGCGTTGCCGGAGGTTCAGGTGCTGTTCAACGCGCCGCCTCGGCTGTTGAAGGTCGACCGGGATCAGGCGGTGTCCTGGAAGAAGGCACGGGCGGTGAATTCGGTTTCGGATTTCTTTTTGGTCGTGCAGGACGTGCGGGGCAGTTTGTTCCACGGCGATGCAAAAGTGCACGGCGAGCGTGACGGCGAGCGGATTGAGGCGGCGCAGGTGGTGTTGGATGAGGCTTGGGGCTGGGCCTTGCAGGACAAAACCAACGCGCGGCTGGTGCGGTTTTGTGAGGCGTTTCGGTTTACGCAGTAGGTTTGGGTTACTCACACCTTTCTCACCCTGTTAAGTAATGAGTTCGTGAGCGTGGCAGCACTACTCAAAACTCCTGAAACTTTGGGGGAGTTTGCCATCTCTTGGAAGCTCCCTCAAAATCTTCGATAAACTCCGCTAGTTTCATATTCCAATGCGGGTCTAGGCCGCCGTGACAGGTATGGCAAAGCGTCACCAAATTGTTCTCCGTGGTCGCGCCCTGATTAGCCCAAGGACGAATATGGTGAACGTGGAGTTCTATGTTCACGTTAGTTTTTGAACTCTGCCCGCAAACGCGACACCTGTAGTTGTCACGTTCTAAAATTCTCATTCGTAGCTTCTTACTCGGTGCTCGTTGCAACGCCTCAGAGATGTCTCTTACGGATGAAAATGCCCCTAAGCCGGTGCTTGTGACTTGCGAGACCTTAAGATGCTTAGAGATGAGTTTTTCAGCTAACTCAGCATCTATCGCGGCGGCACCACCTTTAATGAAAAAGGGCCAAAGCTCAATCTCGGACCGAATTTGCAATAGCGGGCCTTGCAGATGTTCAAGCCAACCCATCGCCAGTCGGGCGTACTCCAGCTTAGAAGGCGCTCTTAGTTCAATGCGTCTCTCGGCGTCAGCAAAGCCCACCCAATGGGTGTAGAAGCTCATCTGATTTCCACGTCGATCATCAAAGTAGATTTGACAAAGATAGCAATCGTAATCCTCAATATCGTTTTTCATCAGCTACCTGCAGACCCTATCACTATACAGAATAGCAAAACGCCCCACCTTGCGGCGGGGCGTTTTGGGTAGCGTAGGGTGCGCTTCAGCGCACCATTGGCTTATCCGCGCTCTTCGATGATCTGCACAAGATGCGAGATCTTGCGGACCATGCCACGGACCGAAGGGGTATCCTCCAGCTCGCGGGTCCGGTTCATTTTGTTCAGGCCAAGACCTTTCAGGGTCGCGGTCTGGATCGCCGGGCGGCGGGCGGCCGAAGCCACCTGCTTCACCACGATGGTCTTTTTCACAGCGTCGGTCATGTTCAAGCCTCCACAACTTCAGCGGCGGGCTTGTTCAGAATCTCTGCCACTTTCTTGCCACGGCGTGCCGCGACTTGACGAGGAGAGGTTTCCGACTTCAGCCCGTCGATGGTGGCGCGGATCATGTTGTACGGGTTCTGCGAGCCGATGGACTTTGCCACCACGTCTTGCAGGCCCAACATTTCGAACACAGCGCGCATCGGACCACCGGCGATGATACCGGTACCGGCAACAGCCGTCCGCATCACCACTTTGCCGGCGCCATGACGGCCTTCCATGTCGTGGTGCAGGGTGCGGGCGTCTTTCAGCGGCACGCGAATAAGCTGGCGCTTGGCCTGCTCGGTCGCCTTGCGGATCGCTTCCGGAACTTCCTTAGCCTTGCCCTTGCCGAAGCCGACACGGCCTTTTTGATCGCCGACTACCACCAGTGCTGCAAAGCCAAAGCGTTTGCCGCCCTTAACGGTTTTCGACACCCGGTTGATCGCGACCAGACGGTCAGCGAATTCCGGGGTTTCTTCCGGCCGGTTATCGCGGCGATCATTGCCACCACGATTGTCCCGACGGTTATCACGTTCTGCCATTTTTCAACTCCTCAGAACTGCAATCCACCTTCACGGGCAGCCTCGGCCAAAGCCTTGATCTTACCGTGAAAGAGGAAACCGCCGCGGTCGAAGTAGCACACTTCAACACCGGCCTTTTTGGCCCGCTCGGCGATTGCCGAACCGATTTTCGTCGCTGCTTCGACGTTGTTCTTGCCGACCACACCGAATTCCTTCTCCAGCGTGGAGGCGGAGGCGATGGTGACGCCCTTCACATCGTCGATCAGCTGCACGCTGATGTTTTTGTTCGAGCGGTGAACGGACAGGCGCAGGCGCCCATGCGATGTCGCTTTGATTTTGTTCCGAACGCGCTGACGGCGCTTGAGGAACAGGTCTCTCTTGGTGTTTGCCATGATTGTGTCCCTTACTTCTTCTTGCCTTCTTTGCGGAACACGAACTCGCCCTTATAGCGGATGCCTTTGCCCTTGTAGGGCTCGGGCTTGCGCCATTCGCGGATGTTCGCAGCGACCTGACCAACGAGTTGTTGGTCAATGCCTTCCACAATGATTTCAGTGTTCTTCGGCGAGGTCACGGTGACCCCGGCTGGAACGGCGAAGTTGACTTCATGGCTGTAGCCGAGCGACAGTTTCAAAACATTGCCAGCCATCGCAGCGCGGTAACCCACGCCTTGAATTTCCAGCTCTTTCTTGAAACCAGCGGTGACGCCAGTGACGAGGTTTTCAACCATTGACCGCGCCATGCCCCACTGCTGACGCGCACGCTTCGAAGTGCCACGCGGGGTCACTTTGATGCTGCCTTCGTCGATCGTGAGCGTCACGTCGTCGGTTGCGGTGAAGCTGCGGGTGCCTTTCGGACCTTTCACTTCGATGGTTTGACCTGACACGGACGCCGAAACGCCCTTGATCAGTTCTACGGGTTTTTTGCCGATACGAGACATGCCACCCTCCTCAGAACACGGTGCAAAGCACTTCGCCGCCAACATTGGCTGCGCGCGCATTTGCATCTGACATCACGCCTTTCGGCGTGGAGACGATGGAGATACCGAGGCCGTTACGCACGGTCGGAATTTCCTTGACGGACATATATACCCGACGGCCGGGCTTGGACACGCGTTTGACTTCGCGGATCACAGGCACGCCTTCAAAGTATTTCAGGCTGATCACAAGCTCACCTTGACCGTTGTCGGTCTTGGCGCGCTCGAAACCGCGGATATAACCTTCGCTTACGAGCACGTCCAGAACCCAGGCGCGCAGTTTCGAGGCAGGGGTCGACACGGTCGATTTGCCACGCATTTGCGCGTTACGGATACGGGTAAGCATGTCGCCGATAGGATCGTTCATCATCATTTGGCGACCTCCTTACCAGCTCGACTTGACCATGCCGGGGATCTGGCCGAACGAGGCGAGATCACGCAGCATGATGCGCGAGAGTTTGAGCTTGCGATAATACGCATGCGGACGACCAGTCAGTTGGCAACGATTGTGCAAACGGACAGCCGACGAGTTGCGGGGCAGCTCTGCCAGTTTGATGGTCGCCTTGAAGCGCTCTTCAACTGGTTTCGCCTGGTCGTTGATCACCGCTTTCAGTGCTGCGCGCTTGGAAGCATGTTGCTTCACCAGCTTCTCGCGCTTCACTTCGCGGTTCACCATGGATTTTTTTGCCATTGTCAGGTTCCTCGCGCGATCAAGAAGTGAAGGGCATGTTGAATTGCTTCAACAGTGCCTTCGCTTCCGCATCGGTTTTAGCGGTGGTGCAGATGATGATGTCCATGCCGAGCACTTCATCGACTTTGTCGAACTCGATTTCGGGGAACACCAGTTGCTCTTTGAGGCCCATGGCGTAGTTGCCACGGCCATCGAACGAGGTCGGCTTCACGCCGCGGAAGTCGCGGACGCGCGGCAGAGCAATGGTGATCAGACGGTCGAGGAATTCGTACATCCGGTCGCCGCGCAGGGTCACTTTGCAGCCAAGCGGCATTTCTTCACGCACACGGAAACCAGCAATGCTGTTTTTCGCGTGGGTGATGACAGCCTTCTGACCAGCGATGAGAGTCATCTCTTCGGCGGCTTTCTTGACCTTCTTGGTGTCCTTGACGGCTTCACCAACGCCCATGTTCAGCACGATTTTGTCGAGCTTGGGCAGTTGCATCGCATTCTTGTAGCCGAACTCTTCCATCAGCGCCGCACGGATGCGGGTTTGGTATTCAGCTTTCAGACGCGGGGTGTAGGTGGCTTGGTCCAACATCAGATCGCCTCCCCAGTGGTCTTGGCGAAGCGAACCTTCTTGTCGCCTTCCATGCGGAAGCCAACGCGGGTTGCTTTGCCGTTTTTGTCCAGCAGTGCGAGGTTCGACAGATCAATCGGCATGGCTTTCGCCAGACGACCACCCTGCGAGGTTTGCGACTGTTTGGTGTGACGGATCGCCATGTTGGCGCCCTCAACCACGGCCTTGTTGGCGGTCGGGTTCACGGACGAAATCTCGCCCTTTGCGCCCTTGTCCTTGCCGGTCAAGATGACGACGGTGTCGCCTTTTTTAAGCTTCGCAGCCATCAGAGCACCTCCGGAGCCAGCGAGATGATTTTCATGAAGTTCTTCGCGCGGAGTTCACGTACCACTGGCCCGAAGATACGCGTGCCGACGGGTTCACCCTGGTTGTTCAGGATGACAGCGGCGTTGCGGTCAAAACGAATAGCGGTGCCGTCTTCACGGCGAACTTCTTTGGCGGTGCGAACAACAACGGCTTTACGCACGTCGCCTTTTTTCACACGGCCTTTCGGAATGGCTTCCTTGACCGACACCACGATGATGTCGCCCACGGATGCATAGCGGCGATGCGAGCCGCCCAGAACCTTGATGCACTGAACCCGGCGAGCGCCGGAGTTATCAGCAACATCCAGATTGGTCTGCATCTGGATCATTTGGTTTCTCCCGACCTTTGGGCATCATTGCCCAGGGTTTCGTATTCAGAAAAAGACGAAAGTCGTTGCTTATGCAGCAACGACCACCGTCCAGCGTTTGGTCTTCGAGATCGGCGCACATTCTTCAATGCGCACGGTGTCCCCGGTCTTGTAGGTGTTGTTCTCATCATGCGCGCGGTATTTCTTCGACTTACGCACGGTCTTATGGAACAGCGGGTGCTTGAAGCGGCGTTCCACCAGAACGGTGATGGTTTGCTCGTTCTTGTCCGAGGTTACGACGCCTTGCAGGATACGTTTTGGCATGGGTCTGCTCCTCAGTTCGCAGCCGCTTGCGCGGCTTTCTGGTTCAGCACGGTCATGATACGTGCCACTTCGCGGCGAACAGCGCGCATACGCGAGGTGTTTTCCAGCTGGTTGGTTGCTGCTTGGAAGCGCAGGTTGAACGCTTCTTTCTTGAGGGCCACAAGGGTCTCACGCAGCTGCTCGGGCGATTTGCCCAATAGTTCCTTGGCGGTCATGCGCCTGTTCCTTTTTCAATCACCAGAGCGCCCCTACCTTGCGGCAAGGTCACGCTGAACCCGGTGGATCAATGTAAAACCACCGATTCCGAGTCGCCTCGGAGCCGTGGATGGGGTCGT
>NZ_JAXMJJ010000005.1:0-63359 GCF_034376685.1 Cypionkella sp.
TCATGACCAAACCCACTGACAACCCCGCCGATCCGTTCAAAAAGGCCTTGGCTGAGGCCACCAAGACCATGGCAAATGACCCCGAAATGACGGTGACCTATTCGGTCGACCCGGCGGGGATGAACAAAGAAGGCATCCGCCTGCCGCAGGTCAGCCGCCGGATGACGCGGGATGAGGTTTTGCTTGCCCGTGGCACCGCTGACGCTTTCGCGCTGCGCCGCAAATTCCACAACGAATCCACCGCGACCAAATACGCCCCCACCGGACCTTTGGCGCGGGAAATCTACGATGCGATGGAAACCGCGCGCTGCGAAGCCGTCGGGGCCCGCGCCATGCCCGGCACAGCCGGCAATATCGATGCCAAGATTGCCTATGAGGCGGATCGCAAAGGCTATTCCAGCATCACCAAACGTGAGGATGCGCCGCTGTCGGTTGCCGCAGGCTATCTGGTGCGCCATCTGGCGACAGGCCGCCCGATGCCGAAAGGCGCCGCCAATGTCATGGAGATGTGGCGCGATTTCATCGAAGGTCAGGCCTCGGGCACGCTGAACACGCTCGACGATGTGCTGGACAACCAAGCCGCCTTCGCCCGCCTGACCCGCAAGGTGATCTCTGATCTCGGCTATGGCGACCAGTTGGGCGACGACCCCGACCAGCCCGACGAGGACGACAGCGGCGACGAGGCACAAGAAGATCAGGACGCGCCCGACAGCGAAGGCTCGGATGAGCAGGATTCGGAAGACTCTGAAGCCTCGCCCGAGCAATCCCAAGAAGATCAGCAAGACCAATCCCAAGCCCAAGTCACCATGGAAGACTCGGCGGATATGGAGCAAGGCGACGAGGCTGAACTGCCGGAAGGCGAAGCCCCGCTGGATCCGCCACCACCCGCGCCCTACTCCGACGCAGATCCGAACTATACCGTCTACACCACGGATTTTGATGAAGAAATCAAGGCCGAAGATCTGGCCGAACCTGCCGAACTCGAACGCTTGCGGGCCTATCTTGATCAGCAGTTGGAACCACTGAAAGGCGCTGTCAGCCGCCTTGCTAACAAACTGCAACGCCGTTTGCAGGCGCAGCAGAACCGCTCTTGGTTGTTCGATCTGGAGGAAGGCACGCTGGATGCGGGCCGTCTGGCACGGGTCATCGCCAACCCGACGACGCCGCTCAGCTTCAAGCAAGAAAAAGACACCGAGTTCCGCGACACCTGCGTGACATTGCTGCTGGACAACTCTGGCTCGATGCGCGGTCGGCCAATTTCCATCGCCGCGATCTGCGCCGATGTGCTGGCGCGCACGCTGGAACGCTGCTCGGTCAAGGTCGAAATCCTTGGCTTCACCACCCGTGCGTGGAAGGGCGGCCAGTCGCGCGAACGTTGGCTGGCCCAAGGCCGCGCCCAACAACCCGGCCGCCTGAATGATCTGCGCCACATCATCTACAAATCCGCCGATGCCCCGTGGCGTCGCGTGCGGCCCAATCTGGGCCTGATGATGAAAGAGGGCCTCTTGAAAGAAAACATCGACGGCGAAGCCTTGGAATGGGCGCACCGCCGCATGATGGCCCGCCCCGAAGCCCGTCGCATCCTGATGGTGATTTCAGACGGTGCCCCCGTCGATGACAGCACACTGTCGGTCAACCCTGCCAATTTCCTTGAAAAGCACCTGCGCGACGTCATCGCCATGGTCGAGCGCAAAAAGGCCGTCGAACTGATCGCTATCGGTATCGGCCATGACGTGACCCGCTATTATCAGCGCGCGGTGACGATCACCGATGTCGAGCAACTCGCCGGGGCGATGACAGAGCAACTGGCCGGGCTGTTCGAGGTTGATCCCCGCAAACGCGCCAAGGCGTTGGGAATGCGCCGCGCCGGGTAAATCCGCGCGCGCGTATCTGCGGATATTTGAGCACAGAGGACCACGATGTTTCAAAGCTTTGACACCCATGCCTCGCCTGCTCAGGGCCCCGCGCGTCTGGCCGCATTGCGTCAGGTTCTGGCGGCTGAGGGGTTGTCCGGCTTTCTTGTTCCCCGCGCCGATGTGCATCAGGGAGAATACGTCGCACCGCGCGATGAGCGGTTGCAATGGCTGACCGGGTTTACCGGATCGGCGGGGTTTTGCATCGTTCTGCCAAACATTGCGGGGGTGTTCATCGACGGGCGCTATCGCACGCAGGTCAAGGGTCAGGTTGACCTTGCGCATTTCACTCCAGTTCCGTGGCCCGAAATCAGCGCCGGGGCGTGGCTGAAGCAGAATCTGCCCGAGGGCGTGGTGGGCTTTGACCCCTGGCTGCACACAGCTGATGAGATCGCCAAGATTGAGGCCGCTTTGGACGGCACAGGCGTGACACTGCGCGCCTGCGCCAATCAGATCGACCAGATCTGGCCTGATCAACCCCCAGCTCCGCTTGGGCGCGCCTTCGCGCATCCCGACAACCTTGCCGGGGAAACCAGTGGCCAGAAGCGCTCGCGGCTGGCTGACAGCGTGCAAACGGCAGGCCAGACCGCAGCGGTGATCACGCTACCAGACTCGCTGTGTTGGCTGTTGAATATTCGCGGCGCAGATGTGCCGCGCAACCCGGTGCTGCACGGCTTTGCCATCCTGCACGAAAATGCCCATGTGACGCTGTTCGCCGATGCCGCGAAATTTGACGACGCCACCCGCGCGCATCTGGGCAATGAGGTGCTGCTGCGCCCGATTTCAGACTTCGTGCCCGCCCTGCGCACATTGCACGGCACCGTCCGTGTCGACCGTGGCACCGCCCCGCTGGCGGTGTCGACCGAACTGACCGCCTCAGGCATCACGGTCGCGTGGGGCGACGACCCCTGTCGTTTGCCGAAAGCCAAGAAAACCGCAGCCGAGATCCAAGGCATGCGCGAGGCGCATCTGCGCGATGGTGCCGCCGTAGTCGAATTCCTCTACTGGCTGGATCAGCAAGCCCCTAACGGCAGTTTGTCCGAGATCGACGTGGTGCGCGCGCTGGAAGGTTTCCGCCGCGCCACCAACGTGCTGCACGACATCAGTTTTGACACCATCTGCGGCTCTGGCCCGAATGGTGCGATCATGCATTACCGCGTCACGGAAGAGTCGAACCGTGCGATTGGCCGCAATGAGTTGTTGCTGGTGGACAGCGGCGCGCAGTATCTCGACGGCACCACCGACATCACCCGCACGATTGCGGTCGGCGATCCGGGCGATTACGCCCGCGCCTGCTTTACCCGCGTCCTGCAAGGCACCATCGCGATCAGCCGGGTGCGCTGGCCCGCTGGCTATACTGGCCGCGACCTTGATCCGCTGGCGCGCTATGCGTTGTGGCTGGCGGGACAGGATTTCAATCATGGCACTGGCCACGGTGTCGGCGCTTTCTTGTCGGTGCATGAAGGCCCACAACGGCTGTCACGCATCTCGGAAGTGCCACTGGAACCCGGTATGATCCTGTCAAACGAGCCCGGCTATTACCGCGAGGGAGAATTCGGCATCCGGCTGGAGAACCTGATCGTGGTGCAGCCCGCGCCCGCCCTGCCCGGTGGCGATGA
Organism: Cypionkella sp.; assembly: GCF_034376685.1. Lineage (GTDB taxonomy): Bacteria > Pseudomonadota > Alphaproteobacteria > Rhodobacterales > Rhodobacteraceae > Cypionkella. The sequence continues at coordinate 3,533 of NZ_JAXMJJ010000005.1, forward strand.
TGAGCGCAACCAGCTCAGCTTTGAAACCCTGACCTTCGTGCCGTTTGACCGCCGCCTGATCCTGACAGCGCAGCTTTCCGCCGGGGATCGCGATTGGCTCAACACCTATCACGCCGAAGTGCTGGCCAAGCTGACGCCCCGCCTGTCTGCCGAGGCCCTTGCGTGGTGCGAGGCGGCCTGCGCAGGATTGTAATGGCGGCAAACGGCACTATCCTGAACGGATGCAGGAGGCGCGCATGGACTACATCACCATAACTCGGCTGGAACACCGGCTGAACATCACGGCGGGCGAGACCCGATTGGGGGAAACCCAAGCCGCGCTGGAACTTAAAGAAGGCCGCTACCCGCCCGTGCTCTATGTGCCGCGCGCCGATGTCGATATGAGCCTGCTGGTGAAAACTGCGCACCAAACCACCTGCCCGCATAAGGGCCTGTGCAGCTATTATTCGGTCAAAACCCCGCAAGGCCTGCTGGAAAACGCCGTCTGGTCCTACGAGGCCCCGATTCCCGGCATGGAACGCATCGCGAGCCACCTCGCCTTCTATCCCGACAAGGTCACTCTCAGCGATGCCAGCTGGCGCTAAGCCTCTGCCGCGACTTTCCTGATCCGCTCCACCATCGCCCGCACGCCGTTCGAGCGTTGCGACGACAGATGCTCATTCAACCCGAGCCGCCCAAACTCGGCATGGGCATCGACCTGCGCCACCTCGGCCAGCGGTAGACCGGCATAAAGCGCGTGCAGCACCGCAATCAGCCCACGCACGATCATCGCATCCGACTCGCCCTGAAACTCAAACCGCCCCTCGGCAATCATCGGTCGTAACCAGACCTGACTGGCACAACCATCGACCTTCAGCGCGGGCACCTTGAAGCTGTCGTCCAACGGCGGCATGGCTTTGCCCAGATCAATGACATGGCGATAGCGATCCTCCCAGTCATCAAGGAACTCAAAGGTCTCGGCGATCTCTTCAAAGGCGGGCGTGGCCATAGGTCTCTCCATCTCTCTCACTGAGCTAGTGCTTCAGCGGTTAAACGTCCAGCCCAAGCGGGCTTTTCAAACCGCCCTCAATCGGCTACCGATCTTACAACGCCAAAGGGATGCCCATATGCGCTTTCGCCTGCCCATCGCCATTCTTGCTTTGACTGCCATGACCGCCTGCGGTGGCTTCTCCAGCCGCCTGAACCCGTTCAAATGGTTCAAACGCTCGACCCCGGTTGAAGTTGTCACCACCGAGACGCCTGCCGACCCGCGCCCGCTGGTCGCCAACGTGTTGTCGATGCAGATCGATTCCTACCCCGGCGGGGCGATCGTCCGCGCCACCGGCTTGCCGCCAACCCAAGGCTATTGGAGCGCCGAACTGGTGCCGCAGCCCTTGGATGAAAATGGCACGCTGGTGCTGCAATTCCACGTCTTCCCACCCGAAGCTGCCACCGCCGTGGTCAACCAGCAATCGCGTGAGATTACGGTGGCGTACAATCTGTCCGACATCAAACTGCAACAGATCAATCAGATCGTCGTGCAAGGTGCCAGCAACGCCCGCGCCAGCAGCAGATAAGCTGCCAGCGCGGTGCGCAGAATTAAGGGTGTGCGGGGTTAAATCCGCACCACCCGCACATCATTGCCCTTCGCCGACAGCGCAATCTCACCCCGGCAAAGCCGCATTGCATCATCGCCAAACGCCTCAGCCCGCCAGCCCTTCAAGGTCTCCAGATTGCGCTCGCCCGCCGCAATCGCATCAAGATCCGACGCCGAGGCAATCAGACGCGGTGCCACGCCCAAACTTTCCGATTTCGCCTTCAAAAGCACGCGCAACAAGTCCGCCAAGGCCGGATTGACCTGCATCTGATCTTTCGACAAATCCGGTTTCGGCAAATCTTCCTGCCGCATCTCCATCCCCGCCTTGATCGCAGCCAGTATACCCTCGGCAATCTCGGTCTTGCGCCCCTCGCGCAACAGCAAGCGCGATCGCCCCAATTCTTCAACGTTGGTCGGCCGGGTTGAGGCCAGCTCCAGCAACGCATCGTCCTTCATCACCCGGCTGCGCGGCACATTGTTGCCCTGCGCATATTCCTCGCGAAACCGCGCCAATTCTTTGACAACGCCCAGGAAGCGGCCAGAGGTGGTGCGCGTCTTCACCCGCAACCAAGCCTCATCGGGATGCACGGTATAGGTCGCCGGATCGGTCAGAACCGACAACTCTTCCTCCACCCAAGCCTGCCGCCCGTTCTTCGCCAGTTGTGCTGCCAGAAACTCATAAATCACCCGCAGATGCGTCACATCCGCCAAAGCATACTCGCTCTGCGCGGTGGATAGCGGACGGCGCGACCAATCGGTAAAGCGCGAGGTCTTGTCGAGGTTTTCCTTGGCGATCTTTTTTACCAAAGTCTCGTAACCGACCTGCTCGCCGAAGCCGCAGACCATCGCGGCCACTTGCGTGTCAAACAGCGGTTTCGGGAACACCCTGCCCTCGACGAAAAAGATTTCCAGATCCTGCCGCGCGGCATGGAACACCTTGACCGTCGCCTCATGGCGGAACAGGTCATACAAAGGCTCCATCGACATCGCAGACCCCTCAATCGGGTCAATCAACACCGCATCGCCATCCTTGCCCGGCAGCGCCATCTGGATCAGGCACAGCTTTGACCAATAGGTCCGCTCGCGTAGAAATTCGGTATCAATGGTGACGAAGGGTTTCGACTTCGCGGCAGCACAAAAAGCGGCAAGGTCTTCGGTGGTGGTAATCGTGCGCATGGGCGTCTTTCGCAAAGGGCTTACGGGGGCATCCCGCCCTTCCGCTATAGGCAGCATTGTTGCCTAAGAAAAGCCCAAGCGCTTGCCCTTTGCCAAATAGCTTTGGCTTGTGGCTTCGCCGTGCCAAACGCCGCCAGAGACTGCTTGCAGCGACGCTTGGCGCGCAAATCTCGAAAGGCCCAAGCATTTGCTCTTTTCGAAATACTCCCGCCGGAGGCTCCGGCGCCACGAGCCCGCACACCGTCACCGCCTCGACAATCACGCTGCAACCCAGACCAAAGCCTTCGAGTGGTGGCTCGATGCCACCCGAGAAGGCCCCCGTTTACAGGTCCAGCCGTGTGCGATCACCCACCGCAAACCGCCGCAGCACCGCCGGATACAGCCGATGCTCTTGCACCAACACCCGTGCTGACAGATCATCCGCCGTATCGCCCGGCAAAATCGGCACCCGCGCTTGGCCCAAAATCGGCCCGGCGTCGAGTTCCGCAGTCACCTCATGCACCGAACAGCCCGCCTCGGCATCCCCCGCCGCCAGTGCCCGCGCGTGGGTGTGCAGCCCCGGATACTTCGGCAAAAGCGACGGATGAATGTTCAGCATCCGCCCCTCAAACCGGCGCACAAACTCTGGCGTCAACACCCGCATGAAGCCCGCGAGACACAGAATATCGGGTTCCGACGCCAAAATCGGCTCCAGCAAAGCCTCTTCAAAGGCGGCACGATCCCGCCCAAAAGGCCGATGATCCACCGCCGCCACCGCGACCCCCATCTCGGCCGCACGCAGCAAGCCCGGCGCGGTTGGGTCGTTAGAGCCCACAAACACCGCGCGCGCAGGATGATCCCCAACCATATCGCGCAGCAATGCCAGCATGTTAGAACCGCCGCCCGAAATCAGGACGGCCACACGTTTCACAGCAGACGGCCCTTGTAGATTACGCCCTCGCCCGCCACGACGCGGCCCAACGGCACAACCGTCTCGCCTTCCGCCTGCAGCAATGCGCTCAAAGCTTCCGCCCGATCCGCCGCGACAACCGCAATCATCCCGATGCCGCAGTTGAAGGTTTTCAGCAGTTCCGGCTGGCTCATATTCGCGGTCGTGGCCAGCCACCGGAACACTCCCGGCAATTCCCAGGCCGACAGATCAATCTCACATGCCAGCCCCTCCGGGATTACCCGAGGCGGATTTTCCGTCAACCCGCCGCCAGTGATATGCGCCAACGCATGCACACCGCCTGCCCGCACCGCAGCCAAAGCCTGTTTCACATACAGCCGCGTCGGTGCCAGCAGTGCCGCGCCCAAAGTCCCGTCCGAGAACGGACAATCCGCATCCCAGCCCAGACCCGACAGTTCCACCACCTTGCGCACAAAGGAATAGCCGTTGGAATGCACCCCGTTTGAGGCCAAGCCCAGCAGAATATCGCCCTCGACGACGCCCGCCGGCAAATCCGCCCCGCGCTCCATCGCGCCCACCGCAAAACCGGCCAGATCGAAATCACCCTTGTGATACATCCCCGGCATCTCGGCGGTCTCGCCCCCGATCAAGGCACAGCCCGAGGCCTCACAGCCCGCCGCAATGCCGTTGATGATCCGGGTGGCTTCCTCGACATCCAGCTTGCCAGTGGCGAAATAATCAAGGAACAACAACGGCTCGGCCCCCTGACAGACCAGATCATTGACGCACATCGCCACCAGATCGATGCCAATAGTGTCGACATTGCCTGTATCAATCGCAATCCGCAGCTTGGTGCCAACGCCATCGGTGGCCGCCACCAGTATCGGGTCCTGATAGCCCGCCGCTTTCAAGTCAAACAGCGCGCCAAACCCGCCCAGACCCGACATCACCCCAGATCGCTGCGTGCGCTTGGCCGCAGGTTTGATCCGCTCGACCAGCGCGTTGCCCGCATCAATATCCACGCCCGCATCGGCATAGGTCAGGCCATTGTGTCCGGTACTCATGCGCAGATTCCCCAAGCTGAAAGGCAGTTGCCGCCCCCATAAGCCATCCCGCGCCTTGGCGCAACGCAGGGGCCGCATTCGGACGTGGTTTTGTAACCGCAAACCTTGACCCCGCCCCCGCATCTGATAGGCAAAGGCAGGATGGGACTGTAGCTCAATGGTTAGAGCCGGGCGCTCATAACGCCTTGGTTGGGGGTTCGAGTCCCTCCGGTCCTACCACTCCTCAAGCATTTCAACGCCCCGGCAATTTCAACCCGACGGCCCCGCGCCAAGCGAAGCTCCAGTGCCGTAAACCATTGCGGTGATCGCCAATGAGATGATCGCCCTGCCCATCCAGCCAATGCGCCCGATCAGCGGAATAAACCGCGAGATCAACACCATCGCGGCGGCAAAGGGCAAAATCAACCATGCCGGAGCCTGCATGAACCCCAGCAGCCCCAGCACGAAAAGAAAAAACGCGCCGATCATGGCGCGCTTTCCTTACTGATCCAGGAAACTCCGCAATTTGCGCGAACGGCTCGGATGTTTCAGCTTCCGCAATGCCTTCGCTTCGATCTGCCGGATCCGTTCGCGGGTCACGCTGAACTGCTGCCCGACTTCTTCCAGCGTGTGATCGGTGTTCATGCCGATGCCAAACCGCATCCGCAGCACCCGTTCTTCCCGCGGCGTCAGCGAGGCCAGAACCCGAGTCGTCGTCTCTTTCAGGTTTTCCTGAATCGCCGAATCCAGCGGCAGGATGGCATTCTTGTCTTCGATGAAGTCGCCCAGCTGGCTGTCTTCTTCGTCGCCAATCGGGGTTTCCAAGGAAATCGGCTCTTTGGCGATCTTCATCACCTTGCGGACTTTTTCCAACGGCATCTGCAGCTTTTCAGCCAGTTCTTCCGGCGTCGGCTCGCGGCCAATCTCGTGCAGCATCTGCCGGCCCGTGCGGACCAGCTTGTTGATCGTCTCGATCATATGCACCGGAATACGGATCGTGCGGGCTTGGTCGGCAATCGAGCGCGTGATCGCCTGACGGATCCACCAGGTCGCATAGGTCGAGAACTTATAACCCCGGCGATATTCGAACTTATCGACGGCTTTCATCAGGCCAATATTGCCTTCCTGAATCAAATCCAAGAATTGCAAACCGCGGTTGGTATACTTTTTCGCAATCGAGATCACCAAACGCAGGTTGGCCTCGACCATTTCCTTCTTGGCCTGGCGGGCTTCTTTCTCGCCCTTCTGCACTTGGTTCACGATGCGGCGGAACTCGGAAATATCCACGCCAATATAGGTGCCGACCTGCGCCATCTCGGCGCGCAAATCTTCCACCTTGTCGCGGCTTTTCTCGATCAGCGCCTGCCAGCCACGACCCGCCTTGGCGGCCATCTTGTCCAGCCAGTTCGGGTCCAGCTCGTAGCCTTGGTATTCGTCGATGAACTCGCGGCGGTTGATCCTAGCTGCATCGGCCAGCTTCACCATGCCGGAATTGATCGCCATGATCTTGCGGTTGATGCCGTAAAGCTGGTCAATCAGCGCTTCGATCCGGTTGTTGTGCAGATGAAGTTCGTTCACCAACACCACGATTTCGCTACGCAATTTCTGATAGGCAGTTTCCTCGGTGGCCGAGAAACGCGATTTTTCCGACAGGGTCGCAGACATCCGCAGATCCTGCATTTCCGCCAGCTTGGTGTAGTCGCGCGCAATCAGGTCGAGGGTTTCCAGCACCTTCGGCTTCAGCGCAGCTTCCATCGCCGCCAGCGACATCGAGGTGCCATCGTCCTCGTCGTCATCGTCATCCGAGCGCATCAGCGGGTTGCCGTCAGCGTCCAGTTCCGGCTCGTCCCCACCAGCCCGACGCGGCGCAGCCTCGACATCAACGCCTTCCAGATCCGCGCCAACCAGACCATCCTCGCCATCCAGAGACCGCCCAAAGGTGGCCTCCAGATCAATCACGTCGCGCAGCAGAATGTCTTCCGACAAAAGTTCGTCGCGCCAGATGATAATGGCCTGAAACGTCAGCGGGCTTTCACAAAGCCCGGCGATCATCGTGTTGCGGCCCGCCTCGATACGCTTGGCAATCGCAATCTCGCCTTCGCGCGACAGCAGTTCCACCGAGCCCATTTCGCGCAGATACATCCGCACCGGATCATCGGTGCGGTCCAGCGCTTCGGTGGTGGTGGTGACAACAGCCACATCGCGCGCGCCCGACCCGGTTTCCACCAGATCGCCGCCAACCACGGCCTCGCCCTCTTCCACGTCTTCGTCTTCAATGACGTTGATGCCCATTTCCGACAGCATCGACATCACGTCTTCGATTTGCTCCGACGAGACCTGCTCGGGCGGCATCACATGATTAAGCTGCTCATAGGTGATGTAGCCCCGCTCGCGCGCGTCAGCGATCATTTTCTTGACGGCCGCTTGGCTCATATCAAGGGAAACATCCGCTTCATCGGCTTCTGGTTTGCCGTCGTCGGTGTCTTTCGAGGCCATGAGCGCTCCTAGGTCAAAACGGGTGGTCGGGTCGTATCTGCGAATCAGAGTCAGTCAAATCGAATCAATAACGCGAATCACGGCAGGGGAAAGCCGAATCAGTGAATTCCCCGTGATCTAACGCTTCGGGCCGTCCTTAGAGAACTGGATGCTGTCCCACAAGCTGCGGGCACCCTCCAATTCGTCCTTGTCCATCTGCACACCGTTCGAGGCCAACACCGCCTCGGCGGTTTTGCCTTTGGGGCCTGCCAAAGCGCTGAACCGCGCCACATTGGCTTGCGACAGCCGCCATGTCAGGCCTTCATCAGCCAGGCCTTCGATGTCTTCCATTGCCTCAGCGATCTCGCGCTGCGCCCCCCGGCTGGCTTCCAGATGCGCCAATCCCTCGGCAATACAGAACTCTGCAAGGTCGGCATTGGCCCGGTTGCGAACCGGTGGCGCGATCTGAACATGGGGGCGCGCCATCAGCGCATCAAGGGCAGCGGGCGCAGCCTGTTGGATTTGGTCAAAAAGCGCATCTGCTTCCGCATCATGCCACGTCAACAACAACCCGCGTAGGTCATGGTGGCCTTCGCCGATCAATTCCATGCGTTCCAGCACCGCTTCAAAGCGGCGGATCAGCGTGGGGTGAAAGATCAGCGTGGCCAGTATCACCGCCTCGCGCAGCACTTCCTCAACCCGTTCGGGGGCTGTGGCCAGCAGCGATCCCTTGGTGGACGGCATCGGCGTGACCGGCCCGTCATTGCCAAAGCGTGCATTGCGCCCCCCCGCTGCGCGCGCGCCCGGTTGATAAGCCGGCTTGGCGCTGCGGGGGCGCTGACCAAACAACTCCCAACGCAACTGCTTGATATCTTCGCCGTAATGGCTGCGGATCGACGGATCGACGATGCGTTTCAGATGCGCGCGCAGCGATTTGTCCAACGCCGCCTTGCGTTCCGGGCTGTCAAACTGCTTGCCCTCAATCTCGCGCTGCCACAGCAGTTTGACCATCGGCACCGCCTGATCCAACACCGACTTCATCGCCCCTGCACCCTGCGCCTTGATCAGATCATCCGGGTCCATCCCGCCCGGCAGCACCGCAAAGCGCAGGCCCTTGCCCGCCTCCAGCAGCGGCAGGGCTAGGTCAATCACCCGCAACGCGGCCCTGATCCCCGCCGTATCGCCATCCAAAGCAATGATCGGCTCATCCGAAATCCGCCACATCAACCGCAGCTGATCTTCCGTCACCGCCGTGCCCAAAGGGGCAACCGAGGCCTTGAACCCGGCTTCGGACAGCGCGATCACGTCCATATAGCCTTCGGCCACCACCAAAGCAGCACCCTTGCCCGACGCCTCCCGCGCCGGGGCATGGTTGAACAGGTTGCGACCCTTGTCGAACAGCTCCGTCTCTGGCCCGTTCAGATATTTCGCCCGCGCATTCGGGTCCATCGCCCGCCCGCCCAAGGAAATCGCCCTGCCCCGCCCATCCCGGATCGGAAAAATGATCCGCCCCCGGAACCGATCATACGGCGCGCCGCCATCATCGGGCTTGGCGCAAACCCCTGATGCCACGATCAAATCATCCGCGACGCCTTTTTGCCGCAGTGCCAGATACAGCCCCTGCCGCGCGTCCGGCGCGAACCCAATCTCCCAGCGGTCCTGCGCCTCAACCGACAACCCGCGCTTGGCCAGATACGCCCGCGCCTCAGAGGCCGCAGAGGTGCGGAGTTGCAGCCGGAACCACTTCACCGCCTCTTCCATCACCTCGACCAGTTGCGTCCGCCGGTCCGCCACTTGTGCCGCACGCGGGTCGCGCGCAGGCATTGGCATCCCAGCCTCACGCGCCAAAACCTCCACCGCCTCCATGAAGCTGAGGTTGTCGGTTTCCTTGATAAACGTCACCGCATCGCCTTTGGCATGGCAGCCAAAGCAATAATAAAACCCTTTGCGGTCATCGACGTGGAAGCTGGCGGATTTTTCCTGATGGAACGGGCAAGGCGCCCACATGTCGCCCTTGCCCTGATTCGACTTGCGCTGATCCCATGTGACTTTCCTGCCCACAACCGAGGACAGCGAGACGCGGGTGCGCAGTTCGTCAAGGAAACCGGGTGGCAGACTCATGCCCTGTTATATCAGGGCTGATGGGACTTGTGCCAGTGCAAGGCGCCGCATTCGCAAAAGTTTGACGGGCACGGCGTGGCGCGGGCAGGTTTTTGCGGGCAAAGCTTAAGAAAGTCTGAACGAGCCCCTGATAACCCCTTGATTCATATAAAGCAGACCCGCTGTCCACACGTGGACACAGGCCTAGCCCAGCAGATCGCGCATCACCCGATGGAAAATCTGCACCCCCAGCGGGATCAGCGTATCCGGGAAATCATAATCCGGGTTATGCAGCGCCGGATGCCCCTCACCCACCCCCAGAAACAGCATCGCTGATCGTGTGCCACCCTGCCCAAATCGCCCGAAATCTTCCGAGGCCCGCATCGGCAGATCGCCCTCATTATGGGGCATTCCCAAAGCATCCAGCGCGCGGGCCAGATGGGCGGTGGCATCGGCATCATTCACCGAAGCGGCAAAATCATCGTGATAGCTGAAACGGATGCCAAGCCCCTGCGCCGCAGCTTCCGCCCGCGCCAGATCCATCGCCGCCGCGCGCAGTGCCGCCATCTGACTATCCGCCATCGTGCGTAGCGTCGCCCAAAGCTCTGCTTCTCCGGGGGCAATCCCGAAAGCAGCCTCGCCCAGTCGCGCATGGGTGATCGTGACCAAACGGTAGTCAGGCCCCAACACCCCACCCGACCCCAAGCCACCAATCGCCGGGATCAGCCGCGCCAAGGCCAGCGCGGGCGACACCCCGGTTTCCGGTAAAGACGCATGCGCGGTCTTGCCCGTCAGCGTGATTTTCAGCCCCAGCGACGCACAGTTCACCGCACCCGCCTTCAACGTCGAATGCCCGAACGGCAGCCCCGGCATGTTGTGGATCGAAAACGCCCAGTCCGGGCGCAGCGCTTCAAAACGCGGGGCCGCCACCACCGCAGCCGCACCCGAGCCATCTTCCTCGGCAGGCTGGAACATCAAAACCACCCGCCCCCGCGCAGGCCGCGCCCGCGCCATCAACCGCCCCAACCCCATCAGCAATGTCATATGCCCATCGTGACCGCAAAGATGCCCCTTGCCGGGGATGGTCGAGCGATGGGCAGCCTCAGACAATTCTTCGATCGGCAGCGCGTCCAATTCGGCGCGGAACATCACCGTCGGCCCATCCGCCAGGCCATTGAACACCGCCGCCACGCCATGCCCGCCAAGCCCCGTCACAATCTGATCGGGGCCAAGCAGCTGCAAAGCCTGCTCAATTCGCCCCGCCGTCGCCGCTTCCATGCGCGACACTTCGGGGTAGCGATGCAGGTCTTGCCGAAAGGCCGTCAGATCGCGCAGATCATCCGCCGTCAGCATCATGCAGCCCGCGCGGCCAAGGTTTTCAGCGCCACCTCAATCTCGTGCCACGCCGTCCGCGCCATCGAGCGGAACAGCATCAGCCGGAAGCCATCCTCGGCCACCCGCAGCAGCACCATAGACATGTGATAAAGTGGCGTCCGCGCCGCCATCCCCACCGGGAAAGCGCCAAGCCGCAGATCCATCGGCACATAGCGCGCCAAGGCGTCAACCGCCAAGGGCCCCTGCAATGACAAGCTGACCCAACCGCCAGATTGATCGGTGACCGCTGCCAAACCGCTGAGATCCGGGCACTCTGCACCAATCAGAAACGCCTGTTCACGCCCCGACCAGACGATCATCGCCGCACCTTGCACGGCAAAGCTGTTAACCAGCGGAAAGCCAAATCCCAACGGTTCCAACGCCTGGCTCACCGCATTCACCTGCCCCGGATAGGGCGCTATGGAACTGACCACGCCATGATCCAGTTCGGCCAGCGTGGTCCCCGCCGCCACCAGCGGCTTCTTCCCCGCCAAAGCGGTCTTTGCGATCAATTCAGGCACGCAGTTTCTCCCCGTCTTTGTCGTGGAACACCGGATCACAGACTTCTGCCAGCACATCAATGTCGCGCAGGCGGTCCACCACGCGCACCGTCTCACCGACCCGCGCCCGGCCGTTCAGCAGGAAGCCCAAGCCCAACTCTCGATCAAACATTGGCGAATAGCCCACCGAAGTCAGATAGCCTTGGCTGTTCACCCGGTTCATATCCGCCCCCGGAATAAACAGATGCGCGCCCGAGGTGATCTTTTCCGGCCCCAAAGGCTTCAATCCCACCATCTGCTCACGCGCCTCTCCCAACAGACCGGGTCGCATCGCCGCCAGCTTGCCGATGCAATCTTTCTTCGCCGAGATCATCTTCTGCGCACCAATATCAAAGGCTGTTACCCGTCCGTGAATCTCGGCATGGGTGATCAGGCCCTTTTCGATCCGCAATACGTTCAGCGCTTCCATGCCGTAAGGCCCGCCGCCCATGGTCTCGGCCCGCGCCACAAGATCGCGGAACAAAGCCTCGCCATAACGTGTCGGCACCGCAATCTCATAGCCTTCTTCACCCGAAAAGCTGATGCGGAACAGCCGCGCTTGCACGCCGCCCACCGTCACAGTCCCCGTCGCCATGAAGGGAAAATCTCCCAAGGGCTGATCGAGATAGCCGTTCAGTAAAGCCCGCGCCATCGGCCCCGCCACGGCAAACTGCGCCCAGCTTTCGGTGACCGAGATAAACCGCACATCCCAATCTGCGCATTCGCTTTGGTGCACGAAATCCAGATGCCGCATCACCAGACCCGCCGCCGCCGTGGTGGTGGTCATCAGGTAGTGATTTTCACCCAGCCGCGCCGAAGTGCCATCATCCAGCACATAACCATCCGCCCGCAACATCAGTCCGTAACGCACGCGACCGACAGCCAAAGTACTGAAGGTGTTGGAATATACCAAGTCAAGGAAACGCCCCGCATCGCGCCCCTGAATGTCGATCTTGCCCAGCGTTGAGACATCACAGACCCCGACTGCGCCGCGCACATAGCCAATCTCACGGTCACAAGACTCGCGCCACGTCGTCTCGTTGGGTTTCGGGAAATAGCTGGGTCGATACCACAACCCCGCCTCGATCATCGGCGCGCCGCGGTCCCGGCTGGCTTGATCCGAGGTCAAGAACCGCTGCGGCGCAAAGCCATTGCCGCGCCCGCCCGCCCCCATCGCCGCAATCGAGGTTGGAATGAACGGCGGACGGAACGTCGTCGTCCCGGTTTCAGGAATCCCCCGCCCCGTGGTATCCGCCAGCACCGCCAGCGCCGCCACATTCGAGTTTTTGCCCTGATCCGGCGCCATGCCCTGGGTGGTATAGCGCTTCATATGCTCGGCGGAAGAATACCCTTCTTGCGCCGCCAGCTTCACATCCTTCGTCGTCACGTCATTGGCAAAATCAAGCCAAGCCCGCCCTTTGCCCGCCACCTGCCACAGCGGCGCGATCACATAGGGCAAACCTTCGGCCTTGGGTAGTGCTGCATCAGCAGCCGCCATGTTCAAGCCGCGCAAAGCGGCACGCGCCGCAGCCTGGCCCTCGCTCAGACAGCCCAGCGTATCAAACACGCCATTGCACGCGCCAGCCGCTTGCAAATGCGGCACCGCATCAGCCAGTGGCACAAAGGCCGCCAAAGACGGCTCCCACCGAGGCCGACCGTTCAGATGGCAGGTGATATGCAGCGTCGGATTCCACCCGCCCGAGACCGCCAACAGATCGGTCTCAATCATGAATTCGCCGCCGACATGGCTGCCCGAGATCGCCCGAAGACCCAGACGGCCTTTGGTGTCAGTCACTTGCGCGCCCAGATAGACCGGGCAATCCTCGACAGCACTGGCATCCGCACGGCTGTCCAAAATCGCTGCCACCGAGACCCCGGCCGCCATCAACTGCCGCGCCACCGCCCGCGCGCCGTCGTTGTTGGCAAACAGCGTGACCCGTTTGCCGGGCACCACGCCGAACTTGTTCAGATAGGTCTGCACGGCACTCGCCAGCATGATCCCCGGCCGATCGTTCATCGGAAATGCGATAGACCGCTCCAACGCCCCCGCCGCCAGCACCGTGCGCGCAGCCGTGATCCGCCAGAAACACTCGCGCGGCAGATCCGGGCGCGGGCCTTTGTGCAAGCCCACCCGTTCCAGCGCGGAGTACTGCCCGCCGTCATAGGCCCCCGTCACCGTGGTGCGCGGCATGATCCGCACATTCGGCAGAGCCTTCAACTCGGCCTCAACCGCAGTCACCCATTCCCCCGCAGGCTTGCCGTCCAGAAGCGCATCATCGGCCAGCAGACGACCGCCTAAGCTGCGATCCTCCTCGCACAAGATCACATCGGCACCCGCGCGCCCAGCCTCCAGCGCCGCCATCAGACCCGTTGGACCCGCACCAATCACCAGCAGATCGCAGAACGCAAAGGCCTTTTCGTAATGCCCCTCATCGTGCTTGCCCGACAGGCTGCCCAGCCCCGCGGCACGGCGGATGATCGGCTCATAAAGCCCTTCCCAAAACGCGCGCGGCCACATGAAGGTTTTGTAGTAGAACCCTGCTGACAGGAACGGCGAGACCATGTCGTTCACCGCCATCACGTCAAACCGCAAAGACGGCCAGCGGTTCTGGCTGCGCGTGTTCAACCCCTCAAAAATCTCTTGTACCGTGGCGCGCACGTTGGGCGTCTGGTTCGACGCCCCAACCACTTCGATCAGCGCGTTCGGCTCCTCCGATCCCGCCGTCAAAACCCCACGCGGGCGGTGATACTTGAACGACCGCCCGACCAGCTTGACGCCATTGGCCAGCAGCGCAGAGGCCACCGTATCGCCCTTGAAGCCCTGGTAGGTCTTGCCATCAAACTTGAAATTCACCGGTTTTGTCCGGTCAATCAGCCCCTTGCCTTCGATCCGCATCTCAGGCCCCCTTCTTTATGGCAGCGACGAGTTCCGATCCCAGAACCTCATGGCTGACGGTATTGCGCGTCACCACCAACCAAGCCCCGCAGCCCGCCTCGTGATACCAGACATCCCGCGTCACCCCCGCCGGATTATCTCGCAGAAACAGATGGTTGTCTAATTCCTCGACCGTGCCCTGATCGGTGGGCCGCTTCAGATAATCTTCCGTGCCATAGTAATAAAACTCGCGGCGATCACGGGTGCCACAAAGGGGGCAAGCTATACGCATCTCTCTACTCCCTCAGTGCAGGTTATGTTGGCTGCCGGTGCCTTCTTCGTCCATCACATGGCCGGTGCGGAACCGGTCCAGACGGAAGCGCTTGGCCACCTCATGAGATTCTCCGGTGGCCATCAGATGCGCCATGCACCAGCCACTCGCAGGTGCCGCTTTGAAGCCGCCATAGTTCCATCCGGCATCGACAAACAGCCCCTCGATATGCGTCCTGTCGATGATCGGCGATCCATCCGGCGTCATATCCATGATCCCGCCCCAAGACCGCAGCACCTTGGCGCGCCCGATCATCGGCATCAGCGTCATCGCGGCTTCCATCACATGCTCGACCATCGGCAGATTGCCCCGCGCGGCATAGGAGGAGTAGAAATCCAGATCGCCGCCGAACACCAAACCGCCCTTGTCGGATTGGCTGATATAGAAATGCCCCATCCCAAAGCTGATCACAGAATCAATGATCGGCTTCAGCCCTTCGGTCACAAATGCCTGCAACACATGGCTTTCGACCGGCAAGCGCATCCCCGCCATCGCCGCGACCTGAGACGACCGCCCCGCCACCACCATGCCAACCTTCTTCGCCCGGATTGCCCCGCGCGTGGTCTGCACGCCCTGCACAACCCCGTTCACAATATCAATCCCGGTGACTTCGCAGTTCTGGATCAAATCCACCCCGCGCCGATCCGCGCCGCGCGCATAGCCCCAAGCCACCGCATCATGCCGCGCCGTGCCGCCGCGCTTGTGCATCAACCCGCCATAAATCGGGAACCGGGTCTGCGCGAAATCCAAGTAAGGCGCGAAATCTTTGACCTGATCCAAGGTCCACAACTCGGCATCGTCGCCCTGATTGATCATCGCATTGCCGCGCCGCGCCAAGGTGTCGCGCTGCCCATCCGAATGCGCCAGGATCAACTGACCGCGCTGCGAGTGCATGACGTTATAGTTCAGTTCCGCCTCAAGCCCTTCCCACAGCTTCAGCGAATGCGAGTAGAACTCGGAATTCCCCGGCATGTAGTAGTTCGCCCGCACAATCGTGGTATTCCGCCCGATGTTGCCGCCGCCGAGATAGCCCTTTTCCAACACCGCAATATTGGTCAGCCCATGGTTTTTCGCGAGGTAATAGGCCGTCGCCAGCCCGTGCCCGCCACCACCGATGATGATCGCATCATATTCTGCCTTGGGTGCCGGATTGCGCCACGCAGGCCCCCAACCCTTGTTGCCGAACAACCCTTCGGTGATCACCTTCAACCCAGAATAACGCATGGGGTGGCTCCTTGCCTGCTTGCGGGCAAGTGAACCCGCTTTGCACGGGTTATTCAACAGTCAAAGCCGAATAACTGTGCCATCCGCGACAAATCGTGTCGCAAGCCTGTCAAGCCCGCAGCGTTTCACATTGGCTCAAATACTCCCGCCGCAGGCCGCTGCCTTAGACATCGGTGCCTCCGGCGGGAGTATTTAGACCAGTCTGAAAGACGTTACAGACCCTTTGACTTATAGGTCGCAGCGATCCGCCCGATCGACACGATATAGGCCGCAACCCGCAGATCGCCGACCTCGGGCCTTCCGTGCCAGACCTCGCGCATCGCCTGATAGGCCGTACGCATGGTGTCATCCAACCCCGAGCGCACCAGCGCCAATTCATCCGAGCCTTGCAGGAACTTCTTCTTGAAATCCGGCGTCAACTGCCAGCCCAGATGCTGATCGTTCGACAGCCGCTCCAACTCTTCGACCAACACTCGCGAGCGCGACTCTTCTGCCCGCCGTTGCATCCGGCCAAAGCGGATATGGCTGAGGTTCTTCACCCATTCGAAATACGACACCGTCACCCCGCCCGCGTTGGCATACATGTCCGGGATGATCACGCAGCCCTTGGCGCGCAAAACCTCATCCGCGCCATAGGTGATCGGGCCGTTGGCGGCCTCGATGATCAACGGCGCTTGAATCCGCGCCGCATTGCCAAGATTGATCACGCCCTCCAAAGCCGCCGGGATCAGGATATCGCTTGCCATCTCCAGCACCTTGGCACCGTCAACGACATGTCTGGCCTTGGGATATGCCGCGAGCAAACCATCGTTGCGATTCATCCACTGCCGCACGTCTTCCACGTCGATACCGTCTTCGTTCACCAAGGCTCCGTCGCGCTCGATGATCGCGATCACCTTGGCGCCGTCTTCTTCCGACAAGAACTTCGCCGCGTGATAGCCCACGTTGCCCAAGCCCTGAACCACAACCCGCTTGCCATCCAGATCGCCCGACAGCCCTGCCGCCGCCGCATCTTCGGGATGACGGAAGAACTCTTGCAGCGCATATTGCACGCCGCGCCCGGTCGCCTCGACCCGGCCCTGAATGCCGCCTGCATGCGGCGGCTTGCCGGTCACACAGGCCTTGGCGTTGATATCGGTGGTGTTCATCCGCGCATATTGGTCGGCGATCCACGCCATCTCGCGCTCGCCGGTGCCCATATCCGGGGCGGGCACGTTCTGCGCCGGATTGATCAGATCGCGCTTGATCAGCTCATAGGCAAAGCGCCGGGTGATCTGCTCCAGCTCATGCTCGTCCCACTGACGCGGATCAATGCACAGCCCGCCCTTTGATCCGCCAAACGGCGTTTCCACCAGCGCGCATTTATAGGTCATCAGCGCCGCCAGCGCCTCGACCTCATCCTGATTGACCCCCAGCGAATAGCGGATGCCGCCTTTCACCGGTTCCATATGTTCAGAATGCACCGAGCGATAGCCGACAAACGTCTCAATCTTGCCGCGCAACCGCACGCCAAACCGCACCGTATAGGTCGAATTGCAGACCCGGATCTTTTCCTGAAGACCGGGGCCAAGGTCCATCAGCGCGGTCGCGCGCCGAAACATCATATCTACGGATTCGCGAAAACTCGGCTCGCCTGCAACGCTCATGGTCATCCTCCCTGAATGCCGTCTCTCAACCCGGCAGAGCGCATGTTACGCTCCCCCAACACCTACCGCCGTTTGCTTAATAAACCAGCAAACATTGTAAGCAGATTTGAGCCGCTTTTGACCAAAAGTGATTCGGGATTATACAATATGGGCGATAGTGTGGCACCACATACAACCTATGCGGAAGTAGACTGTCGTCAACTTCGCCACAGTTAAACGCCTGCATTGCCAGTGTTTCCGGCACGGTCAACAATGCCCCCTACTTGTCAATGTTGCCACAATTTTGCCACAACTTCTGGGCAGCAAAGTGGCGAAAGGATGTGCTTGCGGGGGCATATCCAAGTCGCCGAGTTAAGGAACATACAGTGGTTTTTGCTCTCTCCCCCCGCGCCCTGACGCGCAATCTGGTTATTCACAGCCAAAAATTTCGTCGTGATGAAGACGGCGCTTTGATCATTTTCGCCCTCGTGCTGTTCTTGCTAATGGCAATGATGGGCGGTGTCGCCATCGACATCATGCGCTACGAGACCGTGCGCACAGATCTGCAAAACACACTTGACCGCTGCACCTTGATGGCCGCAAGCCTTGACCAACGGCTCGATCCGCAATCGGTAGTAGATGATTGCGTCGATAAATCCGGGTTTGGAGAAAACCTTCAGGGCGTGCAGGTCACACAGTCGCTGAATTCGCGCAGCGTGCTATCTAACGGCCGCGTCGGTACCAAACCGTTCTTTCTGCACTTGATCGGCATCGACAAATTTGACGCGCTTGGCGCGTCCGGAGCTGTGCAAGCCATTACCAATGTCGAAATCGCGCTGGTGCTGGACGTATCCGGCTCGATGAGCGGCGCCAAACTCGCAAATCTCAAGGTCGCGGCAGCCGAGTTTGTCGACAACATGTTGGCCAACGATCCCAATCACCGCATTTCGATCTCAATCGTGCCATACAATGCGCAAGTGAACCTCGGCTCCGTGCTGCGCGCCAAATATCAAGCCGTCAATTTGCATGGCGTGACCGATGTGAACTGCCTCGAATTGCCAGCTTCGGTGTTCAACACCCCCGGCATATCTCGCACCCTTAATCTGCCAATGATGGCCTATGCTGACTACAACTATGGCACCAGCAAAACTGACGCCTATGTCGCACCGACCAACACCAGCTACGCTGTTCCGAACTACAGCAACGTCTATTGCACAAAAGCTGCAACAAACATTGTCAGGCTGCCCAGCCAGAACGCGACAACACTGAAATCGCAGATCAATGGTCTTGTCGCAGGCGGCAACACCTCGATCACTTTGGGGATGAAATGGGGTCTGTCGCTCCTCGATCCCTCAGCCCGCGGCATGTACAACGAGTTGATCGGCGCAGGCCAGATGGGCGCGAATCTTGCGGGCCGACCGTTCGACTATGCGGATCCCGAGTCGATGAAGGTCATCGTGCTGATGACGGATGGGGAGCATGTTGCCCACAATCGCGTCACCGATGGCTATAAAACCGGCCCTTCGCCGATCTACAAAAGCACAGACGGTCGGTATTCGGTCTACCACGCGGCCCACGCTGGCGACAAATACTGGGTGCCGCATCTGAACAGTTGGTCAGCGGGCCCATACAACAGTGGCGTGCAGCAACAGTGGCAAGACGTCTGGGCCAATCTGAAGGTCAGCTATGTCGCATGGCAGTTCTACGCGCGCGCGCATGGCGCCGGCTCGGGGGGGCGCACCTCGGTCTACAACACGATGATGAATGATATGGTGCAGACCTATGACTCGGTCGGCGGCATGAACGCCTCGCTGCAACAAAGCTGTGCCTTGGCCAAACAAAGCGACGTGCTCGTCTATGGCATCGCGTTCGAGGCTCCCAGCAACGGTCAGGCGCAAATCTCGCAATGCGCCACGTCATCCGCGCACTACTATGATGCCCAGAGCGGGGCCGAGATTCGGGCAGCTTTCCGCGCCATCGCCTCAAATCTGACCCAGCTGAAGCTGACGCAGTAGCTCAACTCAGGCACTCTGCCCCCCAATCCTTGCATCCGGGGGCAACTCCCCTCCTCTGCGTCGGCCAGAACCAATGATCCAGCGCTTCACAACACCTGATTCGCAGCAATCATCAATGCATTCAGATCCTGCCCACATAGCCAAACTGCGCCGGAGCAGAGCCCCGTCAAATTGTGCCTTTCAGTGCAATAATTCCGACGTTCAGGGCAATTTATTCAAAACAAAATGGTTTTCGACACAAGCCGCCCACAATCTGAAACACCAACGCCATAGTTTTGCCCAAGGCTACGCGCTTTATGCCGCTTCAAGGTGTGTTTCCATGCCTCGTCGTCAGGTGCCCCGCACCGTCAGCTGTGAGCAGGAGTTGGGATATGTCCATGTTCAATGCGAACGTTGGAGATCAGCGCGATTGCAAAAGAAAACCGCCGTGTGCGGTGTTGAAACGCTTTTACGAGACGCAAGATGGATCACTTTCCGTCCTAGCGCTCTGCCTGTTTTTGCTGATGGTGATGATGGGGGGCCTCGCGGTTGACCTGATGCGCTACGAACAGACCCGAACCACGCTACAAAATACACTGGACCGCGCCACGCTGGCCTCGGCATCGCTGACCCAAACGCTGGATCCGGCAGAAGTGGTGGCGGATTACTTCACCAAGGCCGGAATGGAAAAATACCTTGAGGGTGTCACGGTCACCGAAGGTCTGAACTACCGCAACGTCACCGCCGATGCGTCTGCTGCAACCGATCCCTTTTTCATGCATTTAATCGGACACAGCAAGATGGATGCCAAAGGGCATTCGATGGCCGAACAACGCGTCACCAATGTCGAAATCATGCTGGTTCTTGACGTGTCGGGCTCAATGGCGTCGAACAGCAAACTGGCGAACCTGAAGACAGCCGCCAAAGAATTCGTTGACACCGTGCTGTCCAGCGATCCCGAGCACAAAATCTCGATCGGCATCGTGCCGTTTAACGGTCAGGTCAATATCGGCCCCGATCTTCGCGCCAAATACACCGCACTGACCGACGATCCGGGGGTGACCAACGTGCAATGCGTTGATTTGCCTAGTACGGTCTACAACTCGACGGCTCTGCCGACGAACACTGTGATGTCGATGACTGCACATGCAGACACCTATTCTGGCACCAACCAGACCAACTCCTATGTTTCCTACACCAACACGAGCTATGCCATCGGGTATGATGCCACCAACAACTCCGGCAACGTCTGGTGCCCGCCGATTGCAGGCAACATCATTCGGCTACCATCTCAATCAATCTCCTCCCTGCAGGGCCAGATCAACGGGCTGGTGGCGGTTGGTGCCACCTCGATCAATGCCGGGCTGAAATGGGGGCTGGCCCTGATGGATCCCTCTGCCGAGAATATGTACGATCAGTTGATTTCGGCAGGCAAAATGACTGGCGATCTCAGCGGGCGCCCGTTCAGCTTTACCGACCCCGAGGCCATGAAGGTGATCGTGCTGATGACCGATGGCGAGCATTTCGCCGAAGAGCGGGTCAATTCCGATGGCGCTCCCAACTATAAATCTGGCAACTCCCCGATCTATAAAAGTGTCAACGACGGCAACTATTCGATCTACCACGCGGGCGTCAGCGGAAACAAATACTGGGTGCCTCATCTCAGCCGGTTTCAGGCCCTGCCTTGGACCAACTCGAACAACACCGGCACCTATAGTGTGCAAACCTGGCCTCGGGTTTGGGAGGAAATGCGACTGAGCTATGTTGCGTGGCAGTTCTACGCCCGCGCTCTGGGTAGCACGAACTCAGCACGCAATATCGAATATGCGAACCGAATAGCCGCCTTCCGCAGCCAAACCCCAACCACCTCCATGGACAGTCAGCTGCAGCAGATTTGCGGGTTGGCGAAAGGCCAGGGCGTGATCGTCTATGGCATCGCGTTTGAGGCCCCCACCCTTGGTCAAACCCAGATCCGCAACTGCTCGACCTCTTCGGCGCATTACTTCAACGCCGCCGGTCTGCAAATTCGCACCGCCTTCCGCTCTATTGCCAGCAACATCAGCCAGTTGAGGCTGACGCAATGATCGGCAGATTCAAACGTTTATTCCACGCATTGCGGCGTGAGGATGGCACAGCGGCGGTAGAGTTCGTCGTCGCCGTGCCGCTGTTGATCACCATTTTCATGGCGTCGTTTGAAAGCGGCCTGCTGATGATCCGCTCGATCATGCTAGAGCAGTCCGTTGACAAGACCATGCGCGAGTTGCGCTTGGGCCATTACCCGCTGCCCGACGCCGAATTGCTGAAAGACGAAATCTGCACGCGTACCGTGATCTTCAAGGATTGCGCGGCAAACATCACCATCGAAATGACCCGGATCAGCACCGCAAATTGGGCGCTGCCGACCACTGGGGTGGCCTGCATCGACCGTTCCGAAGAAATCCAACCCGTCGTCTCGCTACAAATCGGCCAGCAGAATGATATTATGCTGGTGCGGGTTTGCGTCGTGCAAGATGCGCTGTTCCCCACAACCGGCATCGGCCTCGGCCTGCCAAAAGACGGCCACGGCGGATATGGCGTGATTACGACATCGGCCTTTGTGACTGAACCGACGTGAGAGTACCGAAATGAAATCGCTTCGTAAAATGTACAGCCGTTTTGGTCGCGACGAAAGCGGTGTGCTAATGGCCGAGGCCATTATCGTGCTGCCTTTCATGTTGTGGTCTTACCTTGCTCTGTTCGTCTATTGGGACGCCTTCCGCTCGGTCAACACCGTGCAGAAAGCCGCTTACACCATTTCCGACATGATCTCGCGTGAGATGGTGACACTGCCAACCAACTATGTCACCGGCATGCGCGATCTGATGCGCTATCTGATTGACGGTGATCAAACCGTAAAAATCCGCGTCACTTCGGTCACTTGGTCGGACGACAACAGCCGGTTTGAGGTCGACTGGTCGCGCTCGCCCGACAACGCCATGGTACAACTGACCACCACGACCATCGACAATTTCGCCTACCGCATCCCCAAGATGGCAGACGGCGACCGCGTCATAATCGTGGAAACCGAGGTCAGCTATCACCCCGCCTTCAATGTCGGCATGGATGACGAAGTGATTAAGCAATTCGTGGTCACCCGCCCCCGCTTCATCCCCAAACTCTGCATGACGGGCGTCACCTGCTCCTGATCATCCGAACCATTCACAGTCAAGCGATCCACGCAAATATGCACATCAGACCTGTGCATTCACGCCTTGCTGCAAATCCGCACCGGACCTACCTTTGTGACCAAGCGGATTGCGTCTCATCTCTCTAGGCTGGGACGCAACTCCTCCCTTCGCACTCAAAGGAGCAAGCCCATGTCACTCCGCCCCGTTCTGAACCAATCCACCGCCCAACCGCATGTCGAAGGTGCTGGCGTGCATCTGCACCGCGCCTTTGGCTTTGGCGATCCGACCCAGTTCGACCCCTTCCTGCTGTTCGATGATTTCCGCGGTGAAACCCCGCGTGATTACATGGCGGGCTTCCCGTGGCATCCCCATCGCGGCATCGAAACCATCACCTATGTGCTGGCGGGCGCCGTCGAGCATGGCGACAGCCTTGGCAATCGCGGCACGCTGAAACGCGGCGACGTGCAGTGGATGACCGCAGGCTCTGGCATCCTGCATCAGGAAATGCCGAAGGGCAACGCCAAGGGCCAGATGCACGGCTTCCAGCTTTGGGCCAACCTGCCGAAAGCGCTCAAGATGACCAAACCGCGCTATCAGGATGTCAAATCCAACGACATTCCCGAAATCATGGATGACGATGGCTCCATCGTGAAGGTGATTGTGGGCAGCTTCTGGGGCAAAACCGGCCCGGTTGATGGCATTGCTGCCGATCCGCAATACCTTGACGTCTATGTGCCGCCAGAAAAGAAAAAGACTTTCAAGATCGACACCCGCCGCCACGCCTTCGCCTATATCTTTGAAGGCGCAGGCAAATTCGCCGACAGCTCGCGCCCACGCGGTGTCCTGCTGGAGAAAGAATACAAGGGTGAAGAGCTGAATATCCGCGATCTATCCGGCAACCGCACCCTGATCGAGTTTGGCAAGGGCGATGAAATCACCGTGCAAGCTGGCCCGAACGGCATCCGCTTTCTGCTGGTCTCGGGTGCGCCGATCCAGGAACCTGTCGCATGGCACGGTCCCATCGTGATGAACACCAAAGCCGAGCTGCAACAAGCCATGACCGAGTTGCGCAACGGCACCTTTATCAAACCTGCGCACTAGCGGCGACGCCTGCGCATTGAACCTGAACCAACCGCGCGTTATGCTCCGCAGCATGACGCGCGCCCTTCTCCTGATCCTCGCCCTCTCGGCCTGCGCCCAATTCCCGGAAGTGGATGCGGGCAGCCGCACAAACCTGCCCACGCCCAGCCTGCTTCCCACCGATCAACTGATCGCTGGCGTCGATCAGACCGCCCCCGCCGACCCGCTGGCTGGCCCAGTCGCGGCCCTGAATGCCCGTGCCGCTGCTTTGCGCGCCCAAGCGGCCATCCAATAACCGCGCGTTGCACAGCGCCACGCCATCGGCTAACACCCGGCGCAAGCAATCTGAAACGGAGTCCCCCCATGTCTGCCAAACCCCTGCGCATTGGTCTCGCTGGTCTTGGCACCGTGGGGATTGGTGTGGTGAAGATCGTGCAGCAACATGCTGATCTGATCGCCAAACGCACCGGGCGCACCGTGCAGATCACCGCCGTCTCCGCGCGCGATCAATCCAAGAACCGCGATGCGGATTTGTCCGGCTATGCTTGGGAAACCGACCCGGTGGCACTCGCCCAACGCGATGACATCGATGTGTTTGTCGAAGTCATGGGCGGTCATGAAGGCCCCGCCAAACTGGCCACCGAAGCCGCCATCGCCGCAGGCAAGGACGTGGTTTCCGCCAACAAAGCCCTGCTCGCGCATCACGGCCAAGCCCTTGCCCTGGCCGCCGAAGCCGCAGGCCACGTCATCCGCTTTGAAGCCGCCGTTGCAGGCGGCATCCCGGTGATCAAGGCGCTGACCGAAGGCCTCGCTGGCAACCAGATCAAACGCGTGATGGGCGTGATGAACGGCTCGTGCAACTACATCCTGACCCGGATGCAGAACGAGGGCCTCTCCTACGCCGAAGTCTTCGACGCCGCCCAGCAACTCGGCTACCTCGAAGCCGACCCGAACCTCGACGTCGGCGGCATCGACGCAGGCCACAAACTGGCGCTGCTCGCCTCTATCGCCTTTGGCACCAAAGTCAGCTTTGACGCCGTCGAGCTTGAAGGCATCGGCGCGATCTCCATCGACGATATCAAACTCGCCGCCGACATGGGCTACCGCATCAAACTTCTGGGTGTGGCGCAAATGACCGG
The DNA here is from genome assembly GCF_034376685.1 of Cypionkella sp. Classification (GTDB taxonomy): domain Bacteria; phylum Pseudomonadota; class Alphaproteobacteria; order Rhodobacterales; family Rhodobacteraceae; genus Cypionkella. The sequence continues at coordinate 28,140 of NZ_JAXMJJ010000005.1, forward strand.
ACGCGGGCTAGAGCAACGCATGACCCCCTGCCTTGTCCCCGCCGACAGCCCGCTCGGACAGTTGCAAGGCGGCACCAATATGGTTGTCCTCGAAGGAGATTCCGTCGGCCAGATCGTCCTGCGCGGCCCCGGCGCGGGCATGGGGCCAACCGCAAGCGCCGTGATGTCCGATGTGCTCGACATCGCGCGCGGCCTGCGCCTGCCAACCTTCGGCCAACCCGCTACCAGCCTCGCCACCCCGCAAGCCGCAAAATCCGCCACCCCGGCCAGCTATTACCTGCGCATGACGCTTCTGGACAAACCCGGCGCTTTGGCCAAAATCGCCACCTGTCTGGGTGATGCAGGCGTCTCCATCGACCAGATGCGGCAATATGACCACGAAGGCGACAAAGCCACCGTGCTGATCGTCACCCACAAAGCCACCCGCGCCGATATCGACCACGCAACCGGGCGCTTTGCAGGCACTGGCGTGATGGTGGGCGCGCCCGTGGCGTTGCGGATCGAAGAAGTCTGACCGCGATTCGTAGGGTTTGGGTAACGCAAGTTTCCCTGCCTGCGCGTCAACACGCAAAAAGCACAGGCGAAGCTCGGCGAAAGCACAGCGACAACGCGCCGCAAAACCCTGCAACTCGGCAGATTACCTCAGCGCCCTGAAACTGTTAGCGCCACCATCCTTGCCGCCTCGCCCTGCCCCGGCTAGACGAGGGAAAACCCCATTTTCCCGCAAGGATATCTCATGGCCGACGTCACCGAATTCCAAGACCGCCTGCTTTCCCTCGGCCTCGCCCGCGTGTCCGAGGCCGCAGCTCTTGCCTCCGCCAAGCTGATCGGGCGCGGTGATGAGAAAGCGGCGGATCAGGCAGCGGTCAACGCCATGCGCGACCAGTTGAATTTGCTGGATATTGCCGGCGTCGTGGTAATCGGTGAAGGCGAGCGCGACGAGGCGCCGATGCTGTATATCGGTGAAGAGGTCGGCACCGGCAATGGCCCCGCTGTCGACATCGCGCTCGACCCGCTGGAAGGCACCACGCTGACCGCCAAAGACATGCCGAACGCCCTGACCGTGATCGCGATGGCCCCGCGCGGCACGCTGCTGCACGCCCCCGATGTCTATATGGAAAAACTCGCCATCGGCCCCGGCTACGCCCCAGACACCGTCACCCTCGACATGCCCCCCGCTGCCCGCGTTCGCGCATTGGCCCGCGCCAAAGGGGTCGCCGCCGACGAGATCACCGTCTGCATCCTGGAACGACCCCGACATGAGGCCTTGATCGCCGAAGTCCGCTCCACAGGTGCTGCCATCCGCCTGATCACCGATGGCGATGTGGCAGGCGTCATCCATTGTGCGGAAAGCGAAATCACTGGCATCGACATGTATATGGGCTCCGGCGGCGCACCCGAAGGCGTGCTCGCGGCCTCTGCGTTGAAATGCATGGGCGGCCAGATCTACGGCAAGCTCTTGTTCCGCAATGACGATGAAAAAGCCCGCGCTTACAAAGCGGGCATCACCGATCTGAACCGCATCTACACCCGCGACGAAATGGTCACCGCCGACGTGATTTTCGCGGCCACTGGTGTGACCCAAGGCTCGATCCTGCAAGGCATCAAGATCGAACCCGGCTGGGTCACCACCGAAACCATCCTGATGCGCTCGAAAACCGGTTCGGTGCGCCGGATGCTCTATAAAAGCCCAATGAAATAAGCCGCAGACCGATTTCCGCCCCGGAAATCGTGCCGGAATTTCTCAAATTTCGCCTTGCTCCAGGCCGCTCTGTCAGGCACACCCCAAGCATGACAGAGCGCGCCTTCCTCTCGGTTGACCATTCGCTGACCCAACGCCGCTGGATTGGCCCCGGTGACGAGGCCGAACGTCTGGCCGAGGCGATGGCCCAGATCACCCGCCTGCCCCTCGCGCTCTGCGCGACCCTCGTCGCCCGCGGGATAACCCCGCAAGACGCCCCGGCCTTCCTTGCCCCGCAACTGCGCGATCTGCTGCCCGATCCCTTGAAACTGCGCGACATGGCCAAGGCTGCCGCCCGCTTTCTGCACGCCCTGAAAACCCGCCAACGCATTGCAATCTTTGCGGATTATGACGTTGATGGCGGATCCTCAGCCGCCCTTCTCATCATCTGGCTACGGGCGATGGGTGCGCAAGCCACGCTCTACATCCCCGACCGCATTGACGAAGGCTATGGCCCCAACGTGCCCGCAATGGCCGAACTCGGACGCCAGCACGACCTGATTCTATGCGTCGATTGCGGCACGCTCAGCCATGATCCAATCGCCGCCGCCAATTGCGACGTCGTCGTGCTGGATCACCACCTCGGCGCTGAAACCCTCCCCCCCGCTTTCGCCGTGGTAAACCCCAACCGGCAGGATGAAGACGGCGATCTCGGCCATCTTTGTGCGGCGTCCGTGGTGTTCCTGATGCTGGTCGAGGCCAATCGTCAACTGCGCGCCGACGGCAGCCAAGGCCCTGATCTGATGGCGCTTCTCGATCTCGTCGCCCTCGCCACGGTGGCGGATGTCGCCCCCCTGATCGGCGTCAACCGCGCCTTCGTGCGCCAAGGTCTCAAGGTCATGGCGCGCCGCGAACGTGCAGGCCTGCGCGCCCTTGCCGACATCGCCCGCATGGACCAAGCCCCCACGCCCTACGCCCTCGGCTTCCTGCTTGGCCCCCGCGTCAACGCAGGTGGTCGCATCGGCCAAGCCGACCTCGGCGCGCGGCTGCTGTCCACCGATAGCCCAACCGAAGCAACCGCTTTGGCCGAGAAGCTTGACCTTTTGAACACCGAGCGCCGCGACATCGAAGCCCGCGTCCGCGAAGAGGCCCTCTCCCAAGCCGAGATGCGCGGCATGGACGGCCCCCTCGTCTGGGCCGCAGGCGACGGCTGGCACCCCGGCGTCGTTGGCATCGTCGCGGCCCGGCTGAAAGAGGCCAGCCACCGCCCCTCCGTGGTGATCGGCTTTGATGGCAACGAAGGCAAAGGCTCCGCCCGTTCCGTCAGCGGCGTCGATCTCGGTGCCGCGATCCACCGCCTGACCACCGAAGGCCTGCTGCTAAAGGGCGGCGGTCACAAAATGGCCGCAGGCCTCACCGTCGCGCGCGATAAACTCGAAGCTGCGATGGAGCGCCTGTCAGACCTGCTCGCCAAACAAGGCGCAGGCGCAGGCGGGCGCGAAGACCTGCGCATCGACAGCCTGCTGATGCCCACCGCCGCAACCCCCGGATTTGTCGAACAAATCGAATCCGCAGGCCCCTTCGGTGCCGCTGCCCCCGCCCCCAGATTTGCCTTTGCTGATACCAACGTCACCACCCGCCGCGTCGGTGAAAAACACCTGAAACTGTCCTTCGGTGACAGCATGGGCGCGCGCATCGAAGGCATCGCTTTCGGCGCTTTCGACACCGATCTTGGCCCGGCTTTGGAAAATGCCGGCCATCAACGCTTTCACCTTGCAGGGCGGTTGGAGCTGAACACATGGGGCGGCAGGACCCGCGTGCAATTTCGTCTGGAAGATGCGGCAAAAGCGTGATTTTTCCTCTTGCGAAGCGTGCTTTCTGCCCTTAAACACCGCCCGACCAACAGTGGCCCGTTCGTCTATCGGTTAGGACATCTGGTTTTCAACCAGGCAAGAGGGGTTCGACTCCCCTACGGGCTGCCACTTTTCCCAGAGCATCGCAATAGCATGATCTTGCTGAATAATTTCAGCCCCCTTGCGCCGCACGAATCCCCGGCTATGCTGCCTGCCATATTTCCTTGTTGGATGCAGACCGTGTTGACCAAATCTTTGACCGCATTGCTTTTTTCGCTGACTTTCACCGCCCCCGCTCTGGCCGCCCCTTGCAGCAATACCTCCGCCGGGTTTGATGCTTGGAAAACCGAGATGCTGCGCGAGGCCAAGGCCGAAGGTGTCGGTGAGGCTGGGCGCGCGGCCCTGATGGGGGCCAGCTATTCCAAGGCCACGATATCGGCGGATCGCAATCAGAAAAGCTTCAAATACACCCTGCAAAAGTTCCTGTCGGTGCGCGGTGCGGATGCGATCATCTCGCAAGGCAAGTCGCGCAAAAAGAAGAATCCTGATTTCTACGCGGGGTTAGAGGCACAGTATGGTGTGCCCGCTGGCGTGCTGCTGGCCATTCATGGCATGGAAACCGGCTTTGGCAATTTCATGGGCGACACCAATGTCATCTCGGCCATCGCCACCCTGACCTTTGATTGCCGCCGCTCGGATTTCTTCCGCCCACATCTGCTCGGCGCGTTGATTCTGGTGGACCACGGTTCGATCAGCGCGAAATCGGTCGGCGCGAAGCATGGCGAGCTTGGCCACACCCAGTTTCTGCCCGGCAATGCGCTGGCCTATGGTCAGGACGGCAACGGCGACGGTCGGATTGATCTGAGCAACCTGACCGATGCGATGGCAACCACCGCCAACTATCTGCGCCAGAAAGGCTGGCAGCCCGGCAAGGGCTATCAGGAAGGTGAGCCGAACTTCGCAGCGATCAAGGAATGGAACGCCGCCAAGGTCTATCAGCAGGCCATCGCGCTGATGGGCGCAAAAATCGACGGATAAATCTGTTTTCCCCTCTTGCAGCCCGCGCGCCAACCGCTTAGGAAACGCCGCAGTGGCCCGTTCGTCTATCGGTTAGGACACCAGGTTTTCAACCTGGTAAGAGGGGTTCGACTCCCCTACGGGCTGCCACTTCCCGCAGATTTATCAATCATCCCTGTGGCTTGGGCCAATGCTTGCCTCCGCAGGCTTTACTTCCAAATAAGCAGCAATCCGGCTAGTCTTCGCTATATTCCCCATCAGGGCGGCGCAGATGGACAGGTTGATCAGCGAACGTATGTTCGTCACCGTGCTGGAAACCGGCAGCTTTGCAGCCGCCGCACAGCGCTTGGGCACCAGTTCCGGCCAAGCCTCCAAGCTGGTCTCAAGGCTTGAAGCCGAGCTTGGCGTGCGGCTGTTGCACCGCACCACCCGCGCGCTGGCCGCGACCGAGGCCGGGCAGGCCTATTTCGACCGGTTGCGCAGCTTGTTGGAAGAATTTGACGCGCTTGATACCCAAACCCGCAACGCAGCGCTACTGCCGCGCGGCAAGATCAGGCTCAGTGCACCGCTCAGCTTTGGCACCATTCGCCTCGCGCCCTGCCTTGCCGATTTCGCCAAAGCCTACCCCGAGATCGCGCTGGATGTGCATTTCTCTGACCGCCTTGTGAACCTTGTGGATGAGGGGTTTGACATGGCGGTGCGGGTCGGCAAACCCCGTGACACCACGCTGATTGCCCGCAAGCTGTGCAGCTCGCAACTGATCGTCGCAGCGGCCCCTGGCTATCTGGCGGCGCGCGGTGCGCCCAAAACGCCGCAAGATCTCAGCCAGCACGACTGTCTGATCGACACCAATTACCGCGACCCGCACCGTTGGATGTTCTCTCAGAATCAACGCATTGCGGTGGATGGGCGTTTGACCTTCTCGAATGCCTCTGCCTGCGTCATTGCGGCCGAAGCGGGGCTTGGCATCGCCTCCTCGCCAGATTTCGTCATGGCAGAAAGCCTTGCCTCAGGTCGACTGATCCGCCTGCTGCAAGAGTATGAAGAGCCGCCGATGGGCGTATTCGCGCTTTACCCCTCGGGGCGGCATCTGGCGCTGAAGATGCGGGTGCTGATTGATTATCTGGCACAAAACCTGCCGCACCCCATTCCTTCCATTTAGGATGCAATGATCTTCCAATCGGCATGATTATCGCCAACCCAACAATGAGTCATAGTGCGACCATCCCTCCAAACCCAAAGGATAGCCGCAATGACCGCCCTTCCCACCCAATCCACCTCCCAAGCTGATCTCGCCGCCCTGATCCTGCGGGTCAGCCTTGGCGCTTTGTTCCTCGCCCACGCTGGCCTGAAACTCTTCGTCTTCACCCCCGCTGGCACCGCCGGCTTCTTCCAAAGCATCGGCTTGCCCGGCCCGCTCGCCTATCTGGTGATCGCCGTCGAAGTGCTGGGCGGCCTTGCCCTGATCGCAGGCTACCGCACCCGCATCGTCTCGCTCGCACTGATTCCCGTGCTGCTTGGAGCCATCGTCACCGTGCATTTCGCCGCCGGTTTCTTCTTTTCCAACGCGAATGGCGGCTGGGAATATCCCGCGTTCTGGATCGTCGCCCTTGTGGTGCAGGCCCTGTTGGGTGACGGTGCTGCATCGCTTGGCCGCCGCATCCGCTAACCCTGATCCCCGGAGAACCGACATGTCCACTGCATCTGCCCCCTTGGAAATCGGCCGCGTCGCCCTGACGGTGAATGACATCGGGCGTGTCGGTTCGTTTTATAAACAAGCGCTTGGCTTGGCTGAACTCAGCAATGATGGCGAAACTCTGCGGCTGGGCGCGGGCAACACAACCCTGCTGGAACTGCGCTCTGACAAAGCCGCCCGCCGTCGCAGCCCAAAGGAAGCGGGCCTGTTTCACACCGCTTTTCTGTTGCCATCCCGCGCCGATCTTGGCGCGTGGCTGCTGCACGCCTCTGACAGCCAACTGCCGCTGGAGGGCGCTTCCGACCACCTCGTCAGCGAGGCGATCTATCTGTCTGACCCCGAAGGCAACGGCATCGAGATCTATATCGACCGCCCCCGCTCTGCGTGGAAAACCCAAGACGGCCAGATTCAAATGGCCACCAACGGGCTTGATCTGAACAACCTCGCCGCATCGGCCAAGGCCCCCTTCACCCAAGCCCCCGCAGGCACGGTGATCGGTCACGTCCACCTGCAAGCCGGATCGGTCCCAGAGGCCGAGGCCTTCTACAGCGGTGAACTTGGCTTTGCGATCACCACGCATTACCCCGGTGCGGCCTTCTACGGATCCGGCGGCTACCACCACCACCTCGCCACCAACACTTGGAACAGCCGGGGCGCTGGCCCGCGCAACTTCCCCTCCACCGGCCTCGCCGATCTGGAGATTCTGGCGGATTCCGCCCCCCTCGCCGCCCTGCGCGCCAACCTGCCCACCACGCTGACCGATCCGTGGGGCACCCCGATCACCCTGTCGCCGAAGGTCGTGTAACATGCTGGTGGATGGTAAATGGGTCGCCAACTGGCAGCCGGTGCAGGCGAAAGACGCCGAAGGCGGCTTTGTGCGTCAGCAATCGACGTTCCGCAACTGGATCACCCCCGACGGCGCATCCGGCTTCAAAGCCGAAGCCGGGCGCTATCACCTCTACGTCGCCTTGATCTGCCCTTGGGCCTCTCGCACACTGATTGCACGCAAGCTCAAAGGCTTGGAGCAGGCAATATCGGTCTCTGTCGTCAATCCCGCCCTGACCGACCAAGGCTGGCGCTTTGGCGGCTATCCCGGCAGCACGCCCGACCACTTGCACAACGCCACCTATATGCACGAGATCTACACCCGCGCCGACCCGCATATGTCGGGCCGCGCCACCGTGCCGGTGCTGTGGGACAAACACACCGACACGCTGGTCAACAACGAATCGGCTGACATTGTGCGGATGCTCAACTCTGGTTTCGGCAACCTCGCCTTTGGCCCCGATCTTTACCCCGAAGCGCTGCGCCCCGAGATCGACGCGCTGAACGATGCGATCTATCCCGCCCTGAACAACGGCGTCTACCGCGCGGGCTTTGCCACCACGCAAACCGCCTACGAATCCGCCTTCGCCGATGTCTTCACCACGCTCGACAGCTTAGAGCAGCGCCTGTCCGACAACCGCCCCTACCTGCATGGTGACCAGTTCACCGAAACCGATATCCGCGCCTTCGTCACCTTGATCCGCTTTGACGCTGCCTATCACGGCTTGTTCAAAACCAACCTTCGCCGCATCGCCGATTACCCAAACCTGCAAGCCTATATGCTGCGCATCCTGAACCTGCCCGGCATCCGCGACACCGTCAGCATCGATCATATCAAACGCGGTTATTACTCGATCAAAACCCTGAACCCGCTGGGCCTTGTGCCCGTGGGCCCCGCCCTTGAGTGGGACAAGCGGGACTGATCAGGTCGGGCCGCGCGAAAACCGCGGCCCCAGCCCCTAACGCCGCTGGGTATCCACCGGATAGGCGGTGCCAAATTTCATCCGCTCCATCACGAAATGCGAGGTGAAATTCTTGATCGCCACCGCATCAGTGAGTCGCTTGTAAAGCCCGTCAAAATCCGCCGTATCGCTCACGGAAACCCGCAGCAGATAATCCATTTCTCCGGCCATCCGGTAGACTTCCATGATCTCAGGGATCGACTCGGTCGCCTTCATGAAGGCCTCGCGCCACTCAGCTGAGTGATCCACCGCCTCGACCTCGACAAACACCGTCAGCCCAAAGCCCAGCCGCGCAGGGTCCACCATCGCCACCCGTCCGGTGACGATGCCGGTGGCCTCAAGCCGTTGAATCCGCTTCCAGCACGGCGTCTGTGACAGCCCCACCCGGTCGGCAATCTGCGCCACAGGCAGCGTCGCATCGCGCATCAACTCGGCGATAATCTTGCGATCAATCTGATCAAGTTCGGCCATAGCCGTTCCCCTTCTGGTTCTGCCCTAAGGATGAGGCAAAAATTCTAAATGTCTACCGTCTTTATCGTGATATATTCTAAGAATCCGATAAGATATTGTTTTCACTTAACTATATGTGAACAAAGTTAGCTCTGCGGCCCTCAACCCCTTGAAAATCAAGCAGAGAGAATTTTCTTCTATAATCACGACAAAAAAGAGCGTTATTTTTCCGTTGCTAAACTCGACTAACTCTGTCGTTATTAAGGCATCGACATAATCGATCTTGAGGAGACCAACATGTTCGCAGCTTCCCCATCAAACTTCAGCCGTCCGGCACCGATGTCCTGCGCCTATCAAGTCTCGCTGATCGACCGCCGCACCGGGCGCGCGCATCGCGTCTCGGGCAGCCCGTTGGTCCGCTTCACCCATGATCCGCAATCCGCCGTGCGGGAATTGCTCGATGGCCGCGACAGCCGCCTGTGGGAAACCCGCATCGAGCCTTTGGACCCCTACGCCAGATGACCGCCCCCATTCTCGGGTTGATCCCCGCCCTCCCCTTCCCGGCGAAACGCCAATCCCTTCCGCAGGAGAACCCAATGCTGACCACCATCACCCTTGCTGGCCCGATCTCGGCTTCTGACAAGCCGACCGCCCAAGGCACGCTCACCCAGCGCCATCCCGATGGCCGCGTGACCATCACCACGGGCGAGCGTGATTTCACAGGCTTCCCGGTGCGCGAAAACTGGTTGGGCAGGGCCGCGCTGATCGTATTCTCTGCGCTGTATCTCAGCATCTCGGCAGCCCAAGAGCTGCGCGCTGAAACCCTGCTGAACGTCAGCTACGACCCAACGCGCGAGCTTTACAAAGACCTGAACGCCGCTTTCATCGAAAGCTACACCGCCGCAGGCAACCCGGCCCCAACCATCGAGTCCAGCCACGGCGGTTCCGGCGCACAAGCCCGCGCGGTGATCGAAGGCCTTGATGCGCAGGTGGTGACGCTGGCGCTGGCCGCCGACATCGACAAGATCGCCTCCGAGGGCAAATTGCCCGCCGACTGGCAGTCAAAACTGCCGCACAACTCGTCGCCCTATACCTCGACCATCGTGTTCCTGGTGCGTGAAGGCAATCCGAAGGGCATCAAGGACTGGGGCGATCTGATCGCTGATGACATTGAAGTCATCACGCCAAATCCGAAAACCTCGGGCGGCGCGCGCTGGAACTATCTGGCTGGCTGGGCTTGGGCAGAAAAGAACGGCCAGGATCCGCAGGCCTATGTCAAAGCCCTGTTTGAACATGTGCCCGTGCTCGACAAAGGTGCGCGCGACTCCACCACCACCTTCGCGCAGCGCGGCATCGGCGATGTGCTGCTGGCTTGGGAAAACGAGGCTTATCTGGCGCAGAAGGAGCTGGGTGAAGATCAGTTCGACATCGTCGTGCCCTCGGTTTCCATCCTCGCCGAACCCCCTGTCGCCTTGGTGGAAGCCAACATCCACAATGACGAGCAGCGCAAACTGGCCGAAGCTTATCTGAACTTCCTCTACACCCCCGAAGCGCAAGCCATTATTTTCAAAGACTTCTATCGTGGCTGGGATACTTCGAAAGCCGATCCGGCTGACGTCGCCCGCTTCCCCGCGCTTGAATTGGTCGACATCAGCCATTTCGGCGGCTGGGCCAAGGCGCAGAAGGATCACTTCGGCGATGGCGGCATCTTCGACCAGATCTACACCGCGAAGTGACGCCATGAGCAGATCCCTGATCAACAGATCCCCGCTTCCCGGCATGGCACTCAGTGCCGGGATCACCCTCACCATGCTGTCGCTTGTGGTCTTGCTGCCAATCGGCGCCCTTCTTCTGAAGGGCGCCAGCGCCGGTTTGCCAACCCTCTGGGCCGAGGTGAACACCCCCCGGATCTGGGGCGCCTTGTTTCTGTCCTTCAAACTGTCGCTCTATGCCGCCCTGATCAATCTGGTGTTCGGCGTGGCCCTCGCTTGGGTTCTGGTGCGCTACCGCTTCCCCGGTCGCCGCCTGCTGGACGCCGCCGTTGACCTCCCCTTCGCGCTGCCAACGGCCGTTGCAGGCATCGCCTTGACCGCACTTTACGCCCCGAACGGCGTTTTCGGGGCCATCGCCCGCGACCTTGGCTTCAAGATTGCCTATACCCAATGGGGCATTCTGCTGGCGCTGATTTTCGTCGGCCTGCCCTTCGTCACCCGCACCGTGCAGCCGGTAATCGAGGAAATCGAGCGCGAGGTCGAAGAAGCCTCCGCCACCCTCGGGGCCACCCGCGCCTACACCCTGCGCCGCGTGGTGCTGCCAATGCTCGCCCCCGCCGCGCTCACCGGCTTTGCCCTGTCGCTGGCCCGCGCGGTTGGCGAATACGGCTCGGTGATCTTCATCGCAGGCAACATCCCGTTGAAAACCGAGATCGCCCCCCTGCTGATCGTCATCAAACTGGAAGAATTCAACTACACCGGTGCCACCGCCATCGGCATCGCCATGCTGTTGATTTCCTTCGCCATGCTCTTGCTGATCAACGCGATCCAAGTGCTCAGCCGCCGGAGGATTGGCTATGTCTGACACCCCCCTGACCCATTGGCCGAAACCAGCAGCCCCGCAAGCGCACCGCCCCGTCACCACCGAATCCCCCGGCTTCCGGCTGGGCCTGATCGCCGTGGTCGTCGTGTTCCTCGCCTTCCTGCTGTTCGCCCCGCTCGTCGCCGTCTTCGCCGAGGCTCTGTCGAAAGGCGCGGTTGAGGCCGTCAAATCCCTCGCCAACCCCGAGGCCTCATCCGCGATCAAGCTGACCCTGATCGTCGCCGCCGTGGCAGTCCCGCTCAACGCCGTCTTCGGCATCGCCGCCGCTTGGTTCATCACCAAATACGATTTTCGCGGCAAAGCCCTGCTGATCACCCTGATCGACCTGCCGTTTTCGGTTTCTCCGGTCGTCGCGGGCCTCTGCCTTGTGCTCACCTTTGGGGCCAACACCGCTATCGGCGGCTGGCTGGTCGCCCAAGGCTACCCGATCGTCTTCGCCCTGCCCTCGATCATCCTCGCCTCGATGTTCGTGACCTTCCCCTTCGTCGCGCGCGAGCTAATCCCGGTGATGATCGAGCAAGGCCGCGCCGAAGAAGAAGCCGCCCTCACTCTCGGGGCCTCCGGCTGGCGCATTTTCTTCACCGTCACCCTGCCCAACATCCGTTGGGCGCTGCTCTACGGAGTCCTCCTCTGTAACGCCCGCGCGATGGGGGAATTCGGTGCCGTTGCAGTGGTCTCCGGCAAAATCCGCGGCCAAACCGCCACCATGCCGATCACCATTGAGATGCTTTACAACGAATACCTCTCGGTGTCCGCCTTCAGCCTCGCCGCCGTTCTGGCTCTGCTGGCCCTGCTGACGCTCACCCTGAAAACCCTGCTGGAATGGCGCTTTGCCGATCAGCTTGCCGCCGCACACCGTCATTGAAAGGCCAGCCCATGCAAATCGAAATTGATCATATTTCCAAAGAGTTCGGCACGACGGCAGCCCTGCATCCGGTCTCGCTGTCGATCCCATCGGGCGCTCTGGTGGCGCTGCTTGGTCCCTCAGGGTCCGGCAAAACCACCCTGCTGCGCATCCTCGGTGGCCTCGAATTTCCCACCGCGGGCCGGGTGTTGTTCGATGCCTCCGACGCCACCAACATGACGGTGCAAGACCGCCGTGCAGGCTTCGTGTTTCAGTCCTACGCTTTGTTCCGCCATATGACAGTGTTTGAAAACATCGCCTACGGCCTGCGCGCGCGCCCTCGCGCCCAGCGCCCTGCCAAGGCTGAAATCGCCCGCCGCGTCACCAAACTGCTGGAACTGATCCAGCTGCCCGACATCGGTGCGCGCTACCCAAGCCAGCTTTCCGGCGGCCAGCGCCAGCGCGTCGCGCTCGCGCGCGCCTTGGCGATTGAACCCCGGATGCTGCTGCTGGATGAGCCTTTCGGCGCATTGGACGCCCGTGTGCGCAAAGAACTCCGCGCCGGTCTGCGTGAAATTCACGACACCACGGGCCTCACCACGGTGTTCGTGACGCACGACCAAGATGAGGCAATGGAGCTTGCCGATCTGGTCGTCGTCATGTCGATGGGCCGCATCGAGCAAATCGGCCGCCCGCAAGACATCCGCGCCCGCCCCGCCACCGCTTTCGTCAAAGAGTTTCTGGCGGTCTAGCGCAGTTGTCGCTTCATTGGGCACAACAGCCTCACCATGCGCCCAAGTCTTCGGGCGCATGGTGAGGCAAGATAGGCCAGATCGCCTGACCGCCAGAAACCTTACGCCGAAAGCGTGCCTTCCCGCGCGGGCTGATGAAACCGCGCCTGCGCCCTCCCCGCGCGCTTGGATGCATAAAGCGCGGCATCGGCATCGCTGAGCATCCGTTCGCCATCTGGCTGATCATACAGCGTCGAGATCGTCAGACCGATAGACGCAGAAATCCGGCAGGGCACGCCTTCAAAATCAATCGGTTGCGTCAAGCGATCAATCATGCGCCGCGCGATCTGCTTCAGCCGCGCCGCATCCGACAGCCCCGGCAGCAGCACGACAAATTCATCACCGCCCACCCGTGCCACCATGTCCGAGGCGCGGGTTTCCTCGACCAAAGCCTTTGCCACTTCGCGCAGCACGACGTCCCCTGCCGCATGGCCCAACGTGTCGTTGACCTGCTTGAAATAATCCAGATCAATATGCATCAGCCCGAACGCCAGACCTTGCCCGATCAGCGCAGGCAGCGACACCTCCAGCGCCCGCCGATTGCGCAGCCCCGTCAGTGTGTCAGTCAAAGCCTGTTCCTCTGCCGTGGTCTTCGCCCCCAGCAAACTGAGGTTCAACCGCCGCAGCTCGGTCATCACCGCTTGCTTGACCTCCACCAGATACAGCATTTCCACCGCCATATCGGTGGCGGCAAAATCCGCATCGGTCAGCGCATGTTGCCGCACGGCGTCGATCAGCCGGATGCCAAACGACAGGTTCAGCAAAATCCCGCCGCCGCTTGACGGCACCGCCAGCCCACGAAACGCGTCACCCTTACCGCGCAGATTGAGATGCAGACGCGCCCCGGCCCGCACCCGCAACGCCTCCATCGAGGTGATCCCTGCTGGCCTTCGCACCTCAAAAACCTTCAGGAACGGCACCTTGAACGGGATAGGCCCTTCGATCAACTTGGCCAAGGTTGGCCCGACCGAGGTGATCAGCCCCGCCGCATCCAGGCCCACATGCATCGGCATCAACCGTGACAGCGCCGCTTTGCTTAAACTCGCACCCGGCATCTCAGACCTCTGGCAGAGCGAGTTCAAATCGCCGCCCCTCTGCATAAGCGTGATCCAGCAGATGCACCGCAATCACCTCACGCCCGCCTTCAATCCCGATATGGTCCAGCACCACCAGCGCGCCATAGTCATCCGCCATCGCCCGCAGCAACCCCACGGTGACATGCCCCACGCCATCAAGCAGACGCGAGACATGCAGCAAAAACCGCCCCTCGCCCTGATCCACCAGCGTGAATTCAGGAACTTCCAGATCGGGCAGCCCCAACCGGCCATGCTCGGGCAGATCCTCCATCGAATGCAGAAAATCCAGAAAGCTCACGCCGCCAAAGCGCAACAGCCGCCGCAGCGCCTCAAGATTGGGATGCGACACCAGATAGGTGCCCAGATCCTCCAGCACGCCTTCGCGCGGGCGCTGCAAATGCCGCGCGGCGGCGTCGATCACGCCTTCGGTCAGGACGATGTCATAACTCAGCAGCGGTTCAAAATTGTCAAAACCAAGCCCCGCCTCACCCGCAATCGCAGACCAGGTCGCGCCACCATAGGTGTCGCGCAGAAAACACTGGATCGAGCGGTTGATCAGGCCGTGCATGGAGACACTCGCAAAATGATTCTCCCCAAGCTTAGGCGCAGGGTATTAACAATTCCCAAACCGAACACCGCCAAGCCGCCGCGATTTCGCAATTTAGAACAGGCCGCTTCGCAGAATGCAAAAAGGCCCGTGCGAAAACCGCACAGGCCCTGCCTCAGCTTCCGCCACTCCTTAGAAATCGGTCGGCGCGCCACCCTCTTGTTTACGCTTGGCCACGAACTGCCGCAGCTGTTCCTGATGATCGCCATTCATCTCGGGCGCCTCAAATTCCGCGATGATCTGCTTGTAGATCCGGTGCGCCCGCTCCACCGTCCAGATTGATCCATCCTGCTGCCAGGCCTCATAGTTCCGCCAATCCGACACGATCGGCGCATAGAACGCGGTAGCGTAGCGGTCTTGCGTGTGCTGGCAGCCAAAATAGTGCCCGCCCGGCCCCACGCCCTTAATCGCCTCAAACGCCAGATCATCCGGGGTGACAGCCACCACGGAATCCTCAAAATAGCGCTGAATCATCTGCAAAACTTCGCAGTCCATGATGAATTTTTCGGGGCTGGCGATCAGCCCGCCCTCCAGCCAACCCGCCGCGTGATAGACCATATTGGTGCGCGACTGCACCGCCGCCCACAGGCTGTTGGAAGTCTCCCACATCGCCTGCCCATCCGGCACGTTCGCCGCACAGGTGCCCGAAGACCGCAGCGGCAGCCCATAAAACCGCACCAACTGCCCGGTCATCTGGGTCGCGCGCATATATTCCGGCGTGCCAAACGCCGGCGCACCCGACTTCATATCGACGTTCGAGGTAAACGTCCCCAAAGCCACCGGACAACCCGGATTGATATATTGCAGCAGGGCCACGCCCGCCAAACCTTCCGCCAAAGACAGCGACACCGCCCCCGACATCGTCACCGGCGCCATCGCCCCCGCCAAGGTAAACGGCGTGATCACCACCGGTTGCCCACGCTTGGCCAACCGCATCGCGCCATCCAGCATCGGATAATCGTGCTGCAACGGCGAGACCGAGTTGATGTTGGTATACATCCGGGGCTTCGCGTCAAACTCCTCCTGTGAAAGACCGCCCGCAATGCGGACCATCTCCATCACATCCTCGACCCGCTCGGCCCCCAGCGAATACGCGTGCACCACCTTGTCCGTCAGCGTCAGCTTTTCATACAGACAATCCAGATGCCGCACGCTCGCGTGAATATCCACCGGCTCCACCGGATAGCCGCCCGCGATATGGATACAGTTGAAATACTGCGTCAGTTTCATGAATTCTTTGAAGGTTTCAAAGTCTCCAGTGCGCTTGCCACGCTCCAGATCCCAGGCATTGGGCGGAGAGGATACATTGACGAACAGCATATGCTTGCCGCCCATGATCAACTCACGCTCGGGGTTACGCGGCGTGATGGTGAACGATTCAGGCGCGTGGCCCAGCATCTCCATCACGAAATCTTCGTCCATCTTGACGTTGGTGCCGTTCACCACGCAACCGGCCTGCTTCAGATAAGCCACCGCTTCGGGGTTCAGAAACTCGATGCCGATTTCCTTCAAAATCCGCATCGTCGCCTTGTGCACCGCCTGCACGCCATCGGCATCCAAAGGTTCAATCGGCCGGTCATTATTGACTGGAATCCGCCACGGCATCTGATCAATGATCGCCGAGCCTGCGCGGCTTTTGTTGCCCGCACGGCCCCCGGCACGGATGCGTTTGCGGCTTGCGTCATCGCTCATCTGGCGTCTCCATTCCTGTAGCCAGAACCGTGGCCACTGCTGGTTGCCAAGATGAACGAAACCAGCCGCCTTAGCGCACCACGTTCCCGACGCAAATGTGTCGTTTTTATCTTCTGACCCGGTTAAGCGGCGGCCAAACCGTCAATCCAGGCCGCCAACTCGCTGATATTGGTCAGAACCACATCGGCATGCGCCTCAAGATCTGCCGCCACCGCGATGCCCGTCAGCACTGCCACGGCCTTCATCCCCGCCGCGCGACCCGCATCCAGATCATGCAAGCTATCGCCCACCATGGCAACCCGGCCCGGCGTCAAGCCGCAGTGCTGCACAAAGGCCAACAACTGCCCCGGCGCAGGCTTGCCGCCAAAACCGGAATCGCAGCCCGCGACGAAATCGAACAACCCCAGCACCCCTGCTCCGTCCAGATGCCGCCGCGCAGGCACCTCGGTATCATTGGTCGCCAACCCCAGCTTCAACCCGCGCGCGCGCAGCGCCCCCAGCACCGCAGGCAGATCAACCGCCGGCACCATCGGCGCATCCGCAGCAAGCTGGTTCATCATCGCCAGCAGCTCTTCCAGCCGCATCCCCGGCAGATGTGGCAACAGAATATCGGCGATCTCGGGCGTGGTCATCGCGATCACCGGACTGTCCGGCGCGAAATCATTGCGCAGCGCATCATAGCCCAGCACCGAAGCCAGCAGCCCATCGGCATCGCCAAGCTCGGACAGCAGCCCCTTGGTCCATGCCCCCCAGCTCAGGCGGAAATCAAACAGCGTGCCGTCTTTGTCGAAAATCAGCGCCTCAATCATCGCGTCCCCCACTTGTGCTGGTAGACTGCTCCAGCGCTTTCAGCGCACCCTGCCGCGCCAATTTGGAAAACGCAATCAGGTCCAGTTCGGCAATTCGCCGCCGGGCAAGGCCGCCCGCGCCTGCATCACCGCCGTATAGGGCAGCGTTGCATCGTCGCAGAACCCGATCACCCGCGCATCATCCTCCATCAGGAAATCCAGCACCGCACCCAGAAACACTGGATCGCCCGCAAGGGCGGCAAGTTCGCCCTGCCCGGCCCCGGTCGCGTTAAGGAATACGCCCACCAAATCGTCCTGCGCCAAAAGCCAAGCAAAGGCCTGCAAAGCCAGAGTTTCAGCAGATTCCCGCCTATTCATGCCGTATTTCCTAGGTTTTTCTCGGATTTCGTCGAAATTATGCATCTGAGATATTGGTTTTAGAAAGGATTTATTAACCCTTTCGGCGGACACTGGAGCCACAACCTTAACACTCAAATCAGGCGTCTCGGCAATGGCTGGCAAGATTCTCATTGTAGACGATGTTGCGACAAATCGCATCGTCATGAAGGTCAAGCTGGCTGCGGCGGGCTACACACCGCTGTTGGCGGCAAATGGGGCGGCCTGTCTCGAACTCGCTTTGCAACAAGCGCCCGATCTGATCCTGCTGGATCTGACGCTGCCAGACATGTCCGGCTTGCAGCTGCTGGAGCGATTGCGCGCAGAACCCACGCTGCGGCATGTGCCGGTGGTGATGTTCTCGACGGTTCAGGACAGTGCCGCGCGCTGTGCCGCCTTTCGCTGCGGTGCCGATGATTTCTTGCAAAAGCCGCTGGATGATCAAATCCTGCTGGCGCGCATCCGCAGTTTCATGCGCGCGCGGGACGATGTGGAAGGCTTCTCGCCGCATCATGACGGGATCGCCATGCTGGGTCTGGCCGAAGCTCCGGCGACGTTTTATCAGCCCGGCGTGATCGCCATCATCGCCGCGCGCAGTGATGTCGCCCTGAAGCTGCGCCGCGACATGGCCCCGCACCTGGCCGACCGCGTGCTTGCCATGACGCCGGAAGAGGCGATGACCGAAGGTCTGCATCCGGGTGCCTCCCCCGATGTGTTTCTGATCGAATCCGATGTCAACGGTCCGGGTTCTGGTCTGCGGTTGATGTCGGAACTGCGCAGCCGCACCCACACCCGCCACGCCGCTTTTTGCGTGCAATCCAGCCTTGGCAGCGGCATCGGCGCGGCTGTGGCGTTTGATCTGGGTGCACATGATCTGGTGCCACATGGCATTTTGGCCGAAGAACTGGCATTGCGTCTGGTCCGCCTGCTCGCCCGCAAACGCGAAGCCGATGCTCTGCGCGCCTCCGTGCAAGACGGCCTGCGGCTGGCGATGATTGACAGCCTGACAGGGCTGCACAACCGGCGCTACTGCATGGCGCAGTTGGCCGCCATTGCCGATATCTCGCGCCGCTCGGGACAGGAATTCGCCGTGATGGTGGTCGATCTGGATCGCTTCAAATCGGTGAATGACCGCTGGGGCCATGCCGCAGGCGACGCGGTGCTGATCGACGTGGCAGACAGGCTTGGCCGCAATCTGCGCAGCGGCGATCTGCTGGCCCGCATTGGTGGCGAAGAATTCCTGATCGCCCTGCCGGAAACCTCACTGCCAGAGGCGCGCGGTATTGCCGAACGGCTGTGCCATGCGATTGAAGAAACCCCGGTGCGCGTCGGCACTCTCACCACCCTGCACGTCACTGTTTCGATCGGCCTTGCGACCTCTGCCGATATCGCCGCCGCCGACATCCGCGATACCCTGTCCGACCTCATCGACCGCGCCGACCACGCGCTGCTGTACGCCAAATCGGCGGGCCGCAACCGGGTCACCATCAGCTGCAACGCCGCCTGACGTAGGCATTGAAAAGGCCGGGCCACTGCCATGCCCCGGCCCAAACGCAATCCTGAAACCCTAGGGCTTCGGTGGCGGCCCGTCAGTCTCCGGCTTGTCCCCCCGCCCCTTGCCGCCATGCTGCAAGCGCTGCTCCAGCCGATCCGCAAAGGCCAGCCGCGCCTCGGGGGTCATCGCCACCAGCAGATCGCGCATCACCTCCTGTCCCACCTCAAACCGCCCCGCCATCCGCACCCGCTGCGCCTCCAACAGCGCCGCAAGCTGTGCCGGATCAAACGGCTCGGCCCGCAGCACGCCCAGCAGATTGCGCGCGTCCTGCCCGGCTTCCTGCCGCGCCTGCCGTATCCCCGGCATCCGCGCCAGCACCGCCTTGCGCAGCGCCTTGCGATCTTCGCGGCTTAACGCTTCGGTAAACGGGCCAAAGCCGATTTCGCGCACCCCGCGCGGACCACCCTCTTCATGGTCTTTCAGGAACGAGCCCGCAAACACCCCCACCACGGCCAGGTTCAGCGCCACCGAGACCGCCAGCGCAATCCGCAACCCCTTGCCGGGCAGTTTCCCCACAGCCGTCTCGCCCATCACCTATTCCTCTGCCAAAAGCACATCGAGCTGCGGCATCAGCTCAACCTGATCCACCGAAGCCTGCGCCCACAAATCCGTCACCGATCCCAGACCCTCTGGCTGCACAAAGCCGAAAAACAACCCCGCAACCGCAGCCGAACCCACACCCACCAAAGACCCCGCACCGCCAAACAGCGCAGCCAGTCCGGCAAACCACCCCAGCCGCGCCGGAGCCACCTGCACGCGCTCGGGCGCATCCTGCATCCGCGCCGCATCCGTCAAAACCCGCGCCATCAGCGCCTCGGAAGGCTGCACCCCGGTCCGGGCCGCGCTGGCAAACAGATCGTCAAGATCATCCATCATTCCGCCTCCTCATAGCCTAAAGCCGCCCGCTGGCCCGACAAGACTGCCGCCAATGCCCGCTTGCCCCGCGCCGTCAAACTTTCCACCGCTTCCACACCGATCTGCAAGATCTCGGCAATCTCGGGATTGCTGAACCCCTCGATGTGCCGCAACACCACCGCTTCGCGCTGCCGCTCGGGCAGCTGCGCCAAAGCCGCGTCCAAAGCCGCCATCCGGTCAGCCTCGATCATCCCGGCCACAACGCTCGCCGCGCCATCCGCAGGCTCGGCCACATCATCCAGTGCCTCGGCCCGCCTGCGCCTGCGGGCCCGCAAACGATCGGTGCACAGGTTGGCCACCACCCGGTAGATCCAGGTTGAGACCTTGGCCTCCCCCTGCCGCCACTCTGGCGCCACTTTCCACAGCCTCAGCATCGCCTCTTGGGCCACATCCTCGGCCTCGGCACGATCCGACAGCATCCGCCCGGCATAACCCAGAACCCGTGGCAACAGACGCCGCGCCAACAGACGCGCCGCATCGGGGTCTCCATTGGCATAAAGCACCACCAGTGCCTCATCGGCCAATTCTGCAAGAGTATCACGCGGCATTGTCATCCTGACATCAGGCTTACCCGGCTTGCTCCGGCCTCGCAACGTTTGAAGGCGGATCGGGATTTGCAGCCTGTGCCACAAACCCCGACCCTTGACGCCCCGATCCCGGCCACCGGCGCTGGGGATCATTGCCTGACCCGGATCAGGACGTCAGATCAGGCTTTGATCAGTTCGCCGGATCATCGCCCGTTTCAGGACCACCCATGTCATCCATCATCGGAGGACGATGTTTGCCGCCCTTGCCGTGGCCATCTTTGCCGTGCCCGCGCTTGCCGTGCTTTTCATGCATGGCTTGGCGCGCCGCATCGATTTCTTCCTGCGTCACAGCGCCGTCCTTGTCGGCGTCGATCCGGTCAAACATCATCTCAGGCCCCGGACGCGTTGCCAGTTCAGCGGCGCTCAACATGCCGTCGCCATCGCTGTCCATCTTCGCGACCATATCCGCCGACCGGGCGTTGATCTTGGCAGTAGCCGCCGCAATCCGCGGGGCCGCAAGTTCTTCAGCCGAGATCTTGCCATCGTTGTTGGCGTCCATCGCGGTCACCTTGGCGGCGCGGAAGGCCTCGACTTCGGCCTTGGTCACTTTGCCATCCTTGTCGGCATCCAAGGTCGCGAAATCAAACGGCCCATGTCCGGGCTTTCCCGGCATGGCATCCTGTGCAAAGGCCGCAGCCCCCATCAAAGCCGCCACCACGAACAAGGCCGAACCTGCCAATTTTTCTTTGCTCATTTTCTTCTCCTCAAGCTCGCCACAACCTCTGCTCTGGCGTTCATGCAAGATAAACGCCGCAGCTTTGGCTTTCCGTCGCAGAGTTTTCTGCCGTCTTGCGACAAAGCACCGCCCCCCTGTGGAAGCACTCAACTTTCATTCCCAGATCGGTTAGAACATGCACTTAGCATTCAGGATTCACCGATGACCGACGCTGCCCTGCTCACCGCCCCCGATCTTGCCAACCCCGACCACACCCACGATCACGACGCCTTTGCCGAACGCCCGACCTGGCCCGCGTTGCGGCGCGGCTGGGCGCGGCGTTGTCCGAACTGTGGCGCGGGGCCGCTTTTGAAGGGCTATCTCAAGGTGCGGGAAAACTGCCCGGTCTGTGCCGAAGATTTCACCCCGCAGCGCGCCGATGATGGCCCGGCCTACATGACCATTCTCATCGTCGGCCACCTGCTCGCGCCGATCCTGATGTTCGTGTTCGTGAAATACCGCCCCGAGCCGATCACGCTGGTCACCATCTTCTCGATTGGCACGGTCGCGCTGTCGCTGTACCTGCTGCCCCGGCTGAAAGGCGCAATGGTTGGGCTGCAATGGGCCAAGCGCATGCATGGCTTTGGTCGCCGTACCGCCACACCCGAGCAATTGTGAGCAGCGCTGCCCCCGATACGATCCGCCCCGCCGCCACCATCGTGCTGTGGCGGCCCGCAGCCGTGGGGTTTGAGGTGCTGATGGGCCAGCGCGGCCATGCCGCCGCCTTCATGCCGTCGAAATATGTCTTCCCCGGTGGCGGCGTCGATGCCGAGGATGCCACCGATACGCTGCCCGGCCTGACCGCCGATTGCGCCCATCGTCTGACGCTGAACTGCCCCACCGACGCGCCCGCGCCGGGCACGCTTGCGACCGCCGCCCTGCGCGAGTTGACCGAGGAAACCGGGCTGTCGCTGCCAGATCCTGCCCCCGGAGCCTTGCGCTTCATGTTCCGCGCCATCACCCCACCGGGCCGCCCGCGCCGCTTTGATGCCCGCTTCTTTCTCACCTCCGCCGCAGGCGTGGAGGGCGATACCGAAACCTTCGCCGACACCCTGACCGAGCTGTCGCACCTGCACTGGATCGGCCTGACCCAAGCCCGCGCGCTCGATCTGCCCTTCATCACCGAGGTCGTCTTGGCCGAAGTCACCGCCCTGCTGAACGGCCAAGCCCAACCCGGCGTGCCATTCTTCGACAACTCCGGCCCGGTGCCGACGTTTCGCAGGCTGTAAGCAAACCGCCCCCTTAAAGTCATCCTCTCTGCTCAAATATCCCCGCCGGAGGCTTCTTCGGCATGCGGCGGACGCCTCCGGCGGGAGTATTTCAAAAAGAGCAAATCCGCAGAAAGGTTAAGATTTCCTTAAAGTGATGCAATCAAGTCATTGAAAAACAACACATAAAAACGGTCCCGAGTTGGGACCACCCGGAATCACCCCACCAAAGCCTTCACCCGCGCGGCAAAATCATCGCCCCGCACCTCAAAATTCGGATACTGATCAAACGAGGCCGCCGCCGGGGCCAGCAACACCACCTCCCCCGCCACCGCCTCCTCAGCCGCCCGAGAAACCGCCCGCTCCATCGTCTCACAAATCTCATAGGCCGTGTCGCCCAGCTCCAGCGCAAAATCGCGCGCCGAATGCCCGATCAGATAGGCCTTCACCACCGATCCCAGATGCGGCACCAGCCCCGCAATCCCGCCCTCCTTGCCCATCCCACCGGCAATCCAGCGGATCTTCGGAAACGCCTGCAATGCCTTCGCGGCGGCATCGACATTGGTGGCCTTGCTGTCATTGATAAACCGCACCCCGGCCTTTTCCCCCACCAACTGGCTGCGATGCGGCAGCCCCGCAAAGCTATGAAACGCCGTCTCAATCAGCTTCGGCCCGATCCCCAAGCTGCGACAGGCCGCATAGGCCGCACAAGCATTCTGATGATTATGCGCCCCCGGCAGCCCCGCCACCTCGCGCAGATCCACCGAGGCCACCTGCTTGCCCCGCCGCCATTCCGCCAGAAACCCCTTGCGGGCAAAGACGGACCAGCCGAAGCCCTCCAGCTTTTGCCCCGAGGAAATTCGGATCACCCGATCATCCTGCGGCCCCTCGGCCATCTGATTGGCCAGAAACCGCCCCTCCACCTCATCCACCCCGATCACCGCGCGATCCGGGCCACCTTCCGAGAACAGCCGCCGCTTCGCCGCGAAATACCCCCCCATGCCGCCATGACGGTCCAGATGATCCGGCGAGAGATTGGTGAACACCGCGACATCCGGGGTCAGGCTGCGGGCGAGGTCGGTCTGATAGCTGGACAGCTCCAGCACCACGACCTCACCATCCTGCGCGGGCTCGATATCCAGCGCACCGCGGCCGATATTCCCGGCCATCTGCGTCGCCCGTCCCGCCACATCAAGAATATGGTGGATCAGCGCGGTGGTGGTGGATTTGCCGTTCGATCCGGTCACGCAGATCACGCGGGGGGTGAGGTCGAAGTCGTCCCATTCCGGCCCGGCAAAGCTGCGGAAAAACAGGCCGATATCATTGTCGAGCGGCACCCCGGCCTCTAAAGCGCGGGCGATGACTTTGTTCGGGGTGGGATAAAGATGCGGGATGCCGGGCGAGGTGATCAGGGCCACCACGCCTTCAAAAGCCCCGGCGCGGGTCAGGTCAGTGCAGGGGAAACCCTCGGCCTCGGCTTTCGCGCGGGCCTCTGGGCTGTCATCCCAGATCAGGGCTTCGGCACCGCCTGCGATCAGGGCGCGGGTGGTGGCGAGGCCAGAGCGGCCCAGACCCAGCACGGCCACTTTTTGGCCCTCGTAGCCTTTTACGGGAATCATCGCAGCCTCCGGTTTTATTTGGGCCAGACAATGCCCCGAGCAGGGGTAGCGGGGCAAGGCGGCATATGTCCGCGCGTGGACAGGGTGGTGATGTATGATTTGTCAAGGGGTTAGGGGTGGGGTGTTAAGAGGTTGTTAACACATTGAATATCGCAAGCGGCGTAGGCAAGCGAATGGCAAGTGCCAGACTAGTTCTCGACATCCAAAAAACCTAACCGACCTTCCAGCACCCAAGTCATTTGTGCTTTGCGTATCGGCGTCGCTGCGTTCGCAATCTCTGTCGCCGCACTTCGGAACGCCCTAAACCACTCCCTCTCTGAGATGGGACTATCGTTGCCTTTTGGAGAAAACCGCTCCTGCCCTTCAACTCTTTCTTTAATCGGCGAAAGGAATGAAGACCATTTTGCGACTGGCAAAGCAAAAACTTCCTTCGCAACTTCGGCCGGATCACCTGCCAAAAAGATTGGATCTTGTGAAAGATCAGGGATTCCACTCACCAAATTTGCACCAAGAACTGCACGCCAGTAACCGTCGGAGTCATCACGCATCATGTCAAGCAATAGACGCAGTCTTTGAACACGGGTATTTTCTTGAACTCGGTTCAAACAAGAAACCAATAGATCTCATATACTTACAAACGCCTCACTATCTCTGGACGAATATCCAAGTCCAGCCGAGTTATCATCATGCAACCATTGTCGAACCCGATCTGGTGAACCACTGGCGCTAATTTTCCCGCTGTTTTCAAGCGAACTAACATATGCTTGCGCTTGAGAAACAATCTCTGCTTCAGTCTGATCCAAAATTCCTGCGTGAGACAAACTTAAGTAGGTGGAGAAAACATGAAGAATCACATTCGGAAGCGTGAGTGTCTCTGCTTGCAGTTCAGCTTCAACCGCTTGGATCGCAGTTTTGACTTCAGCTTCGTCAATGCTTCGCCACCAATATAGGCTGCGCCAAGCTTCCTGCACAATCTGCTTAAACGCATCAGCTTGAGCGAAGCCCGCACCTATTTCTTGCTCTGTCGCATGGCCATCCACAATGATTTGCAGAGCAAGTTCGGTCGGCAGGTGCCTGCCATCAAGACCAACTCTATCAAAGCTAGAATACGCAATTTGCAGAACTTCCATATTCGATTTCTGCATCACTTTGCTGTTCACTTGCGCCACCGCACGCCTCATGCTGTTCGCTCGAAAGTTGAAATCCGAGCGCGTCAATCTATCGCCAGCGTGCCAAGCGACGGACAGTGCGAGAAAATCGGCGAGTAATCCCTCCATCGCTTTCGGTTGATTGCGGTAATTGTCAGGTATATCAAAGAAAAAACGCGTAAATTCGCCAAGTGACTGTCGAAGCAGACGCAAATTTCCAGTCCCTGAAAGTAGAAAAATCTGATGAATCATCGCGCGATGGGGCGGCAAGAATTTGTCTGGCCCCCCATCGGGCAAATTGCCGAGTATAGCGTCAAGTGCTAGGTCGACTTCGGGCTTTAGAGTTATCTTTCTGCCAACGACTTTTTCCCGCCATCGACTGTAATCACTTTTTTGAACAGAAAGGACCTCAGCACCAGCGTCATCTTTCTTTGTGATCAGCTCATCTTCATTAGCAATTAGGATAACTGATTTATTCTCATGTTCGACAAACCGATTAATGATAGAAAGAAGCTGTGGAGGTGAAAGTTGCGCGCGTTCCAGATCATCGAAGACAAGCAAATCAGGAGCCATAGATATAACCGATTTACGGTATACGCTTGATAAATCTATAGAAAAATTGGTGGCCTTACCAAATGCCCCGCTCAAAAGCTTAAGCGCAGTATCTGACGCTCGCGAGGAAAGTTTTGCGAGTTTTCCAGTTTCCTTACCGCCATCGCGGTCCAGCGCAGCTTGAAACAAGGCTTCCTCCACCGCCGCGGCACTATCTACGCCGAATAAGCTGATATAAAGATGCTGCTTTTCCGTCAGCCAAGCTTTCACGGCATGTGTTTTCCCGGCACCCCAAGGAGCATGAACCATGACGGCAAAGCCGGGGGATTTTTGCGTTACGAAATTGTCAAGTATTGGTGCCAAATGTGGGTTCGCCGTCATAAATGCCTCTCAATCAATCGAAAGCGATATTGGCGGATATGACAGAATCTGCAAGGGCGCTGGCAGTGAAAGTCGCTCTACATGGTTGCTCAGCCTGTACGAGCGTGAGTCTGCGGAGCAACAGTCGCAGGATGGCTCCAAGACTTAGGGTGTCGAGGCTGGTCGCCGCAAGACCCTGACGCTATGCTCCCGCCGAAGCAGTCAAAAATAAGAAAGTGACTATTATGCAGGTTTTCACCAAGCACGCCTTGGCCGCAGCTGGCCTTGTTCTGATCGCCTCGGCGGCGCAGGCTGAGATGACCGGTGGGCAACTCAAGCTGTCGCAATCGGGATTTACCGATGATTTTTCGGTCGCCAAGACCAATATCAGCGGCTCGGTTGAGCTGGCGTTTGGGCCGCAGTTCGGCATGCAGATGGATCTGGGCGTCAACCTGCTGAACTTCGCTGATGAGACGGCGACGAATTTCGTCACCCACGGTACTTACAAGCTGGGCGACAGCACGGCGATCGGGGCATTCTACGGCATCGACGCGGTGAATGGCGGAAGCACCGATTTCTACGGGGTTGAAGCGGCACAGAATTTTGGCACCGGCGGCGTACAGGGCTATGTCGCGCATGCCGAAGACAGTGGCAACAGCGGGACCGTAATGGGCATCAGCGGCGGCATGGTGATGGGCAATGGCGTGGGGATCGGCGGTTCGGTAGATCACGGCTCGTTTGATGGCACCTCGCTGACGCGCTATGGGGTGCGCGGCTCGTTCGGCTTGGGCGAAAGCTCGAAAATGTTCGCAGAGCTGGGTGCGCTGGACACGGATGCAGGCTCGGAAACCTATGCCAAGATCGGCGCGACCTATAACTTTGGCGAGAACTCTGGCCTGATGTTTGGCGACCGCAGCCTGTTTAACCTGCTGCCGGGCTCCTGATCTGACCAACGGCACGAATGAAAAAAACGCCTGACGATTGGATCGTCAGGCGTTTTTTTCTATGGGCTAGGGGTTTTATGGGTCATGGGCGGTGCGTCAACCCGCGCGAAGGGCGCGGAACGACGCACCCTACAGGGGACGTTATGGGGCGCGCTCGGGGCTTACCGCACCTTCAGCGTGGCCAGACCGATCATCGCGAGGATCAGGCTGATGATCCAGAACCGGATCACGATCTGCGGTTCGGCCCAGCCTTTTTTCTCAAAATGGTGGTGGATCGGGGCCATCAGGAACACCCGTTTGCCGGTTTTCTTGAAGTAGAGCACCTGAATGATCACCGACAAAGCCTCGACCACGAACAGACCGCCGACGATGGCAAGGACGATTTCGTGCTTGGTGCAGACTGCGATGGCACCGAGCGCACCGCCAAGGGCGAGCGACCCGGTGTCACCCATGAACACCGCCGCCGGCGGGGCGTTATACCACAAAAACCCCAAGCCGCCGCCGAACAAAGCCGCGGCGAACACCAACAGCTCGCCGGTGCCGGGCACGAAATGCACGCCGAGATATTCCGAGAAGTTGAAGTTACCGACGATGTAGGAAATCACCCCCAAAGTGCCGCCTGCAATCATCACCGGCATGATCGCAAGGCCATCAAGACCGTCGGTCAGGTTCACCGCATTGGCAGCGCCGACGATCACGATCATGCCGAAGGGGATGAAGAACACGCCGAAATCCAGCAGCACATTCTTGAACAGCGGCAGGGCCAGTTGGTTGGTCAGCTCTGGCGGATGGAAGTTTGACGCCGCATAGGTGGCCATCGCGGCGATGGCGAGGCCTGCCAGCATCCGCACCCGGCCCGAGACGCCCTTGGTGTTTTGCTTGGTCACCTTGGCGTAATCGTCGGCAAAACCGATCAGCCCGAAGGCCAAGGTGACCAGCACCACGATCCAGACATAAGGGTTGTCAAGCCGCGCCCACATCAGGGTGGAGACCATCAGCGCCGACAGGATCAGCAACCCCCCCATCGTGGGCGTGCCTGCCTTGATGAAATGGCTTTGCGGGCCATCGTCGCGGATCGGCTGGCCCTTGCCCTGCTTGCGGCGCAAAAGGTCGATCAGTGGGCGGCCAAAGATGAAGCCGAAGATCAGTGCAGTGGCAAAAGCACAGCCTGCGCGGAAGGTGATATAGCGGAACAGGTTGAAGACGTCGCCGCCATCCGAAAACTCGGTGAGCCAATATAGCACTACGCTTCTCCTTGTTTCGCGTCGGGCGCTGGGTGCCCCAATTTGCGCAGGGCGTCAACGATCAGGCTGACTTTTATGCCCTTCGAGCCCTTCACCAGCAGAATATCCCCTGCGTCAATCAAGCTGCGCGGGCGGTTGGCAAGCTCTTTGGCATCCGCCACCCACTCGCCCCGCTGAACGCGCGGCAGCTTCTGCCACAGCGCTTTCATCCGGGGGCCGACGCAGTGGATCACGTCGATCTTGTTCAGATGCGGGTGTTTTGCGATGGCTTCATGCAGGGCAATTTCGCTGGGGCCAAGCTCCAGCATATCACCCAGAATGGCGATGCGGCGGCCGCGGCCAACCCGGCCAATGCCGTCTTTCGGGGTGGAGGCGATCAGCACATCCAAGGCGGCGGCCAGCGAGGTCGGGTTGGCGTTGAAAGCGTCGTCGATCAGATCGAAGCCGGTTTCCTCAACGATATCAAGCGAGATATGCTCACGGGTGCCGCGCCCTGCCGGGGGCTGCCAGCGGCCCAGATCAGAGGCGGCGATCATCGGATCAAGGCCTAGCGCATCGGCGACAGCCAGCGCGCCCAAGCCGTTGGCGGCGAAATGGCGGCCGGGGCTGAGCACTTTGAACAGCATGGGGGTGCCGCAGCGCATGGCCTGCACGATGGTGGCGGTGTCGCCGAGTTTCACCTGGGTCAGCTGGTAGTCGGCAGTCGCACTTGCACCGAAGCTGATCGTGGTTGCCCCGATTTCGGCGGCTTTGGCTTGCAGGATCGGGGTGATGCTTTGATCGGCGGGGAAAATCGCGGTGCCCCCTTGGCGCAACCCATCGAAAATCGCGGCTTTCTCGTGGGCGATGGCGTCGAGGCTGGCGAAGGCCTCCAGATGGGCGGCGGCGACGATGGTGATCAGGGCGATGTCGAGATCGGCCAAGCGGGCCAGAGGGGCGATTTCGCCGGGATGGTTCATGCCGATCTCGATCACCGCGAAATCTGTGTCGGGTGGCATCCGGGCAAGGGTCAGCGGCACGCCCCAGTGGTTGTTATAGCTGGCCTCGGCGGCATGGGTGCGGCCCTGCCCCATCAGGATGCGGCGCAGCATTTCCTTGGTCGAGGTCTTGCCAACCGATCCGGTGACGCCGATCACCTTTGCACGGGTGCGGGCACGGGCGAAAGCCCCCAGTTTTTCAAGCGCTTGCAGCACGTCCTCCACGATCAGCAAAGGCGCATCGGGGGCTGTGTCGTCGGGGATATGGCTGACAAGTGCAGCGGCGGCGCCCTTGGCCAAAGCGGTGGCGACGAAATCATGGCCGTCGCGGACATCTTTCAAGGCCACGAACAGATCACCGGGTTGAAGGGTGCGGGTGTCGATGGAAACGCCGGTCGCAGTCCAATCTTGGGTGGTGCGCCCGCCGGTGGCGGAAACGGCGTCGGCAGAGGTCCAGAGTGGTGTGCGTTTTGCGGTCATAGCAATCCATCCAGTGCGGCGACGGCGATGCTGGCCTGTTCCACATCGTCAAACGGGTAAATATTGCCCATGATCACCTGACCGGACTCGTGCCCTTTGCCCGCCACCAGCAAAGCGTCGCCGGGTTGCAGGGCGTCGACGGCCAAAAGGATCGCCTCGGCGCGGTCCCCGACTTCGTTGGCTTCGGGGCAAGCGGCCATGATCGCGGCACGGATCAGCGCGGGGTCTTCGGAACGCGGGTTGTCGTCGGTGACATAGAGCACATCGGCGTTGGCCTGTGCAGCCGCCCCCATCAGCGGGCGCTTGCTAGTGTCACGGTCGCCGCCTGCACCGAACACCACGATCACCCGGCCCATCACATGTGGGCGCAACGCGCGCAGGGCGGTTTGCAACGCGTCGGGCGTATGGGCGTAATCGACGAACACCGAAGCGCCATTTTTGCGGGTGCCCGCCAGTTGCATCCGGCCCCGCACGCCTGTCAGTTGCGGCAGAACGGCAAAGACATCACGGGCGGATTCTCCGGCCCCGATCACCAGAGCTGCGGCCAAAGCCACATTCTCGGCCTGAAAACCGCCGATCAGGTTCAGGCGCACTTGGTAGGGCGTGCCCTTCCATTCATAGCGCACATCCTGCCCCGATGCGTCAAAGCGTTGGCCAAGGATACGCAGATCGCAGCCTTCGCCGCTGCCCACCGAGATCAGGCCTTGCCCGCGCGCGATGGCAATCAGCGCCATCTCATGACCCTTGGGGTCGTTCATGTTGATCACGGCGGTGCCATCTTCCGGCAACACCCGGTCGAACAGAGCGGCTTTGGCGGCGAAATAGGCCTCGAATGTGTGGTGATAATCCAGATGGTCCTGGGTGAAATTGGTGAAACCCGCAGCCTTCAGCCGCACGCCATCCATCCGGCGCTGATCCAAGCCGTGCGAGGAGGCCTCCATCGCCGCATGGGTGACGCCTTCAGCCGCCGCTTGCGACAACATCCGGTGCAAGGTGATCGGGTCCGGCGTGGTATGGGCGGACGGGGCTGACCATGCGCCCTCGATCCCGGTGGTGCCGATGTTGATCGCGGCATGGCCCAGGGCCATCCAGATCTGGCGCGCAAAGGTCGCGACCGAGGTTTTGCCGTTGGTGCCGGTGACGGCAACCATCGTGGCGGGCTGCGCGCCAAACCACAAAGCCGAAGCGCGGGCAATCGCCTCACGCGGGTCTTCCGCGACGGTCAGCGCGGCATCAGACTCTGCCAATGCCTCCGCCGCCAGCTTTGCCCCTGCGGCATCGGTCAGGATGGCCACCGCCCCCTTGGCCAAGGCCAGTTCGACATAGCTTGCGCCATGCACCGCCGTTCCCGGCATCGCCGCGAACAGGAAACCGTCTTGCACCGCGCGGCTGTCCAGCGTGATGCCGCTCAGAACCGGATTGCGGCCTTCGCGGGCAGTCAGGCCCAAATCTGCAAGTGTCTTAGCCCGATCTGCCACAGCATACCCCCAAGCTTAATTCTTGACGGCTACTAGCCCATCCAAGCTGGCGGCTTCAACCTGTGGCCGCATCCCCAGCAAAGGTGCGGCACGGCGGATGATCTCGGCGGCCACCGGAACGGCGGTCCAGCCTGCGGTGCGGCGCGGCCTTGGCCCGGTGGTTTCCACCGGCTCGTCCAGCGTCACCACCAGCACATATTTCGGGTCATTGGCCGGAAATACCGAGGCAAAGGTGTTGACCACCTTGTCCTTGTAGTAACCGCCGCCGCGCATGGTCTTGTCTGCGGTGCCGGTCTTGCCCGCCACTGCATAGCCCGGCACATCGCCAAGGCTGGCGGTGCCTTCGGTTACCACGCGGCGCATCATCGCCACCGATTGCAGCGCCACGGCTTTCGACAAAATCCGCTCGCCCTGCATCGGTTCGGTGCGTTTCAGCAGCGTCGGCGTCACCTTGATACCGCCATTGGCGATAGAGGCATAGGCGGTGGCAAGGTTCAACGGGCTGCCCGAGATCCCATGGCCGTAAGCCGCCGTGATCGTCACAATTTCGGGCCAACGCTGCGGACGCAGCGGCTTGGCACCCTTGGCCTCGACCAGCTCCACTGGGGCAGAATCGAACAGGCCAAGCGCCTTCAGAAACATCTGCTGCCTCTCGCCACCGATCATCATCGCGATATGCGCGGTGCCGACGTTGGAAGATTTCGCAATGATATCAGACACTGACAGCATCGGGCCATAGTTGTGGTTTTCAAATTCCTTGATGGTGAACTTGCCGTAACGCATCGGCGCATTGGCATCGACAAGGGTTTCGGGCGTCAGTATCCCCAGCTCGATGGCCTGAGCCGCGGCGAAGATCTTGAAGGTCGAGCCAAGCTCGTACACGCCTTGCACAGCCCGATTGAACAGCGGGCTGTCAGACGGATCGCCCGAGGTCGGGTTGGCGGGGCGATCATTCGGATCAAAGGTCGGACCAGCCGCCAGCGCCACGATTTCGCCGGTGTTCACGTCCATCAGAATGGCCGCACCGCCCTTGGCGTTCATCATGGTGATGCCCGCGCCCAACACATCCTCGACCGCTGCCTGCACGGTGATGTCCAGCGAGGTGACCAGTGGCGTGCCCGCTTGCGCCGGATCGCGCAGCCGCGCGTCGGCAAATTTCTCAAGCCCGGCGGTGCCGATGACTTCGGCGCTGTGCACGCCTTCCGCGCCAAAGGACGAGCCGCCGAGAACGTGGGCGGCCAAGGTGCCGTTGGGGTAAAGCCGCATCTCACGCGGGCCAAACAGCAGGCCGGGGTCGCCGATTTCATGCACCAGCTGCATTTGCTCAGGGCTGAGCACCTTGCGCACCCAGAGGAAGCTGCGGCCATCGGTAAACCGGCGCAGCAGGGCTTTTTCATCCAGATCGGGGAAGATCGCCGCCAGTTCGCGGGCGACACGCGCCGGATCAATCAGATCACGGGTCTGCACATACAGCGCATGGGTCAGCATGTTGGTGGCCAGAATCCGGCCATTGCGGTCAACGATATCGGCGCGGCCCGCGTCAATCTCGGCACCTGCCGAGGCGGTGCGCGGCTCGACCGGTTCCGAGGCCGCAATCGTGCCCATCCGCGCGCCGATCAGGGTAAACGCGCCGAAAAAGCACAAAGCCAGGATGACAAGACGCACCTGCGCCGAGCCCCGCGATTTGTCACGCAGCACTTCATGGCGCAGCCGCAGGTTTTCGCGCTCGATGCTGTCAGGGTTTTCACCCTTCTGCCGCGCGTTCAGAATCCGGGCCAGCGGGCGAAGCGGGGTGCGGGTCATGGCGTTTGCGCTCCTTCTGCGTCCAGCGTGCCGGAGACCATTTCGGTGCCATCCAGCGGCAGGTTGGTGATCAGCGGCGCGGGGGGAAAGGCGATTTGCCCCGCAGTGCCGAATTGCTGCGGCTGCATCGGCAACAGGCCAAGGCGGTCAAAGTTCAGCGTGCCCAGATCGCGCAGCCGGTCGGGGCGGTTCAGGTAAGCCCATTCGGCGCGCTCGATCGACAGGCTTTCGCGCAGCCCCGCGATTTCGTTCTGAATATCGGTGACATCGCGCAAAGCCGCCTGCGTGGCATAGTTCTCGCGGTAGGCCCAGAACCCCAGCGCCATCACGGCAAGAAACGACAGAACGTAAAGCACTGGGCGCATGGCTTAGCGGTGTCCTTTTTTACTGGAAGGTTTCGGCAGGTCAGGGGCGTTCAGCGCGCTTGCGTCGATATCCTTGGCGGGGGCTGCGGTGCGCCGCGCCACCCGCAGCTTGGCCGAACGGGCGCGCGGGTTCTCGTCCAGCTCCTGATCATCCGGGCCAATCGCCTTGCGGGTGACCAGATCGAAGCGGGCGGTGGTGTTTTCTTTCACCGGGGCGTAGCGGTTCGAGTTCGGCTCTTCGCCCGCCGCTTGCTGGAAGAAGCGTTTCACCACGCGGTCTTCCAGCGAATGGAAGGTGACGACGGCCAGCAGCCCACCGGGTTTCAGCGCGCGTTCAGCGGCCAGAAGCCCCTGCACCAGTTGCGAAAATTCCTCATTCACCGCGATGCGCAGGGCTTGGAAGCTGCGGGTGGCGGGATGGCTTTGCCCCGGTTTCGGGCGCGGCAGGCATTTCGCGACAATCTCGGCCAGCCGCAGCGTGGTGGTGATCGGCTCTGCGCGTTGTTCGACGATGGCATGGGCGATGCGGCGCGAGGCGCGTTCTTCACCGAAATGATATAGGATATCGGCAAGGCGCTGCTCAGACGCGGTATTGACGATATCGGCGGCAGACTCACCCGATTGGCTCATCCGCATGTCGAGCGGGCCGTCTTTCTGAAACGAAAACCCGCGCTCTGCCTGATCAATCTGCATCGAGGACACGCCGAGATCCAGCACAACGCCGTCCAGCAATTCCCCGGCATGGCGGTCCATGTTAGAAAAGTTCCCGGCCACCAGCCGCAGCCGCTCACCATATTCCCCAGCCCAAGCTGCCGCCATTTCCAGCGCCAAAGGGTCACGGTCCACCCCGATCACGCAATCAGCGCCAGCTTCCAGCAGACCCTTCGTATAGCCGCCTGCCCCAAAGGTGCCATCCAGCCAAAGCCCGCGCACGGGAGCGACAGCCGCCAACAGCGGCCGCAGCAAAACCGGGATATGCGGAGAGCGGCCGATGTTCTGGTCGCGGTTCGGGTCCATCTTAACCCGCCCGCGAAGCCCGGCCGACAAGGGCCAGAGGATCTACGCCATCATCGTCGTCGTCTTCGTTCTCGGCGTCATAGACTTCACGACGATACAGCTTGAAGCGGTTGGTAAAGCCAGCAAACGCCGCCTCGCCCGCGCCGTCTTCTGCCGAAAAACCCATCTTTGCGCGCACTTTCAGCGGCAAAACGATCCGGCCATCGGGTTCAATCTCGACCATCACCGAACGGCTGATCAAATCACGCTCTGCGCGGTCACGCTCGGGCGAACCCAGCTCCATCGCTTCGATCTTGGCGGCCAAAGCATCGGCCCCCGACTTCGAGTAACACTCGACGAAATTGCGGCTTTTGCCGCCGTAAACCATGTAAACTTTCGGGCGTGCATCATCAGAGGAGGGGTCTTCTGCTTCCAGAATGCGGCGGAAGGCTGCTGGGATCGATACCCGCGCCTTGCTGTCTACCTTCTGGTAGAACTCGCCTCTGAACGCCTCACTCACCATCGGCCTTGCGGCTCCTTTTGGGGCTTTTGGCCCCGGAAATAGAAAAGGCGGACCGAGCTGCTGCCACTGCTCGATCCGCCCACTGTCCCATCGCTGGGCGTCCTGCTGCGCAAACCACCTGGGGGAGATGTCTGCTCGCTTGCGCGCCGGATCTGTCAAAGTTGGAAAGGCGGGGTGCCTGTATGAGCCTGTCTTTTTCGCCTTGTTCGGGGTCTTCAGCCGCCCCTGCTTTTTTGTCCCGCCGTTCCGTCTTCGTGAGAACAGGGATGCCATGGGATTTCATGGGAAGCAATGGAAATCTTTGGGTGAATGGGCGGAATATCTTGTTCCAAGGCCACGTCGAAAACAGCATCTAGTGGCCGAAGACGCTAAATTTAGGCGGTAACAGGGCGTTCACAGCGGCGTGAGCACTAGATATAGATATTCACAAAATCTTTGACGGGCTCCCATGGTTTCCCAATAATTTTTCGGGCTCGAC
>NZ_JAXMJJ010000006.1:0-22412 GCF_034376685.1 Cypionkella sp.
CCTTCGCGTCGTTCAGGTTTTCACGCCAGTGTGAGCATCGGAAAACGCAGTCGCGAGACGTGCGAAGCTGCGATTTCCGACACCTTGCAAACTTGACCCGCTTTGGCTCACAGGAACGCAGTCTCTTCAAAACTGCGCAACTTGCGGCTGTGAATCCGTTCAATCGGCATGTCGCGCAGCCGCTCCATCGCGCGGATGCCGATTTGCAGATGGCGCGAGACCTGCGTCTTGTAGAATTCGCTCGCCATGCCGGGCAGTTTCAACTCGCCATGCAACGGTTTGTCGGAAACGCACAGCAACGTGCCGTAGGGCACTCGGAAGCGGAAACCGTTGGCGGCGATGGTTGCGCTTTCCATATCCAAGGCAATCGCGCGAGATTGTGACAGGCGCTGCACTGGGCCGGACTTGTCGCGCAGCTCCCAATTCCGGTTGTCGATCGTAGCCACGGTGCCAGTCCGCATGATGCGCTTCAGCTCGTAACCTTCCAGCTGCGTGACTTCGGCGACGGCCTCTTGCAGTGCAATCTGAATCTCGGCCAGCGCCGGGATCGGCACCCAGACGGGCAGGTCGTCATCCAGCACATGATCCTCACGCAGATAGGCATGGGCAAGGCAGAAATCGCCCAAAGACTGAGAGTTCCGCAATCCCGCGCAATGGCCGACCATCAACCAGGCATGCGGCCGCAGCACCGCGATATGATCGGTCGCGGTCTTGGCGTTGGACGGCCCGACCCCGATATTCACCAGCGTGATCCCGTTGCCATCCGCGCGCTTCAGATGATAGGTCGGCATCTGCGGCGTCTTGGTCGAGGGCAAGATCACCCCGTCTGGCGTGGTGATTTCCTGATTCCCCGTCGCCACAAAGCTGGTGTAGCCCGAGCCTTCATCGGCCAGTGTGGTGCGGGCATAGGCCTCAAACTCATCAACGTAGAACTGATAGTTGGTGAACAGCACATGGTTCTGGAAATGCGTCGCATCGGTTGCCGTGTAGTGCGACAACCGTGCAAGGCTGTAATCCACCCGCTGCGCGGTAAACGGTGCAAGCGGCTGCGAGCCATCGGGGTTATAGGTGCGGGTGCCATTGACGATATCGTCATTGGTGGTCGCCAGATCGGGCACATCGAATACATCGCGCAGCGAGAATTCCAGCACGCCCTCTTGCGGCACCGATACCGCCGGGTTACCCGCCACCGCGAAATGCACCGGGATCGGCGTGTCAGAATAGCCGATCTGCACCGAAACACCGTGGTTCTGCATCAGCAGGCTGATCTGCTGGATCAGGTAGTTGCGAAACAGATCGGGCCGGGTGATCGAGGTGGCATAGGTGCCGGGGCTGGCGACATGGCCAAAGGCAAGACGGCTGTCGGTCTTGATATGGCTGCTGACGGTCAGCCGAATCTCTGGATAAAACGCGCGGATGCGGGTGGCGGGTTTGGAGCCCGTGACGGCGGCGCTGAAATGCAGCGAGAGAAAGCCAATCGCGTCAAAGTAAAGCGCCTCCAGCCGCGCCACTGCGGTCGCGGCATCGGTGAAGGACTCGGCGGCGGTAAAATCTGGAATAAGGACCAGTGTGGATTCATCGTTCATTGCATCATCTTCTTCATTTTGATCGGGCATCTAAGTCCGAAGCGCGCGGTTTCGCAAGTGAAGTCTTAATGACGCGGCCCTGTCCGCATCTGGGGTCTTGCGAAGCCGGGGTCAGGCGGGAATAAAGGCGCGATGAAAACCTTGCTTTCCCTTGGACATGGCTATTCGGCGGCGGCTTTGGCTGCCCGGCTGATCCCGCAGGGCTGGCGGGTGATCGGCACCACGCGGGAAGCAGACCGGATCGCCGCCCTGCGCGATCAGGGGGTGGAGGCGCTCTTGTGGCCCTGCGAGATCGGCGCCGCCTTGGATCAGGCGACGCATATCCTGGCCTCGGCAGCACCTGATGGGTCGGGCGATCCGTTCTTGCATGCCTGCCGCGATCAGATCATGGCGGCGCGGCCGGAATGGGTGGGCTACCTTTCCACCACCGCTGTTTATGGCGACCATCAGGGCGGCTGGGTGGATGAGACCACCCCGGTGAACCCGCAGTCGGCGCGCGCTGTGGCACGGGTGCTGGCAGAACGGCAGTGGTTGGCTTCGGGGTTGCCGGTGCAGGTGTTTCGGCTGGCCGGGATATACGGGCCGGGACGGGGGCCGTTCGAGAAGGTGCGGGATGGAACCGCGCGGCGGGTGATCAAGGCGAACCAGGTTTTCAGCCGCATCCATGTCGAGGATATTGCTGCCACCCTGCTGGGGTCGATCCTGCACCCCGACCCCGGTGCGATCTATAATGTCTGCGATGATAACCCTGCCCCGCCAGAAGATGTGCTGACCTATGCCGCCGCTTTGCTAGGGCTGCCCGAGCCGCCGACGGTGCGGTTTGAAGAGGCGAAGATGACGCCGATGCAGGTCAGTTTCTATTCGGAATCGAAGCGGGTTCGGAATGATCGGATCAAGCGGGATTTGGGGGTCAAGCTGGCCTATCCGACCTATCAGGACGGGCTTAGGGGGCTTTTGCGGTGACGGTCCCGAGTTGGGACCATCCTCTAAGCTATTGATTTAGATAAACTACTCATTTTCCGTTAAGGAAAAATTCACAGTTTCAGCCGCCAATCCGGCGCAAATCCAAAGAGGTCGCTATGAACTGGAGCGCAATGAGTTGGCTGAACCCGCCTGCCAAGGCCAGCCATGATGCGGCGGGGCTGCATGTGACCACGGGCGACCAGACCGATTTCTGGCACGGCACCTACTACGGCTTTCAGCACCACAATGGCCACTTCCTGCATCAGCCCGCACCAAAGGAATTTAGTCTCGAAACGGCGTTTAGAGCCGATTTTTCGCAGCAGTATGACCAAGCCGGACTGATGATCCGCGCGGATGCGACGCATTGGGTGAAATGCGGCATCGAGTATGTTGGCGGTATGGCACATCTGGCGGTGGTGGTGACGAACGGCATGTCGGATTGGTCGCAGATGCCCTTGCCTGCGTATGACAGTCAGTTGCGCTTGCGGCTGTCTCGGGTGCGCGATGCGGTTTGGGTGCAATATCAGGCGGGAGAGATTTGGAAGATGCTGCGACTGGCCTATTTCCCGCCCGATCTGGCGGTGACCGCCGGGGTGATGTGCTGCTCACCTTCCCGCGCGGGGCTGGAGGTTGTGTTTGAAAAACTGGCTCTGACCCTGCCGATTTCGACGGAAGCCTATTGAATGACCAAACCGAAGCCGCCCCGGAAACTGTCGCGAGAGGCACGGCGGGAACAGTTGATTGAGGCCACCATCGCAGTGCTGGCGATCAAGGGCTATGCCCGCGTCACGATGAGCGATGTGGCCAATCAGGCCGGGCTGTCACATGGGCTGGTGAACTTTCACTTCCAGTCAAAAGAGTTGCTGCTGGCGGAAACCCTGACCTATCTGGCCGACGAATATGTGCAGAACTGGCAAAGCGCACTGGCTGCGGCCCCGCCCGAGCCTGCGGCACAGTTGGATGCGCTGATCCGCGCCGATTTCACCCCCGAGCTTTGCACGCCGCAGCGTTTGGCGGCATGGTGTGCGTTCTGGGGTGAGGCGCAAAGCAGACCGCTTTATCAAGAGAAATGCGGCTCTAACAACGCCGAATATGTCACAAAGCTGGAGGGGCTTTGCGCGGCTTTGCTGGGGCCAAACGACAACGCCGAGCGGGTGGCGCGGGCAATCCGGGTTGCAAGCGAAGGGCTGTGGATGGATCTGGTGACGCAAGCCGAGCCTTATAGCGTTGATGAGGCATTGCAGACTCTGCTGGCCGTGGCGGCAGCGTTTTTCCCCGAGGTCTTCGGAAAGGCTTGAATCGCCTGATTGCCGGGGCGATGCCGCCTGCAAAGCTGGTGGTTCTGGGCGGGTTGAAACATGCAATTTCCATCGAGGCGACAGAACGGGTACTGCCCGCGGGCAATGTCGCCGCGGCGGTCGTCGGAACTGCGGGTGGGGCGGCGAGTTTTGCTCATGCGGTAAGGGTGCCTGTCGCGCGGGCAAGGTCAAGCCCTTCACGCTTGTGTGAGAATTTTCGACCACAGGGGTTGAATTGCTGCAATCCCGCCCCATTTGTGGAGTGCGAGACGGGCCCCTCTGACGATGTTTCATCGTGATGTCGGATCGCATCGAGTGCGCTCGATGTCATGCCCGTCAAACGTTTCCTTTGGCTTTCGGCTGACCTTTGGCGCGTGTTTAACGCAGAGGACAGTATGGAAATTCTAACTTCACTATTCTTGGGCACGCCGCTGTGGATGTGGCTGACCTTCATCACCATCGTCTTGGTGCTGCTGGCCGCCGATCTGGGGCTGGTCAATAACGGCGATCAAGAGATCGGCGTATCGAAAAGCCTGCGCTTGTCGGCGGTGTATATCACCTTGGGCATGGCGTTTTCGGGCTTTGTGTATTGGCAGATGGGCTCGGAAGCCACGGCGCAGTATCTGACGGCGTTTGTGGTGGAAAAGACCCTTGCGATGGACAACGTGTTTGTTATCGCGTTGATTTTCAGCAGCTTTGCCATTCCCCGCATGTATCAGCATCGGGTGCTGTTCTGGGGTATTCTGGGCGTGATCGTGCTGCGTGGCATCATGATTGGTCTGGGCGCCACGTTGGTTGCCGAATATTCATGGCTGCTCTATGTGTTCGCGGCTTTCCTGATCTTTACCGGCATCAAGATGATGTTCACTGATGAGACCAATCACTCGGTCGATGGCCCGGTGCTGCGGTTTTTGAAAAAGCGGATGCGGGTGACGGAAGATCTGGTGGGCAACGCGTTTTTCGTCAAACGCGACGGCTTGCGCTATGTGACGCCGCTGTTTCTGGCGCTGGTGTTGATTGAGATCGCGGATCTGGTGTTCGCGGTGGATTCGGTGCCAGCGGTGTTCGCGATCACCACCGATCCGTTCATCGTCTATACCTCTAACATCTTCGCTATTCTGGGCCTGCGGGCGCTGTATTTCGCACTGTCTGCGATCTTGCACCGCTTTGCTTACCTGAAATACGCGCTGTCGCTGTTGTTGGTGTTCATCGGCTCGAAAGTTTTTGTCGCCGACTGGATGGATTTGGAGAAGTTCCCGCCGAGTTGGTCGCTGGGCGTGACGTTCGCAATTTTGGCCGCTGGCGTGGGCTTCAGCCTGTATAAGACGCGCGGGCAGGCCAAAGTGGTAGAACAGCACTAAGGAATATGGACAGCGCGTTTATAGCCGCGCTGTCCATACAAAAGCGCATCATGGTTATCGGTCAGCGCCACGGCGCTGACTTCGCCCACCAGAATGTAGTGGGTTTCCCACAGCAGCGCGGTTTTCAGGCTGCATTCAAAGCTGGCAGAAGCCTCGGTCAAGATCGGTTGCCCCGCCTGCCCCGGCTGCCATTTCACCTCATCGAAGCGGTCACCTTGCGGCTTTTGGCGGCCCGAGAATAGGTCCGAGGTGCCGTGTTGCGCGGCGCTGAGCAGATTGGCGCAGAACGCGCGGTTGCGCAGGATGGCTGTGGCGGCGGGAGAGAGGTGGTGGACGCAGACCAGCAGCGACGGACCTGCGCCATCGGCGGAAACCGAGGTCATGGAGGAGACCGTGACGCCGAAGCGGCCCGCTTCGCCATCGGTGGTGATCACCGAGACGAAGGTAGAGGCGCGGCTCATCGCCTCGATGAAGTGTTGGCGCAGGTCGGTCATATCTTACCCCAGATCAAAGAAACGTTGCAGTTCGACGTCAGGGACTTTCTTGCGGAATTGGTCGTATTGGCTTTGACGGGTGGCCGAGAAGGCTTCGACAAAGCGCGGACCGAGCCAGTCTTTCGCGAAAGCCGAGTTGCGCAGGCGGTCTATCGCTTCAGGCATCGAACGGGCGAAATCGGGGCGATCTCCGGTGAGGGCGTGGCCGTTGCCGATGACTTCGGGTTCGGGCTCGATCTTTTCCATGATGCCCGCGACGCCTGCGGCGATGGTGGCGGCGGCGGTGAGGTAGGGGTTAGTATCGGCGCCGGGCAGGCGGTTTTCAACGCGCAAGCTGCCCGCATCATGGCCGACGACGCGGAAGCAGGTGGTGCGGTTTTCATAGCCCCAGGTCAGGCCGGGGGGCGCGAAGGTGCCGGGGGCAAAGCGGCGGTAGGAGTTGACGGTGGGCTGGCAGATCAGGGTCATGTCGCCGATGTAGCGCTGCAGCCCGCCGAGGAAATGGCGGAAGGTTTGGGAGATGCCGTTTTTCTGACCCTCCTGATAAAACAATGGCTTACCACTACGATCTTTCAGCGAGATATGGACGTGGATCGACTGGCTGTCGGCGTCTTCGGTCCAGCGCGGCATGAAGGTGACGCAGCGGCCCTGCCGCATCGCCAGCGCGCGGATGAAGTTTTTCAGCAGCATCAACTGGTCGGCAGGCTCCAGCCCTTCGCCCGCGCCGATGCAGGCCTCCATGAAACCACCGCCGATTTCTTCGTGCATCTTGGCAAGGTCAATGCGCAGCGGGCCGCACATGTCGGACACCGCTTCATACCATTCCTGTTGCACAGTTTGATACAGGATCAGATCGTGGCTGGGGTGCATCGTGGCGGTTTTCAGGTTGCGATAACCTTTGTCGCGAGCGGATTCCGGCGTTTCATCGAACAGGGTGTATTCCAGTTCCATGCCGTATTTCGGGGTGAAACCAGCGGCAGCGGCGCGGTCCAGCACCGATTTCAGGATCGAACGCGGGCAGAGCGCGGCGGTGTCACCGGAGTATTGGGTGAGCAGCAAAAGATCATGACCGGGACGCGCCCAAGGGATGCGGCGGGCGGACGTTGGGTCAACGATCAGCGGGTCGTCGTGGAAATCCGAAGTGCCATCGGTGACGCCGGGCATCTCCAGCATCTGATCGGTGGGATCGAGCGCCAGTTGCGCCGGGGCCATGCCCATGCCCGCGTTAAGGATGCCTTTCAGGCTGCGGGTGGACACCATCTGACCGCGCAGAAGACCGTTGGTATCGACGAGGGCGACGGTGGCGAAGCGGCTGGACTCGTCGTCAAGGAAGGCTTGCAGGCTCATGGTGTCCCCGTGATGGTTTGAAGTTGGGCCAGGTCGCGGGCCGGATCGGTGGCATAGGCTTTCAGGAAGACGCGCAGCCCGTTGTTGATGTAGCGGGCGAGTTCGGGCTTTGTCGGGATGCGGTCGGGCAGATGCAGCGCTTGGTTGCGCGGGGCCGACAGGATCAGGCCCCAGAGGTCTTCGGCGGCGAGTTCGGCATCGTCGAAGGTGAGCTTATTGGCATCACGCTGGCGGGTCAGGTAGGTGATCATGCCAGCCAAAACCCGGTCGGGGCCAGCGGCTTGATAGGCGCGGCCGATCTCGGGGAAGCGCTGCGCCTCGCCGATGATCAGGCGGGCGAGCGAGAGAAATTCCGGGCGCATCACGGTGTCGGCGTAGTGCCAGGCGAAACTGTGCAGTTCCGCCACCATATCGGTGCCGGGGTGATCGAAGGCCAAAAGCATGGTGTTGCGCTCGGCCAGCATGATCTCGGTGAACAGCTGTTCCTTGGTGCCAAAGTATTGATAAAGCGTGGGTTTTGAGACGGCAGCCTTGGCGGCGATGGCATCCATCGAGGTGCCGGAATAACCTTCGGCTGCGAAGACAGATAGGGCGGCATCGAGGATGCGGCGTTGTTTGGCGAGGCGGTTGAGTTCGCGTTGCGGGATGGCTGTCATGCGATCACCTTGCGGATGAATTCTAGCAGGGGGCGGTTGTAGGCGGCAGGTTGCGCGACGTTGCAAACATGGCCTGCGTCGGCGATAACTTCAAACCGCACATCGGGGCGCGGCGCGGCGTCGGTGATGCGGCCTGCGACGGCGCGAATCTCTGACGGGGGGGCGAGGCGGTCGTGCTCGCCTGTCATCAATAGGGTGGGCATGGTGAGTTTGGCGAAATCGAAACGCTCCAGCGGGTTGGTGAAACAGCGCAGGGCGTCGCGGTAGGTGGCGGCGGGGATGGCGGACATCGAGGCCAGCAGCTCGGCACGGATGGCGTCGGTGGCGTTGGGGCCTGCGATGATGCCGACCACGGCGGGGGCGAAATCGGCGGGGGTTTGGCCTGCGTCGAGCGGGACTTCGCGGCTGACGCGGAAGGCTTCGCGTTCTTCGGGGCCAGCCTCGGACATGCCGGTGCAGCCGCCGGAGAGGATCAGGCCTGCGAGTTTGTCGGGGTGGCGCATGGCGAAGCTGGTGGCGATCCACGAGCCGTAGGACAGGCCGCAGAGGATCAGTTTTTCGGCGTTGAACTCGGCCATGACGCGCAGGATGTCTTCGCAGTAGTCGTCGATGGTCGATTGGCGGAAGCCGAGGGTGCTGTCGCCGTAACCGCGCAGATCGAGGGCGGCAGCTTGGGCGAAGTTGCCTGCGGCTTGTAGTTGTGCGGCCCAGTTGCTGCGTGCGCCGCCGATGCCATGCAGGAACAAGATCAGC
This sequence comes from Cypionkella sp., assembly GCF_034376685.1. Taxonomy (GTDB): domain Bacteria; phylum Pseudomonadota; class Alphaproteobacteria; order Rhodobacterales; family Rhodobacteraceae; genus Cypionkella. The sequence continues at coordinate 8,459 of NZ_JAXMJJ010000006.1, forward strand.
GGGCCGGGTTTGGCTGGCGTGTGGGTCAGCGCCAGTTGCGGAGTGCCGGGGAGGATGCGAGTTTCTAACGGGGCGTTGGTGAGGGTTGGGTCTGGCTCGATGGGCTGAGGGGTGGCGGCAGAAAGCGCGTCGATGCCCGCCTCGAAGATCGGTTTGGTGCCGTTGGCGATCTCCGCAGCGCGGGCCGGGGGGGCCACGATTTCCGCGCTCCAGTTGATCACAGAGCCTGCAGCGGAGGGGGAAATCGTCAGGCGGGCCGTGTAGCGGGCGGCACCACGGATGCCTTCGAGATGGGTGTAGGCGAGGCAGCGGTCGCTGTCGGAGCGGTAGATCAGTTGTTCGCGATACACCGTGTCTTCGCCGTGGGCGGTGAAGCGACGGATTTCGGCTCCGCTTGGGCTGCGTTCGGCGGTGATCGTGGCCAAGCCGGGGTGCCATGCGCCGCAAAAGTCGCGGGCTATGGCCCAGACGGCATCCGGTGCGGCATTGGTGCGGCCCATGACGTGGACGGTTTCGCGGGTCATTTTAGCGCAGGCCTTTCAGCGTGCCGCTGTCACCGCGCCAGAGCGACGAGCGCGCGCCGCCCTCGTCGCCGGGGGCTTTGTCGAGCTCATCCGTGTCATAAAGGGTGAGGACGGACAGATAATCCTCCATGATTTCAGAGGTATAGGGCAGCATCAACGCACCGCAACGGCTGTCTCGATACATCCTCTCCAGCGGCATCGACTTCAGCATCGACTGGCCACCACAGGTGCGGATCGCCAAGGCGGCGATTTCCTGCACGCCTTCCATGACGTTGTATTGCGCGGCATACATCCGCAGCACTTGCGCTTTCGACGGCATCCCCTGCGCCTCCATAAACGCCTGCCACCACAGCGCGCGCATGTTCGCCAGACGGGCATACATCCGGCCCACGGCGATGCGTTTGGTGCCGAACATGCGACGGTCGGCGGCGGGTTGGCCTTCAACCTCGCCACGCAGATAGGCGACGGTGAAGTCGTAAGCGCCTTGGGCGAGGCCCATATAGGTGGGGGACAGCGTGGCCATCATATGCGGCCAATGCGGCAGGGTTTTGATGAAAAGCCCGCGTGGCATCATCAGATCGTCTTCGGCCACGAACACGTCTTTCAGCACCAGATCGCGGGAATTGGTGCCGCGCATGCCCAAAGGATCCCACGAGCCTTGCACGGTCAGGCCCTTGGCCTCTTTCGCGACGACGAAGATCATGGTGTCTTCGTGGCGCGGCTCGATATCGTCGAAATGCTCGGTGCAGACGATGGAGTAGTAGTCGCAATAACCTGCGAGGCTGGCGAATTTCTTGAAACCGTTGATCAGCCAGCCGCCATCCACCTTGCGGCAGTTGGTTTGTGCGGGTTTGCTGGTCCAGTTCTGGCCTGCTTCGGAGATCGGTTGCGAGTAGATGCCTTGCTCTTTCACGGCGCGGCGGAATTGGCGTTCGCGCAAAGGGGCGAAGGCGGCGCGGTCGGCGTCGGTGAGGTTTGGCAGTTCATACATGAAGCGCGACCACATCATCGACGAGTTGTGCATGTTGAAGGTGAGCGCGGTGGCACCGCAGTATTTGCCGATCTCGGCCCCGCACATCGCGTATTCGCCAAGGCTGAAACCGTGGCCGCCGAATTCTTCTGGCACGGTGAGGGTGAGGAAGCCTTCCGCGGCGAGGTCTTTGTAGTTTTCGACCGGGAATGTGGCGTCTACGTCGATGCCTTTGGCGCGGGTGGCGAAGGTGGGGCCCATCTCATTGAGGCGGTTCAGCACCGCTTGGACTTCGGGGCGGATGCGGGACAGGTCGTAGTAATCGGCAATCGTGCTCATTGTTCTCTCCTAGGCGCTCAAAGCGCCAGTTCGCCTTGAAGGACGCCTGCTTTGACGACGATGCGTCCGTCAAGGGCGATGGTGCAGTTGCGCATCGGCAGGTCGAAATGGCCGAGCGTGTAGCGGCCGGCGTATTGGTTGGCGCCAGTGGACCACAGGAACGATCCGGCGAGGGCGCGGAATTCGACGGCCTGCATGTCGCGCTTGTCGTACATTGCGGCGCTGATCCAATGCGCGTGCGGGTTCATCCCCCAGCCGACATGGCTGAGACCGTAGGCGTTCGGATCATCCCAAGCGGCCATGTATTCGCGGAAATGCAGCGCGTCGATGCCATCGCCTTTGATTGCGGTGACGAAATCATTCTCGATGGTGCAGTCGATGCGGCTGGTGAGGTAGGTTTTGAACGTCAGGTTCATATCGCCCACGTCCATCACGATCCGCCCGTTCACCGCGTTCTTGCCGGGGAAGGCGAGGCAGAGGCCGCCGGGCCAATGCGCCACATCGCCGGGATTGGTGCCAAAGCCCGCCGTGCCACCGCAGGGCGCACCGCGTAGATTGATGGTCAAGTCAGTGCCAGCGGCAGAGGTGACGCGCATTTCAGACGCCTCGCGCAGCATTTGGGTGCCGAGCAGAACCTTCGGGCCGTGCTCGGCTTTCGGTTCGGTGCGCTCTAAGATTTCGGGGTGTTCGTTGGTGATCACCAGCAGGCGGGTGCGACCTGCGGCTTCGATCTCGGGCCACTCCGGGGCATGGATCAGGCCTTCGACGGTGCAATCGACGATGACATCGACCCGTTTCAGGGCTTCGATCACGGCGCGGTTCTGCTGGATCGCCCAGCTTGTGCCGGTGGATTTGACCGGGACGGGCGCGTTCAAGGCGGGCGTGGGCATGGTGATGATGCAAAATTCCGCGCCAAGATCGTAGGCCGCGAGTTCGCAGAGATGCACCAGAACCGGGCGCGATTGGGTTTCAGCAATGATCGCGATGGGGGTGCCTTTGCCGATACCGTTCAGCGCCAACACGCGGCGGAAGGCGGCCAGCCATTTGCCCTCGATCCGTTCTTGCATCATTGGCGCTTCCTCCGGTTGGCAGATATTTTGAGTCGAAAATATTTACTAGTCGGTTTAGTAATTATGAGATGCATCTTTGTGTCAACAGAATTTGTTGAAGGGGGAATCGGATTGAGGGGGCGCTTCAGAGACGTGGCGCACGCGTTGATGTTGCGCCCTACCCAGCCAGCGGGATCACATCGACGGCTTGTTTGCTTTTCTGGCCGCCAGAAATTCGCATGGCGCCTTTGATCGGCGAAACATCGCTGTAATCGCGGCCTCGGGCAACGACGATGTGATCTTCACCCGCCAGTTTATCGTTGGTCGGATCGAACTCGATCCAGCCAGCCTCAGGCCCGCACCACGCGCGGACCCAGGCGTGCATCGCATCGGCACCTTCCAGCCGGGGTTTTCCGGGCGGCGGCAGGGTGCGCAAAAAGCCACTGACATAACCTGCGGGAATGCCGATACCGCGCAGGCAGGCGATCATGATATGCGAGAAATCCTGACAGACGCCATGACGCTTGGCGAAAGCCTCGGTCGCCGGGGTGTCAACGGTGGTGGCTTCGGGATCAAACCGCATATGACGATAGAGGGCGCTGCCGATGGCCACGATGGCTTCGGCAGCGTTCATGTCGGGATGCAGCGCGCCCAGCGCAAAGGCGGTCATGGCACGGTCACGCGGGACGCGGACCGAGGGCGACAGGAAATGCAGCGGCGACTCGGGGCCAAGATCACGATGACGGGCGAGGGCTGCGGGCATGTCGGCCAGAGCAATGGCGTTGCTTGGCAAAGCCGGGGCGACCAAGCGTTCAATCCGGGCTTTCAGGGTGAATGCGACAGAGTCATGCGGACCGCGAAAACTGAATTCGGTGATGCGGTTGCCAAAGAAATCAACGCGGTCCAGACGTTCTTCCGGGCGCGGGGCGATATCGAGCAGGCTTGCCATCACGCGTTGACCGGGCATGTCCAAGGGCATGACGCAAACCACATGCCGCCCGCCCACCGCCGGGTTGGCATATTGATAGGTGATTTGCAGCTTGACGTCGTAGATCACCGCCCACCCCCAGTGCAAGTCAGGTTCACATTGAAACGAAAATCGCTGCCTCTCGCATACGCTCGAACGCGTTTTTCGATAACAATATTTTTAACAGAACCTGACATGTCTTAGTGCATGAACGCAGCGCTGAGCGCGGTGGACAGATCATAGATCTGCCCGCGTGCGGTCAGCAGCGCCTGTGTGTCCAGCGTTTGCACGGTGTGGACGATCACCGCTGTTTGCAGCATTCGCACATTGCGTTCAAACTCGGTCATCTGGCCATGCGGCCCGGTGTGCGACAGCTCATCCACGCATTTGGCAATCACATCCAGTTGGAAGCGGACCGAGCGCGGGTTGGACTCGTCAAGCCCCAGCAGGTCGATGACGCTTTCGCGGCTGGTGAACACGGCATAGCGCTGGCGGTGAACCATGATGCTGTCGCCGACTTCGATTGCCATATCCAGACCCCCGGGCAGAGATACCGGGCCAGTCACCGCAGCCAACAGATCAGTCATCATCGCGGCGCGTTCCAGCGAACGGCCAATGGACAGAAAATGCCAGCCCGCCGCGCGATACATGTTTTCATGCACAAGGCCGGAAAAGCCCGCGATCTTGCGCAGCATCACGCTCATCACCTGCGCGGCATCCCCGCCGGTTTCGGTGGTTTTGGCGATGCGAGTCATAGATTTCTCGATATCCTGCAGCGCAGACCAACCATCGACGCTGAAGCGGTCGCGGATCTGGCTGGCGCTGTAGACGGCGGAACTGAGGGTGTTCAGCACGCCTGCGGGGAAAGCCTCGGTCGCATCGACGCCGTAAGATTTCAGCCGGGCGCGGATGGTGGCGAGCAGGGCTGCGTTGCCCGCCTCATTCACCCTGCCGTTGTAGGCGCGCACGAGGCGGAGCAGGCCTTCGGTGCGTTCGACATAGCGACCAAGCCAGAACAGATTGTCGGCGGCGCGGCTGGGCAACGGGCCGGGCTGGGCGCGGATGAAGGGAGTGGATTGCGGTGCGCGCAGGGTGACAGGCTCGACAGGCGTGTCGCTGACCACCCAAACGTCGGCCACCGACCCGCCGTTGCGCATCGAGATTGCGGTGGTGTCGGTGCCAGCGCCAATGCGGGCGAAGCCTCCGGGCATAACGTGCCAGCCATTTTCGCTGCGCGCGAGGAAGACCCGCAGTGACATCGGGCGCGGCACCAAAGCGCCGTTTTCGTAGAACGGGGTGGTGGACAGGGTCACGAGTTCCTTGCCGACCAAACCGCCTGCGTTATCGGTCAGCCAATGATGCAGATCAGCGTCATCCTCTGCCCCGCGCATCTGGCCGCCAACGGCATGGGGGGCAGTCGATTCAAAGGCGATGCGGGTGGCCATCGCGGGGCCGATCAGCATCCGGTCGGCATGGGCGCGGACATGGGCGAGCTCTTTGGCCTGACCGCACCACCACGTGGCCACATTGGGAATGCGCAGCGGCTGGCCCATCAGCACTTTGGCGATTTTCGGCAGGAAGGCCATCAGAGCCTGGGTTTCCAGCACCCCTACGCCCAAAGCGTTGACCATGGTGACATGGCCTTGGCGCACCGCCGACATCAGGCCGGGGGTGCCCAGATGACTGTCGCCGCGCAGTTCCAGCGGATCGGCCCAGATGCCGTCCATCCGCCGCCACAGCACATCGACCGGGGCAAGGCCTTCGACCGTGCGGACGTAAAGCTGGCCGTTCTCAACGATCAGATCCTCGCCCTCCAGCAGCGCCATACCGAGATAGCGGGCGATATAGGCCTGCTCATAATAGGTATCGGTCAGTGGGCCGGGAGTGAGGATGCCGACCCGAGAGGTCGGGTCGCTGCGCAGATGTTCCAGCGCATCGCGGAAGGCGCGGAAGAAGCCCGCCAAGCGGTGCACGTTGGTGGTGCGATACAGATCGGGGAACACGCGGGTGGCAGCCACCCGGTTTTCCAGCGCAAAACCTGCGCCTGATGGCGCATCCGTGCGATCTGACAGCACCCACCAGCGACCATCCGGGCCACGGCCGATTTCAAACGCCATGAAATGCAGGAAATGTCCCGAGCGGGGTTTCACCCCCACCATCGGGCGCAGCCATTCCGGGTTTTCGGCAATCAGGCTGGCGGGCAAATGACCTTCGGCAACCAGTTTATTCTCGCCATAAAGGTCAGCGGCAAGCAGTTCCATGATGTCTGCGCGCTGGATCAGGCCGGCCTCGATGCTGCGCCAATCGGCTTCGGGCAGCAGGATCGGCACCGCCGAGAACGGCCAGTCACGGCCCGCGATGGATTGATCGCCATATTTGCGAAAAAACACCCCGGTGTCGGCCAGATGCTGATCGCCGCGCGCGAAGGCGTCTTTCACCTCAGCCGCCGACAGGCTTGACATATGTGCCAGCAAACCAGCCCAAACCGGACGCATCGCGCCTTGCGCGTCCACCAATTCATCCGGCACGCCGGGCAGCGGGCGATACCGGGCGAAAAGCTGGGTATCGACCGGCTTTGCTTTGGCCTTGCGTGCCATCAGTGCCGCGGTGCGCGGCGCAGATCGAGGGTCATCGGGAACTCGGGGTGCGGGGTTTCGGAGACGGGTTCGTATGAACCGCCAGTATGACCATGTGGCTCGAACCGGGCAAGCCTGCGCGCTTCGGCCTCGTTGCTGTTCACCGGGAACGTATCATAATTGCGCCCGCCGGGGTGGGCGACGTGATAGGTGCAACCGCCCAAGGCACGGCCTGTCCATGTGTCGTAGACATCAAAGGTTAAGGGCGCGTTGACGGGCAAGACCGGGTGCAGCGCAAGCGGCGGCTGCCATGCTTTGAAGCGAACGGCGGCTACGGCGACCCCTGCCCCTACGGTTTGCATCGGCATTTGGCGTTGGTTGCAGGTGACAGTATAGCGGCCCGGATCGCCGCCGGTCAGCTTGGCTTGCAGGCGTTCGACCGAGCTGTCGGTATAGCGCACGGTGCCGCCGATGGCCCCGGTTTCGCCCATGACATGCCACGGCTCCAACGCCTGACGGATTTCCAGCGTGACGCCTTCAAACGTCGCCTCACCGCAGAACGGGAAGCGGAATTCGGCTTGGGCCTTGAACCAGTCGGGGTTGAAATCAAAGCCATGCTGGCGCAGATCAGCCAGCACATCGAGGAAATCGGCCCAGACGAAATGCGGCAGCATGAAGCGGTCGGCCAGATTGGTGCCCCAGCGGGTGAGATTGCCTTTGATCGGGGCCGCCCACATCCGCGCGATCAGGGCGCGGATCAGCAGTTGTTGCGCAAGGCTCATCCGGGGGTTTGGCGGCATCTCAAAGCCGCGGAATTCCACCAGACCGAGGCGGCCTGTGGGGCCATCGGGGGAGTAAAGCTTGTCGATGCAAATCTCGGCGCGGTGGGTGTTGCCGGTGACATCGACCAGCAGGTTGCGCAAAAGGCGGTCGACCAGCCACGGCGGCGGTGCTGCGCCCTGCCCCGGCGTCGGGATTTGGGCCAGCGCAATTTCGAGTTCATAAAGGGCATCCATCCGCGCTTCGTCAATGCGGGGGGCCTGAGAGGTTGGGCCGATGAACAGGCCCGAGAACATATAGGACAGGCTGGGGTGGCGCTGCCAATGCAGGATCAGGCTGGCCAGCAGATCGGGGCGGCGCAGGAAGGGGCTGTCACTGGGCGTGACGCCGCCGACGACGACATGGTTGCCGCCGCCGGTGCCGGTATGCTTGCCGTCAATCATGAACTTGTCAGCCCCAAGCCGCAACTGACGGGCTTCTTCATAGACCGTTTCTGTGGTGGCGACGGTTTCGGCCCAGTTATGCGACGGGTGAATATTCACCTCGATCACCCCCGGATCGGGGGCAACCCGGATCACGTTCAGGCGGGGGTCATTCGGCGGGCCGTAGCCTTCGATATGCACCGGAAGGCCAAGCTTCTTCGCGGCGGCTTCGGCGGCGGCGACAAGTTCGAGATAATCTTCGACCTTCTCGACCGGCGGCATGAAGACACACAGCCGACCGTCGCGCGGCTCGACCGAAATCGCGGTGCGGACGGAACCGGCAAGGTCGGAAATCACCTGTTCGCGGCGGTCTTGCGTGGCTTCGGATGCTGTAAAGCTGGCGACGGCTTGCGCGGGTTCTGCGATGGGTTCGGGGGTGAACTCGGGCAGCGGCCCGCGATTGTCGAACGGGTCGGACGGGTGGATGTGGGGATAATCGGCGGCTTTGACATGGGGCAAAGATCCCAGCGGCAGGCGGTAGCCGACGGGGCTATCGCCCGGCACAAGGAACAGATGACCACGCCGCAACGCCCACTTTTCCGACACCCAAGTCTGTGCCGCGCGGGACTGCCAGCGCTGCACGGGGAGGACGAAACCCGAAGGCTCGGTCAGGCCGCGCCCGAACACCCGCGCGATGCGGTTGCGTTCTTCGGGGTCTTTCAGATGCGAGTTTTCGGGGGTCACATTCTCGGGCAGATTGCCCTCTTTGACGATCCACTCGGCAGGGTCTTCAAAGGCGGGGGTGACGTTTTCGGCAGGCAGGCCAAGGGTTTCAGCGATGTTTTGCAGCAGGGTACTGGCTTGTTCGGGAGTGGCCCCTTCCGAGACTTCATGCGCGATCAGGTCGGGGTTGTGCCAGATAGGCTTGCCATCGCGGCGCCAGTAGAGGCTGAACGTCCAGCGCGGCAGGGTTTCACCGGGATACCATTTGCCTTGGCCGTAATGCAGGAAACCGCCCGGCGCGAATTTGGCTTGCAGGCGGCGGATCAGCGCATCGGCAAAGACACGTTTGGTGGGGCCGACGGCATCGGTGTTCCACTCGCCCGCCTCAAAATCATCAATCGACACAAACGTCGGCTCGCCGCCCATCGTGAGGCGGACATCGCCTGCGGCCAACGCAGAGTCAACTTTGTGGCCAAGTTGGTTCAGATCATCCCAAGCGGCATTCGAGAACGGCATGGTGATGCGGGGATGCTCGGCAGTGCGGGTCACCGTCATGTCAAAGTCGAAATCGACCTCTGCATAGCTGGCCATGCCGGAGATCGGGGCTGCGTTAGAGTAATGCGGGGTGGCCGACAGCGGGATATGGCTTTCGCCCGTCAGCAGGCCCGAGGTGGGATCAAGGCCGATCCAGCCCGCGCCGGGCAGGTAGACTTCGCACCATGCGTGCAGATCAGTGAAGTCTTTGTCGGTGCCTTGCGGGCCATCGACCGCCACCAGATCGGGTTTCAGCTGGATCAGATAGCCAGAGACAAACCGCGCGGCAAAGCCCAAGTGCCGCAGCGATTGCACCAGCAGCCACGAGGTATCGCGGCACGAGCCCAGCGCCAGACCGAGGGTTTCTTCGGGCGTCTGCACCCCCGGCTCCATCCGGATCACATAGCCGATTTCATTCGCAAGTTGGGCGTTCAGCCGCACGATAAAGTCGATGGTGCGCAATGGCTCACGGGGTACGCGGTCTAGAAAGGCTTGCAACAGTGGCCCCGACGCGTCGCAGTTGCGGTAGATCACCAGATCTTCGGCAATCTCGGGCGGATAGTCGAACGGCCAGGTTTCGGCGCTGGCCTCAACAAAGAAATCGAACGGGTTGTAGACGGTCATATCGGCGGTCAGATCGACCTCGATCTTCAGCTCGGTCACCGGGTCGGGAAAGACATAGCGCGCCAGCCAGTTGCCATACAAATCCTGCTGATAGTTCACGAAATGGTTCGCGGGCGTCACTTTCAGCGCATGCGAGACCACCCGCGTGCGACTGTGCGGCGCGGGGCGCAGACGGATGATCTGCGGACCCAAAGTGACCGGGCGGTCGTATTTGTAGTGGGTCAGATGGTAGATGCTGGCGAGGATGGACATGATATTTTCTTTCAGGGATAGAGAGGTTTTTTCACAGCCAGCGGTGATCCTCTAACACTTTGTGCATCAGGGGGCGGATAAGGTGCAAGTGATCAAGATTTCCGCGAAAGCCGCCTAAAAAACAAGCAGATCATCGCGCGACCCCATGTTGGGTCCGCAAAGACTCCGCCGAGAACCGCACCAGTTCAGCCACTTGCAGCAGTTGCTTGGCCAACGGCGAGGTTTTACGCCAGACCATGCCCACCATACGCTGCGGCTTCGGATCACCAAAGCGCGCCACCGACACCGCAGCCGAGCGGGTTTCCACCGCCATCGCCATCTCGGGGATCAGCGTTACACCGATGCCTGCGCTGACCATTTGCACGAGGGTAGACAGCGAGCTGCCGTCCAGCAATTCACGCGGCGGGGCGGCAGACATGTTACAGAACGACAGGGCCTGATCGCGGAAGCAATGGCCTTCTTCCAGCAACAACAGCCGCATTTCGCGCAGGCGTTCGCGGCTGGGCACCGGTTTGCCCTCATCCTCAGCCGGGCGGATCAGCACGAAATCTTCCGAGAACAGCGGCACTTCGGTCAGCGATGGCTCGGAGATCGGCAGCGCCACGATGGCGGTATCCAGCCGCCCCTCGGCCAATTCGGTGAGCAGTTTCGGGGTGACGGTTTCGCGCAGTTGCAGATCCAGATCGGCGTTCAGCCGCATCAGGTTGCCGATGATGGTCGGCAGCAGATAGGGCGCGATGGTGGGAATCACCCCAATGCGCAACCGCCCTACCAGTTGCGTCTGCGCGGCCCGCGCGATGTCGGCCAATTCATCGACCGAGCGCAGGATATCGCGCACCCTGACCGCGAACGCCTCACCAAAGCTGGTCAGCCGCACTTGCCGCGCGCCGCGTTCAAACAGATCGGTGCCAAGCGCGGCTTCCAGTTCCTTGATCTGCATCGACAAAGCCGGTTGCGATATGGCGCAGACCTCTGCAGCACGACCGAAATGACCGTGACGCGCCAAAGCTTCAAAATAGCGGAACTGTTTCAAGGTGAAGTTTATCATAAGGTCAGCTTATCGGAACAATCAGTATATTCAACTTAAACTAATGCCACATCGTTGTTATAGTCACGACAGCACATAGCAAAAGACCGTTCACAGGAACGGGCTTCAGCAGAATCGGAGAGAGCGATGGACGGAAATGATAACGCCAGCGGCGGCAAATGCCCGGTGATGCACGGCGGCAGCCAGCACACCACTCATAAGGCCCGCTCGAACCGTGATTGGTGGCCGAACCAGCTTAACCTGCGGATTTTGCACCAGAATGCACCGGCTTCAAACCCGATGCCCGAAGGCTTTGACTATGCCGAAGCGTTCAAGGCGCTGGATTTGTCAGCCGTAAAGCAAGACCTGACCGCGCTGATGAACGACAGCCAGCCGTGGTGGCCGGCCGATTGGGGCCATTACGGCCCGTTCTTCATCCGCATGGCATGGCACAGTGCCGGCACCTACCGCACCGGCGATGGCCGTGGCGGTGCGGGCTCGGGCACCCAACGCTTCGCGCCGCTGAATTCCTGGCCGGATAACGTCAGCTTGGACAAAGCCCGCCGCCTGCTGTGGCCGATCAAGCAGAAATACGGCAACGCGATTTCTTGGGCCGATCTGATCGTGCTGACCGGCAACGTCGCGCTGGAGTCGATGGGCTTCAAGACCTTCGGTTTCGGCGGCGGACGCGTCGATGTGTGGGAGCCGCCAGAGGATATCTACTGGGGTTCGGAAGACACCTGGCTGATCGCCAGCAACGATCCTGCCAACAAAAACAGCCGCTATTCCGGTGCGCGTGATCTGGAAAACCCGCTGGCCGCCGTGCAAATGGGTCTGATCTACGTCAACCCGGAAGGCCCGGATGGCGTGGCTGATCCGGTGGCCTCGGGCCGCGACATTCGTGAAACCTTTGCGCGGATGGCGATGGATGATGAGGAAACCGTGGCCTTGGTCGCGGGCGGGCATACCTTTGGCAAGGCGCATGGCGCGGGCGATCCGGCTTTGGTTGGGGTTGACCCGGAAGCCGCCCCGATGGCGCAGCAGGGCTTGGGCTGGCAGAACGGCTTTGGTTCGGGCTCGGGGATTCACACCACAAGCTCTGGCATCGAGGGCGCGTGGAAGCCGAACCCGACAACTTGGGACAACGGCTATTTCAACATGCTGTTCAAGTATGAATGGGAGCTGACCAAAAGCCCGGCAGGCGCGCAAATTTTCCTCGCCCGCGATGTCGAGCCGCAGGATATGATCCCCGATGCGCATGACGCCTCGATCACCCATCGCCCGATGATGACGACGGCGGACCTTGCGATGCGGTTTGACCCGATCTACGGCCCGATCTCGCGCCGGTTCCACGACGATCCGATAGCGTTTGCCGATGCGTTCGCGCGGGCTTGGTTCAAGCTGACGCACCGCGATATGGGGCCGAAAGTGCTGTATCTGGGGTCGGAAGTGCCTGCGGAAGATCTGATCTGGCAAGACCCGATCCCGGCTGCGACCGGGGCTGCGATTGATGCGGCGGATGTAGCGGCACTGAAGGCGCAGATCCTGGGTTCGGGCCTGAACGTGTCGGAACTGGTTTCGGTGGCCTGGGCCTCTGCCTCGACCTTCCGGGGGTCTGATAAACGTGGCGGCGCGAATGGCGCGCGGATTCGTCTGGCTCCGCAGAAGGATTGGGCGGTGAACCAGCCGGAACAGCTGGCCAAGGTGCTGGCGGTGCTGGAAGGCGTGCAGGCTTTGTTCAACGCGGCCAATCCCGGCAAATCGGTGTCACTGGCCGATCTGATCGTGCTGGGCGGCTCGGCTGCGGTGGAGAACGCGGCGGCGGCGGCGGGCTATCCGGTTGCGGTGCCGTTTGCGCCGGGGCGGACGGATGCCAGCCAAGAGCAGACCGATGTGGAAAGCTTTGCGGTGCTGGAGCCGGTGGCGGACGGGTTCCGCAACTACATGAAGGTGCAGTATTCGGTTTCGGCGGAAGAACTGCTGCTGGATCGGGCGCAACTGCTGACCCTGACCGCGCCGGAAATGACGGCTCTGGTCGGTGGGATGCGGGCTTTGGATGCCAATACCGGGCATTCTCAAGCTGGCGTGTTCACCGCGCGTCCGGGCGTTCTGAGCAACGATTTCTTCGTCAACCTGCTGGATATGAGCACGGTCTGGAAAGCCACCACCCCGGCGGAGACCGAGTTTGAGGGCCGGGATCGCACCACGGGCGCGTTGAAGTGGACGGCGACGCGGAATGATCTGGTGTTCGGATCGAACTCGCAACTGCGGGCTTTGGCTGAGGTTTACGGCCAGAGTGACGGTCAGGCGGCGTTTGTGCGCGACTTTGTGGCGGCTTGGGTCAAGGTGATGAACGCGGATCGGTTTGATCTGGTCTAAGCTGGTTTAAAAAACGAAAAACGCGCGTGGGGTCTGACCCTGCGCGCGTTTTTTTGGGTGTGTCCACGCGTGGACAGAGTTTTGGTTTATATAATTTCAATGGGTTGGTGGTAGAGTATTAACCTTTGGTTAATCTTTGCCGTCGGGTGGATTGGCGCGAGAACTCCTCCCCCGCGCCAAGCTTAATTTACATCTTGGGGGCTTTCATCGCGTCCATCACAGTGCCATCGGGATGGGCTTTGCAGGCTTCTTCGGCGGTTTTCATCGCATCGTCGTCGGTCATCGCCATGACCGTGGCATCGTCCTTCATGGCCTCTTTCATCGCCATCCCCGCATCCATCATGCCCTTCATGTCCATCTTCATCAGATCGGCGCAGGTCATCGTCATGGCATCCATTTTCATGGTTTCCGCAAAAGCCGGAGCAGACAGAGCGGCCAAAGCTGCAACTGCGAGTGTGAGTTTCATTGTGTGATCCCTTGTTGAACGCCGGGCGTTGTTGCCGGGCCACCAAGGCTTACGACGGAAGGTTGATCACAAGATTTGCCAAGGGCGTGAGCTGACGGAAGGGTGAGACGTTGTAACAGATCAGCTGAGAGCCATGCACAGCACGCGTCATCCATCGAGCCGAGCCTATTGGCCAGGCTGGCATCGCCCAAAGGAAAACGCGCGTGGATGACCCGCGCGCGTTTTTGTTTCAGCCTTTACAAGCCGTGTTGAAATCACATCTTCAGCGCGTCAACGACCTTGCCCTCGGGATAGGCTTTGCAGGCTTCTTCGGCGGTTTTCA
>NZ_JAXMJJ010000007.1:0-3659 GCF_034376685.1 Cypionkella sp.
CCTTGGGCATCTTTGTTCCTTGCTCGCGATGTTGCGTGCGCTCCCCTGCCAGCAGGGCCATTGACAGGCAAGCACCGCTTCGCCAAAGGGGCGCCTCTCGGCATTGAGCTCGGTTCGGGCTTGTGCATTTTCAGAGCGTAACGCGCTCAGGAACGCCCCCCGAAACAGGGGACTGTGTGGACAGGTGGCCGAGTGGTTAAAGGCAGCAGACTGTAAATCTGCCCGCGCAAGCGTACGCTGGTTCGAATCCAGCCCTGTCCACCACCGGCCTTTCTCAGCACATCCCTGACAACCCTGGAAAATCGCAGAAAACCTCGGTTATTCTGCCCTTATCTTCCGCACTTGCAATCGTCACCCCGCGCAGCACGATAGTTTCGCCACGTCCTTGTCAAACGTCTGCGCGGCCAGCTTTAGTCCTTCGACCGTCGTCAGGTAGGGGAAGGTCGTCGCGCCCAGTTCTGCTGTAGTCATGCCGTATTTGATCGCCAGAACCAGCGTCTGGATCGAATCCGCGCCTTCGGGGGCCATGATCTGCCCGCCGAGCAGGCGGTCGGTGCCCTTGTCGGCCACAAGCTTGATCATCCCGCGCGTATCGCGCGCCGCCAGCGCGCGCGGCACGGCATCAAGCGGGAGCAGCGAGGTTTTCACCTCCAGCCCCTGCGCCCGCGCCGCCGCTTCGGTCAGGCCGACGCTGGCGACCTGCGGATCGCTGAACACCACGGCGGGCATGGCGGCATTGTCATAGCGGTGCTGATTGCCGGTGACAGCATTGCGCGCGGCCAGTTTCGCCCCGTTGGCCGCCATGTAAACGAACTGGTCGCGCCCGGTGACATCGCCTGCGGCATAGATGCCGGGGACAGTGGTTTCGAGGTAATCGTTCACCACGATCCCGCCCTTGCGGCCCAGCGTGATGCCGCGCGCCTCCAGCCCAAGGCCATCGCTGTTCGGCTTGCGACCAGTGGCGACCAGGACTTGCTCCGCCGTGATCGTTTGCACCGTAGCAGCCGTGTCGCAATGACCTTTACCGTCGCAGGACAGGCTTTCGCAGGTGAGTTCCACACCGCCAGCGGTTTGCGCGATCCGCTGATAGCCGATACCGGCGCACACCCGCACGCCCTCGGCCTCCAGATAGGTTTGCAGGGCGGCGCTCAGTTCCTCGTCGAGTTCGGGCAGCAGGCGGCTGCGGCAGCAGATGGTGACCTCAACCCCCAACCGGGCAAACATCTGGCCCAGTTCGACCCCGATCACCCCGCCGCCGATCACCAGCGACGATTTGGGCAGGCGTTCCAGCGCCAGTGCGGTGGTGCTGGTGAGAAAGGGCACAGTGTCCAACCCCGGAATGGGGGGAACGGCAGCGCGAGCGCCCATTGCCAGGATGATCTTGCCCGCCTTCATCGGCGCATCATCGACCATCAGCGTGGTGCCATCGAAGTGCACCTTGCCCTCGATATAGCTGACGCCTTCATAGGCGGGCAGCAGATCGGCATATTTCTTTTGCCGCAATTCGCCCACCAGCGCGTCTTTCGATGCGGCCAGCGCGCTCCAGTCTTCAAGCTGAACGCTCCCGCCAAGTCCGGGGAAGCGCGCGGCTGCGCGTCCGCCACGCACCGCTTCAGCCGCGCGGATCAGCGCCTTTGACGGCACGCAGCCGACATTGACGCAGGTGCCGCCGATCGTGCCGTGGCCGATCAGCGCCACGCTCGCGCCCAGTTCAGCGGCGGTAATCGCGGCGGAAAAGCCCGCCGAGCCTGCGCCGACAACGGCCAGATTAAATCCGTCCTGCCGGGGCAGAGTGCAACAATTGTTCATGTGTTAACTTTCAACTGCCTTCAGATGGCCTGCGCCGGATAGCCCGCATTGGTCGATGCTGCGGCAATTGCAGCGGCACTGGTGCGCTTTGGATCAAAGGTGGCGCGTGCGGTCTTGGTATCGAAGTCAACTTCGACAGTGCGAACGCCAGCAACGCCTTCCATCGCCGTCTTGACGGTTATCGGGCACATCGCACAGGTCATGTTTTCGATGGCGAAAGTGGTATGCGCCTGCGCGGCATCGGCCACCACCGCGCGGTCGGCGCCGCCATTGCTGAGCGCCAGTGCTACCCCGCCGCCAGCCAGTGCCACCACTGCGACGCCGATCATCATTGTCTTGTTCATCAGATTATTCCTTTTCAATAGAACCAAGGTGCCCACCAGTCGATGGTGAGCGCGAGGAGCACGATGGCAAGGCCCAGCCACAGCACCGTTTTGGTGGTGCGCGCCGATTTTGGCCGCGCGCAGAAAGAGCCATCTTCACACGGCTGCTTCGGCTTGAAATAGACGTGCCAGAAGCCATAGCTGATCAGCGCCAGCGTGACCGCGCCGACGTAGGGTTTATACGGTTCGAGCGCGGTCAGATTGCTGATCCACGCGCCCGAAATGCCCACCGACACCAGCAACAGCGGCACGATGCAGCAGGCCGAAGCCAGCCCCGCGCCAATCAGTGATCCCGTAGCCAACCAGCCCGCAGACTTCGCATCGGGTATTTTGACCGGATTTGGCAGCCCGGTTTCCGGCGTTGATGCCATACTGTGATTCCTGTCTTCCGAAGCTATGAATGGGGTTATAAGGTCTGTAGCAACCACAGGCTCAAGAGGTTTTTCATGACCCATCACAGCGGCATTTTGCGCGCGCAGCTGGCGCGGCTGACCGGCTGCAATCTGGAAACCATCCGCTATTATGAGAAAGTGGGCCTGCTGCCCGATCCGCCGCGCAGCACCAATGGTTACCGCGTCTATCCGCCCGATCTGGTGCAGCGGTTGCAGTTCATCATGCGCGCCCGCGATCTGGGCTTTGCGGTGGAGGAAATCCGCTCGCTATTGTCCCTCACCGATGCCGGGCAGCAGACCTGCGCCGAGGTGATGGCGCGCACGCAGGATCACCTTGCCGATGTGCGGCGCAAAATGGCCGATTTGCAGCGGATCGAGGCGACGTTGATGGCTTCACTGGCCCAATGTTCGGGCGATACCGCACCCGATTGCCCCATATTGGACGCGCTCAACTGCGCCTGAGGAGCACCCACTTTGTTTCACGTGAAACATTGGGTCAAGCGCGGCCTAAGGCGGGTCAAGGGCATGGCAAGGCCAGCCTAACCTCCACGGTTCCCGCAGTTGCTGGACGGGCTTGCAGGCGGGCAGAGCGAGCAGTAAGGCAATGCGCCCCATGCAAGAGAGTTACATGCAGGAAACGCAATCAACCCCCGCGCTCACTGGCCGCCCGGTCATTTCTGCCACCGGCCTGTTCACGCCCACAGAGTCGATCACCAACGAAGAACTGGTGGCAAGCTTCAACGCTTTTGCTGATCGCCATAATGCCGCCAACGCGGCTGCGATTGCTGCTGGCGAGGTGGAACCTCTGCCGCATTCCTCGGTCGAATTCATCGAGAAGGCGAGCGGGATCAAAGCGCGCCATGTGATGAGCAAGGCACCGATCCTCGATCCTGACGTGATGGCCCCGCGCTGGGCTGAACGTGGCAATGACGAAATCTCGATCATGGCCGAAATCGGTGTCGCAGCGGCGCGGGCTGCGCTTGAACGGGCCGGGCGCGACCCGCAGGATGTGGACGCGGTGCTGTGTGCCGCGTCGAATATGCAGCGCGCCTACCCCGCGATGGCGATCGAGATT
>NZ_JAXMJJ010000008.1:0-7481 GCF_034376685.1 Cypionkella sp.
AGCTTCGCGGCAGGTTTAGCCAAAGCCTACCCCAGCCCCGCAAAACGTCATACCTACGCCGAAAACGGAGAATGCGATGACCATCCAAATCGGTGCCAAACCCTGCGAAAATGCTGAAACCGTGCTGCTGCCGGGCGACCCTTACCGTGCCCGTTGGGCCGCGCAAAACTATCTCGAAAACCCGGTGTTGGTGAACGAGGTGCGCGGCATGTTGGGCTATACCGGCACTTGGCGCGGCCACCGGGTGACCATCCACGGCACTGGGATGGGGATGCCGTCGCTGTCGATCTATGCCAATGAATTGATGAAAGATTATGGCGCACAAACCCTGATCCGCATCGGTTCGGCAGGCGCTTTGCAAACCCATGTCAACGTCCGCGACGTGGTTCTGGCGCAAACCGCCAGCACCTGTGGCAGCCCGTCGCAAAGCCTGTTCCGCGAGTTGAATTTCGCCCCCTGCGCCGATTTTGGCCTGCTGACCGCCGCCCATAAAGCCGCCCTCAAAATCGGCACTCCGGTGCATGTCGGCGGGATTTTCTCATCCGACACGTTCTATGACGAACGGCAGGATCTTTCGGATCAGTTGCAGCGCCACGGCACGCTCTGTGTCGAGATGGAGGCCGCTGAACTTTACATGCTCGCCGCCCGATACAACCGCCGCGCCCTCGCCGTGCTGACGATTTCCGACCACATCCTGACCCATGAAGCCCTGCCCGCCGACCAACGCGAAACCAGCTTCGGTGCGATGGTCGAGGTGGCTTTGGAAGCGGCTTTTTCTTAAACCCGCGCCCCCGCCACCTGCAAA
Source organism: Cypionkella sp. (assembly GCF_034376685.1). Taxonomy (GTDB): domain Bacteria; phylum Pseudomonadota; class Alphaproteobacteria; order Rhodobacterales; family Rhodobacteraceae; genus Cypionkella. The sequence goes on from NZ_JAXMJJ010000008.1 coordinate 806, forward strand.
AACCGCGCCGCCCGCTGCACCGCCGAGCCCGGCCGCATCGGGCGCGCTGACCACAATCGCAAGCCCCCCGGCAGCGTCACCCTTTGCGCAAACGGTGCCACCAACGCCCCCGCCGCCAGATGCGAGGCAACCAAAGCCTGATGCGCCATCAACACCCCGGCCCCGCCCGCAGCCTCCTCCACCGCCAGCGCATACAGCGAAAACATCGGCCCACGCGGGGTGAAATTCACCCCCGGCATCGCCACTTCCGCCCAAATCCGCCAATCCTGCGCCCAACTCGCGTCGGTCAGGCAGGTCACCCCTGCCAGATCCTCCGGTCGCTGCAATTTCACCGCAAGTGACGGAGAACACACCGGAAAAATCACGTCCGGCGCGATGATCTGATCGCCCTCACCGTAGAACAGGCTCAGATCATAGGGCGCGCGTTTGAGGTTTGGCGGGGCTTCCATCGCGGTGATCGAGATTTCAATCTCGGGTGCCGCCGCGCGCAAGGCAGGCAGGCGCGGTGACAGCCACAGCTGCGCAATCGACGGCAAGGTCGCGATATGCACCACGCGGGGGGCTGCTTCGGCACGCAAAACCTGCACCGCCGCCCCCAAAGCATCAAAGGCCAAAGTGAACTCTGGCAACGCCCGCGCCCCCGCCGCTGTCAGCGCCACACCGCGACCAGCGCGCGAAAACAACGGCGATCCCAGTGCCGCCTCCAGCGTTTTGACATGGGCCGTCACTGCGCCCGCCGTCACGCCCAATTCGCCAGCCGCCAGCGCAAAACTTCCCAATCGCGCAGCCGCCTCAAACGCACGCAACGCCGACAGCGGCAGGTCTTTTGGACGGGGTGGAGCAACAGCCATGCTATCCCTAACTTTTCCAGCCTTAGTTTTTCTAACCCTAACTTTCCGCAATTCTGATTTGCCCGCAAGCCTCCACTCTGGTCTGCTGCGACAAAAGGAGATCGCCATGCCCCATCTTGCCCGCCGCCCTTGGGTTCCCGCACCTTGCGAAGCCCTGATCCAACGCCTTGCCACCGACGCGACCGCGCCCACAGCACAGGTCGCAAACCGGATCGAAGCGCTGATCCAAGCCAATGCTCAAATCCATGATCAGGATTGCTTCAACCTCAACCCCGCCACCAACATCATGAATCCTCGCGCCGAAGCCGTGCTGTCGCGGGGCCTCGGCAGCCGCCCATCCTTGGGCTATCCCGGCGATAAATACGAAATGGGGCTGGAGGCGATTGAGGAAATCGAAGTGATCGCCGCCGAACTCGCCGCCGAGGTTTTCCAAGCCAAATATGCCGAAATCCGCGTAAGTTCAGGCGCTTTGGCGAACCTGTATGGCTTCATGGCGCTGACCAAACCCGGCGATGTGATCATAGCACCCCCGGCCACAATCGGCGGTCATGTCACCCATCACGCGGCTGGCTGTGCGGGACTATACGGGCTGATCACCCACCCCGCCCCGGTCAATGCCGACGGCTATACCATTGATCTGGAACAACTTCGCAGCCTTGCCCACAAGGTCAAACCCAAGCTGATCACCGTCGGCGGCAGCCTTAACCTGTTCCCGCATCCAGTCGCTGAAATCCGCGCCATTGCCGATGAGGTTGGCGCAAAGGTGCTGTTTGACGCGGCCCATCAATGCGGCATCATCGCCGGCGGGCTTTGGGCCAATCCGTTGCACCAAGGCGCGCATCTGATGACGATGAGCACCTATAAATCCCTCGGCGGCCCCGCAGGCGGGCTGATTGTGACCAATGATGCCGCGATTGCCGAGCGGCTCGATCACATCGCCTACCCCGGCATGACCGCGAATTTTGACGCCGCGAAATCAGCAGCTTTGGCGCTGTCGTTGCTGGATTGGCGCGACTTTGGCGCAGCCTACGCGCAGGCGATGGTCGATCTGGCGCAGGCGCTTGCCAAAGAACTGACCGCCCTAGGCTTGCCGATCTTTGCTGCAGACAAAGGCAGCACCCAAAGCCACCAATTCGCGATTGAGGCGGCGAGCTTTGGCGGCGGTCAGACCGCCTCGAAAACCCTGCGCAAAGCCGGTTTCCTTGCCTGCGGCATCGGCCTGCCGATTGCAGAGGTTCCGAATGATCTGAACGGCTTGCGCATTGGCACACCCGAACTTGTCCGTCGCGGGGTCACCCCGCAACACGCCCCCGCCCTCGCCGCTCTGATCGCCGAAGGCCTGCGCTCGAACGCACCCGAAGCGCTCGCCACCCGCACCGCTGCATTGCGGCATAACTTCCAAGGCCTGCACTATATGCACCCTTGACCTAACCGATTCGTGGGCGTCTATTGCGATCCCCTCAGCAGGAGACGCCCATGAAAACCCGCAAACTCGGCCAAAACGGCCCGACTGTATCCGCCATTGGCCTCGGCGCGATGTCCTTCGGCGGCATCTTTGGCAATACGGATGAGGCTGAAAGCCTGGCCTGTCTGGATGCGATGCTGGACCAAGGCATCAGCTTCATCGACACCGCCAACATCTACGGCATGGGCATTTCGGAAACCATCATCGGCAAATGGCTGACCACCCGCCGCCCGACTGTCATCATCGCCACCAAAGCCAGCTTTGTCTCCGGTCCGCCGCGCCGCATCGACAATTCGGAAGCCCATCTGCGCGCCGAGCTTGAGGCCTCGCTGAAACGGCTGAACCGTGACCATGTTGAGCTGTTCTACATCCACCGCCGCGAACATGCCCGCCCCTTGACCGAGGTGATAGGCTTCCTGTCGCGGCTGATCGAAGAGGGCAAAATCGGCGGCTATGGCATGTCGGAAATCGCCCCCGACACCCTGCGTGCTGCCCATAAAATCCATCCCTGCACGGCGGTGCAGAATGAGTATTCGCTGTGGAGCCGCCAGCCCGAACTGGGCATGATCCAAGCCTGCAAAGCGCTTGGCGTGGCCTTCATCCCGTTTTCGCCGCTGGCGCGCGGCATGCTGGGCGATACCCCCCTCGCCAAGCCCTCCGACGGTTTTCGCAGCCAGAACCCACGCTTCACCGAGCCGAACTTCAGTGAAAACACCCACACGATCAACGGCTTCCGCGCCTTCTGTGCGGCGCGCGGCTGGACAACACCCGCCACCGCGCTCGCATGGACACTGGCGAAAGGTGATCATCTGATCCCGATCCCCGGCACCCGCAAGGCGGAAAACCTGAAGCAATGGGCGCAGGCCACCGAGATCACGCTGACCGACGAAGATCACGCCGAAATCGACCGCCTCTTGCCGCCCGGCTTCGCTGCGGGCGACCGCTACGGCGATCACCAACTGCTGGCGATTGAGCGGTACTGCTAGAACGCCCTAAAGGATCATCCTCTGCGGGCAAATATCCGCAGGGGGTTTGGGGGGCGGCACGCCCCCCGACTAGACTGCGCCATGACTGCGGTCATAGCCATTCGCCCGTGCCGGATGCCAGCCTTCGGGCAAAGCCAAAGGCTTGAACACCTCAACCAGCAACGGATAACACGCCGCCTGATCCGAGGAGTGCTCCGAGGAGCAATCGCCGCCCGGACAGGCCGACAAGCCGCCGATCAGGTCCATCGCGGCAAAGAATTCGATATAATCCCCCGGCCGCACCGGGCTGGCTTTCATGAAATACTGCCCGGTGTCGCGGGTGAATCCGGTGCACATGAACACGTTCAGCACGTCATGCACATGCGCCTCGGCCTGCCACAGCGGCAGATCCATGCGCGCCGCCAGTGCCCGCGTCAGGTTGGAATGGCAGCAATGATGATACTGCCCGCCCGACAGCAAATTGCTGGTGTAGGGGTCACAGCGGGTGCCAATCACGTCATGCACCGCCCCGCCAAAGGCATCGAAGCCATACCAGTCCAGCGTATCCTCGGTGATCAACGCCATCTCGCGCAGGTAAGGCAGCGCTGACCACATCCGATCGCCCGCCGACAGATGCGTGCCATGCAAGGCACGGGTTTTGCCCGAGAAAAACCGCTCAGTCAGATCGGCAGCGTTCCACAGATTGAGGTCACCCACCTGCGGCCCTTCCACGCTGGTGATGCGAAAGAAATGCCCGGCGGGCACGTCAAAACAGCGTGCGTCTCGTGCGGGCACCCGCACTTCGGCGACCTTACTCCACCCCTTCCGCGCCGCCAGATAGGGCGCCAGATCGGGGCGCGGCAGGCCCTCGACCGGGTAACAGATCACCGGGGCCACCGCTTTGCGCGCGGCTGCATCGGCGGGGGCCATATGGTCAGGCTGGTCCGGTTTCATCGCACTCTCCCGCTTCGTGTCAGCACGCCAAATCCCTCCAGCTCAAACCGCACGCAAACATTGCCTTGGCTCCCGGCCCCGGATCACAGACCGCACCACAGGCGGCGCAGTGATAACGGCTCGGCCCCAACCGCCGATCCAACCGCCACCGACAGCTGCGCGTCAGGGTAGAGTTGCGGCGCGCCAACCAGCCATAGACAAACACCGCCACGACCAGAAGCAGCAATAACAACGGCATACGGCTTCCTTTTCTGCTTGCAAGTCAGCATGGCTTAAGCCGTCGCGCCCTGCAAGATGCTCGGCTCCACCCGCAGACGATGGCTCGGGAACGGGATCGGCGCCACCCGCAACTGCCGCACGCGTGAAAACTCGGCCGGCATCCGCAGCACGGCATATTGCCGACCATCTTCATCATTGCGATAGGTTTCCCCCAACCGCGTCGCCTCATAGCCAATCTGGCGCAACGCGCGCATCAACGTCATCGAAGACAGGCAGATCAACTCCTCCCCGCCATGTGCCCGGGTGATCTCAACCAACCCGTCGACGATTGACGTCAGACATTCCTTGCGCTCCGCTGCGGTCGTCAACTGATCCGAGATCACCAACCGGGTGCATTCCCAGACATGCGGCGTCGCGATTTCCACCGACATCACATGCGACGGGATATGCGGCAGCTTGCCCGAATAGGCATCGCGCAGCATATAGGTGTGCGCCCCCCAAGTTGCCGTGGTCGCCATCGCCCGCGCGCCTCCTACAACCTGGCCGTGTTTTAGAACCAGTGAGTAATGCGCCACCGGTGTGTCATATTGGTCCATCTCAACCGTGGCATTATGCGGCACATCCCAGCCGAGTTGATCGACAAACACCTGCTTGCGCAAAGCCAAAAAGTCGTAAAATGCCGAGCCATAGCGATGGAAATCGGAGAAGTCGAAGCGGATATTGTCCATAGGGGTCCCCTAAACATGCTGAATCGTTTCAGATGCAGCAACAATACCCCGGAAGTTGTATTTACGGACAGCCCGCAAATTTAGAGCGACTATCGCAATACTTAAAATTTGCTGGATTATCAGCAGTGCTTAGAGAATCCGCCGCGCTGCCGCAATCGAGGCCGCTTGGGATTGTGTCTTTGCCCCAAGCTTACGCTTGACGTTGTTCAGACGCGCCTTGACCGCACTTTCCGAGATTCCCAGACGCGCGGCAATTTGTTTCAGCCGCAACCCCTCGGATTGCAGTTTCAGCGCCTCTACCTCGGCATTTGTCAGGCTTTTTTCATCTTCGGGGCCCGCGTGCAGCTGCTGCATGATTCGCACCAGCCCATCCATCTCGGCATCTTCAAAATCGCGATCATCGCGGAAAAACAGCCCGTAGCTGCGCCGCCCCTTGTCTTGCGGCGTCATCACCGAGACCGCAGCGCCATGACCCAGGCCAAACACCGCCGCATGGGCGCGCACCTGGTGCGGATCGGTCGCGGCCATTTCCGAGAACCGGATGCCGCCCACGTTGCCATAGACCCAGCGCATCGCCGGATCCTGCACCACTAGCCCGTGGGTTGTGTAAAACTCCACCCAAATGTCAGGCAGATTGTTCATCTCCTCCTCAGGAAATGAGAACCCAACGCGCAACGCGACATAAGAGCCAGCCGGGGCTATATGTTGGATCTGATTTTTCATTGCCTGCAGAAGGGTCATATGCTCAAAACAGTTGCCGAGGGCTCCACCAAGTCATAGCCTCGTCCCGTAGACATTGCCCGGATAAAGTGTAAATCGCAACATCTAGCATCCAAAGGGTGAGTGATCGTGAAGGATATGACGAAGGTAGCCGCAGTCACAGAACGGCTGGCCCGACTGCAGGCGATCTGTGACAGCGGTTTTGCTTTGGCAATTCACATCCGCTACACACGCCCGACGATTTTGTACAGAACCTACCAGCAAGATTGGATCGACCACTACAGCGAGCGCGGTTTCATGCTTAGCGATCCGGTGGTGCATTGGGGGCTGACGAATATCGGCGCGGTGAACTGGGCCGATCTGACCGATCAAGACCCGCAAGGCGTCATTCGCGATGCGCTGGCGCATGGGCTGCACAACGGCTGGACCTATGCGACGGGGCCGCAAGCCTCGCGCACCATCGCCGGGCTGACCAAAAGCGGCGCAGATTTCACCCCCGCCCAGCGGGCCGAGGTCAGCCAGATCGTCGACACCTTGCACGCGCTGACCGATGGCTTTGAGACCTTCTCAGCCGATATCCAAGCGGCCCTGCTGGCGCTGAGCTCCAGTTAAGACGCGCGGTTCAGATGACAAAGGCGCGCCACTACGGGCGCGCCTTTGCTCATTTCAGGTTCTGCGCAGGGCTTAGACCACCCGTTCGACCATCATCTTCTTGATCTCGGCAATCGCTTTGGCGGGGTTCAACCCCTTCGGGCAGGTCTTGGTGCAGTTCAT
>NZ_JAXMJJ010000009.1:0-75994 GCF_034376685.1 Cypionkella sp.
GTCGGTGACATCGCCGCCCACCCGTTTGGAGGCATAAAACAGCACGTTCGGCTTGGCCGAGAACGGATCGCGCAAAATCCGCAGATCAGGACGCTCGGCAATGGTGTAGGCCGATTTGAAATCGCCAAAGGCAATCGCATAGGCGTTGGCGGCGATATCGGGCATGTCCTCGCAGATCAGCACAGGATAGCCCATCAGACGCGCAGGTTCCGCCGCAGCCAAGCCATCCGACCACATGAAGCGGCCATCAGCATCCTTCATCTTGCGCACTGCACCTGCGGTTTTCGAATTCATGATGAAGCTGGCATTGGCGCGGTAATCCGCCCCCAAGGCATAGACCAGGCTGATGATGCAATCGACCGAGTTGGTCGGTGCGAAATCTGCTGCGGCCCCGGTTGGGATGTAGCCGATGTTGCCCCAGCTCCAGGACGCATTGGCAACCTTGGTCGGCAGCAAGATGCCCTTCGGTTTGTCGACGCCATCACCGTTGATAAACGCCGAAGCCTCGGCACGGATGAAGCGGGTGGCGATCTTGCCCGCCAACCAGCCCTCCACGTCAAACGCGCTGTCATCGAGCAAGCGTTGCGACGCCTTCGGCATCGCCGACAGCTCATGCAGCTTGATCGAAATCCGCTCAATCGCAGGAGTCCCGGTCTCTGCCGTCGCCGCCGCTTCCGTGGCCCAACCCGAGCCGACTTCCGAACGGTCAATCAGCACGTCAAACGACGTGGCTTCCACCTGAACCACATTTGCAATCGCCCGCAGCGACGAGGTCGAAACCAGCATCGAGCGGATGCTGTCCGCCGTCTGCGGGTCCACCAGATAGCCGCCATCGGCGGCGACGGCGGTGGACATCGCCTTGCCTTCCAACACAAGGCCGCGCAGGCCGTCATCATCGCCCGAGCGCAGATAGGCGCCAAACGCCTTCTTGTGCGGCACGTCAAGTTCCGCCGAGGCCGACAGCGTCGGGCGGGTATAGGTCATCTGTTTGCGATCAAGCATGGTCAATCTTTCGTCCTGTTGTTGCAGTGATTGTTTCACATCGTCCTGAAAGCCCCTGAAGGCGCTCAGAAATCCGGCCATCGCGGATTTCACTTCCGCACCCGGATGTGCGGCTGGATTCTGGTTCATACCCATCTGGGCCGCAGGCAAAGCCTCACCGGCCCGAGCCTTCGTCTCGGTCATCTTGATTTCCCCGTGTTTGGTCGTGGAAGTTGTTTGGTCGTGAAAGGCCGCTAGTTGCGCTCGGCCAGGGATTGGCGCGCGTCGTCAAACACCTGCGCCATTTTGCGCCAAAAATCAGCTTCAGGCAGATCGCCCTTGGCCGAAACCCGCGCCTCGGGAAGCATCGGGAAGGTCACCAGTGACACCTCCCAAAGCTCCAGCTCAGACAAAAGGCGCTGCCCTTTGCCATCGCGTTCCGCTCTGACCGTGCGGTAACCAATCGACAATCCGTCAATCGCCCCCGCCGCCAGCAGAGCCACCGCCTCGCGGCCCTTATCGACTTCCGGCAGGATGCGGCCCTTGACCCACAGGCCCACGCCGTCCTCGCGCACCTCGTCCCACACCCCAATCGGCTGGGTCGGATCGTGCTGCCACAGCATTTTCACCGCACGGCCCTGCCCGATAAGGCGTGCCAGACTGGCGGCATAGGCCCCCTTCTGCACCACATCTCCGCCCTGATCGCGCACCCCGAACAGGCTGGCATAGCCCTCAACCCGGCTGCCATCGGTCACCACCAGCCGCGCTTCGGGTTGCTGAAACTTGCACTCCGGCGCGCCCTGCATTTTCCACTTCATCGCAAACCCTCTCATCTGCCCGCCGCCTGCATCAATGCCTCGGCCATCTGGGCCAGCAAAAACGCCGCGACCCCATAGACGCCCACCCAAATCCGCTTTTCCAACCGCTCCAGCACCGCATCAATCTGGCCCAAACGGTAATCCAGCGCCGCCCAACGCTCCTCGGCCACGCGCTCATTCGCCTCGATCCGTGCGGAAGCCGCATCGAAACTGTCATAAAGATAGCGCGAGCCGTCAGACGCTTTGCGCGGCGGCGTCATTCGCCCTCCTGAATGCGAGGCAGGCCCAGCAGGATGCGCTTTTCCACCTCCGTCAGGAACGCCGCAGCGCCGACCCGCGCCCACAACTGATCACGTTCAACCGCCAGCGCCGGGATCTGATCCAGATCGGGCCTAAGTTCCACCAACTCTCCGGTAAACGTCGACAACCAATGCGAAATCCCCGCCGTCACCCGCGCCACCAGCGGCAGCACGGTCAACCGATAAAACGCCCGGTTGGCCTCCTGATAATTCGAATAAGTCGCATCCCCTGGTATCCCCATCAGCATTGGCGGCACCCCAAACGCTGTGGCAATCTCGCGCCCCGCCGCTTCCTTGGTCTGCTGAAACTCCATGTCGGAAGGCGAAAACCCCATCGGCTTCCAGTCCAACCCGCCCTCCAGCAACATCGGCCGCCCGGCATTGCGCGCGCCCTGATGATGCATCTCCATCTCACTCACCAAGCGATCATACTGATCGGTCGACAGCTGCGCCTGCCCGTCCGCGCCCTTGTAGACAATCGCCCCCGAAGGCCGCGCGGCATTATCCAGCAACGCCTTCGACCAGGCACTCGCCGAGGTATGCACATCAATCGCCACCGCCGCCGCCTGCAACGGGCTGAAACCATAATGATCATCCGATGGATGAAAGGTCTTGATATGACAGATCGGCTGGCTTTCCGGCGTCATCACAAAGCGGTGCGTCCGCCCGCCTACCGAATAGTCATAGGCCACCGGCCAGCCATCCGCCCCCGGCACCAGCGACATCCGATCCGAGCGCAACACATGCAACTCACCCGGCACAGCCCCCGCCCCTGGCACCGCCTCAATGTAGGCATTCCCTGACAACAGCAGATGCCCATAAACCGCCTCCAGAAACTCCGCCCGCCCCTGCGCTCCGTTAGGTCGGCGGATCAGATCCAGCACCGGATGGCTATCATAGCGCCGTCCTTCATCCTGCAAGACCAACGGCATCGCCGAAGCCGCTTCCGAGATCAGCTTCACCGCGCGAAACCCCATCGGATTGCCCTGAAACCCGGTTTTCGCCAGTGACACCAGATCACGCGGGCTCCACGCTACCCGACCCGATCCGCCCCAAGCCACTACGCGCCCGGTGGCCGAGGCCTTCTTCTCCGGCACCTGTGGCGCGCGTTTCAGGAAATCGAACACCATGCTTCAAAGCTCCTATCTTCCCGGCCCATCAGGCTTTCACCGAGGCCGCGCTTGTCTGAAATCCGTTCTAAACGGGAATAGTTTAAATCCCCCGAACCCAGCGCGCGCTGCCCGCTGCAACAGCTAAAGCCCCCGCATTTGCGGGTGGCGATATTTCTCTGCAGGCTCTACGATCAGATCCGTCAGCGCCCAAACCAGCGCATCCAGTCGATCCGGCGAGCCTTTGCCAAGATAGCCCTGCGCCGTCATCTGCAACATCTGCGCCTCCAGCGCCGCCAGCCCCCGCACATGGCTCACCCGGCCCTGCTCATACAAAGCCGACACCGGCTCTGCCCGGATCCCCTTGCCCTTTGAGGCCCGCACCGAGCGATACGGCACCAGTGGGTCAATCTGCCGGATCACCCCCTCCACCAGATCGCCGCCCTGATTGACCTCCGCCACCAGCCGATCCGCGCCAAACCGCTCCATCGCCGCAATCGCCGCTCGCGCCCATTGGTCAGGCGTGGCCCCCTTCACCGAGCAATCCGCCAACACCGCCGCCCGCCAATTCTGCGTCGGCCCCTCGGTGACAGCCCCCACCACCACGATCCCGCATTCATCCGATCTGCCGTGGCCCGTCACCGGCGGGTCCACCGCCACCACAATACGCTGCAAACGCGGCACTTCCGTGATCCGCCCCGCCTCCAGCATCGCCGTCGTCCAAAGCGCCCCCTCGGCATCCTCGATCAACAGCCCATCCAACTCCTGCGCGCCCTTGGTGGTGCCCGCATAACGCGTTCGCACTTCCGCAAGGAACGAGGCCGCCAGATAGGCCCGGTTCGCCTCGGTCGGCGCATGGGTCATCACCGTCGATGGGTTCTTCAGAATATCCTTCAACACCCCGACATTCTGCGGCGTCGTCGTCGCCACCTGTCGCGGGTTCTCGCCTAAGCGCAAACCAAACTGCAACTGATCCCATGCCTGCTCGGCTTTCGGCCATTTTGCCAACTCATCAACCCAAGCCGCATCAAACTGCGGCCCGCGCAAACTGTCCGGCTCATGCGCCGAAAACACCTGCGCAATCGCGCCATTCGGCCAGAGCAACTGCTTCTTGGTCGCCTGCCATTCCGGCCTGCGATCGGGCGGCGAGCAGGCCAAAATCCCACTCTCGCCTTCAATCATCACCGCAATCACCTGATCCACGGTTTCACCCACCAGTGCGACCCGCCGCGAGCGCCCCGCATCCGCAGGCCCCGCCCCCTCAACTTCCGCGCGCACCCATTCCGACCCGGCGCGGGTTTTCCCCGCCCCGCGCCCACCCATGATCACCCAGGTTTTCCATGCCCCCGCAGGCGGCAACTGGTGCGGCAACGCCCAGAATTCAAACATCCACGGCAGCGCCAACAGTGCATTCTCACTCAAACCATCGAGAAATTCGTCAACCTGCGCTTGCGTCGCGGAGGCAAGCCAATCGGCGCCCGATCTCATCGCGTGCGGTGTGTAAATCGAGCGTGCCGGTTCCGACAGCCCCGGCAACTTGTTTGCGAAGTTTTTCAAGACGTCCCCTTTCACTATGGACCAAATCCAACGCCAGCCGCAAATCGCGCACCGTCTGCGGCACCGCCTTTGAGACTTCAAACTCGCCCGCCTTCAGCGCATTGATCGCTTTCAGCAGATCCGAGACCGTGGATTCATAATATTGCTCTGCATCCGCCAGCAGATCGCTTGGCGGCCGTTCTCCGAAGGAGAAATTTAGTGTCATGCCCGTTTTGCCCGCCTCTCATGCCGCCCCCGCACGAGTAAAATGAAAAAACGGCCCAAAGGGAGTTACCCCCTTGGCCGTTCGCCCACCTCTTCCAGCATGTCAAAATCTATAGATCAGAGCGGTCGCAGAGTCAAGTTAAACACTTGATATCAATGTGTTACCGACCGATCGGTTAACCTTCCACTAACCTTAACGCACGCGCCAGCAGTCTGGCCCTCTCCAAAGCAGTCCCAACACCCCGAGTTGCTCTTTTCGAAATACTCCCGCCGGAGGCTCCACCGCACGCCACAATCCAGCCGTCTCAGGGACAGTCAAAGCCACCCCCTCAGCGCTGCATCGGCACCGCCAAAGCCTGCGGCTCCGCGCTCACAATCCTCTGTTGCCCGATCAACCAGCCATAGGGCAAAGACAGCACCACCTCATCGCCCGCCTTGATTTCAGTGGCCTCAACCTGCGGGTCCACCTCGGCATAGCCCACCGACAACACGATGGATGTAATCGCCGTCACCGCAGCCAACGGCGGCGTCACGCCATAGGGCAAATCCTGATCCAGCCGCCCCGGCAGCAGCACCCGGCCCTCCAGCACCGCGCCTGCCGCCAACACCCGCGCATAGGCGACCTCTGGGCTTTCCACCTTCTTACCAGCAGGCACTTGCGGCACAAATTTCGCCACCCGGAACACCCCATCCGGCTCCAGCCAGTGCCAGGCATAATCCGGGTCGACCGTGCGAAACCCCGTCACCGAGGTGCGATACAGCCGATCAAACACGTAGACCTCGGCCGCCCCAGCGTTGCGCAGCTGGTAGCGCCCGACCACACCCGAGTCCTGCACCTCCCAGATCACCCCAACACTGATATCGCCGTCGCTCACCACGCCCATCACTTGCTCCTGTGCCTCGGCACCCATTGTCATCAGCCCGAAAATCAGGGCCAACGCGCGCATCTAATATTCGGTCCGGGGCGGTTGGCCCAGGTCTTTCCTGATGTTGTTCTCGGAATGCGGGTTGTTTTGATAGGGTGGCAGGCCCACCGCCTCCAACTCATTGTTGTTGGTTCCGCCCGTGCTGTCGTCGGTCCAGGTTCCATTCTGCGCCTGCTCGCAATGGTTCAACTCGTGCCCCAGCGCCACCGCAGGCGGCCGCGTCATGTAGGGCTTCGAGCCATCGCCGATCTGGGTCTTGTCCGGGTTGTAATGCAGCGTGCTGCCCGATCCCGCGCCGGGCGTGCCATCGGCGTTTCTGTTGGCCCCCGCCCCGGTGCCGTCCACCTCATTCCCGCCCGTGGTCGCCACGATCGTCACCGGCCCTTTGCCGGGCGCGTTCAGGCTGGTCAGCAAAGCCTGTCCCGACGGCGTCGAATCCAGCCGCTGCAAATCTCGCACCACCGCGTCACGAAAGGCCTTGGTGCCGACGATGGTGATGTTGGGGCCGACATGGGTGACGGTGGTGCCGTCGGGCAGCACCTCTTCCCAGATATTCAGCGCGCCGGGTTCGCCCGGAGCAGGTGTCGCGACGATGCCGATCAGCACGGTGGGAAGGCCGAGGATGATCGCGCCGCCCTTCATCGTCGGGTCGAACTGCCGGGCGGCGGGGAGGCCGCCGATCAGAACGGTGGGCGAGCCGAAGGCAATCGGATCGGGTGACGGGATCGGCACCAGAGCGGGGATGATGCAGGCACAGATATCGGTCATGCGGGCGGCGGGGAGCGAGCCGATCAAGACGGTGATCATCGCGGGCGGCATGATCGGGAACGGCGCGCCCGCACACATCGGGCAGGTGTGCATGTCCGTCACGCGGGCTGCGGGAAATCCGACCATGGCAAAGCCTTTGAAACTACAATGCAGGAAGGCTAGGCCGCTGCCCGCGATGTGTCAAGAAATCGCTGGGGTTGGGAGGGTTGTGGGGCCGGTCCCAACTCGGGACCTTTTTTATGTGTTTGATATCAAGGGGATGGGGTGGTGATGTTAAGGGATTGTTAAGGTTTTGGGTGACCATCCAGACCAACTGCTAAACTCGGCAACATCAGTCAACGATAAAGAAACAAGTTGGAATACAACTAAAATGTCCAGACTTTTGCTTGCCGAATATGATCTGGCACTCGGTAGCCCCGCGCCAAGGGATGATTTTCCAACACCATACGCAAAGTATGAACAGCGCCATAACCCGCTAGGATCAGTTCCCGCTGCTCCGCAAGATATTTCTGATCGAATTCATTATCTTCCACAATGTGGGCTGGCTTCTGCCTAGTCTTTCGCACTGCACGAAAATTCTTGAACATTTCGTCCATAGGCTCGGCCTCGACAGGCCTCACCTTAGCTGTCATCCATTCTTGCAAAAGTTGGATAGTTCCTTTCGGATGAATCTCCACGCGGCCCTCCTCGTTCGTTAAACGTCGGCTGAGTTCGAGGTCACCATTGAAGAATTCTCTGTTGAGGTCGTCACTCAGCAACTGATCAAGCTGCAGCGCAAAGTCCCCAAACTCCTTCTTTGTCGGTCTAAGCAAAATTCCAAAGCCGTGCGGGCGTCTTCCTTCTTGAAACTCAGTTCTAAACAGATTTGGCTTCCTCAGGAGTTTGCATATTTGATTGATGTGAAGTTTTTCTTCAAGGAACGCGTCATAAATAGATGGTCGTTCAGGAAAATCTCCAATTATTTGAGTACGATAAAAGTCCGGATGCAGCGCATACTCACCCTCCAACTCGTGCTTCTTCATTTCAATTTGCTGTTCACTTGGCAGATCGTGAAGATAACGCACGAAAACGGCTATAGCTCTATGCATATCAGGATCATATGCAAAGCCGAAGTCCAAGAACTCTAACCCATCTCGCACAACTGAACGTCCTGCAACTTGTGTCCCTTCCTTTTGAATTATCCTCCCATGTATGTCATCGACATCGAATTCAAATCGCGGGTCATTGCGATACCATTCGAGTGCCCTCAGATCAAAGGCCCGATGACTCAACTGTGGGGCACCTTCCAAAAGCTCACGTGTATAGGGTGCAACTTCTCCATCGCCAGCCTTTCGCTCTTTCAACACTAGCGGCGTAGGATATAGACAACCGACGAGGCCATCACTTCGAATTTTTTCGAGCTGAGTAGCTATAGACTCTGCGACAAATGCTTTAATATGAGGGTTTGGGTGTCCATCCCCTCGAACCAAATCAAGCCTGCCATTCGCTATTAAATGTGAAACGGCTGCAAGCTCATCGTCACTTGTAAGACGTGCGACGCCCATCCCATTGAAGTCACCGGACCGCAGATAAGTCAGTACAACTTGTTCTTCGATTTTCTCGACGCCATCATCTTTTGTCATGGTTTGATGATGTTGCAGCAAATGCCCTTTTGCAAGGAAACTCGACAATGAGAAAGATCTCCTTCGTCGTTTTCCGCGCTGCCCTTGCCCGATTTGTTCCCAAACAAATCGGGCCGCGCCTGCCTGCCCCCGGCAGGCGCGTTACCGCGCCAGCCCAGTCAGGCGCGCCCCGATTTCTGATACGTTCGGTTGTGGCACGACGCCCCTTGCTCAACGGCGTTCCGCCTTATGCGCAATGAACCGGAAAACTCTGCCCCGCAGAGTTTTCTTTCGGTTCGGGTCTGGGTGGCAGCGGGGCTTTCGGCTGTGAAGGTGCAGTCATGGCAGCTTTGTCATTGGCCGCCGCAGTCCTCCGCCCAGTCAGGCGCGCCCCGATTTCTGAGGCGTTGGGTTGTGGCACAGTGCCCCTTGCTCAATGGCCTTTGGCCCTATGCGCAGTAAACCGGAAACAGAAGGAAGGCGTGGTTACTCCTGCACCCCACCCGCCGCTTCTTCGCCCTGGGCGGCCTCAATCGCCCGCCATTTGGTGACGTTTTCGTTGTGCTGCGCCAGTGTCTCGGCAAACGCATGGCCGCCGGAGCCATCGGCGACGAAGTAGAGGAACGGCGTGGTGTCGGGGTTCAGGGCGGCTTCGATGCTCAGGCGGCCCGGATTGGCGATCGGGGTCGGCGGCAGGCCGTCGATGACATAGGTGTTCCACGGGGTGGCGCGTTTCAGTTCGGATTGGCGCAGGCCACGGCCCAACACGCCCTCGCCTTTGGTGACGCCATAGATCACCGTCGGGTCGGTTTGCAGCTTCATGCCCTTGGCCAGACGGTTGATGAACACCGAGGCGACCTGTTTCCGCTCGGTCGGGATGCCGGTTTCTTTCTCGACAATCGAGGCCATCACCAAGGCTTCTTCCGGGGTTTTATAGGGCAGACCTTCCGCGCGGGTGGCCCAGAGTTCGGCCAAGGTTTTGGCTTGGCGGGCTTCCATATCGGCAACCAAAGTGGCGCGGTCAAAGCCCTTTTCGACCTCATAACTATCCGGCGACAGGGTGCCTTCGGCGGGCAGTTTGTCGATGCTACCTTCAAGGAAATCAGCGCGTTTCAGGGCATCGACGACCTGCCATGAGGTCACACCCTCGGCCAGAGTGATGCGCCAGCGGATGTCGGGGGCTTGGGCAGCATCAAGGTAGGCGGTGGGGGCGGCCTCGGCTGCGGGGTCGAATTTGGCGACCTCGACATAGCGGTTGGTGGCGGGGTCAAGCTCGCGCAGGATGACTTCGGCGGTGGCGACCGAGATGCGGAAGTTGACTTCGCGGCCACAGGTGGATTGGCCGCCTGCGGTCAGGGCGGTGAGAACCTCACCCATCGAGGATTGCGGTTGCAGCAGGTAGCTGCCGAATTTCAGATCGTTCGCGGCTTGCGCATAATCGGCGCCGATGCGGAAGATGCGGGCATCGGTGACAGCGCCTTCGGCCTCCAGCCCCCGGCTGATCTGCGCAAGGCTGGCGCCTTTATCGACCTTGAAGCAGATCGCTTGGGTCAGCGGACCCGGCCCGGTGAAGGCCTGCCGCCCCCATGCGATCAGCCCGAAGGCAAAGATCAGCAGCACGATGAACAAGGTCAGCGCGTTGGAGGCGACCGAGCGCCACATCAGTTGGCGACCTTGCCGATGACCAAGCTGGCGTTGGTGCCGCCAAAGCCGAAGGAGTTCGAGAGGGCGACGTTGATGGTGCGTTTGACGGCTTTGTTCGGGGCGAGGTCGAGTTTTGAGGTGACCGCCGGGGTGTCGAGGTTGATGGTGGGCGGGGCGATCTGATCGCGGATGGCGAGGACGCAGAAGATCGCCTCTACCGCACCGGCAGCGCCCAGAAGGTGGCCGATGGAGGATTTGGTCGAGGACATCGTGGCTTTGCTGGCGGCGTCGCCCATCATGCGCTCGACCGCACCGAGTTCGATGGTGTCGGCCATGGTCGAGGTGCCGTGGGCGTTGATGTAGTCGATGGCAGAGGGCTCCAAGTTGGCACGTTTCAGCGCCATTTTCATGCTGCGGAAGCCGCCTTCGCCATCTTCTGACGGCGCGGTGATGTGGTGGGCGTCGCCGGACAGGCCGTAGCCGAGGACTTCGGCGTAGATTTTCGCACCGCGCGCCTTGGCGTGTTCGTATTCCTCTAGCACCACCACGCCTGCGCCTTCGCCCATCACAAAGCCATCGCGGTCGGCGTCATAGGGGCGGCTGGCCTTGGTCGGATCGTCGGCGCGTTTGGTCGAGAGCGCCTTGCAGGCGTTGAAACCGGCGATGCCGATTTCCGAGATCGGCGCTTCGGCACCACCTGCCAGCATCACATCGGCGTCGCCCCATTGGATCAGGCGGGCGGCGTCGCCGATGGCGTGGGCTCCGGTGGAACAGGCGGTCACCACCGCGTGGTTCGGGCCTTTGAAGCCGAAGCGGATCGAGACTTGGCCCGAGATCAGGTTGATCAGGCTGCCGGGGATGAAGAATGGCGAGACGCGTTTTGCGCCCTTTTCCTTGATCAACACGGCGGTTTCCGCGATGGACGTCAGCCCACCGATGCCCGAGCCGATCATCACGCCGGTGCGTTCGCGGTCCTCATCCGTGACAGGCTCCCAGCCGGAATCGCGCACGGCTTGCACGGCGGCGGTCATGCCATACAGGATGAAATCATCGACCTTGCGGCGGTCTTTCGGCTCCATCCAGTGATCGGGGTTGAAGGTGCCGTCGCTGCCATCGCCGAACGGGATTTCGCAGGCATATTGGGTGACCACGCCCGATGCGTCAAAGCGGGTGATCGGCCCTGCCCCGGATTGGCCAGCGAGCAGTCGGCTCCACGTTTCCTCGACACCGCAAGCCAGCGGCGTGACCATTCCCAGACCCGTAATGACAACCCGACGCATCTATATCCCTCGCAATGGTTTTCCGCCTGATACACGCCCGAAAGCCTGCGCGCAACATAGCCGCCGCAAGGTGGCAAGGCAGCGCCGGAAGCCGCCTTATCGCGCGCTTGTGATTCATCTTGACCGTGCAGGTGCAGCAATGGTAATGAATGAACGTTCATTCCAGCAGGTGCCGCCTTGTCGTCTTCAACCGCCCCAACAACCGCAGCCGATACCGCCGCCGATGCGCGCGTCGCCGAAATTTTGGCCGCAGCCCGGCAGGCTTTTGCCGAAAAGGGCTTTGACGGGGCCTCGATGCAGGATCTGGCCCGCGCGGCGGGGATGAGCGTCGGCAATTTCTACCGCTATTTCCCATCAAAAGCGGCGATCGTGCAGGCATTGATCGCGCTTGATATTGAGGAAATGACCCAAGACTTCCAACCGATTTTCGCCTCGGACGACCCGATTGAGACGATGCGGCAGCAGGTGCGGATCAAACTGGTCGAGCACCAATGCAACCATGATGGCGCGCTGTGGGCCGAAATCACCGCGACTGCCCTGCGCAAGCCCGAAATCGGCCTTGCCTGCGGGCTGATGGAAACCACGATTGTTGACTATTTGTTGCAGGCTTTTGCCGCAGCCACCGGTCTGAGCCTAGAGCAATCCCGCGCGCGGTTCGCCGCCCATGCGGCGCTGATTGTGCTGTTGGTGAAATCCTCGGCGATGATGCCGCAGCAGGATGAGACTGTGCGCAATGATCTCAACGCGATGATCTTGCGTATTATTGATCAAACCTTAGACGAAATTGCCGCCAGCAGCGCGAAAGGCTGACCCGATGTTTATCTCCCGTATTGTTGTGATTTTTCTGGCGATGCAGGCTGTTGCAGCCACTCCGATGCTGGCCGAAACCGCCGCGCCTGATGCCCCCGTAGCACAAGTGCTGCCTGCGATCACGGTGTCTGCGGTGGAAACCCGGCATCTGCGCGATGTGGTGCTGGCCTCGGGTCTGGTGGCGCCGCAGCAAACCATTCAGGTCGCCCCGCTGATTGAAGGCCAGCCGATTGAAGCCTTGCTTGCCGATGTCGGGGATAAAGTCACGGCCGGACAAGTGATGGCGCGGTTGTCAACCTCGACACTTGATCTGCAAAAGGCGCAACTTGCAGCCTCTTTGGCCGCCGCGAAGGCGCAGATTGCCCAAGCGCAAGCGCAGGTGATTGCGGCGAACTCATCCGCCGCAGAGGCGCAGCGCACCTCGGACCGCACCACCAAGCTGAAAGCCCAAGGCTCGGCCAGCCAAGCGGCGGCGGATACTGCCCTTGCAGGCTCGGTCTCGGCGCAAGCGCAGGTTTCGGTCGCGGTGCAATCGCTGGAGGCCGCAAAGGCGCAGCAGACCTTGGTCGAGGCGCAACTGGCCAATGTCGATCTGCAACTGGCGCGCACCGAAGTCACCGCCCCCTTCGCGGGCGAGATCACCGCGCGCAATGCGCAGCTGGGGGCGATTGCTTCCGCTGCGGGTCAACCGATGTTCACGCTGATCCGCGATGGCGCGCTGGAACTGCGCGCCGATGTGGCCGAAGCCGATCTGACGCGGTTGGTGGTGGGGCAAACCGCCGAACTGCGGCTGGTGGGCATGGTCAAACCGCTGAGCGGCAAGATTGCTCTGGTCGAGCCGAGTATTGATGCGGTCACCCGTCTGGGCCGGGTGCGGATTGCGATTGACGATGCATCCTTGGTGCGCCCCGGCATGTATGTCGAGGCCAGCATTCTGGTGCGTGAGGGCGACACCCCGGCGCTGCCGATCACGGCGGTGAAATCCTCGGGCGGCAAGACCTCGGTGATGCTGGTGCAAGGCGCTGTGGTGTCAGAGCGCGAGATCACCGCAGGCGTGCGCGATGGCGGCTGGATCGAAGTGCTGGACGGGTTGCAGGTGGGCGACACCGTGGTGACCAAAGCCGGGGCCTTTGTGCGCGACGGCGATCATATCAACCCGGTGGCGGCTGTTGCCGCTGAAACCAACTGAGGGTGCGGCGATGAACTTTTCAGCCTGGTCGATCCGAAACCCCCTCGCGCCGATCCTGGCGTTTTTTATCCTGATGGTGCTGGGCTGGCAGTCGTTCAACGCGCTGCCGATCACCCGGTTTCCGAACATCGACGTGCCGGTGATCGCCGTGACCGTCACGCAAGCGGGCACAGCACCTGCCGAGATGGAAACCCAAGTCACCAAGATCATTGAGGATGCGGTGGCGGGCATCACCGGGGTGAAGAACATCACCTCGACCGTGGTGGATGGCCAATCCACCTCGGCGGTGGAATTCCGCATGGAAGTGCCGACCGACAAAGCCTTGCAGGATGTGAAAGACGCGGTTGACCGGGTGCGGAGCAAGCTGCCCGCCGCGGTGGACACGCCGAAGGTGACGAAGATCGACGTTGAAGGCAACGCGATCATGACCTTCGCGGTTTCGGCCCCCGATATGACCATCGAAGAGGTGTCGTGGTTCGTTGATGACGTGGTGGTGCGGGGCTTGCAAGGCCGCCCCGGTGTGGGCCGGATTGATCGCTTTGGCGGTGCGGATCGCGAGATTCTGGTGGCGCTGGACCCGGTGAAGCTGAACAGCTTTGGCATCTCGGCAGCGTCGGTGAACGCACAGGTGCGCGCGACCAACACCAACCTTGGCTCGGGGCGCTCGGAGATTGGCGCGGGGGAACAGGCGATCCGCACCTTGGGCGATGCGGGCACCGTGCAGGGGCTGGCGGGCACCACGATTGCGCTGCCGTCTGGGCGGCATGTGCGGCTGTCGGATCTGGGCGATGTGCAGGACAGCTTCAAGGAACTGCGCAGCTTTTCGCGGCTGAATGGCGAGCAGGTTGTGACCTTCTCGGTGTTCCGCGCCAAGGGGGCGTCTGAGGTCTCGGTGGCGGAAACCGTCAACCAGACGCTGGACCAGATCCGCGCCGACTATCCGAATGTGGGGATCAAGCTGGTCGATGAGACGGTGTTCTACACCTATGGCAACTACGAATCCGCACTGCACACGCTGCTGGAAGGCGCGTTGCTCGCGGTGCTGGTGGTGCTGGCCTTCCTGCGCAACTGGCGTGCGACGCTGATCACCGCCGTCGCTTTGCCCCTGTCGGCGATCCCGACGTTCTGGGCGATGGATATGCTGGGATTCTCGCTGAACCTGGTGTCCTTCCTGGCGGTGACCTTGGCGACCGGGATTCTGGTCGACGATGCGATTGTCGAGATCGAGAATATCGCGCGGCACATCCGCATGGGCAAAACGCCGTATCGCGCCGCGATCGAGGCTGCCGATGAGATTGGTCTGGCGGTGATGGCCACCACCGCGACGATCATCGCGGTGTTCATGCCAGTCTCGTTCATGGGTGGCATACCGGGGCAGTATTTCCGACAATTCGGGTTGACGGTGGCGATTGCCGTGGCGTTCTCGCTGCTGGTGGCCCGCCTGATCACCCCGATGATGGCGGCCTACCTGATGAGCGCCAAGGATGCCAATGTCGGCCATCATGAGGGCGAGCAGGACGGCTTTTTCATGCGCAACTATCTGCGGATGGTGAAAACCACCATTCAGGGCGGGCTGCCGCTGCCCTTCCTGCCGAAAACCAAATCCGGCCGCTTCCGCCGCTTTCCGGCCTATTACTTCACCCTGATGACGGCGATTGGCGTGCTGATCGTGTCGATCTACTTCATGGTGCAGGTGCCGGGCTCGTTCCTGCCGCCGGAAGATGTCAGCCGGATCTCGATCTCGGTCGAACTGCCGCCGGGATCGACCTTGGCGGAAACAGACAAGACCACCGCCGAGATCCGCGACCATATCAAGGATGTGGCTTGGGTCGAGAATGTGTTCGTGATCGGTGGGGCCTCACCCAAGGGGGATCTTGACGTGCGCCGGGCTTCGGTGACGGTGACTTTGGTCAAGCTGGACCACAGCCTGCTGCTGAAGCTGTCGCAACTTGGGCGATCAATCCCGCTGCTGGGTGCGCTGGTGCCTCAGAAGGAAAACCACGGCCGCACCGTACCGCAAAACGTCATCGAGGCCGAGATTTTCAAGAGCCTCGCTTCTGTCCCCGATATTCGCGCCTTCAAACTGAATGACCGTGGCGAGCGCGACATTGCCTATTCGATTCTGGCCAGCTCGGAAGCCGATCTGAACACCGCGACGGCGGCGCTGGAGTCAGCGCTGCGAGCAGAGCCCTTGCTCGCCGATGTCAGCTCCGAAGGCGCTTTGCCACGTCCCGAGGTGCAGATCACCCCGCGTGCCGAAGAAGCAGCCCGTCTGGGCATCACCACGCAAGACATAGCCACCACGGTGCGGGTGGCGACGATTGGCGATCTGGATGTGTCGCTGGCCAATCTCGCCATCGACAACCGGCTGATCCCGATCCGGGTGCAACTCGCCAATGCCTCACGCGAGGATATGAACCGCATCGCGGCGACCAAACTGACCACCAATACCGGCGCCACGGTGCCGCTGTCGGCGGTGGCTGATATCGTGATCGGCGAAGGCCCCTCGGTGGTCAAACGGCTGAACCGTCAGCGGCAAGCAACGATTGGCGCCTCGCTGCCCGTTGGCGTGGCACTGGGCACCGCCAGCACGCGGCTGGCAGAGATTGTGGCGGCAACGAAACTGCCGCCGGGCGTGGTGGTGAAGGAATCTGCCGATGCCGAGGTGCAGACCGAGCTGTTCGCAAGCTTTGGCAATGCGATGCTGATGGGGCTGATGCTGGTGCTGACCGTGCTGTTCATGCTGTTCAAATCCGTGATCCAGCCCTTCACCATCATGCTGTCGCTGCCCTTGGCGATTGGTGGCGTCGCGGCAGCGCTGATCCTGACCAATTCGGCTTTGTCGATGCCGGTGCTGATCGGTATTCTGATGCTGATGGGGATCGTCACCAAAAATGCCATCCTGCTGGTGGATTTCGTGATCGAGATGCGCCGGCACGGCATGGGGCGGCTGGAAGCGATCATCGAAGCCGGGCACAAACGCGCGCAACCGATCGTGATGACCTCGATTGCGATGTCGGCAGGCATGCTGCCCTCGGCGCTGGGCGTCGGCGAAGGCGGTGCCTTCCGCGCGCCGATGGCCACAGCGGTGATCGGCGGCATCATCGTCTCCACCGTGCTCAGCCTGGTGGTGGTGCCGTCGTTCTATCTGATCATGGATGACCTCTCGCGGCTGATCGCGCGCGCGTTCCGCGGCATCATCGGGCCAAAAGAGCCGGAGTTCGAAGCCGCTTCACCAGAGATGCTGGAAGCGCGGATTGCCGCTTTGGAAGCCGAGCAAGGCGAAAGGCCGCTGCAACGGATGCCGGGACTGGCAGCAGAGTAACCCAGAACCAGCGGCGGTCTCGGAGGCCATCGAGGCCCCGCTCGACCGCAGCTGCCGCTGTCCGGTTCTGAGCTGGTGTGCTGGACGTTAATGACAGAGCCTCCGGCGGGAGTATTTCAGAAAGAGCTACTAGAGGCGGGGACTCTTGGAATTGCTCTATTCGAAATACTCCCGCCGGAGGCTCCATAGATTTCAGCCAGAAGAAACGTTAAAAATCCCTTAATGGCACAATATCAAGTCATTGAAAATAAACAATATTAAAAGGTCCCGAGTTGGGACCACCCTCAGGCGAAACTTCGCACCGTCGCCAAAGCCCCATCCAAGGCCTTGCCTTCCTCATCCATCAAAGCCGCCTCCCGCAGCCGCCGCGCCCAATCCGCCGCATCGGCCCGCCCCGCCACCAAAGCGATCCCCTGCAGCACCCGATCAAACTTCGAGAGCCCGCGCGCATGGGTGTCCGAATAGCCCTTCACCAGCCGCCTGCACCGGATCACCTCAACCGCGAGATCATAGTTGGCAGGCAAATACCCCAGTGCCACCGCAAGCCAAGCCTCCAGATGCGCCACCTCATGCGCGTGCCGCAGCGACCCCAACCGCCGCCGCTTCATGCCGCCCAAAACATACAGCATCAGGTAAGCCCGCAGGCTGTCCGTCCGCATCCGACGCCCCTTGTTGAACCAGCGATCCAACCGCGCCATCCAGATCGGGCTGGCCTCCAGCTTCGCACCCAAGCGCGCCGGAAACAGCCCGACAATCTCCTCGGCCCGAGGATGCAAAAACTCGGTCAGCTGCACCACATTGCCAGCCTTCGCGCCCATCTCAAGCGCAATCCGCTCCGCCCGCCCCGCGCGCGTTTTCAAATCGGCCACCCGGATCACATCATCATAGGCCATCGCGTTGGCCACATACTTCGCCGCCTGCCGCGTCAATTCAAACGGCGCGCGGTCCCGCGAAAGCACCGCCTCGACCCGCTCCAGATAGCCCGCACCATAGGCCAGATCCTGAAACTCCACGACCTTGCGCAGGCCCAGCACCGCCATCTCGGCCACCGCTTCCGGCATCCGCCCCGCCCGATCCACCAGCGACTGCCACGCAGCCACCAACCGCGCCGACCCAACCGGAGCCATCTTCTGTGCCACCGCAACCACCGGCATCGTCACCGGTCCCTGCGCCGCAGCATACCCTGCAGCAAAGGCCCGCAACGAGGCCTCCGCCCCTTTGCCCCCCGATTTAATCGCCGCCTCAAACGCTTCCCGCGGGAAAGGCAGCACCTCGGCCCCCGCCAGCGCGCCAAACAGGCTGGCCGAAATCACCGAGCCTTGGGCAATCGCCAGCGCGTCGAAATCTGCGGCAATAAACCGGCGCGCCGCCACTTCCGCCGCTGCAATCACCTCATCAGACGAGGCAATGCCATCGCCCGGCACCATCTTTTCACTGACCGCCAGCGCGCGATGCGTCGAGGTGATCAAGGTCGTGCGATCCGGCGTCACAAAGCCCCGCATGATCGAGCGGCCAGCCTCCATCATCTCGGCCGTGACCATGATATCGACATCGCCCGCCGCTGGCATCAGCGAGAACACCGGCGCGCGCGGGCCAGCTGGGGCCATCTCCACATAGTAAACCGTAGCGCCCGTCCGCTGCGCCACCCCGGCCACCGAGGTCGCCTGACAAACATAGCCATTCGCCCGCGCCACAGCCTCGATCCAGCCTGTCAGCACGCCGCCGCCCTGCCCGCCCACCGCCAAAAGTGCGAGTTTGATCACGCCGTCCATGCCTTTGCCGCCCAAAGGGATTGCCTGTTGCAAACTCATGCCGCACCCCCAAATACCAAGCGTTTCGCGTCGCGTCGCCGTTGCAGCCAGCCGATCGCCCGTGCGCGGAACCCAGCCAAACGCTTCTCAAACGCGCTTGGATTATGCACCACATCGGCGCGGTAAAAGCTGGGGCACAGCACCGCCGCGTCAGCGACCTCACCACAGTTGCCGCAGCCAACGCAGGATTGGTCAATCGAGGCCACCGGATCATCACGCAGCGGATCATCCAGCTTTTTCAATGACAAAGACGGACACCCCGACAACCGGATACAGGCGTGATCGCCGGTGCAAACCGCCTCATCAATGCCAAAACGCGGCACATCGACCCGGCGCCCCTGTTTGATCGCCGCCGCACGCAGCGGCTTTTCGCGGCGCTGTTTGTTCAGCATACACTCGGATGAGGCCACAATCACCTTCGGCCCCGGCGCATCTGTCGTCAGCGCCTCGCGAATGGTGTCGCGCATCTTTTTCACGTCATAGGTGTGGTCAATCTGGCGCACCCAATCAATGCCGATGCCGTTCAGCGCTTTCGAAATCGGGTTCTTCGTGGCCTTCGTCGCATTGTCCGCGCGACTTGACATCACGTCCTGCCCGCCCGTCGCCGCCGAGTAGAAATTGTCGACCACAATCGCCACGCCATCGGATTTATTGAACGCCATATTGGTAAACGACGAGCTCAATCCGTTGTGCCAAAACCCGCCATCGCCGATGATCGCCACCGGGCGCCGTTCGCCGCCACCATCAAAGGCCGCATTCGCCGCAGGGCCAAGGCCGTAGCCCATCGTCGCCCCGCCAATCTCGAACGGCGGCAGGCTTGCGAACAAATGGCAGCCAATATCGGCAGCGATCTGGTGCTTGCCGAGTTCCTTTTCCACCAGCTTCATCGCCGCAAAAATGGGGCGCTCTGGGCAGCCGGTGCAGAACCCAGGCGGGCGGATCGGCACGGTTTTCGACAGGTCAGGAATTGCAGGCCGGTCGATATTCGGGGCACGCACCACCGCCGCCAGCATCGCGGGTGCTGCGGTTTTCAAGAACCCCGTCACCGCCTCCAGCATCACCGCCCCGGTATATTCCCCGGCTTGCGGAAACAGACCCTTGCCATGCAGTTTCACCGCGGATTCCGCACGATAGAGAAAGCTGCCAAGCTGGGTTTCGATAAACTCCGGCTGGCCTTCCTCGATCACCAGCACATGATCCTTGCCAGCGCAGAACTCCAGAAACTCAGCCGATATCAGCGGGTAAGTGACGTTGAGCACATAGATCGGCACGTCCGAGGTGCCGTAAATATCTGCCAATCCCAGCCGTTGCAGCGCGCGGATCAGCGTGTTGTACATCCCGCCCTGCACCACGATGCCGAAGTCGGAATCCGAGGGGCCAAAACGTTCATTCAATGCCCGCTCACGGATGAATTTCTCCGCCGCAGGCCAGCGGTTTTTCACCTTGTCCTGCTCATGCGCGAAAGACATCGGCGGCAAAACCACCCGTGCGAAATCACTGCGTGGGTTCGACAAAGCGTCCTTCACCGTCAGCTTCGGGCGCTGATTGTCGCGCGTCTGGAACGATCCGGTGACATGACACGACCGGATCCGCACCATCAGCATCACCGGGGTATTGCTGACCTCGGAAAGTTCAAACCCATCTGACACCGCCTGCACAATCGAGGGCAGGTTCGGGCGCGGATCGAGCAGCCAGAACTGCGATTTCATCGCAAAAGCATGGGTGCGCTCCTGCATAATGCTGGAGCCCTCGCCGTAATCTTCGCCCACAATCACCAAAGCGCCGCCCGTCACGCCAGATGAGGCCAAATTCGCCAAAGCATCCGACGCCACATTGACCCCGACCGACCCTTTGAACGTCACCGCCCCGCGCATCGGGTAGTGCACCGAGGCCGCCAGCATCGCCGCCGCCGCCGCTTCATTCGCATTGGCTTCAAACCGCACGCCCAACTCGCCCAGAAGATCCTGTGCATCGGCCAGAACATCCATCAGATGCGAGATCGGCGCGCCCTGATAGCCGCCGACATAGGCGACACCGTTTTCCAGCAGCGCCTTGGTCAGCGCCAATATCCCCTCGCCGGTGAAGGTTTCGCCCGCGCCCAGACGCAGGTCTTCAACTTCGGCCTTGAAAGAACGCTCTGCCATCTAAATCTCGTGCTTTCTGATATTTGTCAGCATTTTCTGAAGGGTAGCGGTGAAGGCCTGCCGTTCAGCCTCGGGAATGCCCCTGAACATCCGCGCCTGAGCTTTCGCCATATGCGGCCAGAGCGACTCAAACGTGCTGCGTCCGGCATCGGTGATGAACACCCGCACCGCGCGGCTGTCGGCACTGTCAACCTCGCGCCGGATCAACCCATCGGCCTGCAACTGGTCCAAGCTGCGACTCAGGGTAGAGGGATCCACCACGGTATAGATCGCAAGTTCCCGGATCAGCGGACCTTCCACCACCGAAAGCACCGCGAGTGCGCGCATTTTTGGCGTCGAAAGCCCCAGATCGGCCATTTCCTCGCGCAAGCTGGCATTGTAACGCCCCATGATGCGGTTCATCAGATAGGGGGCAAAGTTGGTTAACCCAATCTCCCCCAAACGCGGCACAATCGGTGTCTCGTCACTCATGCGCCCAACCTCTTCGCCGCGTTGAAACCCGACCCGCCGCCCAAGCCCGGCCCCGGATGTGTCGAGGCCCCGATATGGATCAAACCGCGCACTGGTCCTACGCCATTGGTCGAATGCGCGAAGGGTCGCCAGATGAAAAACTGGTCAATGCTGCATGCCCCGCCATAGGGATCGCCGCCGACGAGGTTGCAATTCATCCGTTGCAGGTCGGCGGGGGAATAGGCACGGCGGGCCAGTTTGATCTTATCGAAACCCTTGATATAGCGCGATAAAATAGCCTCAATCCGATCCGCAAACGTCTCGCGCGCCGCGTCCCAATCCTGCGCTGCAATCTCGCCACCTGCATCGCCCTTGATCACACGCGGCGCATCAGGGATCTGCAACCACAGAATCGCCTTTCCTTCCGGGCAGCGGCTTGGGTCCAGTCGATGCGGCTGACCAACGCAGATTGTCGGCGTCGCAGGCAGCATGCCGCGCTCGGCCTCATTGGCGGATTTCGACACCGAATCCACGCCATCGGCCAAGTGAATCAGCGCCACATCGTCCAAACCAGCTGTTAACCATTCAGGCGCTCGATCCAACGCATAGTGCAACTGAAAGTTGCCACGGCCATGCCGAAACTGCCGCACCGCCGCCTGATCTTCCGGCAGGTTCACATCCAACAGCCGCCCATACAACTGCCCCGGCGCAACCGAAGCCAGCACCGACCCGCAAGCAATTTCCTCGCCTCCCGCCAGCCGCACGCCCGTCACGCGACCGTCGCGCGTGGTGATTTTCTCAACCTCCGCGCTGGTGCGGATCACCCCACCCTGCGCCTCAATCAACCGCCGAAACGCCAAAGCCGCCTGCCCCGCGCCGCCTTTCGAGATCGGCGCACCCGCCGCCTCCAGTGCGAAGGCGATCACTTTGCCCATCTGCGCCGAATAGGCCGACTCGGGCGTCAGCCCACAATGCAGCACCCAAGGCGCCCACAACGCCTGCACCAGCGGGCTTTGATAATTGCTTTGCAACCAGCCCCGCGCGGGGGTCAAAGCGCTGCCCATCCAAGCCGCAAGACCGCGCAAGCCGCGCTTCCTCACCTGCCCAAACAACAGTTTCGCCGTGGCCCAAGACCACAAATTGCCGCCCAGCAGCGCGAATAGAAACGGCGCATCCGCCGCGATACCGCCGACATCGGCTGCGTGCTGATCGCCGTCACCTGCCGACAACGCATTGAAAGCACGCAGATTCTGCGCCGCATCCATCGTCAAAACCAGTGATGTCCCATCCGGCCGCAACACCGCCGTCGGATGCGGCGTATGGCAATATTCAAAACCATGCTTCGCCAGATGCGGTCCCAAAGCCGCCCCTGCGGGAGAGGTCATGAACAGCACAAAGGTCGCCGCCATCACGTCATGATGAAACCCCGGCAAGGTGATTTCATCCGTCAAAAGACAGCCGCCGATCCGATCTTCCCGCTCCAATACCAGCACGCGCGCGCCTTTCAGCGCGAGCATGCTGGCCGCCACCAGCCCGTTGATCCCCGAGCCGATGATGATGTGATCGAATTTCCCCAGATCGGCGGCCATTGGTTAACGCGCCACCAGCGCCAAAGCCCGGATCGGGCTGCCGGTGCCGTTCTCAATCTTCAACGGTGCCGCAATCAGAATTGCGCCCTTGGCAGGCAGACGGTCCAGATTGGCCAAGGATGCCAGCCCGTAGCAGTTGTTCTTGTGCAGCAGGTTATGCGCCGGGAACGGCGGCGTCATACCCCCGGCCTGGCCCGCATCGGTGCCGATACACTGGCTGCCCCAGCCAACAATTCTCTTTGAAATCAGATACTCGATGACCTCGGCGGTTGGCCCCGGCGTGTGCGGCCCGGTTTCATTGGCGTTCAGGAACAGCGCTTCGTCATGGCTGCGCTTGTCCCAATCGCTGCGCAAAACCACCCACTCGCCCGCGCCAATCGCGCCATGCTTGGCCTCCCAAGCCTTCACATGTTCAATCGTCAGCAGGAAATCCGGGTTGGCACCGCACTCCGCCGCGAAATCCAAAACGTTAACCGGGGCAACCAAGCGCTGTACTGGCAACGTGTCGGTATAACCGTCGGCATAGTCCTTGCCGGTGATCCAGTGATGCGGCGCATCGAAATGCGTGCCGGAATGCTCCCCAACCTTCAGCCAGTTCCACGCCCAGAACGGGCCATCGGCGTCATATTCCGAAATCCGGTGAATCTCGATCGCGGGGGTGTCCTTTGCGAAATCCGGCGGCAGTTTCAACAGCGGCGTGTTCGGCCCCAGAACCCCGGTGCAATCGACGACTTCCACCCCGCCCGAGGCGAGCATTCCGGCCAGACCGGCCAACACATCAGCTGAACTCATCGCTATCTCCCTGATTACGGCGGCTGCCCCGCCTTACGGAATAAGACTAGACAGAATTAAATGCATTTGCAAATATCCTTAAGTCAACCGGAGCGAAATATGTCCGAAAGTTACGACGCGGTCTTCATCGGCGCGGGCCATAATAGCCTTGCCTCTGCCCTGCATCTGGCCGCCTCTGGCTGGAAAGTCGCCGTGTTTGAACAGGCTGCGGTGGCCGGTGGCGCGGCCAAATCCGGTGCCTATACGCTGCCAGGCTTTCAGCATGATTGGGCGGCGATGAACCTGTCCTTGTTCGCCGGATCACCGTTTATGAAGGCCTATGGCGCGGAATTGGCGCAACATGGGCTAGAATTTGCGCCTGTTTCCAACCCCTTCGCCTCTGTATTCCCCGATGGCACTTGGTGCGGGGTCTCTACCGATGCCAGTGCCACCCGCGCCCGCATCGCAAAGCTGTCCCAAGCGGATGCCACCACATGGGACAAGCTATGCGCGCGCTTTCCAACCGAAGCACCGCATCTGTTCGGCCTTCTCGGCGCACGGATGAAATTGCGTGCGCTTGCATATTTCGGGTTCAAAACACTGCGCGCAAAGGGGCTAGGCGGCACGCTGGATATGACCAGATTCTTGCTGCAATCGCCCCGCCAATGGCTCACGCAAACTTTCGAGTCACCAAAGGTTCAAGCCATGCTCGGCGCATGGGGCATGCATCTCGATTTCGCCCCCGATGTCGCGGGCGGTGCACTGTTTCCCTATCTGGAGGGTATGGCGGGGCAAGCTTTTGGCATGGTTTTGGGCAAGGGCGGCTCGGATATCATTATCCGCGCCCTGACAGCCGCGATCAACGCGCGCGGCGGGCAGATTGAAACCGGGCAAACCGTCGCCCGCATCCTGCACAGCAATGGCAAAGCCACCGGGCTTCTACTGGCAGATGGCCGCGAAATCACCGCCCGTCGCGCGGTGATCGCCAATGTAGCACCCCGTGCTTTGCCGCGTTTGACCGGGACCACCAGCGATTTTGACGCCAAACTGGCCGCCTTCGCCCATGCCCCCGGCACGATGATGGTGCATCTGGCTTTATCCGATCTGCCGGATTGGAAGGCGGGTAACGATCTGAAATCTTTCGCCTATGTCCACATCGCCCCCAGTCTGGACCAGATGGCGCGCACCTATCAACAGGCGCAAGCAGGTCTTTTGCCGGATGAGCCGATCCTTGTTGTGGGCCAGCCGACCACGGTTGACCCCTCCCGCGCGCCCGCCGGCCAGCACACGCTTTGGTTGCAAATCCGCATGGCCCCCGGCGTGATCAACGGCGATGCCAAGGGAGAAATTGCGGCGAAAGATTGGGCTGAAGCCGCTGAACCCTTTGCCCAACGTGCGCTGGATATTCTGGAGGCCTATGCCCCCGGCACCCAGGCCAAAATCCTTGCCAAGCGTATCGTGCCGCCGACCGAACTCGAATCCGACAACCCCAATCTGGTCGGCGGCGATCAGATTTGCGGCAGCCATCACCTTGCGCAGAACTTTCTGTTCCGCCCCGTGCGCGGATATGCGGACGGTTCTACCCCGGTCCAGAACCTGCACCTGACCGGGGCCGCCGTTTGGCCCGGCGCGGGGCTGGGGGCTGGCTCAGGCTATCTTCTCGCCCAAAAACTGACCGGGAAATAACCCCGGCTTCAACCATAACCTCAGGGAATTGCTATGAAACTCAACCGTCGTGCGCTTTTACAACTTTCCGCCGCCACCGTGTCATTGGCCGCCTTCAGCCTGCCCGCCCGCGCGCAAGCCATCGAAGAACTGGTGATCGCCTATAACGTCAACCTACCCGCTTGGGATCCGACCACCGGCCCTTCGGCGGTCAATCCGACGATCCAAGGCATCTACCAATCGGTGTTCGACCAATACATCCTGCAACAGCCCGATCTGAAACCTGCCCCCGGCATTCTGACCGAATGGGGCTGGAACGAGGATAAAACCCAAGTCTGGATGACCGTCCGCGATGGCGTGACATGGCACGACGGCTCGCCCTTGACCGCCGAGGATGTCGCGTGGAGCCTTGCGCGTGTGGCCGATCCCGCCACCGGCAGCCCGATCCAATTCGTCTGGGGCACGCTGAAAAACCACCGCGTTGAAGGCAACAAGGTGCTGGCCGATGTCGCGCAATTCGACCCCACCATCTTCAAATGGATGTATTTCCTGACCGGCTATGTGCTGCCGAAAGCCTATTACGAAAAGGTCGGCGCTGAGGGCTTTGAGGCCGCCCCGATTGGTTCCGGCCCCTACATGGTGGAAAAATTCGAACGCGACGCCTTCGTGCGGCTGAAAGCCAATGCCAACTACTGGGGCGGCAAGCCGGAGTTTGAAACCGTCACCATCAAATTCGTCACCGACGCCGCCGCCCGCGTGGCCGAGGTGGAATCCGGCAACTCTCATGTCACGCTGGAAGTGCCCTACGAGGAATACGACCGTCTGAAAGCCACGCTGACCGGCACCGTGGCGCCCGTGTCGGATATCGGCATGATTTTCCTCAATGATATTGACGTCATGCTTGACCCGAACGTGCGCAAGGCCGCCGCCCATGCCATCGACAAGCAGACTATCATCGACCGTCTGTTGAAGGGTTACGGCGTGGCGATTGATACGCTGGAAACCCCGGAATACGACGCTTACGACGCCAGCATCAAAGTGCCTTACGATCCCGATCTGGCGGTCAAGCTGCTGGCAGACTCGGGCTATTCCGTTGATAATCCTGTGAAGTTCAAGATTCAGACCACCAAGGGCTTCAAGCCCAAGGATTATGAGATGATCCAGGCCATCGTCGGCCTCTGGCGCAAAGTCGGGATCGAGGCCGAGATCGAAATCTACGAGATCGCCAAGCATTACGAGTTGCGCGCCGCCGATCAACTCGCCCCCGCCGCCTTCTACAACTGGGGCAATTCGGTGGGTGATCCTACCACCTCGACGGGGTTTGCGATGTTCGGCCCCTCGCCGCATTCGGTTTGGGACGGCAAGGATCTGATCGACATGATTGGCCCGCTCTGGGGTGAGGCCGACGAGGCCAAGCGCATTGACGGTTGGAAGAAGGTTGACGCCTATATCGCCGAAAACGCTTTGGTGATCCCGCTGCTGCAATATGTGCAGCCGATCCTGTCGGCGCCGGGCGTGGTGGTCACGCCGCATGCTTCGGGTGCGCTGTTGCCCCATCTGATGAAGCGGGCCTGAGCAGGCTGATTTCGTTTACCTATCCTGCCACGGGTTGGGGGACTTTGGTTCCCCAGCCCGCCGCGGGATGTTTCTGCCCTGCAAACGCAACCGAAACCGTTTGACCCCTGCATCGCCCACCAAGGAAGACCCCGTCTATGCAATTCCTCCAATCGGTGCTTCTCCGATTATGCACCACCCTGATCACGCTGATCGGCGTGGCGGTGATTGTGTTCTTTGTCATCCGCGTGGTGCCTGGCAACCCCATCGCCATGATGCTGCCTCCGGGCGCGACCGAGGCCGACGTGGCCCGACTGACAGCACTTTACGGCCTTGATAAAACCATCCCGCAGCAATTCCTGATCTGGCTGTCCGGTGTGGCGCAGGGGGATTTTGGCACCTCGATCACCACCAAACAGCCGGTGTTGCAACTGGTGCTCAGCCGCCTGCCCGCGACGCTGGAGCTGTCGGTGATGGCTTTGTGCATCGCCATCCTGATCGGTGGTTTCATGGCGCTGACAGGCACCCGCCTACGCGGCAGCAAAACCGAGGCCGCAATTGATATCGGCAACGGCATGGCGCTGTCGGTGCCAGATTTCCTCTGGGGGTTGATCCTGATCCTCAGCTTTGGCGTCTTGATGCCAATCTTTCACATCTCGGGTCGCGTCACACCATCCCTTCCCCTTCCCTTCACCACGAATTTCTACCTGACCGAATCCCTCCTCCGCCTGCGCTTTGATCTCTGGCTGGATATCGCCTCTCACATGTTCATGCCCGCCCTCGCCCTTGCGATTCCGCTTGCTGCCATCATCGGCCAACTTCTTAAACAATCGCTTAAAGAAACCATGCATCTGGATTACGTCACCCTCGCGCGCACCAAGGGCTACTCGGAAACCCATGTGATCCTGCGCGAGGCGCTGCCGAATGCCATCCTGCCGACCCTGACTTTGGTCGGCGTGCAATTCACCTTTCTGATCGGCGGCACCGTGATCATCGAGCGGCTGTTTTCCTACGAAGGCCTTGGCAACATGGCAATTGATGCGGTGGTCAACCGCGATTTGCCGCTGATTCAAGGCATTGTGATCCTGTTCGCGGTGATCTTCACCGGCGTCAACCTGTTGGTGGACCTGACTTATGCCGCCCTGAACCCGAGGTTGCGCCATGCTTGACAGTCGCAGCACCATCAAACGCAAGCTGCCCATGCGGCTGGTTCTCTCGGCCAGTTGGCTGACCTTGCTGACGCTCGCCGCCATTTTTGCCCCGCTGATCGCGCCAAAAGATCCCCTTGCCCAAGACCTTTTCCTAGGTCAGTTGCCGCCATTCTGGATGCAGGGCCACGAGCCCGGCTATCTGCTTGGCACCGATTCCCTAGGTCGTGATGTGCTGTCGCGCATTCTTTACGGCGCGCGATTGGCGCTGACCGTGGCGCTGGTTGCGGGCAGCATCACCTGTATCATCGGTGCCACGATGGGCCTGCTGGCCGGATTTCTGCGCGGCTGGGTCGATATCCTGATCAGCCGCGCCATTGATATCTGGATGGCCTTCCCGCCGGTTTTGTTCTCGATCCTGCTGATCGCCGTGCTTGGCCCCGGCCTCACGTCGATCATCATCGCCATCGTGGTGATCGACTGGACCCGCTTTGCCCGCGTCATCCGGGCCGAGGCGATGACCCAAGGTGCGATGGATTACGTCGCCTCGGCCCAAGTCGCGGGCCGCACCCGGCTCTCCACCATGGTGGCCGAGATTTTGCCCAACGTGCTGCCCACCATCACCGTTCTGCTCACCCTTGAAATGGGAATTGCCATCATCGTCGAAGCCATCCTGTCTTTCGTCAATCTGTCGATTTCCACCGATGATCCAACCTGGGGTGGCATGATCGCCGAAGGCCGCGCCTCGATCCACCAGGCCTGGTGGGTGCTTGTTTTCCCGCTGGTCACACTTTTCCTCACCGTCCTCAGCTTTTCGCAACTGGGCGAAGGCATGAAAGACCGTTTTGACCCGGTGCTGCGATGAGCTATCTTTCGATCCGCAACCTGTCGGCCCGCCTGAAAGGCCGCCCCGATCAGATCCTGCGCCGGGTTTCGCTGGAAGTGGCGCCCGGCGAGGTGCGCGGGCTGGTGGGCGAATCCGGGGCGGGTAAGTCGATGATCGGCAAAGCTATTCTGGGCACTTTGCCGCAATCGGTTGAAATCAGCGGCGGTCAGATCATCTTGGACGGAACCGATCTGCTGGCCCTGCCCCCGGCGCAGCGCCGCAGCTTGATCGGCGCGAAATGCGCCTTGATCCCGCAAGACCCGCTGACCGCACTGAACCCCTCGCGCCGCATCGGGCCGCAGATCACCAACCGTCTGGTGGATATCCTGCACTGGAGCCGCGCCGATGCTGAAAAACGCGCCCGCGACCTTTTGGCCGAGGTGCAGATCCCTGATCCCGAGCGGGTGATGCGCAGCTATCCGCATGAACTTTCCGGCGGCATGCGCCAACGCATCCTGATCGCATCGGCTTTTGCTGCCGAGCCCAAATTGATCATCGCGGATGAGCCGACCACGGCGCTGGATGTCACCGTTCAAAAGCAAATCCTGAAACTGATCGCCGCGATGCAGGCCCGCCACGGCACCGCTTTGCTGTTTGTCACCCACGATCTGGGCGTGGTCTCGAAAGTCTGCCAAAGCCTGTCGGTGCTTTATGCGGGCTATGTGCTGGAAGACAGCACCACGCCTGATTTCTTTCATGCCCCCAAACACCCCTATTCCCGCGCCCTGCTGGCCGCGACCCCAAAATACACCGACCCCGATGGCAGCCTGACCCCGGTGCCCGAGGAAGTCATCGCAGCCACCCGCGCCGAAGTCGCAGAATCCGACAGGAGCGCGCATGTCTGAAGCCTACGCCCCAAACCTTTACCAAATTGATAACTTGCGGCTGTCTTTGGCCGATATGACGCAAAAGCCGCTGATCGGCGCGGCACCGCGCTTGGAAATTCTGAAAGGCCTCAGCTTCAGCATCCCGAAAGGCGAAATTCTTGGCATCGTCGGCGGTTCCGGCTCGGGCAAATCCACCCTTGGCCGCGCCTTGGTGCGCCTGCTGGAACCCTCTGCAGGCAGTATCAAATTCGACGGCCAAGACATCACCCACCTGCCGGAATCCGCCCTGCGCGCGCTGCGCAGGCGCTTTCAGATGATCTTTCAAGATCCGATGAGCAGCCTCAACCCGCGTCACCGCGTCGGCCAAATCATCGCAGCCCCGCTGTCGTTACACGGCCTATCGAACCCTAAACAACGCGCCTTGGAGGCGCTCGATCACGTCGGCCTGCCGCGCAGTTTTGCCGCCCGCTACCCGCATGAATTGTCGGGCGGCCAGCGCCAACGCATCGGCATCGCCCGCGCCATTGCGCTGAAACCGGATTTCATTCTGGCGGATGAGATCGTCTCGGGCCTTGATGTCTCCAGCCAAGCGCAAGTGCTTAACCTGCTGGAAACGCTGGTGAAAGATCTTGGTCTGACCCTCGCGTTCATCTCCCATGACCTCTCCGTCATCCGCCGCCTCTGCACCCGCATCCTGGTGCTGCACCAAGGCCAGATCGTCGAAAACGCCGCCACCGCAGACCTGTTCGCCAACCCGCAGGCCGCCTATACCCGCGACCTGCTGGAGGCTATTCCGCTGCCAGACCCAAACCAGGTCTGGGTCTGATCCGTTTCATCTTGGCAAAAATATCCCCGCCGGAGGCTCCTTGTGTGGTCACAAAGCGCAAGCCCGCAGGCTAAATCCGCGGTAAATCCACCACGCCCTTCTTCAGGATAAAGCAGCCATACGGCCCCGGATCAGAGGTGCGGACAATCGCAAACGCCCGCCCGGCGGCCTCGTAAAACGCAAACCGTTCCAGCGCTTGCATCGGCACCGCCCGCCCCTCGGCGGCGTCAATCACCGCCTGCACCAGCCCAAACACCGGCATATCTGCGCCCGGATCGCCCACCGCCTGCATCCGCGCGACCGGAGCATCGACAAACGTATCCAGCGGCAGCAACGTCAAAATCGCAGCCAGCCCGGTCGGAATATCACATCCCGCCATATCGACCACCCGGCCATGCACGGTCTTGGCGGCAATCGTTGCCGCCGGATGGTTCACGTCGCAGATCACCAGATCATCGCCATGCCCCATCAGCATCAGCACATGCACCAGCTCCGCAGACAGATGCCGATCAATCCCCTTCAGCATCTACTTAATAGCCCCGGCCGCCATGCCCTTGATAATGTAGCGTTCCAGCACGATACCGATCACGATCAGCGGCAGGATCGCCGCCCAAGACAAAGCCGCCATCGACCACCACGAAATTCCCTGCGATCCGGTCTGCGACGCCACCATCACCGGCAGAGTGTTGGCATGGGTCGAGGTCAGCAGTGCTGCGAAGAAATATTCATTCCACGTCAAAACCAGTGACAGGATGAACGCCGCCACCATGCCCGGCAAAGCAATCGGCAGGATAATGGTGAAAAACGCCCCCCAGATCGACAGACCATCGACCAAAGCCGCCTCTTCCAACTCGGTCGGAATCGAGGAAAACTGATCGCGCATGATCCAGATCACAATCGGCAGCACCGACAGAGTATAGAGCAAAATCAAGCCGATACGGGTATCCAGCAGCGCCAGTTCTTTATACAACACCAGCATTGGCAAAGCCAAAACCACCGGCGGCAGGATCAACTGGCTGAGGAAAAAGAACGAAATA
The DNA here is from genome assembly GCF_034376685.1 of Cypionkella sp. GTDB lineage: Bacteria > Pseudomonadota > Alphaproteobacteria > Rhodobacterales > Rhodobacteraceae > Cypionkella. Next base: position 31,220 of record NZ_JAXMJJ010000009.1, read on the forward strand.
TCGCCATTGCCCATCCACAGGAATTTATAGTTGAATCGGCTCAGCCCGTAAGCCGCCAAAGACCCCAGCATCACCGCCAGCACCGAAGATGTCACCGAGGTGATCGCGGAATTGGTGAAGCGCTTCATGAACTCATCACGCACCGTGCTGTCGGCGCCAATCGTGTCGGGTGACAGGCCCAAAGATTTCCAGCCCAGCCATTTCGGGGTGAAATCCCACCACGGGATCAGATTGCCCTTCATCACATCCGGCGCCATCTTGAAGCTGGTGGTCAGCGTCCAATAGATTGGAAACAAACAGATAAACGCCCAAAGCAGCAGCAGGCCATAGACGAACAGCCGCCCCGTGAACCATTTCGGGCGAAAGCTGCGGTCGGCGGCGGAATCCTTGAAAATCTGCCCGTTCATATTGGTCTCAGTCATGCCAGCTTTACTCATGTTCTGGGCCTCGCAAAGCGATCCGCCAGCTTCATCAAGATCGTCATCACGATGATGATGACCACCAAATAGAACATCGCGAGCATCGTGCCGTAGCCAACATTACTTCGATCCCGATACTCGCGGAAAATGAACGAGGTCACTGTATCGGTCGCCCCGCCCGGCCCCCCCGAGGTGACTGCAATCACGATATCGGCCAGCTTCAGCTTGAAAATGATGCGGATCAGAATCGCGGTGATCGACACCGGCAGCAGCATCGGGAACGTCACCTCCCAAAACGCCCGCCAGCCGTTCGCGCCATCGACCTTGGCGGCCTCATTCAGCTCTCTCGGGATAGCCTGCAACCCGGCCAAAATCATGATCATCATGAAGGGAATGAAGGTCCAGGCGTCCATCAGCATGATCGTCGCTTTGGCCACCCCCGGCGTGCCGAAAAACGAAGGCGTCTCCCAGCCGAAGAACCGCGCCAGCCGCGCCACCGGGCCAAAGCGCGCCTCCAGCATCGACTTCCCGATCATCCAGCTGACCGCAACTGGCGACAGCATCAAAGGCAGCAAGAACGCCACCCGGAAAAACTTCCGCGCCCGGATGTCAGCGTTCAGCGCCAAGGCCAGCGCAAAGGCAATCGCATATTCTACAAGGATCGCAAGCACATACCAGACCATGTTCAACAAAGCGTTCCAGTAGAACGGATCGGCCCACATCTGCCGCACATTGGTCAGCCCGTTGAATTGTCGCCCGGTCGGGCTGGACAGGTTCCAATCCGAAAACGCAATGATCAGCCCGAACAGCAGCGGAAACACCGTGAGTGAAATCACAAACAGCGCCGCAGGCAGCACGAACAAGGTGCGCTTGCCATGCTCGCCATGCAGCAAAACCTGCCCCCAGCTGAGACAGATTGCCCACAGGATATAGGCATAGAGCGTCGGCCGCCAACTGACGAAGCCGAAGTCATGCACGCCCTGCCCCTGCAACAGCTGCGCCAGCGCCACCAGCGCCATCAGACCCGCAGAGCCCCAGATGATGCCCCGGCCCAGCGCCTTTCGGCTGTCAGAGATATTGTCATTGCTGACAACGTGTAAATGATCGCCTGAACCGCTCACCGCATCGCCCCGCTTGGGAAAATTAGGGTGCGCAAACCATGCGCACCCCTTGTTATGCACAGCATAGGGTTAAAAATCCCCTATGCGATTGTCGTAGGGTGGGTGCTAACCCACCGCCACGCCGAAATCACATCCCAAGCGACGCCTTATAGAGCGCAATCTGGCTGTCGCGGCCGATCTGGTCGGTGATTTTCTCCCAAGCCGCCGCAATTGCATCGGCGGTCTCTTGTGCCGATTTGTATTGGCCGGAATAGCCCTTGGCCAACTCATCCTCGGCAACCGAATAGTATTGGAAGATGCCGGGGATACGCGGCTCAATCGCGGCGTTCGGGTGGTTGTAGCTGTCAAGGTTCGAGCCAAGGTAATCCTCGATGAACGCTTGATCGTAGCCTGCGGCCACCCATTCCTCATACTGGAACTGGCTGTTACGATAGGGCTGGAAGCCCGAAGGATAGGCCGCCATCCACAAGGAAATATCCTTGCCACCCAGATGCGCCGCCGCAGACCACGCCGCCTTGCGCTTTTTCTCATCCGCCGAGACGCGGTTGGTCACATAGACGCCCCAGCCAAGGAAGGCCATGTTCGGCGCTTCGTTGTAGGTTTCTTCCCAAGCCGAAGTCGCGTGGTTGTAAACCTTGTCCGAGCCGCGGTTGATGCCAAAGCCCACCACATCGCCGACCACAGATGTATCGGATGTGCGCGCGTTCGAGCCCACATCGCCCCACCACATCAGGCTGGAACCGGTGCCCGCGAGGAACTGCGAGAACGCCGTGGTGCCCGGATCGGCGTTGATCTGGTCAGCCGGATAAGCCCCCGGCGTCGCAATCAGGTCCATCACATCCTGAATCGCCTGCACCCAACCCGGATTGTTCACCCGCGGTTTCATCGTCTCCGGGTCAAACAGCCAAGCCGGATCGGACGGATGCTTCACATAAGCCGCCGCGCGGTTTTCCAGGAAGTAAAACCCAAAGCCGCCCCAGCCCTTCAGCGGATCAAGATAGCCAATCGCTGGCAGCCCGGTCAAAGGATCGGTCTGGCCGACGATCGCCTTGGAATAAGCGTTGACCTCTTGCCAGGTCTTCGGCGGCTCAGCCATGCCAGAAATTGAGCCCTCACCGAAGTAATCGGTGCGATAAGCAAAGGTATGGCAGTCGCCGTCAATCGAGATCCGGTAGGTCTTGCCATCCCATGTCCCCACCGGGGCCTTCAGGTAGTTCACATAATCATCCATGTCGATCTGGGTCTTCACCCAATCCGGCATCTCATCCAGCAAGCCCTTGCTGGCGGTATCGCCCTCCAGAGGCGCGCCCATCGCCAGAATGTCGAAATCGACGGTCCCGGTGGCAATGCTCTGCTGCAAACGCGGATTGTAATCGGCTTGGGCAAGGTCGATCCAGTTGATTTTGGCACCGGTATAAGCCTCCCAGCCCTTCAGCAGCCCACGGAACAGGATGTTGTGCAAACCATTGTTGTTGATGCCGAAGAAGCTCAACTCCACGCCCGCAAACTCGCCCTCGGCGACATTGGCTTTGGTTTCGGCCAGACACAACTCGCCAACCTTTTGCCAATCCGCATCGGTGGGTGAGCCCTTGCCGACGCCGGGGATCTGCAAGATCTCCGCGCGCACCGAATCCTGCGCCATCGCCGGGCCGTACCCCATCACCTTCGGCATCACCGCAAGCGCAGTCAGCGCGGTGGCCCCCTGCAACATGCGACGGCGGCTTAACGTGGCCTGAACAGCGGCCTGATAAATCTCTAGTTTCAAGACGTCTCCTCCCTTGGTTGCCCTTGTGCGGCAGTTGGCCGCCAGGCTGTTATATGTCGAAACTTCGGGAACCCCGGTTGCTGCCGCATCGGCACACCCTGCAAGCGGGCCTCCCCTCCCACTGCAAACACATTCCCCAGGCTTAGCTTGCCTCAGCCTTAGCTTGGCCTGCGCCAATGCCCCTGTCAAGATTCTAACATGTTAGTATGATCAGCCGATAGACAGCACCCCCCGCCTTCGCTTAATCTTGCGGCAACAACTGGGGGGAACCACATGGCTGAAGTCACAATCCGCGATCTGCGCAAGGCTTATGGTGGGGTGCAGGTGATTCACGGCCTGAACCTTGATATCAAAGACGGCGAGTTCGTGGTGCTGGTCGGGCCATCGGGCTGCGGAAAATCCACCCTGCTCCGCATGCTGGCAGGGCTGGAAGAGGTCACGGCGGGCGACATCAACATCGGTGCGGCGCGTGTGAACAATCTCCCACCGTCCGAGCGTGACATCGCGATGGTGTTCCAGAACTACGCGCTTTACCCGCATAAAACCGTCGCGGCCAACATGGGCTTTGCGCTGAAAATGCGCGGGATGGAGGCATCAGCGATTCGCGCAAAAGTCGAACGCGCAGCCGAGATTCTCGGCCTGACCCCCTATCTCGACCGTTTCCCGCGCGCTTTGTCAGGCGGCCAGCGCCAGCGCGTCGCCATGGGCCGCGCCATCGTGCGTGACCCCAAGGTGTTCCTGTTTGACGAGCCGCTCTCGAACCTTGACGCCAAACTGCGCGTGCAGATGCGGACCGAGATCAAGGAACTGCACCAGCGCCTGAAAACCACCACGGTCTATGTCACCCATGACCAGATCGAAGCCATGACCATGGCCGATAAAATTGTCGTCATGCAGGGCGGCCGCATCGAGCAGGTCGGCGCACCGTTAGAGCTTTACGACCGCCCCGCCAACATCTTCGTGGCCTCCTTTATCGGCTCGCCCTCAATGAACCTGATCGACGGTGTGGTGAAAAACGGCATGGTTGACGTTGACGGCGCGCGGCTTGCCCTGCCGCCCGGATCAACCGCCACCGAAGGCCAAAAGGTCGTTTACGGCGTGCGCCCCGAAACCTTCACCGCCAGCGCCGAAGGCCTTGCAGGCACCATCGCCGTGGTCGAACCGACAGGCTCGGAAACCCACGTTGTCGTCCGCATCGCGGACCGCGAAGTCACCGCCGTGTTCCGCGAACGCGTCAGCTTCCGCCCCGGTGAGACCATCACCTTGGCCCCAGACGCCAGCCAATCGCATATCTTTGACAAAGCCAGCGGGCAAAGGCTGGCTTGACCCTTCGCGGGAATCCAGCACATTAAGGCGGTTCTCCGTCCCTCTGAATCAGAGTGGTGGAGAACCAAGACAAAACCAACCTGTGAATGTTGGTGTTTACGCCAAAAGGGAGGGCACCATGCTCAAAGGAATTGACCCGCGGTTGAACGCGGAAGTGCTGCACTGCCTGCGGGCAATGGGCCACGGAGATGTGCTGATTTTGGCCGATACCAACTTCCCCTCCGATTCGGTGGCCCGCGCCACCGTGACGGGCAAATTGCTGCGGATGGAAAACCTCACCTCTGCTGAAGCCGCGCAAGCCATCCTGTCAGTCTACCCGCTGGATACCTTCGTGCCAGACTTCGCAGGCCGCATGGAAGTGGTCGGCTCCCCCGATGAAATCCCGCCCGTGCAGGCCGAGGTTCAGGCCGAAATCAACGCCGCCGAAGGTTCCGCGCGCCCGATGATCTCAATCGAGCGTTTCGCCTTCTACGATATGGCCCGCGAAGCCTATGCGGTGATCCAAACCGGAGAGCGCCGCTTCTACGGCTGCTTCATGTTCCGCAAAGGCGTGATCCCGCCAGAGGCGCAATAACATGAACAGCACCGCAAAACCGATTGTTATCCTTGGCATCTTCGTCGCCGACACCGCCTACCGCGCCGTGCGTCAGCCCAAAATGGGCGAAACCATCCTGGGCAATTCCTTCGTGCTCGGGCCGGGTGGCAAAGGCTCAAACCAATCCGTCGCCGCTGCGATGGCAGGCGGTAAAACCCATTTCATCACCCGTCTGGGCGATGACGCTTTCGCCGAAATCGCCCGCTCCACCTGGGCCAAAGCAGGCGTGATCCCCGAGGTGAAAATCGACGCCGAAAGCTACACCGGGGCCGCGTATATTTTCATCGAAGAAGCCACCGGCAACAACGCGATCATCGTCTCGCCGGGTGCCGCTGGCCGCGTCTCGGTGCAAGACGTTGAAGAAAAATCCGACCTCATCGCCTCCGCCGCGATCTTCGTCACCCAGCTGGAACAACCGATCCCCGCCGCCAAACGCGCGCTGGAAATCGCCCGCGCCGCAGGCGTCACCACCATCCTAAACCCCGCCCCCGCCGCCACGTTGGGCGATGATATTCTCGCGCTCTGCGATTACGTCACCCCGAATGAAACCGAAACAGAGGCCCTGACGGGACTCCCTGTGACAACGATTTCCGAAGCGGAAATCGCGGCCGACGCTTTGCTCGCCCGCGGCGTCGGCGCCGTGGTGATGACACTAGGTGACAAAGGCGCGCTTTACCGCGACCGCAGCCGCTCGATGCATGTGCCCGTGATGTCCGTAGGCAAAGTCGTGGAAACCACCGGCGCAGGCGACGCCTTCAACGGTGGCTTTGCCGTCGCCCTCTCCGAAGGCCGCGACGTGGTAGATGCCGTCCGCTTCGGCTGTGCTGTCGCAGGCATCTCCGTCACGCGCCCCGGCACCGCGCCGTCGATGCCATCCCGCGCCGAGATCGACGCGCTCCTCGCGAAAAACGCCTGATCGCTGCATCCCTGCCGGATGCCTCCGGCGGGAGTATTTCAAAAAGAGCAAATACGGCTTCTTTGCATTGCTCTTTCTGAAATACTCCCCCCGGAGGGTTCACCACCTGCCCAAGCCGATCCGATGTCAAACCCGGCCCCGGTGGCACAGGTTAACAAAGGGTGAATCGTCCCCCACTAACACCTTGATTTCGCTAAGACGCAGTCGATGTCCACACGTGGACATCACTCCATATTGGTATGCCGCGCCCGCATCGCCTCAGCTGCCTCAGCCTTCAATTCCCGCAATCTCAGCACCATGATTTCAAACACCAAAAACATCGCCCCCTCAAACAGCGACCCCATCGGCAGCACAGATCCCCCCGCCAAATCCCGCGCCCCCATATCACTGGCCATCGTCTGCGCCGGAATAACCAAAACCTGATCCGCCAGCGCCAGCGAGGCCCCGGAAACCTCTGCCGTCACCATCAAAACCCCAGCGCCCGCCGCCTTCGCCACGCCCGCCAAAGCCGTGACCGTCGAAAGCTCCCCCGGCCCACAAGCTGCAAAGAACAGATCCCCCACCCCCAGCGGCGGCGCGGTCAAATCGCCCTGCATCGAAACCGCCACCCCGAGATGATAGAGCCGCATCGCAAGCGCCCGCATCATCAACCCCTCACGCCCGCAACCATACAGCATCACCCGACGCGCCGCTAAAATCCGCACGCAAGCGGCCTGCACCGCCGCCTCATCCACCCTGTCCGCCACCGCCCCCAGTTCCGCCAGCGCCGCCTGCATCAATGCCTTCACACCCCACCCCCCAATTCCCGCGCAATATCGCGGGTCTGTAGATACAGCCGCTTCCACAACGGATACTGCCGCGCATAAACCGGCTCAAACGCAGGCTGCACCACCCGCGCCACTGGGTTCCACTCGCTGATCTCGTCGGGCAACACCCGCCCCACCGCCACCGCCGCCAGAAACGCGTCGCCATAACTTGCGCCGATGGTCTTTTCCGCCACGATCTGCGGCACGCCCCCGATATCCGAAGTCGCCTGCATCCAGACTGCGTTCTTGGTCCCACCGCCGACCGCCAACACCCGCACAGGTTCCGCCCCCAATTCGCGGCACACCTCCATCACATGCGCCGTGCCTGACGCGATCCCCTCCAAAACCGCGCGAAACAGATCGCCCCGGCCATGCGTCAAGTTCAGCCCAAAGAACGCGCCCACCGCCGCCGGATCATGGATCGGCGTGCGCTCGCCTGAGAAATACGGCAGGCACAGCAGCCCCTTCGCGCCTTTCGGACTCGCCGCCGCCTCGCGCGCCAACACGCCAAACGCCCCCGCGCCCAATTCGCGCGCAAATTGATCGCGGAACCAATGCGTCAGCGTGCCAGAGGTCGCCAACCCCGCCATCGAGGCGTGCTGCCCCGGATAAAGCCACGGCGCATACCACATCCGCGGGTCACGCACCGGCTCCGCTGTCAGTTGGATGATGAAGATGGTTGAGCCATACATCATCATCATTTCGCCCGGATCTTTCACCCCCACCGAAACCGCCTCTGCCGCCGCATCAATCGTGCCCACCGTCACCGGAGTGCCCATCGCCAGCCCGGTTTCCGCAGCCGCTGCCGCCGTCACATGCCCGGCAATTTCCGTGCTCCAAGCCAAGCGCGGCAGTCGATCCAGCGGCAGGATATCGGCGGCCAATTCATCCGTCCAAGCCAGCCGGTTCACATCATACAGGGGTGAGAAATTCGCCGCCGTATAGTGGTCGATCACATATTCCCCGGTCAGCTTCCACGTCAGGTAAGGCGTGGCCGACAGCACCTTGGCGGTCTGGGCGTAAATCTCGGGCCGTTCTTGTTTCAGCCACAAAATCTTTGGCCCCACCGATTGCGAGGTCAGCGCATTGCCGCAGCGCGCCATGATCCGATCCGCGCCAATCCGGTCGGTCAATTCGGTGATCTGCGCCGCCGCCCGCGTGTCCACACCATAAAGCACACCGTTCATCAACGGCTTGCCCGCCGCATCCACCGGCAGCATACAGGGGCCAATGGCCGAGCAAGCAACGGCGACAACATCTTCAGGTTTTACCTGAGACTCGGCCAACAACTCCTTGGCAACAAATACAAAATCACCCCACCAATCTTCCTCGGCGCGATGCTCGGCCCAGCCCGATTGCGGCACCAGCATTTTATGCGAGCGCGTGGCTTGCGCCACGATGGCACCCGAGGCATCGACCAGCACGCCCTTGGTCTCAAACGTGCCAATATCGACGCCAAGGGTGCAGCTCATCGCGGCTTCCGGCTTAGATCAAAGCCCGGACCAATCTGCGACAATGCCTGTTCCAGCAGGTCGACCATGCCGGAAAGATCGCCCATATCAAGCACTTCCAAGGCAGAGTGACTGTAACGCATCGGGAAACCCACATCCAAGCAGGCAACGCCTTCCGTTCCCATGAACTGGATATAGGACAGATCGGTCAGCGCCCCGGTATGTGCGGAACGTTGCAGCGACAGCCCGCGCGCCTCGGCCGCCGCCTCAAACAACTTCACCAAGGCCGGATGCGGAATAACCCCGTTCAAAGTGCCGCGCCCGTGGAAGGAATACAGTGAAATCCCCGGCCCACCGCCCAATGTCACCTCACCGCGCCCGGTCATATCCGGGGTGTCGCAGGCCAACAGCAAGTCAATCTGCAAGGCAATATCCGGCGCGCAGGCGGTCGCCGCCGGCAGCACGCCGCGCAGGTTGTACTCCTCTTGCACCGACCAGACCAGATGCACCGTCGGGCCACCTGAACGCCCCACCAGCCGCCGCCCCAGCTCAATCAGCGCCGCACAGCCCGCGCGATCATCCACCGATGTGCCTGCCATCCTATCCCCCGCCAGATCAATCACGCGGGGCAAATAAACCACCGGACAGCCGATGCGGACCCCTGCCGCCTCGGCCTCGGCACGGCCGGTAAAGCCCGCATCGACGTAAAGTTCAGCATATGGCACCACCCGATACTTCTCCTCCGGCGTGGTGGCATGGTGGCTTTTGTTGGCAATCAGCCCCGGCAGATCACCCTGATCGGTGCAGATCAGCACCGCCTGCGCAGCCAAGGCCCGCTCTGGCACCCCACCCAGCCGCTCTAATCGGATCAGGCCCGACTCCTCGACCTTGCGGATGATGAACCCCAGCTGATCCATATGGGTGAACACCATCACCGAAGGCGCATCAGGATCGCCCGGCATAGTCGCGATCAGATTGCCCAAACGGTCGCTGCGATGCGCAATTCCAAAGCCATCAAGATGCCGCGCAATGCAGCCCGCGACGCGTTCTTCATAGCCTGACAAACCGGGCACCAGCATCAGTTCTTTCAGCAACGCCTGCATCATGCCCCCCGCACCGCGCGCACGCGGTCCATGAAATCGCGCGCCCGCACTGGATCAACTGCGGCCCAAGTATCGCCGCCATGCTTCAAAGCCGACCCCACAATGCAGCCGTCCGCCACCCGCAATACCTCGGCCACCGTGTCATGCTTCACCCCGGTATTCGCCAGTACGGGCGTGTTTGGCAGCACCCGCTTCACCGCCTCCAGATCGACCATCTTTGCGGCTTCCCCGGTGATCGCGCCCGAGACCAGCACCGCATCCGGGATCGAGGAAAACACCGCCGAACGCGCCCGATCCGGCAACGACCGTGGATCCAAAGACCCCGCGAACTCTGCCGAAACGTTATACAATTTCGCCACGCCACCCGCGCCGATCCGCTGACCATAGCGCAAAGCCGCCCCGGCATCCGGTGCCCAGACCCCCATATCCGAGGCATAGGTTCCGGTGAAAATCTCCCGCACGAAAGCCGCCCCAGTCGCCGCCGCCAAAGCCATCGTCGCCATCGGATCCCACAGCACATTCACCCCAAACGGCACGGTAATCTGCCCCCGCAACCGCCCAATCACATAGCCCATCGTCACCGTGCTCGCCTGATCCACCTTCAATTCATAGGGCCGATCATTCTCATTGCCGAACATCACCGCATCAAAGCCCGCCGCCTGCAGCGCCGCCAAATCCGCCGCGGCCCCGGCGATAATCCCTTCGACCCCTGCCTGCGCATCATGCAGCGGCGTCCCCGGCATCGCCCCCAGATGCACCATCGCAATCACCGGCTTCTTCGCCCCAAACACCTGCGCAAAGCGTGTCATAAAAACCCTCCCGTTTTGCAAAGGCTAGCGCGAAAGCCATTGGCCGGGAAGGCAGAACATACTAGCATGTCAGTGAAATCGAAGGGGACAATGATGCGGATTAGACATTGGGATCGTTTGGGCAATGGCGGCTTGGATTTCACCGAGCTGGGCTTTGGCGCGGCCCCGATCGGAAACCTTTACCGCGCAATTTCCGAAGCTGACGCCCAAGCCATCCTGACCCGCGCCTGGGAAGCTGGTGTGCGCTATTTCGATACCGCGCCCCTCTACGGATTGGGCCTGTCGGAAACCCGGCTGAACCATTTCCTGCGCGGCAAGCCCCGCGATGCCTATGTCATCTCAACGAAAATCGGCCGCCATCTGCGCCCCTGCGCGCCCGATCAGCGTGACGGCATCGGCAAATGGTTTGAAGTCCCCGCCCGGAATGAGGTCTATGACTACAGCTACGATGGCGTGATGCGCTCGCTGGATGCGTCGCTTGAACGCACCGGCCTTGACCGCATCGACATCCTCTACGCCCATGATCTTGACGTCGCCAACCACCGCTCGCAATCCGGTCTTGACGCCAAACTCAGCGAATTCATGTCCGGCGGCTACCGCGCCCTGCTGGAATTGCGCGACCAAGGTGTGATCAAGGCCTTCGGCGCGGGCGTCAACGAATGGCAACCCTGCCAATGGCTGCTGGAGCGCGGCGATTTCGACCTGTTCCTTCTCGCGGGCCGCTACACGCTGCTCGAACAAGCCCCACTCGCCAGCTTCCTGCCGCTCGCGACAAAACGCGGCGTCGGCATCGTCATCGGCGGCCCCTACAACTCCGGCATTCTCGCCACCGGCCCGAAACCCGGCGCGTTCTACAACTACGATCCCGCCCCCGAGGCCATTCTCGCCCGCGTCACCGCCCTGCAAACCGCCTGTGCAGCCCACGGTGTCCGCCTCGTCGATGCCGCCTTCCAGTTCCCGTTGCGCCATCCGGCGGTCGTCTCAAACATCCCCGGCGGTCAGGGCGTCGCCGAGATGGACAGCAACGTCACCGCAGCACAGACCGAGATTCCGCCCGAACTCTGGGCCGATCTGAAAGCCCAAGGCTTGCTGCACCCAGATGCCCCGGTTTGACGAAACCTTATCTAAAATTGTCATCCTCTTTGCTCAAGTATCCCACGGGGGAAGCCGCCCTTCGCCGCGCAGGGGGAACCCCCCGCTTTTGGCTCTCAGCAGACCGCCCTCTCAAGGATTAAACAACTCCGGGTGACTGCGCTCCAATGGCTCCAGATAGGTCACCAGCTTGCGCAGATGCGCCCGCATCGCCGCCCGTGCCGCCACCGGATCGCGCGCCTCCAATGCCGCCAAAATCGCCCGATGCTCGTCCAAGGTGGCATTTACCCGGCCATCCACCGGCAACACTAACCGCCGCGCCCGCTCGACATGCACCCAAGCGGTTTCCGCCACCGTCGACAGTTTACGAAAGCCGGTGAAGCTGCGGATCAACTCGTGCATCTCGCCGTCCAACTGGTAAAATCCGGGAAAATCGCTGTCCGCCAAAAGCGCCGCCTGCACGGTGATATTGCGCCGCAGCGTCACCAACTGCTCATCGCTGATGCTTTCGGCCACCATTTCAATCGCTTGCAACTCAATCGCTTCCCGCAGAAACGCGCCTTCGCGAATTTCGGCCATCGAAAACCGCGCCACATAGGTGCCGGCTTGTGGCACCACATCGACCAGCCCTTCCCCCGCCAGCCGCGCCACCGCATCCGACACCGGGCTGCGCGAGACGCCCAGTTCGGTACAAATCTCAGGCTTGCGCAGGATTTCACCGGGGCGATAACTCAGCGATAAAATCGCCTGCCGGAGCGTCTGATAGACCTTCGCGCCAAGCGATCCAGAGAACGCTTCAAGCGGTTGCAAGCGGTGATTATCCGCGATCGGGTCTTGTGGGAAGGCGACATCGGGCTGTAACATGCTAACATGTTAGCCGAGCCGCGCCTCGGGATCAAGCAAAGGCGACAGCAAAATGTTACAAAGCAATCAAAGCGTGATACGGTTGAATCCAGCCGATAATCTGGTGATCGCCTTGGTCGATCTGCCTGCTGGCGCACAACCGGGCGGTCTTGATATCGCCACCACCCAAGCGATTCCCCGTGGCCACAAGATCGCAACCCGACCGATTGCAACTGGTGAACAGGTGATCCGCTACGGCCAGATCATCGGTCAGGCTTTGGTCGATATCCCCCCCGGCGCGCATATCCACAGCCATAATCTGGGCATGGGGCCGCACACCGACGATTACGCCATAGGTTCGGAAAGCCACCCGCTGCCCGCCCTGCCGCCGCGCGAGTTCATGGGCTACCACCGCGCCGATGGCCAGGTTGGCACCCGCAATTACATCGGCATTCTCACTTCGGTGAACTGCTCGGGCTCGGTCGCCCGCTTCATCGCCGAGGCTGCCGAGAAAGACCCTGTGCTGTCGTCAATGCCGAATATCGACGGCTTTGTGCCCATTGTGCACAACACCGGCTGCGGCATGTCCGGCGTGAATGAGGGCTACGACACCCTGATGCGCACCCTGAAAGGCTATGCCCGCAACGCCAATTTCGGCGGCATCCTGCTGATAGGTTTAGGCTGCGAAGTGATGCAGGTGCCCGATCTGGTCGGCCAAGGTCGGCTGCGCCCGGATGGCAATTTCCGCTACATGACCATTCAGCAAACCGGCGGTACCCGCGCCACCATCGCGGCAGGCCTGAAGGTTCTGCGTGAAATGGCCGAGGTCGCCAGCCACACCGCCCGCGCCCCCGCCCCGGTTTCCAAGCTGATGATCGGTCTGCAATGCGGCGGCTCTGACGGCTACTCCGGCATCACCGCAAATCCGGCGCTGGGACATATGTCCGACTTGCTGGTGCAGATGGGCGGCACCACGATCCTGTCGGAAACTCCTGAGATTTACGGTGCCGAACACCTGCTGACCCGCCGTGCGGTGTCGAAAGAAGTCGGCGACAAACTGCTGGAACGCATCCAGTGGTGGGAAGACTACACCGCCCGCAACGGCGGCGAGATGGACAATAACCCATCGCCCGGCAACAAAAAGGGCGGCTTGACCACGATCCTGGAAAAATCCCTCGGCGCGGTTGCTAAAGGCGGCACAGCACCCTTGGTCGGCGTCTATAAATTTGCCGAACCGATCACCACCCCCGGTTTCACTTATATGGACAGCCCCGGCTACGACCCCTGTTCCGTCACCGGCCAAATTGCTTCCGGGGCCACGATGATCATCTTCACCACCGGACGCGGATCAGTGTCCGGCTACAAACCCAGCCCCTGCATCAAGCTTGCGACCAACAGTGAAATGTATGCCCGCATGGCCGAAGACATGGACATCAACTGCGGCGACATCCTCACAAACGGCGTGAGCATCGCCGCGAAAGGCGCTGAAATCCTTGAGAAAGTCATCGCCGTGGCCTCGGGCCAACGCACATTCTCTGAAGAGTTGGGCTTCGGCGGCGCCGAGTTCGTGCCGTGGCAAATTGGTGCTGTGATGTAGCCAAGAAAGCGCCTCCGGCTACCCGGAATGCCAAAGCATTCCGGGCTGAGTATTTCAAAAAGAGCAAATCCTTTCGCGGGATTTCATCTGTTGTTAAATATCCCCGCCGGAGGCTTCCACCGTCTCAGCCCACCGACCCGATCAAAGCCGAAATCTCGGCCACAGCAGCTTCAACCAAATCCACCCGCCCACGCGACTCGACATTCAGCCGCAGCAATGGCTCGGTGTTGGACGAGCGCAGATTGAACCGCCAATCCCCGAAATCCAGTGACAGCCCGTCCAGATCATCGCGTGCCAGCGCTTTCGGCGCATAAACCGCTTCGATCCGTGCCACCACGGCCTTGGCATCCTTCACGCGGAAGTTGATCTCGCCCGAAGACGGGAACGCCGCCCGCCGCTCGGCCAGCAGATCGGCCAACGACAGCCCGGTCCGCCCCATCAACTCCGCCACCAACAACCACGGGATCATCCCGGAATCGCAGGACATGAAATCGCGGAAATAGTGGTGCGCCGACATCTCGCCACCATAAACCGCGCCGGTATCGCGCAACGCCTGCTTCAGAAACGCATGCCCGGTGCGCGAGGCCACAGCCTTGCCACCCGCCCGCGCCACCACGTCCTGGGTGTTCCAGATCACCCGCGGATCATGGATGATCACCGCCCCCGGCTCTTTGGCGACAAACACATCGGCCAGCAGCCCGACCACATATTCCCCCGGCACGAAGGCGCCATTACCGTCAAACAGGAAGCAGCGGTCGAAATCACCATCCCAGGCCACCGCCATATCCGCCCCCGCCGCCAGCACCGCCGCCGCCGTCACCGGCTGGTTTTCCGGCAGCAACGGGTTCGGGATACCATTCGGAAAACTGCCATCCGGGTCGTGATGCATCCGCACGAACTCCAACGGAGCCCCCTTCGCAGCCAGCGCCTCGGCAATCGCATCAAACGTCGGCCCCGCGGCGCCATTGCCCGCGTTCACCACGATCTTCAAAGGCCGCAGCGCACCAAGATCAACAAACGACAGCACCCGTTCGACAAACCCTGCCCGCGTCCCGCTTGCATCGACCACACGCCCCCCCGGCTGATCCGGTGCAAACGCTCCGCTCTCCGCCAAAGCCTTGATCCGCGCCAGCCCAGACGCTGCATCCAGCGGAGCAGACCCGCGCCGCACCATTTTCATGCCATTGTAATCCATCGGATTATGCGAGGCCGTCACCTCGATGCCGCCATCGGCATCCAGCGCCGTGGTGGCAAAATACATCTCTTCGGTTCCACTCAGGCCCAGATCCATCACCTCGACCCCAGCCGCCACCAGCCCCTCGGCCACCGCTGCCGCCAACTCCGCCGAAGACGCGCGGCAATCCTGCCCCAGCACCACCCGCTTCGCTCCCAGGCCCTCGGCAAACGCCCGCCCGATCCGCCGGGCAATGTCCGGGTTCAACTCGTCGCCAAGTTTGCCGCGAATGTCATAGGCCTTGAAGCAGGTATATGTTGTCATGTCTCACCAGATTGCCGCCAAATATCCGCGCCACAATAGGCATCATCGCGTAAAGGTCCAGCAGCCAAAGCCTTTCCAAACCGCCCCCCCCGCCCTATAAGGCCGCAACCCTAAGCAGGAGTCCGCCGATGCGCAGCGCCGAGATCACCCGCAACACCAATGAGACCAAGATCAGCGTTGCCATCAACCTTGACGGCACCGGTCGCAGCGAAATCGCCACCGGAGTAGGCTTCTTCGACCACATGCTGGATCAGCTCGCCCGCCACTCGCTGATCGACCTCACCGTTCAGGCCAACGGCGATCTGCACATCGACGATCACCACACCGTCGAGGATGTCGGCATCGCCTTGGGCCAGGCCCTGACCCGCGCTTTGGGCGACAAAAAGGGCATCCGCCGCTACGGCCATTTCCGCCTTGCGATGGACGACACGCAAGTAGCCTGCGCGCTGGATCTTTCCGCGCGGCCCTTCCTCGTCTGGAACGTCGACTTCACCGCCGCCAAAATCGGCACGTTTGATACCGAACTGGTGCGCGAATTCTTCCAAGCGCTTGCCACCCATGGCGGCATCACCCTGCATGTCGATAAGGTCCATGGCATCAACAGCCACCACATCGCCGAAGCCGCCTTCAAATCGGTCGCCCGCGCCTTGCGCGAAGCTGTCGAGCCTGACCCGCGCATGGCAGGCGTGCTGCCGTCCACCAAGGGCGCGCTTTAACCCAATCTTTACTGCCGCTTAGGTCATCCTCTCTGCTCAAATATCCCCGCCGGAGGCATCCCACGCTCCAGCCGCGCGATAGGTAAAAATATGCTCACCGTCCTCGTCGACTACGATTCCGGCAACCTGCACTCCGCCGAAAAGGCCTTCCAACGCATGGCCGTTGAGGCTGATGCAGGCGAAGTCCTCGTGTCCTCACGCCCCGAGGATGTCGCCCGCGCCGACCGCATCGTGTTGCCCGGAGACGGCGCATTCCCGTCTTGTCGGCGCGCCTTAGGCACTTATGGCGGGCTGTTTGAGGCCATCGAAGAGGCGGTAACCACCCGCGCCCGCCCCTTCCTCGGCATCTGCGTCGGCATGCAGATGATGGCGACATGGGGCCGCGAATATCAAGACACCAAAGGTTTTGCGTGGATTCCGGGTGAAGTCGTCAAGATCACCCCCGCCGACCCTGCCCTGAAAGTCCCGCATATGGGCTGGAATGATCTGGTGATAGACCACCCGCATCCGGTGCTCGCAGGCATCAAGACCGGCGACCATGCCTATTTCGTCCATTCCTACCATTTCCGCGTTGAAAACCCCGCCGAACGGCTCGCCCATGTCTATTACGCCGGTGACATCACTGCCATCATTGGTCGCGATACGATGGTGGGGATGCAGTTCCATCCCGAGAAAAGCCAAGCCACCGGCCTGCGCCTGATCGCCAATTTTCTGCGCTGGAAGCCGTAAGCGATGCAGGATCTGCTCGACCAGATCGCGACCGAGATGGGCGATGCCACAGATCGCGGTAAAGTCGCCAATTACATCCCCGAACTGGCGAAAATCGACCCGCAGCAATTCGGCATTGCGGTGGCCCTGTCCTCTGGCGAGGTCCTCACCGCAGGCGATGCGCAAACCCCGTTCTCGATCCAGTCAATCTCGAAGGTCTTCACCCTCGCCATCGCCTTGGGCCGCTTGGGGGATCAGATATGGGCGCGGGTCGGCCGCGAGCCCTCTGGCCTCGCCTTCAACTCGATCCTGCAACTCGAGCAAGAAAACGGCATCCCGCGCAATCCCTTCGTCAACGCGGGCGCGATTGCCGTGACGGACGCGATCCTGCAAGGTCGGCAACCGCGCGAGGTGCTGGCGGAACTGTTGCGCTTCATTCAGGCCGCCGCCGAAGATGAGAGCATCACCATCAATCAGGCCGTGGCGAAATCCGAACAAGCCACCGCCCACCGCAACATCGCGCTTGCCGAATTCATGGCCGCGATGGGCAACCTGCGCAACCCGACCCAACTCGCCATCGGCACCTACGTCCACCAATGCGCCGTCGAGATGACCACCACCCAGCTCGCCCGCGCAGGCCGCTTTCTTCTCGGCGCCCCCGGCTGCCCGAAACTGGTCTCCATCGCCCGCATCCGCCGCATCAACGCGCTGATGATGACCTGCGGCCATTACGATGCCTCAGGCGAATTCGCCTATCGCGTCGGCCTTCCCGGCAAATCCGGCGTCGGCGGCGGTATTCTGGCGATTGCCCCCGGCAAAGCCTCAATCGCGGTCTGGTCGCCGGGCCTGAACGAGTATGGCAACTCCAAACTCGGCTCCATCGCCGTGGAAAAACTCGCCCGCGGCATGGGCTGGTCGGTGTTCGGATAAAACCCGAAACCCCTAAACAATTTCACATTGGCCTAAATACTCCCGCCGGAGGCTCCACCGCCAAACCCAGCGCAATCGTTAACAATCTCTTAAATCAAAACCACAACCTACTGATATCATTCAAGACACCCAATGGTCCCAACTCGGGACCGCTACCGCGCCGCCTTCTCCACAATCCCAGAAACCCCCTCGCGCCGCTCCAATTCCGCGACTACGTCCGCGAGCGATACATCCCGAGAAGCCAGCATCACCAACAGATGATACACCACATCGGCCGCCTCCGAGGTCAACTTGACCCGGTCCCCCTTCACCGCCTCAATGATCGCCTCAATGGCCTCTTCCCCGAACTTCTCGGCGCATTTCTCCGGCCCCTTGGCCAGTAATTTCGCCGTCCAAGAACTCTCCGGGTCCGCCGATCTGCGGGCAAAAATCGTCTCGCTCAACCGCTCCAGCGCGCTCATGTCAACCTCATCGGAATACCCGCTGCCGCCATATATTGCTTGGCCTCGCCAATCGAAAACTCACCAAAGTGAAAGATCGAAGCCGCCAGCACCGCCGATGCACCTCCCTTGGTGACGCCCTCGACCAGATGCTCCAACGTGCCCACCCCACCCGATGCAATCACCGGCACCGACACCGCATCCGACACCGCCCGGGTCAGGCCCAGATTGAACCCCGCCCGCGTGCCGTCCCGGTCCATCGAGGTCAGCAAGATCTCTCCCGCCCCCTTGGCAACCACCAACCGCGCGAATTCCACCGCATCAATCCCGGTGGCCTTGCGCCCGCCATGGGTGAAAATCTCCCACTTGCCGGGGCTGACCGTCTTGGCATCAATCGCCACCACGATGCACTGGCTGCCAAACCGATCCGCCGCTTCCGCCACCACATCGGGATTGGCGACCGCCGCCGAGTTGAACGACACCTTATCCGCCCCCGCCAGCAGTAACGCCCGCACATCCTCATGCGTGCGCACCCCACCGCCCACGGTCAGCGGCATGAAGCAGGCCTCAGCCGTCCGCGTCACCAGATCGAACATCGTGCCGCGATTTTCATGCGTCGCGTGAATATCCAGAAAACACAACTCATCTGCCCCCGCCGCATCATAGGCGCGCGCGGCTTCCACCGGATCGCCCGCATCGCGCAACGAGACGAAATTCACCCCCTTGACCACACGGCCATCGGCGACATCAAGGCAGGGGATCAGGCGAGTTTTCAGCATGATTTGACCTTATCGCTTGCGACGGGACGGCGAAAGGGGGCTCGCCCCCTCGGCTGCGCCTCACCCCGAGGATATTTGAGCACAGAGAATGACCTTAGAGTTGCAACGCCTTCAAAGCCGCGCTGAGATCAATCGCTCCATCATACAGTGCGCGACCAGAGATCGCCCCCGCGATCACCCCGGTATCGCGCAGCGCGATCAAGTCTTCCATGCGGGAAACGCCGCCACTCGCGATCACCGGGATGCTGACAGCCCGTGCCAAAGCCTCGGTTGCCTCAAGGTTCGGCCCCTGCATCGCGCCGTCGCGGTCAATGTCGGTGTAAATGATCGCGGCGACACCTGCGTCTTCAAAGCTGCGTGCAAGGTCGGTGACCTTTACCGTCGTCTCCACCGCCCAGCCTTTGGTGGCAACGAAGCCCTTGCGGGCATCAATGCCAACCGCCACCTTGCCGGGAAACGCCTTCGCCGCCTCGCGCACGAGGTCAGGATTTTCCACGGCCACCGTCCCCAGGATCACCCGCGACAGCCCCTTTTCCAGCCACATCGCAATCGTCGCCATATCGCGAATGCCGCCACCCAACTGCGCTGGAACCTTCACCGCCGCCAAAATCGCTTCGACCGCCGCCGCATTGACCGGAGCCCCGGCAAACGCGCCGTTCAGATCAACCAGATGCAGCCACTCGCAGCCTGCGTCCTGAAACTTCAGCGCCTGCGCCGCCGGGTCATCGCCGAATACGGTTGCCTCTGACATCTCACCGCGCAGCAGCCGCACGCATTGGCCGTCTTTGAGATCAATCGCCGGGTATAGGATCATTGCCGCCTCCATCGTTGCCGCAGGCTTTAGGCCGCATGGCCGCGATTGCCAAGACCCGCGCGACCCTACGTCAGTGTTGATTTGCCCCGAATTGCAGGCAAACTTGCAAAAGTCCTTGAGGGAGGAAGACAATGATCAAGAAACTGATACTCGCCGCAGCCCTGACTTTGGGTGCAAGTGCTGCCTTTGCAGATGCGGTGGAAGGGGTTTGGCAAACGCAGGAAGACGATGGGGCTTTTGCTTTCGTCACAATGGCACCTTGTGGTGCTAACTTCTGCGGCAAGATCGCCCGGACGTTCAAAGATGGCGCGGAGTATAAATCCGAGAACCTTGGTAAAACGCTGGTGATCGACATGGCTCCGCAAGGAGGTGGCGAGTATGAAGGGCAGGTTTGGAGGCCTTCGAACAACAAAATCTACTACGGTACGATTACCTTGAACGGCGACTCGCTGAAGCTGGCGGGATGCGTGGCGGGCGGATTGATTTGCTCGAAGCAAACCTGGACCCGGGTGAAATAGCATAAACCGGGTCGCCTTCGCGGGACGACCCGGTTTATCTGGCGGCTGATAGAGGAGCCGCCTATGTCCGTCAAAGATTGGAATCGTTTGGTGATCCTGTCCCTACTTTGGGGCGGGTCATTCTTTTTTGTCGAGATTGCGCTGCGGGGGCTGCCGACGCTGAGCGTGGTTTGGGGGCGGGTCGGTCTTGGCGCTGCATGTCTGGCGCTGGCTTTGTGGGTCAGCAAGACAGCGTTTCCGCGTGGGTTTCCGGTGTGGCGCGCGCTGGCAGTGATGGGACTGCTGAACAATGCGGTGCCCTTCACTCTGTTCGTGTTGGCGCAGGGGCGGATCAGTGGTGGCATGGCCTCGATCCTGAACGCGACGACGCCTTTGTGGGGCGTTGTGTTGGCGCATTTGTTGACCGAGGAGAAGATCACCGTGCCGAAGGCAGCAGGGCTGGCCTGCGGATTTGCGGGCGTGGTGGTGATGATGGGCGGCGCGGCTGTCGGCGATCTTTGGGCCAGTCTTGCCTGTCTGGGGGCGGCGTTTTCTTACGGGCTGGCGGGGATCTGGGGGCGGCGGTTCCGCGCGCTTGGGGTGCCGCCGCTGGCCACGGCTTTCGGGCAGGTGGCCTCGGCGGCGGTGATGCTGGCTCCGATCTGGCTGGTGGTGGATCAGCCTTGGAACCTGCCCATGCCGGGGCCGTCGGTGATCGGGGCGGTGCTGGCGATTGCGGCGTTCTCGACAGCGTTGGCCTATCTGATCTATTTCCGGCTGCTGGCCTCCGCTGGGCCAACCAATCTTATGCTGGTGACGTTTCTGGTGCCGGTTTCGGCTTGCTTGCTGGGGGCGGTGTTTCTCGGCGAGCCGATTTTGGCGCGGCAGTTGGCCGGATTTGGGTTGATCGCGGCGGGGTTGGCGGCGCTGGATGGGCGGGTTTTGAAATGGCGGTAACAGGAGGCACCCCGGCCAGCGATCAGGACTGGGCGGATCTGCTGGGCAAGGCCGTGCGGGCGGGGTTTTATGGGGTTTCCAGCACCGGGATATATTGTGATTTTGGCTGCCCGTCGCGCCCACCTTTGCGGAAGAATCTGCGGATTTTTGCTGCCGCAGACGAGGCCGTGGCAGGTGGGTATCGGCAGTGTAAACGCTGTGCGGCGAAGGGTGTCCGCGTGTGGACAGACCCGTCACCTACATAGAATCAATGGGTTAGTCTTGTGTCTTTAACGGTTTGTTAAGACTTGCGCGCGATGCCGAGCCTTGGAATTTCAATCGCCGGGCAGCGATTCATGATCGCCACAACACCGCGATCTTCGGCGCGTTTGGCGGCGTCGGCATCTGTTACGCCAAGCTGCATCCAGACGGCTTTGAGGTTCGGGAAGGCCGCCAATGCCTCATCCACCACAGCGCCTGCTTCCTCTGAGCGACGAAAGATGTCGACCATATCCACACCGTCTTCGATCTCGGTGAGGCTGGCGCGCACCACTTCCCCCAAGGCCATCTGCCCCGCCTGCCCCGGATTGACCGGGATCACCCGGTAGCCTTGCTGGGCAAGAAACCGCGCGACACCGTGGCTGGGGCGATCCGGTTTCGGCGACCAGCCGACCACGGCGATGGTCTGCACATTGCTCAGAATGTCGCGGATTTCGGCATCGGTGCTGTGCAGCATGGCAGGCTCCAGATAAAAAGACGTCCGGGGCACAGGATCAACCCGTGGGCCGGACGTCAAGGTGTGGAACGAGGGACAGTAAACAGGCACCGCGAGGGTTCCGGCTCGCGTGCTATTGATATGGATGTCACAGGGCCAGATTAAAGGCCCGGTCGCGCATTTGTGATAATGCAAGTGCGGCGAATCTTTGGGGGCTTGCCCCCCGCCTATTGGTTTTTCGAGCCGATGGCAAAACCAATAGGCACCCAGAGTATTTTCGCCAGGATGAACCCAAACTTTAGATAAAATCTAGCGCGTTGCGGCAGCGTAGAGGCCCACAGCGGCGGCGTTCGAGACGTTGAGGCTGCCAAATTCGCCCACGAACGGGATGCGGGCGATCATATCGCAGGTTTCGCGGGTTTTTTCGCGCAGGCCGGGGCCTTCAGCGCCCAAAACCAAGGCCACCGGGCGTTTGCCGACCAAGGCCATCGCGGCAGACAGCTCGATGGTGCCGTCGCCATCAAGGCCGATCAGGGTGTAGCCCATGTCTTTCAGCTCTACCATTGCCTCGGCCAAGTTGGTGACTTTGAGGTAAGGCTGACGCTCCAAAGCGCCGCTGGCGGTTTTGGCCAGAGCTCCGGTTTCCGGGGCGGAATGGTGGCGGGGGGCGACGACGGCACGCGCGCCAAACACTTCGGCAGAGCGCAGGATTGCACCAACGTTATGCGGGTCGGTAACGCGGTCCAAGAGCACGATCAGCGGCTCGCCTGCCCCGGAAATCGCCACATCGGCCAGCTTGCCCCAGTTTAGCGCCTTGACCTCCAAAGCCGCCCCCTGATGCACCGAGCCTTCGTCGATCGGCACCGAAAAACTGCGCGGGTCAGAGAGTTCAGGCTCCATTTTGGAAAAGGCCACGGCCTCTTCCAGCTTGTCGAGGGCGTTCTTGGTGACAACCAGACGGATCTTTTCACGCGCGGGGTTCATCAGCGCATCGCGCACCGCGTGCAGACCAAACAGCCAGACGGTTTCGCGCGCCTCGGCCCGACGGTTGCGTTCTTTGTCCACAACCCAAGTTGGTTTTTTATCACCCGACATCGCGTATCAGCCCCCGTTCATCCGGGCGCGACAATGCGGGCTGCGGGGTTTGGGCGCAAGGCGAAAGCTTTGAAAATTCCTCCGATCCGCCCTTGACGCCCCCGGTGGGCTTCGGTAATCACCGCCGCAGTGGGCGATATGCTGCAAGGTGCGGCAGCGGACTGTAACTCCGCCGAGGCGACTCATGCTTGGTTCGATTCCAAGATCGCCCACCATCTTTCCAAAATAAGATGACAGACCAATGGCTTAGGCCTTGGCTTGTCGGTTTTGGCAGCAAGGGCGCCGCGCATGGATTTGCGGGCGGATTGGCTTTGCGCTAGGCTCGCCAAAGTTTCGGATCAGGAGCCTTTCATGCGGTCTTACACCTTCAGCCATGCCATCACCCGCCGCCCGTCGGCCAGCATCATTGCCGGATTGCGTGCGGTGGATACCGGCATGCCGGATCTGGCCCTGATGCAGGCGCATCACGCCGATTACATCGCGGCATTGCGTTCGACCGGGGCAGAAGTAGTGGAATTGGCCGCGCTGGAGGCTTTCCCGGATTCGGTGTTTGTCGAGGATACCGCGCTGTGCCTGCCCGAAGGCGCTGTGGTGATGCGGCCCGGCGCGCCCTCGCGTCTGGGGGAAGCGGCTGAAATGGCGCCGCATTTGCAGGCGTTGTATGGCCAAGTGCTGCGGATTGAGGGGGCAGACAGCTTCATCGAGGGCGGCGATATTCTGACCACCGAGACCGAGATTCTGGTGGGGCGTTCGGCGCGCACCAATGCCGCCGGTGTGGCGGAGCTGACGCGGCTGGTGGCGGATTGGGGCTATACGGTGCGCGAAGTGTTCACGCCGCCGGGGGTTTTGCATTTCAAAACCGACTGCTCGCTGCTGGATGCTGAGACGATTCTGTCGACCAAGCGGCTGGCGGCGTCGGGGTGTTTTGACGGCTATAAGGTGATCTATGTCGCCGATGGCGAGGAAGCCTGCGCCAATACCATCCGCTTCAACGATCTGGTGATCATGCCTGCGGGCTTTGCGAAGACCCGCGTGACGTTGGAGCAGGCGGGCTATACCGTGCGCGAGATCGGCAACAGCGAATGCGCCAAGCTGGATGGCGGCATGTCTTGCCTGTCGCTGCGGTTCACCCCTGCGCGCTGAGGATTTGCTCTTTTGAAAATACTCCCGCCGGAGGCTCTTGAGGTTAGCGTCGATTGCCCCGGCCCGAGTATTATACCAAGAAGCAGCCTAAGGCGTCATCACGGCGGCGCGGTTGAAATCGGCGCTGGCCTCGCTGCCATCGTCGTAGGTGACGCTGACGTTGATGGTCTGGATTGAGCCGAGCGGCTCGGTGAGGTAGATCTCTGCCCCCTCCATCTTCAGCGCGTTGGGCTGCGGCTCGGTGTCATAGCAGGGTTCCATCGGCCAGATTTTGTCGGGGGCAGCTCCGTTCAATCCGTAGCGGATTTCCGAAAGCCCGCAGCGCCATGCCAGAAGATGGGTGAAATACAACAGATCCTTGCCATCATATTCGCGCACCGCGATCCAGTTGGCGCGGGTGGCGTCGAGGATCGGCTTGATCTCGGCGGCGGTGGTGAAGTTTTCGGCCAAGGCAGCGGTGGGCATTGTCGCTATGGCGACGGGGGGCATTGTCGCGATGGCGGCAACAATCAGGCAATTCCTAATCATCTGAACCTCCTTTTGCTTTTGCTGCCGCGCAATCGCGCCTAATGTCGCGCCAACAGCAGCAGCACGGGGGCCAATCCCCGCGAGAGAAACATGACCGATCCCAAGCCCGCGCGGCAAGCGTTCAATATCGTCGCGGTGGTGCAATCGGGGCGGCTGCAATATGAGGCGTTGCTGTTGGCGGCCAGTTTGCGGGCGACCAACCCGAATTTTGCCGGCAAATTGTATCTGGCGGAACCGCAGCAAGGCGGGGCTTGGCAGAAATCTGTGGCGGTGACGGATGCGGCGGTGCGGGGGATGCTACAGGAGCTTGGGGCGGAGTTTCTGCCGTTTGAGGCGCGGCATTTCGGGCAAAGCTATCCGCATGGCAACAAGATTGAGGCTTTGGCGGCCCTGCCGGATCAGCCGTTCTTGTTTCTGGATACTGACACGCTGGTCACCGGCAATTTCGACACGGTAGGGTTTGATTTCAGCAAGCCCTCGGCCTCGATGCGGCGGGAGGGGACTTGGCCGAGCCAAGAGTTATATGGGCCGGACTTAGCGGCGACGTGGAAGGCCCTGTATGATCGGTTCGGGTTGCGGTTTGAGGACACGATTGATCCCAACCAGCCCGCGAATTACTGGCAGAGGTTCCTGTATTTCAACGCGGGGTGGTTCTTTCATGCCAGCCCGAAGGCGTTCGGGCAGCGGTTTTTGGACTATGCGCTGACGATCCGGGATGATCGGCCTGAGGCTTTGGTCTGTCAGGAGATTTACCCCTGGCTGGACCAGATCGCGTTGCCCTTGGTCATCCACAGCTTTGGCGGCGGGCGTCCGGGGCCGGACCTTGCGGGGCTGGATGGCGCTGTGACTTGCCATTACCGCACCTTGCCGCTGCTTTACGCACGGGAAAGTGATCGGGTGGTTGAGGTGCTGGAGCAGGTCGCCTTGCAAAAGGATCTGCGGCGGATCTTGCGGGATCACGAGCCTGCGCGGCTGATGATTTATCAGAACCGGGGCAAAAAGGTGCGGGCGTTGTTTGACCGCGACTATCTGCCCCGGCGCGAGCAGGCGATTAGATTTGTGTTGAAGCGCGAAGGCTTGTGGCTGCGTTAATCCTCAGCCTCGTCCAGACTGCCGATCTTGCGGCTGTCTTCCTGCATCTCCAGCCACATCGCGTTAACCACAGCGAACATCGCGGCCAGCGGCAGACCCAGCATCCAAGCAAAATACCACATTTCTTTGTCCTTTCAGTCGGTTCAGTAGACGCTGTCCGAGTTCTCGGTCACATCGGCTTCGGTGACTTTGCCCCAGAGCACTTTGTAAACCCATGCGGTGTAAAGCAGGATCAGCGGCAGGAAGATCGCGGTGACCACCAGCATGATGAACAGCGTCAGATGCGAGGAAGACGAATTCCACACCGTCAGCGACGACCGCGGATCGCTGGAGGACGGCAGGATGAACGGGAACATCGTCAGGCCAACCGACGCGATCATGCCGAAGATCGCCATTTTCGACGCCAGCAGCGTGGTGACTTCGCGCCCTGCCCGCAGGCCAAGATAGGCCAGCAGACCGCCTACAACGCCCATCACCGGGGCAATCGCGATCCACGGCCGCAAGGCATAGGCTTGCATCCAGCTGCCACCTTTTGTGACCTCAAAATGCAGCGGGTTCGACGGGCCGTCGGTAACGTAAGCCCCGACGATCTGATAGCCGTCAAAGCCATAAGCCAGCCAGAGGCCCAAGCCGATATAGCCGCCCACCGCGATCAGGGCCGCCGATGACCCAATCCGCCGCGCACGGATCTGCACCGGGCCTTCGGCTTTCACGGTCAGCCACGCCGCCCCATGCATCACCAGCATCGCCAGCGACACGAGGCCTGCACAAAGCGCGAAGGGATTGAGCAGGCTGAGGAATTTCATATACCACACGCCTTCGTAGATCGCGTGCAGATCGTCGGTGAAGTGAAACGGCACTCCTTGCATCACATTGCCGACCGCCACGCCGAAGATCGTCGCAGGCACCGCACCCCCGGCAAACAGCGCCCAATCCCAAGTTGCCCGCCAGCGCGGATCATCACGTTTGGAGCGGTATTTGAACGCCACGGGCCGCACGATCAGCGCCGCCAGCACCACGAACATCGCAAGGTAAAACCCCGAGAACGACACGGCATAAAGCGGCGGCCAAGCCGCAAAGATCGCACCACCGCCAAGGATGAACCAGACCTGATTGCCCTCCCACACCGGGCCAACGGTGTTGATCGCGATGCGGCGTTCCGTATCGGTTTTGGCGACGAAGGGCAAAAGCGCCCCTACCCCCATATCGAAGCCATCGGTCAGCGCAAATCCGATCAACAGCACACCGACCAAGACCCACCATGTCAGACGCAGGGTTTCGTAGCTGAGAAGTTCATGCAAGATCATGGTGTTACTCCCTTGCCAGCGCGATGGCATCGGCATTCTTGCGGCCCTGTAGCCGCGCCTCGTGGCGTTGCATCCAAGCCTCGGTTTCCGCCACTTCAAGGAAGGGGCCTTTGCGGATGTATTTCAGCATCAGGCCCATCTCGACGACGAACAGCACCGAATAGAAGATCACAAAGCCCGCCAGCGTGATCGCCACCTCGGTCATCGACAGCGCCGAGACCGACAGGGCTGTGGGCAGCACGCCGTCCACCGTCCAAGGTTGGCGGCCATATTCGGCAACAAACCAGCCCATTTCGGCGGCAATCCACGGGGTTGGGATCATCCAGACCGCCAGATGCAGCGCCGGGCGGGGGAATTGCATGCGCTTGAACGAGGCGCGATAGAAGAAATAGATCATGGTGCCGATGAAGAAAAAGCCCAAGCCCGCCATGATGCGGAAGGCCCAGAACAGCGGCCAGACCGTGGGCACGGTGTCATTGGCGGCCAGTTTGATCTGTTCTTCCGTCGCCAGATGCGGGGTGTCGGTGTATTTGCGCAGCAACAGGGCAAAGCCGAGATCGGCGGAATGTGCCTCGAACGTATCCTTCACCACCGAAGGCGTCGCCTCACGCTCGGCCCGCAGGGTCAACAACGCTTCATAGGCGATCATGCCGGACCGGACGCGGACTTCGGCCTGCTCGACCAGCTCGGAGATGCCGGGGATTTCAATGGTCAGCGACCGGGTGCCGATCAGCCCCATCACATAGGGAATGTGGATGGCATAATGCGTCTCGCGGGCCTCTTGGTCGGGGAAGCCGATGGCGGTGATTGCGGCGGGGGCGGGCTCGGTGTGCCACATGCCCTCAATCGCGGCGAGTTTCATCTTCTGGCTATGGGTGGCGTTGTAACCGGATTCATCTCCTAGCAGCACCACCGAGAAGGCCGAGGCAAGGCCGAAGGCTGCAGCCACCGCGATGGAGCGGCGCGCCAGTTCGATATGGCGGTCGCGCAACAGATACCATGCCGAGACGCCCAGCACGAAGACCGAGGCGGTGACATAGCCTGCCGAGACGGTGTGGACGAATTTTGCCTGCGCCACTTCGTTGAACAGCACGGCCCAGAAATCGGTCATTTCCATCCGCATCGTCATCGGGTTGAATTCGGCGCCCACCGGATCTTGCATCCAGCCGTTGGCGATCAGAATCCACAGCGCCGAGAAGTTCGATCCGATGGCGACCAGCCAGGTCACCCCCAGATGCCCGACCTTGCTCAGCTTGTCCCAGCCGAAGAAGAACAGCCCGACAAAGGTGGCTTCCAGAAAGAACGCCATAAGCCCCTCGATGGCCAAGGGTGCACCGAAGATATCGCCAACATATTGGCTGTAATAGCTCCAGTTCATGCCGAACTGAAATTCCATCGTGATGCCGGTGGCGACGCCAATGGCAAAGTTGATGCCGAACAGCGCGCCCCAGAATTTGGTCATCTGCCGCCAGATCGGGCGGTTGGTCATCACATAGACGGTTTCCATGATGGCGACGATGATCGACAGGCCAAGGGTGAGTGGCACGAACAGGAAGTGAAACATCGCGGTGGTGGCAAATTGCAACCGCGAGAGTTCAACGATGCCGAATTCCATAAGTCATGCTCCTGCTGATCGGGTCTGCCGATGTCGCTTGCGGTGGGGGCTGTTCCCCCGTGGCATGGTTAAAGCCATATCACAGATATGAGTTTAGGGCAGCCGCAGGGTGAAGTCAGCCCAATCCAGCTCGACAGGGCGATGTGACGCAGTCAGGATCGCGGCTTGGGGCAGATGCTGGCGGATACCGTGCAGGACAAGCTGGGCGGTGGCGGTATCGAGGCCCTCGGTCGGCTCGTCCAACAGTAGGATTGCGGGGCGGCGCAGCAGGGCGCGGGCGAGGCAGAGGCGGCGGGCTTCCCCGCCAGACAGACCAGCGCCACGCGGACCGAGTTCAGCGTCAAGCCCACCCTTGGCGCGGATCACATCGTCCAGCGCCACGGCTTGCAGCGCAGCCCAGAGCGTGGCGTCGCTGGCATCGGGGGCGGCGAGGCTCAGGGCTTGGCGGATGCTGCCTGCCATCAGGGCGGCGCGTTGTGGCACAAGGGTCAGTTGCGCGCGCAGGGCGGGCTCGTCCCAGTCAGACAGAGGCTGGTCGCCCAACCAGATCGCGCCACTAGTCGGGTGCAGCAAACCTGCGGCGAGCAGCAAGGCGGTGGATTTGCCCGCCCCGCTTGGCCCGATCAAAGCCAGTGTCTCGCCCGGATTGAGGCTGAAGCTGAGGGCAGGCAGGCTGGGGCGGGCGGCTCCGCGCTGGTGCGTCACGGCATCAAACCGCAGCAGGGTGGCGGTGTGGTTTTGTCCGGTTGGAAGCGCGGGCGCGGACAGGCCCTGCATCACCCGGCGGGCGGCAAGGGTCATCCGGCCCAGTTCAGCCACCGCACGGCGCAAGGGCGCTGCGGTTTCCGACAAGGCAAGTGCCGCAAAGAAGCCCATCGCGGCCAGCGCCGGGCTGAGTTGGCCGCTTTGCGCCAGCGCCATGCCCAATGCCAAAGCCGCCGCCGCCAAGCCGGTGCCAAGGCAGGACAGCGCAAACCCCGCCCGCCGCTCGACGCGGTCTTGCGCAAGGCGGGCGGTTTGCCTGCGCAGATCCGCCGCGAGAACCGCATCCTGCTGCGCTGCAAGCTGGCCATAGATCGCCAGATCGCCGCGCGCCTGCACCAGATCAATGAAACGGCTGCGGAAGGCTTGGGTGGCCAGCTCGGCGCGACGCGAGGGTGCAAGCCCTGCCCTGCCCGCCCAGATCAGCACCACAGCCCCGCCCCCGATAAAGCCCACCGCCAGCGTTGCGGCAATCGCCAACCCTGCCAGCGCCCAGATCACCGCAAAGCTGAGCAGCTGCGTGGCGATCCCGGCGATCAGCGGCAAGACCAGCCGCAACGGCAGGCCGTCCAAGGCGTCTATATCAGCGGTCAGGCGGTTTAGCATCTGCGGACCGCGCAGGCGCACGAGGCGGTCATAGGGTGCGCGTGTGAGACCTTGCAGCAAGCGCACCCGCAGCGCGGCAAAGGCCCGAAGGGTGGCATCATGTGTCAACACCCGCTCGCCATAGCGCGCGGCGGTGCGGCCCAAGGCGAGGAAACGCACCGAAGCCGAGGGCCGGAACACGTCAAACGACGCGCCAACCCCGGCCAGCCCCGCCGCCGCCGCGGCAGTGATGAACCACCCCGACAGCCCCAGCAAAGCCACACCCGCCAGCAACACCGCCACACCCAGCAGCGCCCCGCGCAGCATGGCCGGGCGCTGGTCACGCCAGATCCAGCGGAACACCTGCCAAAGCGGGCTCATTGCAGCGGCTCCAGCCGGATGACGCGATCCATCCGGGCGGCAAGCGCCTCGTCGTGGGTGGCGATGATCAGGCTGCATCCTGTCGCCGCCAGTGCCAGCAGGCCTGCGGTGACGGCTTCGGCAGAGACCGCATCCAGATCGGCGGTCGGCTCGTCGGCCAGCAGCACATCCGGGCGGGCATGCAGGGCGCGGGCAAGGGTCAGCCGGCGTGCCTCACCGCCCGACAGCCCGCCGCCGCCCTCGCCCAGCCGGGTGGCAAGACCCTGCGGCAGCCCTGCAACGACGTCTTGCATCGCCACCGCCCGCAGCGCGGGAGACAGATCACCGGGTCGCCCAAGGCTGAGGTTATGCCGCAGGCTGGCGTTCAGGAAATGCGGTTGTTGCGGCATCCAGCCCAAGCGCGCCCGCCAGCCATCGGCGGTGCTGTCATCCAGCAGCTGGCCCGCGACACGGATCTGCCCCACTTCGGGATGCAGCATCCCGGCCAGCAGCCGCAGCAGCGTGGTCTTGCCTGCGCCGCTTGGCCCCAGCAGCGCCAAGGTCTCACCTGCAGCAAGCTGGAAATCCGGCAGGGTCAGCAGGCGCGGCCCCAAGCGCAGCCGCAATCCGGTCACCGCAATATCCGCAGGCCCTGCCAACCGCGCCGCCGAGGCACCCTGCCCCAGCAAGGGCTCTGCGGGCTGCGCTTGCCATTCGGCCCAGTCCGCCGCCACCGCCAATGCGGCCGCACGGTCGTGCCAAGCCGCCGACAGATCGCGCAAGGGCTGGTAAAACTCGGGCGCGAGCAGGATCAGGAAAATCCCAGCAGCCGGGGTTAAAGGCGTGCCGTAGCCGCCAAAGCCCAGCAGGCCCAACAGCGAAAATCCGACATAGACCGCGACCATTGCCACGCCGATGGCGGCAAACAACTCCAGCACCGCCGAAGACAGAAAGGCCACACGCAGCACCGCCATGGTCTGCATCCGCAACCGCTCGGCCGCGGCGGCGAAGCTGCTGACCACCGCCTCGCCTGCGCCCAACACGCGGATGTCGATCAGCGCTTGCAGGCGCTCTACCAGCAGATCATTCAAGTTGCCGATCTCGGCCATCTGGCGCTGGCTGGCCGATTGCGCGGCCCAGCCGATCAGCGCCATGAACACCGGGATCAGCGGGCCGGTGATCAGAAAAACCACCCCTACCGCCCAGGATTGCCAAAACGCCAGCGCCAGAATCACCACCGGCACCACCATCACCCGCGCCCGCGCCGGGGCATAGCGGCTGACAT
Organism: Cypionkella sp.; assembly: GCF_034376685.1. Lineage (GTDB taxonomy): Bacteria > Pseudomonadota > Alphaproteobacteria > Rhodobacterales > Rhodobacteraceae > Cypionkella. The sequence goes on from NZ_JAXMJJ010000009.1 coordinate 62,868, forward strand.
AGGGCAAAAGCAGGTCCAGCTTTTCGGCGGCGAGGGCGGCTATAGTTCCGGCTGCGGGGCCAGTGCTGCGGGTCGCCTCACGCGTGACGATCACGGCCCGGCATTGGCCGGTCATCCGCAAGCCTGCTGTGAAAGCGATGCCCTCAGACCAGTGGTTGAGAACCGCACGCAGCACGCCCAGTAGGGCAAATCCTGCGACATACGACCAAAGCGGGGCAACATCGGTCAGCAATCCGGCCAACGCACCCGCCACCAAAGCCGCCTGTAACGGCCAGAGCAATGCTGCCAGTCCCGACAACACAGCGGCCTTGCGCAGCGCTCCTTGCTCGGGTGCCACCAACGCGTTCAGCACTTTGGCACCAATCTGATCGTCCTGCAGCGTCATACCCGCCCTGTCATTGACCCTGCAATGCCTAGTCTGTGCTGCATCTTACGGCAACGGAATCCGGCCCTCGTTGGGCTGCCTGCGGCAATAGGTCTGCGTGTGCCGAGAGGTGCCGCGCGTGGAACTGGCTTCGCAATCGCGCGCGCTGCCTGGGCCATCCCTGATCCCGTGCAGCAGATGCGCAGGCAATCACCAGATCAATGCTGCTTGGTGGCGACTATTGGCAATGTCAAAGCCGCTTCAAATCCAGAGGTTGTGCCGGATCTGGGAGAGGCGAGAATAAGCCGTGTCGATATCCGGTCGGCAATGGCTGCGACGATGGCAAGGCCAAGGCCGCTGCCCTCTGCGCCAGAGCCGCCCCGCTCAAATCGCCGGGTGAGCAGGCTGAGGGTTTGTGGCGAAACGAGCGGGCCATCATTGGCGACGCGGAATCTGCCGTCTTGCGCCAAGGTCACGTCGATTGGGGAAGCTGGGGTGCCATGTCGCAGGGCGTTTTCGACCAGATTGCGGCAGATGATGCCAAAGGCATCTGGATCCAGATCAGACAAGACCGGCTGATCCGGCAGGACCAGCCGGATTTGGGTGGCAGTTGCGCGCTGCATGTCTTCGATGATCAGCCGCGCCACCACGCGCAAATCAGTCGCATGATCCAAGCGCAGCGGCCCGCCCTCGGCACGCGCCAGTTGCAACAGCCGCTCGGCCATCCGGGTCAGCCGCTTCAGCGCGGCTTCGATATCCGCCGCGCGGCGCGCCGCAGTCGCGTCCTTGGTTTCCACCTGCAACCGTTGCGCCTGCGCGATGGCCCCGGCCAAGGGGGTGCGCAACTCATGGGCTGCATTGGCGGCAAAGCTGCGCTCGGCGTCAAAGGCTGCCTTCAGGCGATCCAACACGTCGTTCAGGGTTGTGGCCACGGGCAGGATTTCGGCGGGCAGGCCCCCAACCGGCACTGGCGACAAATCTCGTCCGCTGCGGGCCGCCAGCGATTCACGAAAGCGGCGCAGCGGTGTGAGGCTGGCGCGCACCGCTAAAATGATCGCCAGCAACGCAATCGGGATCACCACCAAGATTGGCAGAGCCAACACCATCTGAAGCTCGCCCGCGAGTTCGGCGCGCTGCGGCAACGGCTCGGCGACGGTGATCCGCACGGTGCCTTGCACGGCGTCCTCGCTATACAGCCGATGGCTGTCGGTCTGCCGGAACCCCGGCCCGTCATAGGCCGGAAAATCCGCCGGGTCCGCCGTGTGCGATTGCAGCAGAATCCGCCCCTGCGCATCGCGCACGACATAGGTGAAAAACTCGCCATGGGTGCGGATCGCGCCAAGCCGCTGGGTCACACCATCATCATCACGGCTCAGAATATCCAACACCGCGAGTGGCAGCAGACGTTGCGCGGTTTCTTGCAGCGCTGAGTCAAAGACCTCGTCCATCTCGTGGCGCAGTACCTGCCCCGTCACCCAAGCTGCCGCCAGCCACAGCACCGTCAGCAGCGCCCCCAGAGACAGCGCCAACCGGGCTTGTAGGCTACCTGGCAGCATCATGCCGCGCCCAGCCGATAGCCAAGCCCGCGCTCGGTCTCTATCACCGCAGCACCCAGCTTTTTGCGCAAGCGGCTGACATGCACCTCGATGGTGTTGCTTTCGATCTCGGCGTCAAAAGCATAGAGCTTTTCTTCAAGCTGCGCCTTCGACAGAAGCTGGCCGGGGCGGCCCAGCAGGGCCTCGAACAGGGCCCATTCGCGGGCGGTCAGCGGCACCACCTTGCCATCGCGGCGCAAACTGCGGGCGGCAAGATCGATGTCCAGCGCACCGTGGTTGATGATCGGGTTCGGGTTGCCGCTGTAGCGCCGCGCGACCGATCCGATCCGAGCCGATAATTCCGCCAGATCAAAGGGCTTGACGAGATAATCATCTGCCCCGGCGTTCAGCCCTTCGATACGGTCGGACACCTGATCCAGCGCGGTCAGAATGATCACCGGGCTGACGTCGCCGCGTTGGCGCAGGGTTTTCAGAAATCCAATGCCGCGTCCATCCGGCAGCATCAGATCAAGCAGCAGCAGATCATAGCCCGCCACCGCCATCGCATCGCCCGCCGCGTCCAGCCGCGTCACCCAATCCACCGAATGGCCGTCGCCTGCGATCTGGTCGCGCACCGCAGCCCCCAGAACCGTGTCGTCCTCGATCAACAGGATGCGCATGGCGTATGTTTTCCTTTGGTGTTGGACCAATCTACGCGCCGGGGCTGACGCCAAGCTGACGTGGGCAGATGCACAGCTTCAGGCTCGCGTCAGTTTCAGGGTGCAAACCTGCGCAAGAAGGCCGCAACCCGGAGTTTGGCCCATGATGAAGACATTGACAATTCTAACCTTTCTTGCCGCTTTTCCGGCAGGTATGGCGCTGGCCGACGACGACGATTGCTTTGTGCCGATGGCCGATTGGCAACCGCGCGAGGCTGTGGCCGCATTGGCCGCCAAGAACGGCTGGAGCGTGCGCCGCATCAAGATCGACGATGGCTGCTATGAGATTGATGGCCGCGACGCGGCTGGTCGGCGGATTGAGGTGACGCTGCAGCCCGCAACGCTTCAGGTGCTTCAGATCGAATACGAAGATCACGAAGAAGATGGCATCCGCAAAGGCGGCAAGGTCAAAAGCCACGACTGATGTATGCCGCGAAATCGGCACGCCCCTGCGCTCATGCACCGGCCGACTGTCCCACGGCCCAAACTTGCCCCGCCGCTTTGGCGGGTTTTTTTCTTCCTGACGTCAAGCTGAAGCAGAAACCGCGCCGCTGTCAGGAAGACCTCAGGTGAGCCGTGCAAATTGGCAACATCGGATCAATGGAGACTCGTTATGAAATCCACCTTCGCCCTGCTGGCTGCATCGACCGCCTTCACCGTTTGCCTTGGTTTGCCAGCCTTCAGCGGCACCAGCCTGCCGCCCACCCCGGCAAACCCCATCGCTTCGATGATGAAGGGCGGAACGCAAGCGCTTCCGCTCGTGCTGATCGACAGCGACGAAGATGACGATGACGATGATGAAGGTTCGGACGATGACTGCGGCGAGGATGACGATGACGGGGTTGCTTGCGGTAGCACAGTCAATCCGGCCCCCACGGGCACCGCAGCACCCCCTTCGAACGGCCTGTTCGGCACAGGTGCTCCGCCGAAGGTGCAAGTGAACTGACCGCCCCCTCCCCAAACCATAAGGCATATCTGCTATGAAATCCTTGCTCGCCACCCTTGCCCTGACCACCGCGTTGACACTTCCCGGTCTTGCGATGGCCCGTCCGGTCACGCTGACCACCACGCTGAACGCTTACGGCGGCAATGGCGCTTATCTCGCGATCTATGTCACCGATCCACAGGGCGTCTATGCGGGCAGCTTGTGGATGGCGGGGGGTAAATCGAAATACTACCAACATTTGTCGGACTGGTATGCGGCCACGGGCGGCGATACCGCGCAGATCAACGGGATTACCGGCGCCAGTGTCGGTGCCGGTCGCTCGCTTGAAATCACGCTTGATCTGGCCGATGCGCTGCTTGACGCGGGCTACACCCTGCACATTGATGCGGCGGTCGAAGATATGCGCAACAGCCCGAATGAGATCGCTGTGCCGCTGACCACGGCGGGGGCTTCGGCACAGGGGCGGCGCTATATCGCCAGCTTCGCCTACGGTCTTTAAGGGGGAGACCGCCATGATCCGCCTGCTTCACCGCTGGCCGGGGCTCTTGGCCCTTGCCCTTGTCACCGTGCTGGCGTTGAGCGGGGCGGCGCTTTCGGTGTTTCCCGCCGCCGAGCGGCTTGGCGTCACCCAGCCCGAGGCAGGCTTGAGCGTGGCCGATCTTGCACAGCGGGTGCAAAGCGCCATCCCCGCCGTGGAGCAGATTGTCCGCGCGCCGTCGGGCCAGATCACCGCTTATTGGTTCGACGGCGGCACCCCTGGCTCTGCGGTGATTGATCCGAGCACTGGGCAGGGGATTGGCTCGGCAGATCCGAATCAGGCCGAGCGCTGGCTGATCAACCTGCACCGCGCGTTGTTTCTGGGGGATGGCGGGCGGATCGTCACCGCAGCTGGGGCTTTGGCGATGCTGCTCTTGGCGCTGTCGGGTATGATGCTGGTGGCTCGGCGGGCGGGCGGATGGCGGCGCTGGTTTACGCGGTTGCGTGGCCCGTTTGCGGGGCGACTACATGTGGAAATCGCCCGTGTGGCGGTGATGGGGCTGCTGGTATCTTCGGCCACTGCGCTGTGGATGACGGCCTCGACCTTCGATCTGTTGCCCGACAGCGCGGTGCCACCCACAACGCTGGCCGAGCCGAGTGGCAAGACCGGCATTGCGGTGAAAGCCATCGGGCAGTTGCAGCAAACTCCGGTAAGCGCGCTGCGGGAACTGTCCTTTCCCTATGCGGATGACGCCAGCGATGTGTTCACCCTGACGACAGAAACCGGAACTGCCACGCTGGATCAAGGCACCGGGGTGCAGCTTTCCTGGGCGGGGCTTTCGATGTGGCAGCGCGTTTCGGCAACCATCTACATGTTGCACACTGGCCAAGGGGCGGCGGCACTGGGGCTGCTGCTGGGGCTGATGGCCCTGGGGGTGCCAGTGATGGGTGGCACTGGGGTGATGTTGTGGTTGGCAGGACGGCACGCGCGTCCAAAAATCAAAGGTAATGTGACGCCCGCCCAAGCCGAGACGATCCTGCTGGTTGGCAGCGAAAGCGGCAGCACTTGGGGCTTTGCGGCGACGCTGCACGCAGCACTGACCGCGGCGGGGCAGACCGTGCATGCCGCACCACTTTCAAGCTTTGATCCGGTCCGCTACGCCAAGGCACAGCGCATCCTGATCATGACCGCGACCTATGGCGACGGTGACGCCCCGACTTCGGCCAAGGGGTTTCTTGAACGCTTGTCACAGGCTGATGTGCCCGCCGCTTCCTTGGCCGTTCTGGGCTTTGGCGACCGCAGTTTTCCGGCCTTCTGCGCGTTTGCCAAAACCATTGCCGCTGAGGCGGAGGCCAAGGGCTATATCATGCTGATCCCCTTTGATACCGTCGACCGGCAATCACCGCAGGACTTTGCTCGCTGGGGGCAAGCGCTTGGAGCGGCGCTGGATATGCCGCTGAGGCTTGCGCATCAGCCGATCTTGCCCGAAACGCAACGCCTGTCCTTGCTGTCACGCCGCGATTATGGCACCGAAGTGCAGGCACCCACCTCGATCCTGCGATTTGCCGTGCCGAACGCCACCCTGTGGCAGCGGCTTATCGGGCGTGGCATTAGCCGGTTTCAGGCGGGTGATCTGCTGGGCATTCTGCCGCAAGGTGCTGATGTGCCGCGCTTTTACTCGCTTGCCTCGGCCAGCCGGGATGGTTTTGTTGAAATCGTGGTGCGAAAACAAGCCGGCGGGCTCTGCTCGGGGCAGCTTCTGGCACTGGAGCCCGGCGACACCACCCGCGCTTTCCTGCGCCGCAACCCCAACTTCCACGCCGGACGTGATCGTGCACCCTTGATCCTGATCGGCGCGGGCACCGGCGTGGGGCCGCTGGCTGGCATCATCCGGGACAATCGCAGGTTGCGTCCGATCCATCTGTTCTTCGGCATCCGTCACCCGGACAGCGATTTCCTGTATGGCGCAGAACTTGCCGCCTGGCAGGCCAAAGGCCGCCTTGCATCGCTGATCACGGCGGTTTCGCGTGGCTCTAAACCGCAATACGTCCAAGACTCACTGCGCGGTGAGGCCGCCCAAATCGCCAATCTGATCCGGGACGGCGCGCGGGTAATGGTCTGCGGCGGGCGCGAGATGGCAGTGGGTGTGGCCGATGCATTGGCCGAAATCATAGCGCCCTTGGGTCTGACCCCGGCGGCGCTGAAAGCTGAGGGGCGCTATGTTGAAGATGTCTACTAAGCTGATCCGCCATGCCCTAAGCGGTGCTACCATGGGCGCGCGGTGGCAGGCTTTGTTCCACATGCCACAGGGCTTTGATCCCGCTCCGCTGGCGGTGGCCCTGCAAACCGCCGTGGCTGACGTCGATGCGCAGATGTCGACATGGCGGCCGGACAGCGCCCTGATGCTGTTGAATGCAGCACCGCCCGAGGTCTGGCAGCCGCTGCCCGCCCGCTTGATGTTGGTGCTTCAGACGGCGCTTGCCATCGGGCAAGCCTCGGGCGGCGCGTTTGACATTGGTGTTGGTGATGCCGTCACGGCTTGGGGTTTTGGCGCAGCACAGGTCAATGAAACCGCCATTCGTGCTGCACTTGCTCGCCGCCGCCGCCCTGCGCAAGACGTGGTGGAACTTGATTCCGCCAACCTGCGCGCGCGCAAACACGGACCGATCAGCCTTGATCTGTCAGGTATTGCAAAGGGTTATGGAGTTGATCGTTTGGTCGAGGTTGCCGCAGGGTTTGGCGTTACAGGCGGCCTTTTCGCCATCGACGGGGAACTCCGCGCTGTTGGCCTGCAACCGGACGGCACGCCTTGGACGGTCGCAATCGAGCGTCCAGATCACCATATCCGCGCCGCCCATGCCATCCTTGCCCTGCAAGATGCAGCAGTAGCCACTTCGGGCGATTACCGCCACTGGATCAGCGCCGGGGCCAAGCGGCTTTCACATACCATTGATCCGGCACGCGGCGGCCCATTGGCGCGATCCCCGGCCTCGGTGACGGTCATTGCCGCCACTTGCATGGCAGCCGATGCTTGGGCCACTGCGCTGATGGTGACCGGCAGCACCGACGGAGCTGCATTGGCGCGCAAACACAATCTGGATGTGCTGTTTCTGGAACGCGACGGCAATGATCTGCGCGAAACGCGCGCTGGGCAGATGTTTGAGACGCGCAGCCCCCAGATAAGCTGCGCTATGCAGCCATCTGAGTGACGAATTTGGTAACCAGATAAGCCTCAATCGCCTCTGATCCGCCCTCGGTGCCGTAGCCGGAATCGCGCACGCCGCCGAAGGGCACTTCGGGCAGGCCAAGGCCGATGTGGTTAATCGTGGTCATGCCCGCGTCAATCTGCATTCCCAAGGCACGGATGGTTTCGGCTGAGCGGGTGAAAGCGTAAGAGGCAAGGCCGAACGGCAGGCGGTTGGCCTCGGCAATCACCTGTTCCAGTGTGGTGAAGCGGTTCACAATCGCGACGGGGCCGAAGGGTTCCTCGCTCATGATCCGCGCGGATAGCGGCACGTTGGCCAGAACGGTCGGTTCAAAGAAGTTGCCCTTGTTGCCGATGCGTTTGCCGCCTGCACGCAGGGTTGCGCCTTGGGCGAGGGCATCGCCAATCAACTCTTCCAGCGCCAGCACACGGCGGTCGTTGGCAAGCGGGCCCATCTGGGTATCGGGGGCGGCACCATTTCCGACCTTGATCGCTTGGGCGGCGTGGCTGATGCCGTCCAGCACGGCGTCAAAAACCCCGTCCTGCACCAGAAAGCGCGTTGGCGCGATGCAGACTTGCCCGGCGTTGCGGAACTTGGCGGCGGACAAGGCTTTGATCGCCTTCGCGGTATCGGCATCGTCGAAAATGATGGCGGGGGCGTGGCCGCCGAGTTCCATCGTGGCGCGCTTCATGTGCTGACCCGCAAGGGCTGCGAGATGTTTGCCCACCGGCGTCGATCCGGTGAACGAGATTTTGCGGATCACCGGATGCGCGATCAGGTATTCCGAGATCTCGGACGGGATACCATAGACCAGATTGACCACGCCCGCCGGAATGCCCGCATCGACAAAGGCGCGGATCAGCTCTGCCGGGGCAGCCGGAGTTTCCTCCGGGGCCTTGACGATGATCGAGCAGCCCGCGGCGACGGCAGCCGAGAGTTTGCGCACCACTTGGTTGATGGGGAAGTTCCACGGGGTGAAGGCCGCGACCACGCCGACGGGCAGTTTGATCGCCATTTGCGTCACATCGCTTTGGCGGGCTGGGATGATCTGGCCATAGGTGCGGCGGCCTTCTTCGGCAAACCAGTCGATGATGTCGGCACCACTGAGCACTTCGGATCGGGCTTCGGCCAAAGGTTTGCCCTGCTCGCTGGTCATCACGGCAGCCACACGGTCGGCACGGTCGCGGAGCAGTTCGGCAGCGCGGCGCATGATCTTGTAACGCTCGAACACGCCGGTCATGCTCCAGACACGCAGACCCGCCTCGGCCGCGACCAAGGCCGCATCCAGATCGGCGCGGCTGGCGTGGGCGACGGTGCCAATCACCTCGCCGGTGGCGGGGTCGGTCACGTTGATGCTGCGCGCACCTGCGCCATCGCGCCAAACGCCGCCGATCAGCAGTTGAGTGTTGGGATAGGTCATGTGGTGTCCTGCTTTTGCAAAGGGCTGCGCCGGGGGTTAGCCGCGCGGCGCGTAGCCAAGGGCGGTGGAGATGCTGCGGGCTGCGTCAATCACATGCACCGCGTATTCTTTCAATTGCTTGCGCTTGACGCGCGAATCCGGGCCAGACATGCCGATCGCCCCGACAAGTTCACCCGAACGGCCAAGGATGGCGCAGGCGCAAGCCGCGATGCCGTCGCGCCATTCGCCCAAGGGAACCGAGGCATAGCCCTGCGCGCGGGCGGTGGCGATGTCTTCGCGCAGTTCGGCCAAGGTCGCGCGGGTGGTGTCGGTATAGCGACGCAGATGCGGGGTGAAGCGTTCAAGGTAGCTGTCGGGCATATGACACAGCATCGCCTTGCCGGTGGCCACTGCGAAGGCGGGCGCACGCGAGCCGACACTGGTATGGGCGCGGATGTGATGGGCGCTTTCGATCTTGTCGACATAGACCACGTCGGTGTCTTCCAGCAGCGACAGATGCACCGTCTCACCGGTTTGCTCGGCCAGCCGCAGCATCGCCGGGCGCGCCACTTTGATCAGATCCATCCGGCGGATCACATGGCTGCCGAGTTCCCAGATCCGGGTGGTCAACTCATAGGTGCTGTGCGGCGGAATTTGCCGGACATAGCCTTGCGCCTGCAAAGTGGTCAGCAGGCGGTGGGTGTTGCTTTTGGTGAATTGCAGTTGCGCCGCAAGGTCAGTGACGCCACGCGGGGTTTCGCTGAGGGCCAAGGCTTCGATCAGGCGAAGTCCTTTGATGAAGGCTTTATCCATAATGCGCCTGTTTCCTTTGGCTTTTCATCCGTATCATGACGGCGCGGCGGATCAATTACTACGGGCAAGAATGGCCGCAACCCTTCAGGGTCACGGCCATTTGCCAGATTTCAGATTACTGCGCCAGCAGAGCGTTCAACCGCTCTTGGCCATCCTCTTCATTGGTCGATGTGCCGTTGGCCGCCATGGCACCCCAATAGTCCGGGCTCCATTCAATCGCTTTTGCCAAGTTGTCCGGGTTGTTGGCCCAGTAGCGGCTGACACTGCGGTCCGACGCCTCGAACACCACCGAGGACGGCAGCGCGACCGGGAAGGTCGAGGTCAGTTCCGCCGCCCGCGCAGCGTCAAGCCGCCATGACAGCAGTTTCAGCGCGTTGTCATAGTTCGGTGCGCCCTTGGGGATCGAGAAGAAATCGTAGTAGACAAAGCCCTGATCCCAGGAAATTTCGACCGGAGCCCCTTCCAGCGCCAGTTTGCTCATCGACCCGGTATAGGCCATGCACATATCAGCTTCGCCATCGAGCAGCAGTTGCGGCGGTTGCGCCGAGGTGGTCCACCATTTCGACACATGCGGCTTGATCTCGTCGATCTTTTTCAGCGCCCGCTCCATATCCAGCGGGTAGAGGTCTTCTTTCGCCACACCGTCCGCCATCAGTGCCGCTTCCATCACGAAGCGCGGCCAGCCGGGCAGGCAGCGTTTGCCGGGGAATTTTTCGACATTCCAGAAATCGGCCCAGTTGGCGGGCACGTTATCGCCGGTGTATTTTTCTTTGTTATAGACCAGAGCCACGCCGATCACCTGAAGCGCCACACCTTTGGGGCGTTTCAGATTGTCGGGCATTGCGGCCAGCGTGACCTTGGCGCTGTCGGACAATTTGTCATAGTCGATGTCCGCCAGACAGCAATCGCCCAGCAGTTTGGTTTCCTGATCAAAGATGAAGGTCAGATCCCAATCAACCTTGCCAGCCTCGACCTGCGCCTTGATCTTGGGGCCGCTGCGGGCCTCTTGCACCGTGATCACGTTGATGCCGGTTTCGGCGGTGAAGGGGTCATACATCACGCTGCGCAGCGCCTCGCCATAGCCGCCACCGGGGTCTTGCATCACCACTTCGGTGCTTTGCGCAGCGGCAAGGTTAGCCCCCGCAATCAACGCGGCTGCGGCCAGCGCCGAGGCCGTCGCCCTGAGATATTTCCGTTCAAGCATTTTCATCCTCCTCCTCTGAAAGTCAGTTTGTTATGGCCTTACGCCGCACGCGACCGCGACAGTACGGGTCGCGCCAAAGCGATCCCTCCGACGACAAGCAGCACCTCAAGGGTAGAGACGACTGCCAGCACCGGGTTGAGTTGATAGTTGATGTCTGCCCACAGCATCAGCGGCAGGGTTTTCAGCTGCGCGCTGGACAAGAACAGCGACAGCACCAGCTCGTCGAACGAATGCAGAAAGGCAAAGAACACCGCCGCCGCCAAGCCCGGCGCAATGGTGGGCAGCGTTACGGTGCGAAACACCGTCAGCGGCGATGCGCCATGCACGGCGGCGCTTTGCTCCAGCTTCGGGTCAACCGCCTGCAAAGCCGCCGAGATGATGACGACCACGATGGGCACGCCGCCGATGGCATGGGCAGCGGCCAAGCCCCAGACGGTGCCGACCAGATCAAACCGCAGGAAGAGGCTATAGAGCGACAGGCCCAACACCACCGGGGGCACGATCACCGGGCTGACCAGCAGCAGCATGATCGCGGATTTGTATTTGATCCGGCTGCGCACGATGCCCATCGCCGCCGAGGCCCCCAGGATCACTGCAAAGCAAGCCGACAGCGCCGCGATCATCAGCGAGTTGCCAAAGGCGCGCATCCAGTTGGCGTCGGAAAAGAACTTGGTGTACCAACGCAGCGAGTATTCGGTGGGCGGGAATGTCAGGTAGGTGGCATTGCTGAACGAGATGATGATCACGACGATGATCGGCACGATCAGTGCTGCGATCACAAACGCCCCGATCAGACGAACCGTCCAGGTGCCAAACCCGCCATGCAGCCGCCCAAGCAGGCGCAGCAGCGGCCAGCCGATGCTGTCTGCCAAGACCATGCCGAGCGTATGACGCGGTTTTGCCGTGCTGGCCTTGAGACGTGGGCTGGTTCTTGCCGGGGTGTCGGACAGTTTGCTGCCACCCCAGATGAACTCAAACCCCATGATGCGGCCAGCCACCGCGACCACGACCAGCGTGATCACCAGCAGCACCACAGCCAGCGCCTGCAAAAAGCCCTCGCTTGAGACGAAATCGGCCTGTTGCGTGATGTGCATGGCGAACATCTGATCGCCCGGCCCGCCTAGCAGCGTCGGCGTGATGAAAAAGCCCAATGCGCTGACGAAGACCAACAGGAACCCGGCCCCGATCCCCGGCAGGGTCAGCGGCAACAGCACGCGCCAGAACACCGCAAGCGGCCCTGCCCCACTGGCCAATGCCGCCCGCGTCAGGCTTTGATCCAGCCGCGCGACGCTGGAATAGATGCTGAGCACCATCAACGGCAGCAGAACGGCGGTCATGCAGACCAGCACGGTGCCACGGTTGAACAACAGGCCCATCGGTTCGTCAAAAATGCCAAGCCAGACCGCGAATTTGTTGACCGGGCCATTGCGGCCCAGCAGCACCATCCACGCATAGGTGCGGATCAGGATCGCGATGAAATAGGGCAGCACGATTGCCGTGGCGATCAACACCTGCGCTGTGCCACGTGTGCGGTGGATCAGCAGCGCCATCGGATAGCCGAACAGCAGGCACAGGAACGCGACAGTGACCGCGATCTGCATCGTGCGGACCAGCGACTCCCAATAAAGCGGAATGTCGAACACGCGTTCAAAATGCGTCAAGACCGACGGGCCGTTCATGCTGATGCGGGTCAGGTCGATCAGCGGCATCAGGTAGATGAAGGCCAGAAACAGCGTGGCTGGCAGCAGCAAAAGGGCGGGATTTTTCAACCGCTCGGTCAGGGGTATGCGATGAACAATCGGCGCATCGGTCATGTCAGCACCCAGCAATCATCGGCACCCCAGCCGACATGCAGACGATCCCCCACAGCGGGCAGCGGACGGTTCGCCAGATCAGTGCAGCGGATCAGCAGCCTGTCACCGCCGTCAACCTGCACTTCAATGCGCAGGGTTTCGCCCAGAAACAGTGCCGAGGTGACGGTGGCGGGCATCGCGTTTGCCATCGGATCGTTTGAGAACGTGATTCGCTCGGGCCGCACCAGAACCGTCACCCGGCCAGCACTGGCCGCGTCGCGGCTTTCGGCCTGGAACACATAACCCGCACGGTTTTTCAGCGTGACGGTGTTGCCGGAGCGTTGCAGGATTTCGGCGTCGATCAGATTGCTTTCGCCGACGAAGGACGCGACGAACTGCGTCTTCGGATGGCGGTAGATTTCGGCGGGGCGCGCGATCTGGATGATCTTTCCGGCATCCATCACGGCGATCCGGTCGCTCATCGTCAGGGCTTCGCTTTGGTCGTGGGTCACGAACAGAATCGTGCTGCCGATGGTCTGGTGCAGATCGCGGATCTCGATCTGGATCGACTCGCGCAGGCGACGATCCAGCGCACTGAGCGGCTCATCCATCAGCACCACTTTGGGTCGCATCACGATGGCGCGGGCAATCGCCACGCGCTGCTGCTGAC
>NZ_JAXMJJ010000010.1:0-6711 GCF_034376685.1 Cypionkella sp.
CCGAGGCCACCGCCACCAGCGCTTCGAAGATCTCGCGGCCCTTGTTGGCAATGCTGACCCCCGCGGTGATGATATCGCCGCAGTTGATGTCCATATCCTCGGCCATGTGGGTGTACATTTCAGTATTGGTCGCCAGTTTCAGACCCGGCGCGGGCTTGAAGCCAGACACCGACCCGCGCCCGGTGGTGAAAGCGATCAGGTTGGCCCCGCTGGCAATCTGTCCGGTCACCGATGCCGGATCATAGCCGGGGCTGTCCATATAGGTGAAGCCGGGCGTGGTAATCGGTTGGGCATATTCATAGAACCCCACCAACGGCGCAGTGCCGCCCTTCGCCACGGCACCCAGCGATTTTTCTAGAATCGTCGTCAGCCCGCCGCGCTTGTTGCCGGGGGAGGGATTGTTGTCCATTTCGCCGCCGTTACGCGCGGTATAGCCTTCCCACCACTTGATCCGCGCAATCATTGCTTCGGCAATCTCAGGGGTTGCTGCGCGGCGGGTCAGCAGATGCTCGGCCCCGTAAATTTCGGGCGTTTCCGACAAGATCGTGGTGCCACCGTGCTGCACCAAAAGATCCGACGCCGCGCCCAATGCCGGGTTGGCGGTTATGCCTGAATAGCCATCCGATCCGCCGCATTGCAGACCAACAACGATATGCTTCAACGGAGCAGGCTTGCGAGTCACAGTGTTGGCAATTGTCGCCATCTCGCGCAGTTCGCGCAGGGCTGCTTCAATCGTGCGCCGGGTGCCGCCCTCTTGCTGAATGGTCATGTAGCGGAAGTTGTTATCCTGTCGCAGCCGCCCTGCACCCACCAAAGCCGGCACCTGCATCGCTTCGCAGCCCAAGCCGATCAGCAAGATCCCCCCGAAATTCGCGTGCTGCGCATAACCCTGCAACGTGCGGAACAACAACTGATAGCCTTCGCCCTTCAGGTCCATCGCGCAGCCGGTTCCATGCACGATCGGCACGATGCCATCAATGTTTTGAAGGCCTTGGAACCTCGGATCGCGCGCGGCCGCTTCGGCCACCAGCTTGGCCACGGTGGCCGAGCAGTTCACCGTCGTCAGCACCCCCAGATAATTGCGCGTCCCCACCTTGCCATCGACGCGGTGATAGCCATCAAAGGTCCGGGTATGGTCCAGCATCGGCAAGGGCGAATTGGCCTGCGCTATTGCGTATTCCCGGGTATGTTCGCCCATGCCAAGGTTGTGCGTATGCACATGCGCGCCCGCCGCGATAGGTTCCAATGCCTGCCCGATGATTTGGCCATAGCGCAGCAGCTTGTCGCCCGCCGCGAAATCCGTCAGCGCGAATTTGTGACCACGCTTCACCGCTGTCACCAGTTTCAGCCCGTGGTCAGGCAGGATGGTGCCCATCTCGATGTCTTGCAGCGCAATCGCTACCGAGTCTTCTGGGTGCAGGCGTATGCTGGCAGCGGTCATGGCTGGCTCCTCATTCTGCAGCAAAACTAACATGTCAGCATGGCGCGGGCAAAGCAGGATGACGGTAATTCCCGCACAAGATTTGCCAGTTCCCGCGCTTGACAAGCTGGCATGCAGCTCGCCTTCTGCACCGTGCAAAGCGAGAGGTGAGATGATGGTTCCGGCTTTGGAAAAAGGCAATGTCGCGGTGATTACCGGCGCGGCCTCGGGCATTGGTTTGGCAGTTGCCCAGCACCTGGCACAGCTTTGCCTGCGGGTCTGTCTGGCTGATCTGGGAGCCGACCGGCTGGCCGCTGCGCGGGCGCAGGTGCTGGCCTTGGGGGTGGATGGTGCCGATGTGATGGTCTGCGAAACCGATGTCGGCGATCCCGCCGCCTTGCGTGTGCTGGCCGACCGCAGCTATGCCGCCTTCGGTGTTGTTCACGTGCTGGTCAACAACGCAGGCATGCAGCCCGGCAGCAGCATCTTTGATACCGAAGCCAACTGGGACCGCATTATCGCCGTCAACATGATGGGCGTCATTCGCGGGTCGCAGGTCTTTGCACCCCGGATGATTGCCGGCGGTGCGCCCGGGTTGATCATCAACACCGGGTCCAAACAGGGCATCACCACACCCCCCGGCGATCCGGCCTACAACATCTCGAAGGCGGGGGTGAAGGTATTCACCGAAGCCTTGCAACACCATCTGCGCAACATTCCCGATTGCCGGGTCGAGGCGCGTCTGTTCATTCCGGGCTATGTCCACACGCCTCTGACGGCGCATGGTCGGACGGAAAAGCCGGCAGGGGCTTGGACCCCGCAGCAGACGGTGGACTTCCTGTTTGCCTCCATTGAGCGCGGCGATTTCTACATCCTTTGCCCCGACAACGAGGTGGACCGGCGCCTTGATGAAAAGCGCATCCTTTGGGCTGCGGGCGATATCGCCGACAACCGCCCGCCCTTGTCGCGCTGGCATCCCGATCACGCCGAAGCCTTCAAGATATGGGTGCAAGAATGACCGGATTTTCGCTTCCTTCCGGCCTCTGGCTGGGCCGCGTCTGGCGGGCGGGGATCGGGCCTTCTCTGGTCACCCTTCGTGCCGGGCATGTTGTCGACATCACCAGCAAGGCGGCGCCCACCATGCGCGACCTGCTGGAACTGCCAGATATCGCGGGCTTTGTCGCCAGCCAGCCGGGCGAAGACCTAGGCTTGCTGGAAACACTCCTTCTGGGGTCGGTCGAGGCGGCGGGCGATACTTTCCGCCTGCTTGCCCCCTGCGATCTGCAAGCGATCAAGGCCTGTGGCGTCACCTTCGCGCGGTCGATGGTAGAACGCGTGATCGAGGAGCGCGCTGCCGGCAACCCCGCGCTTGCCGCCGAAATCCGGGCCCGTGTCGCGGGCGTGATCGGTAACAGCCTGCGCGATCTGGTGCCAGGTTCGGCAAAAGCTGCCGAGGTCAAGGCCCTGCTGCAGGCCGAAGGTCTGTGGAGCCAGTATCTGGAGGTAGGCATCGGCCCCGACGCCGAAGTGTTCACCAAGGCCCAGCCGATGGCGGCGGTCGGCTACGGGGCCTCAGTCGGGCTGCATCCGATCAGCAAATGGAACAACCCCGAACCCGAGGTGGTGCTGGTGGTCAATTCCAAGGGTCAGATCGTGGGCGCGACCTTGGGAAATGATGTCAACCTGCGCGATGTCGAGGGCCGTTCCGCCTTGCTGTTGGGCAAGGCGAAAGACAACAATGCAGCGGCCGCGGTCGGCCCGTTCATCCGGCTGTTCGACGCTGAATTCACCTTGGACACGGTGCGCGGGCTGGAGTTGACACTGACGGTCACTGGTGATGATGGCTTTGTACTACAAGGCGCGTCTTCCATGCGTCAGATCAGCCGCGATCCGGCTGATCTGGTAGCACAAACCCGCGGGCGGCATCATCAATACCCGGATGGGTTCGTGCTGTATTGCGGCACGATGTTTTCGCCTGTGCAGGATCGCGATGGCCCGGGGCAGGGCTTCACCCACCATCTCGGCGATGAGGTGACGATTTCGGCCCCCGAACTCGGTAGCCTGACCAACATCGTGCGCTTGGCGACCGAAGCACCGGAATGGCAGTTTGGAAGCGGCGCGTTGATGCGAAATCTTGCGGCGCGCCAGCTTCTGTGACGCCCCCACCAATCGGATGACGGGGGCGCTGGCTGGTATTCAAAGACCGTTGGCTTTGGCGATAAAATCCGACAGATGCGGCACGTAGTCTTCCGGGCCATCACCTCCCGTAGCCATCGCCAGCGCGAAGGAGTTTTTCACTGCGCTGGCCATCGGCGTGGCGACAGTTGAGCCGTTTGCCATGGATTCGACATAGCGCATGTCTTTGTAAGCATTTCCCAAAGTGAACTTGTGCGCCTCGCGGTTGCCTTCCAACGCATAGCCCATGAATGTTTGATAAAAGCCGCAATCCATCCGGCCACCCCGAATGACCTTGTCGAATTCAGCCACCGGAATGCCGACCTTGCGTGATAGGGCAAGCGCCTCGGAATACAGCGCAGCATAGCCCAGCGACAGGAAGTTGTTCAAAAGCTTCATCTTGTGGCCATCGCCAACCGCGCCAATATGCACGATCTTGGCGGCCCAGGTGGCGATGATCGGCTGCACCCGCGCGAAGACGGTGTCGCTGGCCCCCACCATGCAATCGAGCGTTCCGGCCCATGCCTCTTTCGGGGTGCGCGACAGGGGCGCGTCGACGAAATCCACGCCAATCTCGGCCAGTTCCGCCGCCAGACGCAGACTGACGGTCGGGTCAGAGGTGGAACAATCCACCACCACCGCGCCCGGTGCCAGACCGGGTTTCAGTGCCGCCACCGCGGCCGCAACCTCGGGTGAGCCGGTCAGGCACATCAGGATAACGGTGCAGTTGCGCGCAAGGTCTTCCAAGGATGCGGCTTCCACGGCACCGCGTGACACCAGATCATCGACCGCCGCGCGTTTGCGATGCGCCACCACGGTCAGCGGAAAGCCCTTTTCAACAATGTTCTTCGCCATGCCTTGCCCCATCAGGCCAAGACCGACAAAGCCAACCTTCTCTTGCGTCATAGTCATTCTCCGGGTGCGTCAGGAAAGATTAAAGCGGCGGCGCAGATCGGCGATCTGTTCGGGTGTCAGCAAGCGCAGCGCCTGATTGTGCAGCATCAGAAACAGCTTGGCGGTTTCTTCCAGTTCTTCGGTGGCATATTGCGCGTTGGCAAGGCTGGTTCCGGCCACCACCGGGCCGTGATTGGCCAGCAAGACCGCGTGATGCTTGCTGGCCAAAGCCCGCACCGCATGTGCCAGATCGAGATCGCCGGGGGCAAAATACGGCACCAGCGGCAGCCGCCCAACCCGCATGACGTAATAGGCGGTCAAGGCCGGCAAAACATCGTTCGGGTCCACGTCACGCAGGATGCTGACGGCGGTCGCGTGGCTGGAATGCAGATGCACCACCGCCGCGGCGTCCTTGCGTTCGCCATACATCGACAGGTGCAAAAACGCCTCTTTCGTCGGCTGATCGCCGGATATCAGCCGCCCGGTTGCATCCAGCCGCGACAGACGCGCCGGGTCCAGTGCGCCGAGTGACATATTGGTCGGCGTCATCAGCCAGCCGCCATCGTCCAGCCGAACCGAGATGTTGCCGCTACTGCCTGCCGTTAGCCCGCGATCAAACAAAGACGCGCCCACCTTGCAGATTTCATCCCGGATGCGGGTTTCTTCAGTCATCGGTCGGCTCCGTGTCCAGCAGGGTCCAGGCTTTCAGCAAGAAATCTTCACCCCCAAAGTTGCCCGACTTCAGTGTCAACACCAGATCCGGCCCGGAAATACTGCGGGTCCATGGCACGCCCGGGGCGATTTCGGGTCCGATTTCCAGCGTACTCACGCCAAGCGAGGCCACCACCGCACCCGAAGTTTCGCCGCCGGCAATCAGATAGCGGCTAAACCCGGCGCCCTGCAGAAGGTGGCCAACCTCGGCCAGCGTGCTTTCCACGAGCGCGCCCGAAGCGTGCTGACCCAATCGCGCCTGAATGGCTTGCAGGGCTGTGGGCTCGGCGCTGGAATAGATCATCGGGATGGAGTCCTGCGGCTGTGCAATTGCCCACGCGGCAAGGCTAGCGGCGGTTTGTTCACCGCTGATCAACGCATCGACATCAAGGGCGAGTGTGGGAAAACCTGCTGCCTTCGCCGCGGCAATCTGCCCACGCGTCGCCTCTGAACACGACCCCGCCAGAATGACCGCGCGGCCTTTGGGCGCCCCCATCCGCGCCTGTGACGGACGCGGTGCAACCTTGCCTGCGCGCACGAAATTCGCGGCCAATCCCAATGCAATGCCCGAGCCGCCGGTGACCAGAGGCATGTCCGAACAGGCCGCGCCGATGGTGCGCAGATCTGAGTCTTGCAGCGTGTCCACGATTAGAATGCGCTTTCCGGCGGCAGCTTGCGCGGCGAACGCCTGCCGCACGGCCGCCTCGCCCTGCGCGATGGTGTCAATCGTCACCAGTCCGACCGGCAGCGTGGTCTGCCGCCCCAGCACCCGGACCAGATTGGCATCGTGCATCGGGTTCAGCGGGTGATCTTTCAGCGGGCTGTCCGACAAGAGCGCATCACCAACGAACAGATGTCCGCGATAGGTGGTGCGCCCCGCCGCCGGAAACGACGGGCAGGCGATGGTCAGATTGCCGCCAGTCAGCGCCAGCAGCGCTTCTGCCACCGGGCCGATATTGCCTTCGTCGGTCGAATCGAAGGTGGAACAATATTTGAACAACAGCTGTTCTGCCCCGCCCGCCCGCAGCAGCTTGGCTGCTGCAACGGACATTTCCACCGCCTGAGCCGCAGCGATGGAACGCGATTTCAGCGCGATAACGATGGCATCGGCATCCGGCAGCGTGTCATGGCCGGGCAACCCGATGATCTGAACCGTGCGCATGCCTTCTCGGGCCAGCATGAGGCACAGATCTGTTGCGCCGGTAATGTCATCTGCCACTGCGCCAATCAGCATTGCCGGTCCTTCTTCACGGGTTGCAGACCCGAAATGCGGTGATCGAAGCGGTTTTCACTCAGCCCTCGCGGCGACCATGACAAGATCGGCGGATCTGCCAGCGAACTAAGGCCTTGCTTTTCGTTTCTGTCATGCGCTAACGATATTTATGGCAACGCTATCATTCGCGCTTCTGCAAGGCAAGCCCGCTGCCAAAACTCTACCAACCCGCTGAAAAAACGTAGAAATCGAGAAAAACATGCAGGATCGGGCTTATTTGAAGGTTTGCGTCATCGGG
>NZ_JAXMJJ010000011.1:0-60334 GCF_034376685.1 Cypionkella sp.
GCCAGCTCCGCTGCCGCATCCGCCGCCAAGAAAAAGAAGGAAACAACACACAGCTTGACCCCTGCATGAACCGAAATCCATAATCAGAGGTGGCTCACTTCTCGGTGAAAAAACCGGCTCAGTTCTGGGTGAAAATCAACAGTCGAAGGTCGTTTCAACCGTAATTCGAACGTCCATGGCAGCTCCCCTTCCAAAAAACTCACCTTAGCATGGCCGACACCATCGACGAGGACCCCCACGTTTTGTCCACTCCCGTCGAAAGACCGGGGGCGAGACTTCAACCCGAACAGGGTTTCGATGAAAGATCGTAAGTGGACGAAGGCGCTTGGCGACGCCTCACTGGACCTTTCGGATTTGGTCCGCGCGCTGCATTGAATCCGTGATGATCGGACCGCTCACGCCGACCGGTACCTGATTGCCCAAGCCAAGCTTCGTTCGTTCCAGTGCCGGATCGAGGCGGTCGGCTATCTCTTCGAGAAGATCCAGAGCACGGTTCCTTGGAAGGCCACAGGCCTTGCCTTCGGCCTCAAAGTGGCGCGGCACAATTTCGTCAATGCCATAATGGCCGTCGATCGACATGGCGAGTCGGTAGCGTTTGCGCTGAAGGCGTCCGGTATGGACGACCGGCGCTACACTCAGGATGTCGTAGAGCGGTGCAAGACGGAAACGGCCGCGGCGGCCCAGCTGTAGGCTGAAATTCTTGGCATGCCCGTCAGATGCGCCGATCAGGAAGTAGAAGATTTGGGCGCGGAAGAAGGTTTCGCGATCGTGGATCGGATTGTCGGATTCCCGTAGGAGGTCCATGACTTGACCGATGCCCGGGCCACCTGACTTTTGGTATTTCCGGGCGGAGGGATAGCCAAGGGATTGGCAGATGTCTTCCTGCGGCAAACGTTTCAGGGTTTCGCCTTCCCACGTCCGGTCGATACGTTCAACAGCCAGTGCTGCTAACCCCGGCAGGGAGATCTTCTCGACCTTGGCCACAGGCAGCCCAATCTCGCGGGCCAGCGTCATGCAGAAAAGTTCGTTCTCGACGCTGTCGCTCATGTCGATTTCGTCGGGGCCGGGAAGGATGCCCATTGGGGTTTTGAAGATGTGGCTTGTCGGCGTGATGCCGCGCGGTTTCCCCCAATGGTCGCCGATGCGAAGATAGGCGGTCTTTTCTTGGGCCCCGGCGATGGAGATCCGGAAGTCCTCGTCTTCCCCGAGCGCTAATGGCGCCGCGGCGAGATTCTTCAGATCGGTGACCATCTCCGCCTCGGAAATCTCGCGATATTCCATGTCTTGGGCCGCGGGTTCCTCGTCCAGCGGCAAGAACTGCAACGCCCCCACGCAGTCCCGCCCGAGTGCGGACAGAAGGCAGAAGACGTCTTTTCCCTCGGCGCCGACCCGCGCCGCGATCTTTTCACGGAGTTCACCTTCCGCATCCGGCAGAAGGTTGTCGAAAGCGGCAATCACCGGATCGCCTTTCCAGTCCGCCTGTGTCAGAGGCAATACACTTGCCACGGGGAAGGCCAAGTCCGAGGCCAGCCAGGCTGAATTGTAGGAAAAGTTAACGCCGCCATCGGTGGCTTTGATCAGTGTCCCTACCGGTGTCCTTTCGTACCAAACTGCTGTCTTGCTACGCCGGATGCCGGCCCGCCTCCGTGCCAAGCGCGCCATGTTAGTTTGGATCCTGTTCGGGCATGCGCCCGGTCACGGTCAACTCGGCACCGAGGGCTTCGAGCAGCCGGAGGTAGACGTCGAGGCTGACTGAGACGACGCCGGTCTCTATATCCGAGACGGTGGATTGCGCGGTCCCCGTGATTTGGGCCAGTTGTTTCTGGGTCATACCACGCGCACGCCGTCTGGCGCGAAGCGCGGCGGCGGCCTGCCGCAGACTGCGTATGGATTGGGTTGATGCTTCTTGCATGAAGCGACAATAGCCCATGAACTATATCTATTCAATATCGCTTATGGGCCATTCTGTACGTTTATCGCCTATGGGCGATCAAGATGCATTATAGCTTAAGAACGATATGGCTACAGCCGAGCAGGGCAGTAACAGGGCATTGGTCAATCCACCGGAGCCTGTAGCCGCCGCTCGGACACCTCGCCAAAACGATGCCTTGTCACATATTTAGCCCCGCCAACGATGGAGCAGTGCGGCGGGCATTGTCAGGTTGTCGGTACCGATCTGGGAGGCTAACGCAGGATGATGATATTGTCTGTCCCCTCCTCGGCCTTGAAGGGCTATCGCTTTCCACGCTCGGTTATTGGCTATGCCGTCTGGGCCTACCACCGTTTCGCCCTAAGCCTACGAGACGTTGAGGATCTGCTGGCAGAACGCGGCATTACGGTCAGCCATGAGACGATCCGAGATTGGGTGGCTAAATTTGGAGCGCAGATTGCTGCAAAGATTCGGCGTGATCGCCCTCAGCCCGCCGACAAGTGGCACCTAGACGATGTTGTGATCCCGATCCGGGGGCAGAAGCACTGGCTCTGGCGTGCAGTCGATGGCAACGGAGATACGCTAGAAATCCTTGTGCAGTCGCGCCGAAACGCTAAAGCCGCCAAGCGTTTTCTGCGGAAACTCTTGAAGCGTTGGGGCATGCCTCGGGTCATTGTAACGGATAAATTGCGCAGCTATGGCGTTGCTATGCGCGAGCTTTGCCTTGGCGTTGATCACAGATCGCACAAGGGATTGAACAATGTCAGCGAGGCATCACATCGGCACACCCACAGAAGAGAGAAGATATTCGGCCGGTTCAAATCAGCAAGACATGCTCAGAAGTTCCTCTCTGTCCATGATCAAATTGCAGTTCTCTTTCGCCCAAAACGCCACCGCATCAACGCCGCTGACTACCACTGCACACGAACAGATGCCCATGGCCTCTGCGTTCGTTACGTGGGCGAAATCGT
This sequence comes from Cypionkella sp., assembly GCF_034376685.1. Classification (GTDB taxonomy): domain Bacteria; phylum Pseudomonadota; class Alphaproteobacteria; order Rhodobacterales; family Rhodobacteraceae; genus Cypionkella. The sequence continues at coordinate 2,902 of NZ_JAXMJJ010000011.1, forward strand.
CGCCTGAAGCTACCGCATCAGCTGCTTATCCAAGCACTGGAAAATAACCTGACAATGCCAGAAAGGCAGCATTCAGGATCGCTGCTCAGATATTTTGGCGGAGAAGGCTTTACTGAATGATCTGGCCCGAGTGGCAATTCGTATCAATGCAAGGCGGACTGCGGCAGGCAATGCCGCAGCCCTCTTGAAATCAGGCCCTGGCGAAGGCCAGCAGATCGGGGTTAATCACCTCGGGATGGGTGGCGAAAAAGCCATGCGACAGGCCTGGATAGGTTTTCAACGTCCCATTGCGCAACAGTTTGATCGCTTTGTGGGCCGAGTTCGCAATTGGCACGATCTGGTCATCCTCACCATGCAACACCAGCACCGGCACGGTGATCGCCGTCAGATCCTCGGTGAAATCGGTTTCCGAGTAAGCCTTGATGCAGTCGTAATGCGCCTTTGCACCACCAGCCATGCCCTGACGCCACCAGTTGTTGATCAGGCCTTGGCTGATCTTGCCACCATCACGGTTGAAGCCGTAGAAAGGGCCCGAGGGCACATCGACGTAGAACTGCGCCCGGTTGGTGACCAGCGCTGCACGAAAGCCGTCGAAGACCTCCAGCGGGATTCCGTCAGGATTTGCTTCGGATTTCACCATCACTGGCGGCACAGCACCTATTAGTACAGCCTTGGCAACGCGACCGGGTTCGGCGCGGGCCACATAGCGCGCGACTTCGCCCCCACCCGTTGAGTGGCCGATGTGGATAGCATTGCGCAAATCCAAGGTGCGGGCCAGTTCAGCCACATCGGCAGCATAGGTGTCCATGTCATTGCCGGCATCCGTCTGATCGGAACGCCCGTGCCCGCGCCGGTCATGTGCAATCACGCGATAGCCTTCCGACAGGAAGAACAGCATCTGGTTGTCCCAGTCATCGCCGGACAGTGGCCAGCCGTGATGGAAGACCACCGGTTGCGCGTCTTTCGGACCCCAATCTTTGTAGAAGATGTTGGTGCCGTCTTGGGTCTTGATCGTAGCCATCGTGATATCTCCTTGAGTGTGAGCAAAAATGATCTGCGGCAGAGCGGTCAGTGCCGCCGCAGCGGCAGCCGTCAACATCATAGCGCGCCGGGTAGCATCTGTGTGCATCGCCTGTCCTTTCGGTTTTAACATGGACAAATCTAGAGATACGGATACATGAAGAAGAGTGGCGAAACGGACAATGATCGAGGCAAAACGGACATGATAGGCATCACGGGTGCGGTGGCTGAAATCGGGCTTTTGATCTATCCCGATTGCCAGCTTGCGGCGATTTATGGACTGACAGACTTGTTCCGTATCGCCGGGGAATGGACTGGGGATCCGCCGCGCGTCCTGCGAGTGTCACATTGGCAGGCCTCAGCCGAAGGCGTCGTCTGCGTCTGGGACAGTCATCCGGGTGCGCCACACCGCCTCAGCCATGTGATCGCTCCGCCCAGCATCATCATGCCTGAATTGATGGCCCCGGCCCCCGAGGCGGCACGCTGGCTGCGCGAACAGCATGCGGCAGGGACGACCCTGTGCTCGGTCTGCGCCGGGGCGTTTGTGCTGGCGGAAACTGGCTTGATCGACGGTCGCCGCGTTACCACGCATTGGGCCTTTGCCCAGCAGTTGGCGCAGCGCTTTCCGAAAGTGCATCTGGCCGAGCAGCATATGGTGCTTGACGAGGGCGATATCATGACCGCTGGCGGCATCCTTGCCTGGGCCGACCTTGGCCTAACGCTGGTACAGCGCTTGCTGGGCCCATCGACCATGCTGGCCACGGCGCGTTTTTTGCTGATCGAGCCGCCGCGACACAGCCAGAGGGCTTTCGCACAGTTCATCCCACGATTCGACCATGGTGACGACGCGATCCGACAGAGCCAGCATCATATCCACGCCCATGCGACAACATTGAACGGTGTAGCAGATCTTCAATTGGCCGCGGGGATGACAGGCCGCACCTTTTTACGCAGGTTCAGCGCGGCCACGGGATTTCGCCCGGTCGAATACCTCCAGCAGGTGCGTATCGCGAAAGCGCGTGAGGCATTGGAGCATTCGCTGACGCCGGTGGATCGTATTGCTTGGGATGTCGGCTATGCTGACCCTGCCGCCTTTCGCAAACTGTTCCAAAAGCTGACCGGGCTGCCACCTGCGGCATATCGCCAAAGGTTTGGTATCGCGTCTGAGGCGCATTAGCCTGCGCCACGCCTCGACCCGTAGCCTGTCTGGTGTATGGGAGTGCGTCACACTCGCAATTGGATCGGCAGTGGGCTAGAACACATCAGCAAAGTTGCCGCGAGATCCAGAGTGCCAGCTGTTACACCGCCGCAAGATAGCCCGAACAGTGATCAATTGATGTTCGGCGACACCGATCCGCGTCTGGGCTATTCGCGGGTGTTCTTCGCGCTGCAACGCATCAACCGTACGATGATGCCCGGCGTTGACCGCGCGCTGAAAGCAGAGGGGATCGCTGATCCTATCTGGTACGAAATTCTTTTGGCCGCAAGTGAGGCAGGGGCTGCCGGGGTGCAGATGATCGCACTGCAACGGCGGCTGTTTTTGCCGCAGTATGCTCTGTCGCGGCACATCTCACGGATGGAAAAGGCTGGGTTGATTTGCCGGCAAAGCCAACCCGGTGCAGGGCGTGGGCAGATCATTCACCTGACTGAGAACGCGCAAGGGCTGCATGAGAGGGTCTGGTTGGTGTATCGGGCCGAGATCGAGGCGCATCTTGCCGAGCGTCTGTCAACGGCCGAGGCTTATCAGGCCTTGAAGTTGTTGAACCGCCTATACCCCTGAACGAAACAGGGGCGGTTTCCCGCCCCCCACTCGTCAAACCATGATCAACGTTGATCAGAACTTCATCGCCGCAACGATGGAGATGGTGCGCCCCGGCTCGTAGAATGGCGTCACATCGGCAAAATCTGCGCCATAGCTCGCCCGGTCTGCATATTCTTTGTCGAAGACGTTGTTCACCTCGGCACGGACCACCAAGCCCTCGATGCTGGGTGAAGCGTATTCGGTGAACAGGTTCAGCACGGCATAGCCGGGGATTTCGGCATCAGCGACGCCCTCGATATCGCTATAGCGCGTGGCGGCGTCGATGCTGCCGCCAAAGGTGAAGTCACTGCCTTCGGGCGTATGTTGCAGTTCAATCGCAAAGATGCCGCCAAGCGGTGCGCCAAGGTCAAGCGCCGAGAAGCTGTCGGCACCCGCCCCGTTCACCTTGACCTTACTTTGCGAATAGCTGGCGCGCAGATAGCCATCGTCCCAGCCATAACCAAGGCCCAGATTGAAGCCACGGCTTTCTGCATCGCCATTTGTGTTGGAGCGGAAGCTGCTGACGCGGGCATCGTCGATCTTGGTCAGGAACAACTCGCCGCTGAGATCAAGGCTGCCTGCTTCATAGTCGAACCCCAAGGTGTAGTTGGTGGAGCGTGACGGGCGCAGGCTGTCATAGTCCCATGCGGGATTGTAGATGAAGTTATCCTCGATGGTCAGTCCACCAAACACCGAAGAGGTGCCGCCGCGCAGTGTCAGCTTGTCATTCAGGGCGTAGGACACCGACAGGTTGCCACTGAAGCCCGCAAAATCATCCGACCAGCCAGTGGTGCCGGTGAAGTCCTGTCGATCATAGCGCATGCCGAAGGACAGCGACAATGCCTCGGTCGGGTCAAGCCGTGCCTGTGCAAACAGGCCGGTGTTGCGCGAGGCCTCGGTGATGGCTACCACGGTATCATCGCTATAGGTGCTTTCGCGATCATAGAAATCGACCCCGACCGTGACGGTGCCCATGCCCAGCTTGATACGGTTCTCGATCTTGCCTGATGTGGTGGCAGAATCGCCCCAGCTTACGCCAAGCTCGGGGAACGTGGGCTGATCGACGCCGATGCGGACCTTTGATTTACCCAACACTATCTTTGGATCCCAGAAGCCCTCGGCCAAGGTGTTTTCATAGCTGAACGCAACGGTGTCCCGTGTGGTATCGTAGCGGCGCGGCGCGAAAGGCCGACCGTCTGAGATAAAATTGGCGCGGAACGGGCGCAAGGCGTCATCCGCCATCCGTTGACCCGAAAGCTCGAAGCGGTGGCCATCGGGGGACTCAAAAGCCAGTTTCAAAAGCATCGTCGTCAGATCGGCTGCGCTGCCCGCAACTTCGTCCCCTGATCCGGTTTCATAGTCATCACCGGTGGCGCGCTTGGCATAGCCCAACCACTCGAAACCGCCCGAACGGCCCGCCAGCGTGGCCGCGCGCCCGAAGGTGTTGCCGTTGTCGCCGAACGACAAGCGGACATTGCCGCCGACGTTCTGACCGTCTTCAAGCACGTCTCTGGCATCGACGGTTTCCATCACCACAGCACCTGCCATGGCATGCGGTCCGGCATCAGCCGGAGCGGCACCTGCATCAACGCGGACGAATTTCATCAGGCCGGGATCGAAGGCGTTGGCCGAAACATGGTGGAACAGTCGGTTGTTTTGCGACACGCCATCGACTGTGACCGCAAGGTTCAGCATATCGACGCCGTTGACGAAAATCTTCTGCGCCACAGGGATTGCACCACCGACCGAGACCGAAGCGATACCGGCGAAAAGATCCTTCAGATCGCCCATACGGGCACGGTCAAGCTCGGCCTCGGCAACGTATTGGCTATTGGCGCGGTCTGCGGCGTTGCCGTCGGGATCCGTGGCACGCACGAGCGACGGGTCCAGCAGAATGCGACCCAGAAACACCGGAGCCGACTCTGGCTCGGCTTGCTGAGCGATTGCGGTGCCGGGGCAAAGCAGTGCCAGCGCCGTTCCCGCAGAAATCGTGGACATAGAAAGGCGCGCGCGGGCGCGGCGGGTGTGAAACGCAGCCATCAGGACCTCCGAATTGCGGCTTGATTGGCTTGGGATTCCCTGGCTTTTGCCGCGAACTAGCAGTCCAGCATCGAACATGCAACTGCATGTTTGTGAGATCTGGCAGAGGGGATCGTTGGGGCAACCGTGGTGCAACAGTCTGGAGCAATGGGTTGGATTTGACCTCGAACAGTCTGTTCCGACGGTTACACGAACCGTAATCGGGGTCTGCCAGAAGATGGCATGGTGCGGCCCGGTGCCTAGACGTGGTGCAAGATCAGTGGGCGACCCTCAAACTGTTCAACCCGCAGCGTCATGTCGTACAGCGGTTCCAAGACCCGTGGCGTGAATACCGCTTCGGGCGGGCCCTCGGCCACAATGCGGCCCGCCTTCATGGCAACGACATGGTCGGCCCATGCGGCGGCGTGGTTCACCTCATGCAGCACCATCACCACGCTGCGGCCAGCGTCACGCAGACTTGCCAATTCTTGCATCAACCCACGCGCGTGGGCCATGTCCAACGCGGCAAGCGGTTCGTCCAGCAACAACCAGTCGGTGCCCTGCGCGAAAGCCATTGCCAGATGGGCGCGTTGGCGCTGCCCACCGGAAAGTTCGTCAAGGAAACGATCAGCCAGATCGGTCAGGCCCAGCCGTGTGATCGCGGCTGCGACCAGCGCCTGATCGTCCTCCTGCGGGCGGCCATGATGATGCGGCCAGCGCCCAAAGGCGACCAACTCGCGCACCCGCAGGCGGCTGGCGATACCCGCGTTCTGCGGCAAGATCGCCATCGCCTTCGCCAATACCTCGGTCGGCGTCTGCGTCAGATCCAATCCGGCCACGCTGATCTGTCCCGATTGCACCGGCAGCAGCCGTGCGATCAGCGACAATAGCGTGGATTTCCCTGCGCCGTTCGGGCCGATCAAAGCGGTGATTTGGCCTTTGGGGAGGGTCAGGTTGATATCGCGCAGAATGTCGGTTTTACCGATGCGGTGGTTCAGCCCGCGCACTTCAATCATCGGATCCGTCCTTTCAAAAGAAGGCCAAGGAACACCAAACCACCCACAAATTCCACAACGGCGGGCAGCGTAGATTGCTGGCCCAACGCGCGCTCGAACAGGGTTTGCCCCGCGACCAGCATCAGCGCGGCCAAAAGCATCGCCGTCAGCAACAAGGGCAAATGTCGGTCAGAACCAGTCAGAGGCCGGGCCAAAGCTGCGACGATCAGGCCCAGAAACGCCAGCGGCCCGACCAGCGCGGTCGCCACTGCGACCAGCACGGCGACAAGCACCAGCACCAAAAGCACCAGTCTGTCATGCCGCAATCCCAGCGACACAGCCGTTGGCCTGCCCAGCGCCAGCACGTCCAGCTTTGATGCCAGCCCTATCGCCACCGCAATCACCATCGCTGTCGTCAGCGCGACAAAGGGCAGAAGGCTTGCGTCGATCCGCGAAAAGCTGGCCGCCGATTCCGACTGCACGATCACAAAAGCGTTCGGGTCCATCACCCGCGACAGGAAACCGCTGGCGGACCGGAACAGGATCCCCAGAATCACCCCGGTCAGCATCATGCGCGGCACATCCTGCGCGCCCCGGCCCAGCAACGTGCCGAACAGCAGCAGCGCGGCACCAACCAGCACCGTCACCTCAGTCGCGAACTTCGCGGGCCCGGAAATCGCCGCAAATCCTATTGGGCCAAGGCTGACCACCAGTGCGGTCTGCAAGAACAGAAACAACGCATCGATGCCCATGATCTGCGGCGTCAGAATGCGGTTGCGTGCCACGGTCTGGAACAAGATCGTCGCGACGGCGACAGCCATCCCAACCACCAGCAAGCCTGCCAGCCGAGTGCTGCGCAAAGACAGCACGAACTGCCACTTCTGCCCAAGGCCGGGCAGCAGATACAGTGCCGACGCGAACATGAGGGCTACGGCTAGCAAGATCAGCCTCTTACCCATGCCGAGGCGCCCGCCACAAAAGCCACAGGAAAAGTGCCGCACCAACGATGCCCAGCACCGAGCCCACCGGCACCTCATAGGGAAAGATCACCAGCCGCCCGATGACGTCGCACACCAACAGCAGCGCCGCACCGCCCAGAGCCGTCACCGGCAGGCTGGCGCGCAGATTGTCACCCATCAGCCGGGAGACGATGTTTGGCACCACTAGCCCCACAAAGGGCACCATGCCGACCGTCGCCATGACCAGCGCTGTCACCACCGACACAACCACCAGCCCGAGCCGCATCACCGCAGCAGGTCGCAACCCCAACCCGCGCGCCATGCCATCGCCAAGACCCAGAATGGCGAAGCGATCAGCAGCGAACAGGGCCAGTGCTGCAGCAGCACCTGCGACCCACAACAGCTCATAGCGCCCGGCGATGACGCCCGAAAACTCGCCCGTCATCAGCCAGATGCCCACCAGTTGCAAAAGATCGGTCTGCCAGCCGATATGCAGCACCATCGCGCCAAGCACTCCCGACCAAACCAGACCTGCAAGGGGCACCAGCAGCACCTCTTGTGGCGGCAGCCGACGGATCATAGCCAAGAACAATGCGGTTCCGGCCAGCCCGCCCGCGCTTGCCGCAAGCATCTTGACCCAAAGCGACGCCTCGGGCGCCAGCAGCGTCGCGGCAATCAACCCCAGCGCTGCAGCCTCGCCGGTGCCGGTCGTGCCCGGCTCGACAAAGCGGTTGCGCACCAGTTGCTGCATCACAACGCCCGCCACCGCCAGCGCAGCCCCAGTCAGCATCACCGCCAACGTGCGCGGCAAGCGCGACACCCAAAAGATCAGGCTGGCGTCGCCCGACAGATCCGCGACGCCAACCAGCAGACTTGTCGCCGCAAGTGGGACAAGCGCAATCGCAAGGATCAAGCTGAGCCGCACCGGGCTACTTCGTGAACGCAGCGAGAAGCTCGTCCAGCGTGGTCATCATGGACGTATAGCCGCCACCCGCTATGTAAATCGGGGTTGAGGAAAGGTAGACAATCTGTCCCTTCTGCCCGGCCGCTGTTCCTGCGACCAGTGGATTGTCCAGGGTTTCCGAAGCCAGCGCTGGCTCGCCGATTGCGGCAGACCGATCGACCACGATGATCCAGTCTGGGTTCACCTCGGCCACAAACTCAAACGACACCGCATCGCCATGGGTTTCGGGGTTCAGGTTCTGGTGTGCTTCGGGAATGCCTAAAGTGTCGTGCAGCCATGCAAACCGCGAGCCCTTGCCATAGGCCGAGATCTTCGGCCCATTGCTCATCAGGATCAGCGCGCGGCCCTTGCCACTGGCGGCGGCCTTCACCTCGGTAATCTTGGCATCCAGTGTTGCGTTCAGCTCGGCTGCCTTTTCCGCCTTGGCAAATAGTGCGCCGTAGGCCGTGATCCGATCACGGCCCTGCCCCACGACGTCTTCCCAGATCGTCATGTCGATGGTTGTCGCCACCTGCGACAACGGCTCGATCTGAGTCGAGGACCGGCCACCAGCGATGATAAGATCCGGCGACAGTGCAGCCAACGCCTCCAGATCAGGTTCGAACAGCGTGCCCATGACCGGAACTTTTCCGGCAAGATCGGCCAAGTAGGGCACATACAGCTTGTCCGGCACGCCAGCCAGAGTGACGCCAAGGGCTGTCAACGTATCGATCGCTGCAATGTCCAGCACGGCGACGGTGGCAGGCGATAGCGGCAAGCTGACCTCACCCTTGGCCGTCGCAATGGTCACATCCTCGGCAAGGACAGGAGCGGCAACCACGGACAGGGCAAGAACGGCCGCGAGGCGGCGGAACTGATGCAGCATGACAGTCTCCAAGGCTTTGGGCGTGTGGCTGGAGAACTGGCTTCACGCGATTGCGCGCTGGATAGCGGCTTGCCGCGCGCCGGTCCAGCGAATACTCAGGGTAAAATACTAAGGTATTTCCCGCAATTGTCGCCACCACCGACACTGAAATGGCTGTGGTAGTTGCCACCCCCGGTCCGCCACCGGCCTTACGGCCTCGATCTTGAACTCACGGCTGAACTTGCGTCTCATCATATCCGCTCTCCAGTTCCTTGGTCACGATCTTATCTTCGTTTCCACGAAACCGGCAGCATGTCACCTGACTGCCTGTCGGCGATTGCTGCGCATTCGCCTGTCGGCCAACGGATCCCGGCCTTGCGACAGATCTCCGCAACCGCCGTGCCCTCTTCGCCCTGCTTGATGATGAACGCCTTCTGCGCGTCCGTGAATTTGCTCGCCTTCATCCGATTCCGCTCCTCTCCCAGCCAGGAAAACGTAGCGGAAAACTCCAGCTTCAAACGATCCAGTTTCCGGGGATCAGATCATCTGGATGCAGCCGTGGGGGAGAATAAGTCAGTTGAGGTGGAGGAATTCGTTCAAAAACCAAAGGCCCGCCGGTGAGGGCGAGCCTTTGGCGATCAGTTTGTGGGAAGGCTAGCCTGCAAAGTTTGGCATCGCTTCCAGCTGTTCTTTGGTCTGGCTCAGATACACACGCAGATCTTCGCCTTCTGCCTCGCGCAGAATGTCAACATCTGCCAGCGGCAGAGCAACAGGCTTTTCGCCCATACCTAGGAAGCCACCCACATCAATCACTACATCCGTGGCTTTGCCATCCGCCGCAAGCACCAGATTGGAGACTTCGCCAATGGCTTTGTCATTGGCATCGTAAACCTTCGCACCGGTCAATTTTTCGGCGGTCAGGTAGGTGGCATCAGCCGCCACATAACCATCGCGGGTCATTGGTTGACGTGTGGTCGCTGCAGGGTCGCTTGCTGCCATCGTATCAGTCGCAGCAGGATCTGTTGCAGCCATCGTGTCGGTCGCGGCGGGAGCCGCAGCGGCAGGCGCCGTCGCATCGGTATTCATCGAGTAGTCAGGTGCGGCCTCAAAATCAGCACGCGCAGCCGACATCACCAGAAAGAAGTCATCGGGTTTGTCTGCCGTGGCGCTGTCGCTGACGAATTTGATGGCTTCCATGCCAACCGCGACCTGACGTTCCCCCATACCCAGGAAACCGCCGATATCAACCAGCACGGCATCTACCTTACCGTCACGCGACATCACCACATCGTTGATTTCGCCGATGTCATCCCAGCCCTCTTGGGTGCCACTATACTCGGTCGCATCAATCGCCGCTTCCGAAGCGTAAACACGCATGCCGATAAAGTCAGAGGCCCGGACATTCATCGGATCGACTGCAGCGCGGAACATGCTGCCCGAGTCCTGAGCGAAAGCCGCACCTGCAAGGCCCGCAAAAACGGCGGTGGAAAGCATTAGGTTTTTCATCTTCATCTCCAGTCGATGCATTTTTATGACGCTGTGTTGCGCTGACTGGAAAACGTCACCGCCCAAGGGTGGTTCCGAAATTTATCAACAAATACAGCAGGAACCATCGGGCAGTTTATGCGTTTGCATTGCTTTTCTGGCATGACGGTCCGCGCGGACACTTAAAAATCAAACCTGCTCTGACAGCGACAGTCCTGATCTGTTACGCGCTGTGGAACGAATTTTTCCTTGAGGATTTAACGACGTGGCGGGTCTTGAAGGTTTTGAACGCCGCCTATGTTATTTTGCAAACCGTCCTACAAGGAGCCCGCGCCATGCAGATCCCGTCGGCCTTGGTGAATTTCCGGGCGACCCGTCTGATCGCAACCCTGCGGCTGGTGCTGCTGCCAATCGGCAGATCGACCCGCCCAACCCGGTGTGGGCGCTAAGCATGCGCGCCGAAGACATCCTTTTTCCGACCGAGGCCGGGTTGTACTGCGCGCCGGGGGATTTCTATATCGATCCGCTGCGCCCGGTGCCGCGCGCGCTGGTCACGCACGGCCATTCCGACCACGCCCGTCCCGATCATGGCGCTGTGATGGCGACTCGGCAAACGCTGGAAATCATGGCGATCCGCTATGGCGAAGGATTCACGCCAAGCCGCCAGATTGCCGAAGGCTTGATGCGGGTGGGCGATGTGACCGTCAGCTTTCATCCCGCAGGGCATGTGCTGGGATCAGCGCAGATCCTGATCACCCCCGACCACGGGCCGCGCATCCTTGTGTCGGGGGATTATTGCCGCGCGCCAAACCCCGTCTGTCTGCCGTTTGAGCCTGTGGCCTGCGATATCTTCATCACCGAAGCCACCTTTGGTTTGCCAGTGTTCCGCCACCCTGATCCCTTGACCGAGGCTGCACGTCTGCTTGCCAGCATGGCAGAATTCCCCGACCGCCCGCATCTGGTCGGGGCTTATGCGCTGGGAAAAGCGCAGCGGGTGATCGCACTGGCGCGAGCGGCTGGTTACGCAGGGCCCATCGCCATCCACGGTGCGCTGAAGCGGTTGTGCGACTACCATGTCGAGCAAGGCATTGACCTTGGCCCCCTGGTCTCGGCCACCGATCCGGGCGAGGCGCAACTCGTTCTTGCTCCGCCCTCCGCCTTCGCAAGCCCTTGGGTGCAACGCTTTCGCGATCCGGTGATTTCCTATGCCTCGGGCTGGATGACCGTGCGCGCCCGTGCCCGGCAACGCGGGGTCGAACTGCCGTTGGTGATCAGCGATCACGTCGACTGGCCGCAACTGACCGCAACCATCCGCGAGCTTTCTCCGCAAGAAGTCTGGATCACCCATGGCACCGAAGATGGGCTGATGCGCTGGTGCGAGATCGAAGGTATCTCCGCCCGCCCGCTGCGGCTGATCGGCTATGAGGATGAACCCGAATGAAGGGCTTCGCGCGCCTCTTGGAACGATTGGCCTTCACCGCAGGGCGCAATGCCAAGCTGACCATTCTGTCGCATTATTTCGCGGCTACTGCTGACCCTGATCGCGGCTGGGCGCTGGCGGCCCTGACCAGCACTTTGGATTTGCGGCAAGTCTCGCCGTCGCTGCTGCGACGATTGGCGGGAGAACGTGTGGACGCGCAGTTGTTTGCGCTGTCTTATGATTTCGTGGGCGATCTGGCCGAAACCATCGCGCTGATCTGGCCCGAAAGTACGTCCTCCAGCCCCGAAGTCACGCTGTCCGATGCGGTGGCTTTGCTGCGCGAAACGGGGAAGTTGGCGCTGCCAGCCGCCATCGCCGTCATGCTGGACCGGATGACCCCGCCCGAACGCCTTGCCTTTCTGAAACTGGCCACTGGCAACATGCGGGTGGGGGTTTCGGCCCGTCTTGCCCGCATCGCCTTGGCGCAAAACTCTGCCCGCAGCGTTGAGGAGATCGAAGAAATCTGGCATGGCCTTGCCCCGCCGTACACCCCGCTGTTTGATTGGCTTGCCGGCGGTGCCCGCCCCGAAGCGGCCTCTGCCGCGCCGTTCCGACCCGTGATGTTGTCAACGCCGATCACGCCCGAGGATCTGACCGCGCTAGACCCGGCCGCGTATTTTGCGGAATGGAAATGGGATGGCATCCGGGTGCAAGCGGTGTCCGAAGGCGGGCGGCGGCGACTTTATTCGCGCACCGGCGAGGATATTGGCGCGGCCTTCCCCGATTTGCTGGAAGCGGTGGAGTTTGAGGGCGCGGTGGACGGCGAACTCTTGATCCGTCGCGATGCCGATGTCGCGCCCTTTGCCGATCTGCAAAAGCGTCTGGGCCGAAAGGCGGTCAGCCGGGCCATGCTGCAAAGCCATCCTGCCAGCCTTCGGCTTTATGACATCCTGACATGGCAGGGCGAAGATCTGCGCGCCCTGCCGCTTGAACACCGCCGCGCGCGTCTCGAGTCCGCAAATTTTGCCCGTGACCGGATTGACCTGTCACCGTTGCTTGCGTTCACGACATGGGACGATCTGACCCATCTGCGGTCGACACTGCCCGCTGCGGTGATTGAAGGCGTGATGATTAAGCGCCGCAGCGCGCCCTATATCGCTGGACGTCCGCGCGGCCCGTGGTTCAAATGGAAACGTGATCCGATGGTGGTGGATGCGGTGCTGCTTTACGCGCAAAGCGGTCATGGCAAACGGTCGGGCTTTTTCAGCGATTTCACCTTTGGCCTTTGGGATGGGGCCGATCTGGTCCCGGTCGGCAAGGCTTATTTCGGATTCACCGATGAAGAATTGAAAGAACTGGATCGCTTCGTGCGCAAGAACACCACGCAGCGCTTTGGCCCTGTACGCCAACTCGCCCCTCTGCTGGTGGTTGAGGTCGCATTCGAGGGGCTGAACGTCTCTGCGCGTCATCGCTCGGGTCTGGCGATGCGTTTTCCGCGCATCTCGCGCATCCGCTGGGACAAGCCCGCAGCCGAGGCCGATCAACTGGAAACGCTGCGCACAATGTTGTGAATTGCGGCGGTGGTGCGGATCAAATTCGCCAGTTATTCCAAAGAATTCATGCCCAATACCGATGCCATATCGCGAAGATCCATGTGCATCGGTCACATGTAGCCCACAAGTCGCAATGGCAGGGAACCACGCGCTGCATCACCCGTTAACCTTTGCTTCTCACAGGAATTGAAGCAGAATGTGTGAAACGAATAGGTGCTGAGATGGCAGGACGCATATTGATTGTCGAAGACGAGATTATCGTCGCGATGGATCTTGAAGCGACGCTAGAGGACTTTGGGTTTGAAACTGTCGGCATCGCTGCCGATAAGGCAAGCGCATTGCAACTTGCCTCGGCTCAACCCGATGTGGCGCTGGTCGATGTAAACCTGCGCGATGGTCCGACAGGCCCTGAAATCGGTGAGCGGCTGGCGCGTGAGTTTGGCGTGAACGTCGTATTCATTACAGCGAACCCGCGCATGTTAGGCGACGGCATCCCCGGCGCAATCGGTGTGCTGCCGAAGCCCTTTGATGCGCATACGATCAAACAGACGGTGGACTATATCCTTGCTCTGAAAAGCAACACGGACCACATGATGCCGCCGCCAGCGTTGACGGTGTTTAACGGGGCACAACAACGCGCTTAGATCGGACGCGGTTTATCATACCGGAAATGCAAAACCCGCCCAGATCGCTGGGCGGGTTTTTTTTCTTATGCTAAGCGCACCTACGGTTAAGACGCTGGCTTGCCTGTGCCGCGCACCAGGCTGTTGCGCGGGCAAGTGATGGTGACGACCAATCCCCCCGCATCCCATTCCCGCTCTATCGTGCCGTTCAGGTGCGACTGGGCGCTCGCCAGCACCAACTTAGTGCCAAACCCCGTGGTTGCGGGTTCTCCCATAACCATTGGGCCGCCCATTTCTGCCCATATCAACTGACAATGATCTCCATCGCAGGAGGTGAATATATGCACCTGACCTTGAGTGGTGGATAGCGCACCATACTTTTTAGCATTGGTTGCCAATTCATGCAGGATCAACGCAAAGGGGGTTGCTGCGGCATCATCAACTGGCACGTCCGCTCCGGATATGGCGATCCGCCCATCGTCCATGGCAAGGTAGGGCTTCAGAATTTCGCGGGCGAGGCTGTGTAGCGTCACACCTCCCTGATGCGGGCGCGACTGGTCGGAATGCGGTCGCGCCAGATCATGCGCGCGGCCCAAGGCAGCGATACGCGCCTGTAGATCCTTGGCGAAGACGGTGGATTCAGGGGCGCGACGCCCCGACAGACCGACCAGACTTTGGATGATGGCGAAAATATTCTTGATGCGATGGCTCAACTCTTGGCTCAGCAATTCGACGTATTCTGCGGCCTTTTTGGTGTCGTGGATATCGGTGCAGGTGCCGAACCAGCGAATGATCTCACCCTTGTCGTTGCTAACCGCCCGAGCCCGGCCCAAGACCCAGCGATATTCCCCGGAATGGTGACGCAGGCGATACTCGATCTCATAGGGCTCGCCGGTTGCAAGCGAATGTGACCAGCGTTGCCATGCCCGCGCCTGATCGTCAGGATGAAACATGCCGTTCCAAAGTTCACCATCGGTGCTGCCCTGAGGCACTCCGGTAAAGCGATACCAGCCAGAATTGTAGTAATCGTGGAAACCGTCCGCTTGCGTAGACCACACCATCTGCGGCATCGCATCTGCAATCGCAGCAAAGCTGAGATGCTTCTTGCGGGTTTCTTCCGCGTCTCGAAGATTCCGATTTCCCAGCATCTTGCTGTAGCTGATGTCGATCAGAACCCCAGAAGTCCCGGCAGCGCCACTGTGTAATCCCCGCATTAGAAACAACCGCTCGGTGCTGTCGGCGGCGCTGACGCGCAGCTCAAACTCGAACGGAACAGGGTCGGCGTCAGATCCGGCAAGCAAACTCAGGACGCGCGCGCGGTCACTTTCAGCCATCCGATCTAAGAACGCAGCCAACAAGCCTTGATCATCGCTTCTAAGCCCGAGCACCTGCTGCAATCCGCTTGTTGTGAGAAATCTGCCCTCGGTCTGGTGGATCTTAAAAGGAAACACTCCACCTAACGCCTGTGCCCGCAGCAGATCTTCTGGGAATGTGCTGCCGTGTGCCTCTACGTTTTGCGAGCGGTCATCGTACGATAAAGTCATATGGTGGTCCTGGAACAAATCGTGCTGAGATTATAATCGAAATGCGCGACTTCTGGTTCCACCGCGTCCGAGAACATTGTTCCCCTAAGATTATCACACAGCCGTGCTTCAGGCGCTTTTGTACCACATCCGGTCACGGCACAAGAATGCGGAACTTGGCTGCGGCGCAAACCTGCCCGTTGGCTCATCTACCACCCACGGCGTTACCGACAACTCGGATCCGTCAAAATCCATGACGGAAAACCCATGGTCGCGCTCGCCGAACCGGCTGCAAAGCGCCGTGCCGGTCTGGATCTGAAAAAGCGGGCGCGCGCCTTGCTTGCAAATGCCAAGTCCAATCGTCCAATGGTGCAGGTGCCCCGAAAGTATGGCATGCAACCCGGCGTCGATCAGCTTCTGGGTCGCGGCCTGCGCGTTTGCCGTTTCGCCCCTCTCAAATCCCGCCGGCTCCTCGAACGGATGATGGCACACCAGGATGTTGGTCACATCCGTTGGACCTTCGAGCATCGCCCGGCACACCCAGTCAACTTCGTCCATGCGCGCCACACCGCCGCGCCATTGCAGCGGATCGGCGGTGTTCACGCCAAACAAACGCAGGCGCCCAATGCTTAGCACAGGCGTCAGATCTCGCGCGGCGCCCCGGCGATACGCGCCAAATGGGTTCAACAGCCGCGCCAGCGGATTGAACACAGGCAGGTCGTGATTGCCCGGTATCGCCATGAACGGCACACCCAGCCCGCGCAGAAACGCCATCGCAGCCCGGAACTGCCCCGCAAGCGCCCGCTGCGTCAGATCGCCAGAAACAACCACCACATCCGGCCTGTTTAGCAGAACCGCGTCGTGTAATGGCTGCACCAATTCGGGCCTATGCAGGCCAAAATGCAGATCGGTCAGGTGCAACAGCCTCGTCATTTCGCAGCTGCCACCGGGTCATGCGCCGCCTCGGCGGGAACGATCACTGAGAGCGCATCGCGCTGCACCCGCAGACGGAAAGGCCCCGTCGCACGTTCCTTCTCGCCATCAAACGCCAGCAACCTGCGGAGTTGGCGGGTCTCGATCAGGATTTCATCCGCGATCAGCAGATCAAAATCCTGCCCCCGCGCCGTTTTGCCTATAGCCAGTCGAAACGCCGCCGTGATCAGATGCCGTGGGCTGTGGCCCTTCGCCAGAAACAGCGCCAACTGACCATCACGCACCGCTTCGGCACCCTCCAGGCCCATATTGTCCAGCTGATACGCACTGCGCGCCACGAAGGCCAACGGCGTGCGGAAATCTCGCTTCGCCCCATCCAGCGTCAGCGAAAGATGCATTGGATCGCGCAGTTCCCACAGCGTGAGCAAAACCGACCAATAAGCCGCCACCCTGCTGCGCCCCCAGCGCTTGTACACCGCTTCACGGCGCTCAAGGATTTTCGGATAGACGCCAAAGCTGGCATTGTTCAAAAAGATTCGACCGTTGACCTCACCCACATCCATCCGCCCAACACGGCCCGACAAAAGCGTGTCCAACGCCGCATCCAAAGTTTCGCCCACGCCCAATTCGCGCGCGAAATAATTGAACGTGCCACCCGGCAGCACACCCATCACGGTATCGCTGCCCGCAAGCGCGCCCGCGACCGCAGATTGCGTGCCGTCCCCTCCCAGAGCGACCACCACATCGGCGCCTTCACGGGCCGCCCGCTGTGCTGCCCCTGCAATATCCGCGCCGCTGCGCACCGAATAGGTGACATATTCACCGACATTTGGCGTCAGCCTTTCCCGGATCTTATCCTCGTTCGCAAGCGCATCCTTCTTGCCCGCCGCCCCATTCAAAACCAATGCCAGCTTTGACGTCGGCAAATCGAGTTTCCGAGATGTGTTGGTCATGACGGCCCCTGTGCTGACAGTACCACCATCTATGGTGTTCCGGCATGAAATCAATTGGCAACTGCTGTGGTTGCCGCCCATTGTGCAAGGGGCTCTGACTTCTGGGCTCGGTGATCGAGTGCGGTCTTCTGTCAGGCCTGTATATGCGGCACTTGGTAATGTCGCAAACTTTCCGGGCTTCCAGCTGGGTGTGTAATGATGCAGAAGATTTCGGTGAACGTGGTGAGCGAACGGGACGTAAAGATGATCGATTTCAAGGGCGTGCACTGCCCGAAGTCGGCGATCCTTCACGCTGTGTTTTTCTACGTCCGCTACGCGGTCTCCTACCGCGACCTTGAAGAGATCCTGGCATAGCGCGGCGTCAGCGTAGACCATGCCACGCTGAACCGCTGGGTGGTGAAGTTCTCGCCACTGATCGCTGCAAACGCGCAGACCAGAAAACGACCGACAGCCATTTCGTGGCGCATGGACGAAACCTACATCAAAGTCCGTGGTCGATGGACCTACCTTTATCGGGCGGTTGATCGCAACGGCCAAACTCTTGACTTCATGCTGTCTGAGCGCCGTGACACGGCTGCCGCCCGGCGCTTCTTCAAGCGAGCGATCGGCTCAAAGGGCGTGCCGAACCGAGTGGTGATCGATAAAAGTGGCGCTAATCTGGCCGGCCTGCAGGCGGTGAACGTGATCCTGAAATTCACCAGCGCCGGCCGCACCGTCGACGTCCGGCAGGTCAAATACTTGAACAATATCTTGGAGCAGGACCATCGCTTCATCAAGCGGCTCACCCGCCCTATGCTTGGCTTCAAGGCCTTTCATTCCGCCGCCGCAACCATCGCGGGAATCGAAACCGCCCACATGATCCGAAAGGGTCAGTTCGGCGCCAATGGTCTTACCGCGTTTCAGCAATTTGCACAGCTCGCAGCATAATCACGTCCAGAGGTTGGCTATTCCAATTCGGTTCGGAAATTTGCGACGTAGCCCCTTGCTCTGACCGTCCCAGCCTTGCGCGATCAGGTCATGTCGGAGTTGCTTTGCAGGAAACCTAGCCGCTTGTTGGACAAGGGTATTCCGGTCGACATCGGATATGTGCACCATCCAGGAAAACGGTCAGTGGAGACGATATGGCGCGCGCGTTTTTGTCGTATCATGCAAGCCGAGCCGAAAGCCCGCTAAAACCGGGGCTACCCACACATGATGCGACCGCCCCCCGACGGCATCAATGTGCCAAGGTGGGCAGTCACATCATCAGAGTTGGTCTGACGGCCAGTCTCAAGCTTAGGGACGGATTGCGGTGCCGCCTTCCGCAGCAAGGGCCAGCACCTCGACCGGCTCCCCTGCCCCATTTGACCGGTACCAATCCACAGATCCGACCGTACGGTAATAAAGGGTATAGTATGGCAATTTATGATACAGTATGAAAATTAAGGGCACGGCATGCCGCCGAAAACAAATGAAAATCTCAGCCGCGATTCTGATTAATTAGGGTACAGTGACATTCGCCATGGGTTACCAGAAACCTGCGGCCATCGGCGGTGATATAATCGACCTGAGCCGTCACCTCGATCCCGCCGAAATGCGTGCCGAAGTAAGATCGCGGCCATTCATCGTGATTGCCGGGAATGAATATAATCTAGGTGCCGGTCTGTGCCTTGGCCAGCAGCGCCTGCACCACATCATTATGCGCCTGCGGCCAATGCCAATCGCGCCGCAGCCGCCCGCCATCCACAATATCGCCAACAAGATAGATCGTGTCGGCATCATGCTCGACGAGAAACTCCAGCAACATCCCAGCCTGACAACCGCGCGTGCCGAGATGAGTGTCGGAAAGGAACAGGGATCGGTAGAGCAAAACATCCCCCAGAGATTGCGCGGCCCATTTGTGGCACTAACACAAACTGCGAATGGCGAAAGGGGTGTGACACGCTCGGTGTGCTTTGGCAAAACGGACTCAGGTTGCGTTCGCAGGCGGTTTCTGGCCAATGCCGCGGCAGAACCCCGCCAAGTTTTTTGGGCGAAACGGCAAAGAGAAGTTGGTGGATGCAGGCCTAATCTTACAAAGTGGCCCCGTTAGAAGGCCGTCACGCAGACAAGTGTTGGCGGCTCTGAAAGCGGGAGGAGGAACCCATGACCACATTGACGCCCTTTGGGCGCATTAAAACGCTGCGTGGACTGCTGGCAGGTCTTGCCATTGTCACGACTCCGGTTGCGGCCAACGCGGACGAGTTCATCAACATTCTGACTGGCGGCACTTCAGGGGTGTATTACCCGATCGGCGTCGGTCTGGCCAAGATTTACGCCGATGGCATCCCAGGTGCGCGCACTCAGGTGCAGGCCACCAAGGCCAGTGTCGAAAACCTGAACCTCTTGCAACAAGGCAAGGGTGAGTTTGCGATTGCCCTCGGCGATGCGGTCAAATTGGCCTGGGATGGCAATGCCGATGCGGGCTTCGCCGCGCCCTTGGACAAATTGCGGGGTATTTCGGCGGCTTACCCGAATTACATCCAGATTGCCGCCAGCGCCGACAGCGGCGTCGTGACACTGGCTGATCTGGCGGGACATAGCCTGTCGGTCGGGGCCGCCAAATCCGGCACCGAGCTGAACGCGCGCGCCATTCTAGGGGCCGCTGGCATGAGCTATGAAGGGTTGTCGAAGATCGAATACCTGCCCTTCGCGGAATCGGTCGAGCTGATGAAAAACCGCCAGCTGGATGCCAGCCTGCAGTCGGCGGGTCTTGGCGTTGCCTCGTTGAAGGATCTGGCCACCTCGACCCCCACAACCATCGTGGCCATTCCGCCGGAGGTGGTAGCTGCCCTTGGCGCGCCCTATCTGTCCGCGGTGATCCCGGCCGGCACCTATGAAGGCCAAGCCGCCGACGTGCCGACGGCGGCAGTCGGCAATTTCTTTGTCACCCACGAAGGTGTGTCGGACGAGACCGCCTATCTGATGACCAAACTGTTGTTTGAGAACCTTCCCGCGCTGCAAGCCAGCCACAATGCTGCGGCGTCGATCAAACTGGAAACTGCGCTGGACGGCATGCCGATCCCGCTGCATCCGGGGGCAGAACGCTACTATCGTGAAATCGGCTTGATCAAGGACTAAGCCCGCTCAGCCAGACTGCGGCGGCGCCCTTTGTGGTGCCGCCCTTTTTCATACCGACTTTGGGAGCAGTGGCACATGACTTCGCACGACAGCACACATCACGACATGCCAGCGGGTTCGCCCGATCTGGGGTTGCACGATCCCTTGGCGCAAAGCTTCCCTGCAGGCCCTGAAGGCCGTGCACTGTTCTGGATCGCCGTGGCGTTTTCGGTGTTTCAGATCGCCACGGCGGCGCATCTTCTGGACCTGCCCAGCCAGATCGTGCGGGCGGTGCATGTTGGCTTTCTGATGGCGCTTGGCTTTCCGCTGCTGGCGCTGATCCGGGGCAAACTTGCAAGCGTCCGGGGCATGTTCTGGGCGATGGGCGGCCTTGGTGTGCTGGTCGCCTTCTATCAGTGGTGGGAGTTCGTGCCGCTGCTGACCCGCGCGGGCGATCCATTACCGCGCGACATCGGGGTGGGCATTGTCGCACTTGTGCTGGTCTTTGCGGCAACATGGGTGACGATGGGCCCCGCCCTGCCGATCATCGCCGGGCTGTTTCTGGCTTACGCACTGTTTGGTGAATATCTGCCAAGCCCGCTGAACCATCGCGGCTATGACCTGAGCCAGGTGATCGACCACATGGCCTATGGCACCGAAGGCATCTACGGCATTCCGACCTATGTGTCGTCGAGCTATATCTTCCTTTTCATCCTGTTCGGAGCCTTTCTGGAAAAGGCGGGCATGATCAAGCTGTTCACCGATGTCTCAATGGGTCTGGTCGGGCACAAGCAGGGCGGGCCAGCCAAAGTTGCCGTGCTGTCCTCGGCGCTGATGGGCACGATTTCGGGCTCGGGCGTGGCCAATGTGGTGACCACGGGGCAGTTCACCATCCCGCTGATGAAGCGCTTTGGCTATAAATCGGCGTTTGCTGGCGGCGTCGAGGCCACAGCCAGCATGGGGGGGCAATTGATGCCGCCGGTGATGGGGGCAGTCGCTTTCATCATGGCCGAGACGCTGGGCGTCGACTATATCGAGATCGTCAAGGCCGCCCTGATCCCCGCGATGCTGTATTTCGCGGCCGCCTTCTGGATGGTGCATCTTGAGGCTGGGCGGCTGGGCTTGTCGGGCTTGACCAAGGACGCGCTTCCGTCGCCGCGCCGCGCGTTGCGCGAAGGCTGGCACCTTCTGCTGCCGCTGGGCGTGTTGGTCTGGCTGTTGTTTTCCGGCTATACCCCCCTGTTCGCCGGTACTGTCGGGCTGGCCTTGACGGTGCTGTTGATTCTGGGCACCTCGGTGGCGCTTGGCTTGCCCGATGGCGCGGTTCGGATGATTTTCTGGATCGGTCTTGGGCTGGTTGCCGCTGCGTTCTTCCAGTTCGGCATTGGCATCGTGCTGGCCGCCGTCGCCGGCCTTGTCGCGTGGAACGCCTTTGCCAAAGGCGGGCGCGAAACCCTGCTGATCTGCCGCGATGCGCTGGCTGATGGCGCGAAAACCGCGCTGCCGGTCGGCATTGCCTGCGCCTTGGTGGGTATCGTGATCGGGACGATGACGCTGACCGGGGCGGCCAATACCTTTGGCCAGTTCATCGTCGGCGTGGGCGAGAAAAGCATGATCCTGTCGCTGGTGCTGACCATGGTGACCTGCCTTGTGCTGGGCATGGGCATCCCCACCATACCGAATTACATCATCACCTCGTCTATCGCCGGTCCTGCGCTTCTGGCCTTGGGCGTGCCGCTGATCGTGTCACATATGTTCGTGTTTTACTTCGGGATTCTGGCCGATCTGACCCCACCCGTGGCGCTGGCCTGCTTTGCCGCCGCGCCGATTGCCCGCGAAAACGCGCTGAAGATCAGCCTTCAGGCCGTCAAGATCGCGGCGGCTGGTTTTGTGATCCCGTTCATGGCGGTCTATGCGCCCGAGATCATGCTGCAACCGGGCGGCGCGTTGACCGAAAGCATCGGCTTTATACCTGCCGTGATCTATACCGTGGGCAAGGCTGTGCTGGCGATCGGGCTTTGGGGTGCCACGGTGATTGGCTGGCTGGGCCGTCCGCTGGCGCTGTGGCAACGCGCGCTGGCGCTGGCCGCCGCGGCCGCGATGGTCGCGTCAGTGCCGATGACAGATGCGATCGGCGCTGTGCTGTTGGTGCTGTTTGCCGCAAGCCTCTGGCGCGGCGCAAAGGCCGCAGCGTGAGCATATGCCTGATGGTCGGGGCCAGCCTGCTGGCCCTGTCCGACCGCAGCTTTACGCTGGACTGGCAGCATTCGGTCGAAAAGACCCGCTGGCGCGAAAGCTGGCAGGTCACAGCCGATGGCCTGCATCTGACCGAAGCCGCCGTCAAGGGATCTGGCGCGGGCATGGAACCGGGCGAAGGCGCGCATTTGCAGGGTGGCTGGTGGGTTTGGGCGCCCGATCTTGACCCACTGCCCAACCTGAGCCTTGCCACGTCGGGGGCAACCGGGGCTGGCTGGCACTTGTGCAGCGGTGAAATCTGCCATGATATACCCGAGACGGGGGCGACGGTTGTGCTGCGCCCCTGCACGGAGGAGGAATGGCGCAAAGGATCCGGGCCTTGAGCGGGCGGCGCAGTTGGCTTTTGCTGATTGCGGCTTGTGCGGCTGCGGCCGTAGCCTTTGTTCTGGCGTGGAGCCTTGCCCTTTCCGGGCTGCAGGCGAGACTTGATCAGCAACTTGTACTGACGGGCCGTGCGGTGGAAACCGAAATCAGCCGGTTTCGGTCTCTGCCAGATGTGGCGGGCGAAGATGCCCGCATCGCCGCCGCCTTGACGGACCCATCCGCGCATGAAGCCGCAAGTCGCTATCTGAAACGTGTCGTCGATCACTCCGGCGCGTCCGAGCTATATTTGCTTGATGCGACTGGCGTGACGATTGCGGCCTCGAACTGGGCGACCTTGGGCAGTTTTGTCGGGCAGGATTACGGCTTTCGTCCGTATTTCCGCGATGCCATGGCAACCGGGCGGGGACAGTTTTACGCCATCGGTGTGACCACGGGTCTGCCCGGCTACTTCCTTGCCACCCGCATCAGCGCGGGGAGAGTAGACGGCGTGATGGTGGTGAAGGTCGATCTGCGACCCTTGCAAGACACATGGCGCGAGGCGGGTCTTGCTATGGCTTTGGCCGATGCCGACGGCGTGGTGTTCCTGTCTGGCCGTCCCGATTGGTCCTACCGCGCTTTGCGGCCTTTGTCTGCTGACACGCTGGCCCGGTTGGCCCAACAGCGCACCTACGATGGCATTGACTTGACGCGCACCGCGCCCTTGCTCGCCTCAGGCGAATTGGCCGCCTCAGCTTTCGCCTTCGGACCGCTGCACCCAAGGCTG
Source organism: Cypionkella sp. (assembly GCF_034376685.1). Classification (GTDB taxonomy): domain Bacteria; phylum Pseudomonadota; class Alphaproteobacteria; order Rhodobacterales; family Rhodobacteraceae; genus Cypionkella. Next base: position 26,415 of record NZ_JAXMJJ010000011.1, read on the forward strand.
ATCGTGCTGGATCAATCTGGTTGGCACCTTCTGGCTGCCGCACCCACTGCCCCGGCCTTGGCCAGTGCAACAGGTTGGGCCATGGGTGCAGCCCTGGTGGCGCTGGTGCTTATGGCCAGCGCCATGGTGCTGCACCAGCGCCGCCAACTGACCACCCTGCGCCTGCGTCAGAACGAGGTGCTGGAGGCGCGCGTCACCGAACGTACCGCTGCGTTGGCCCGCGAAATTGACGCAAGGCGTCAGGCCGAGATCGACCTGCGTGCCGCACAGCAAGGCCTGATCCACTCCGAAAAAATGGCCGCCCTTGGGCGTATGTCGACCGCCATCGTGCATGAAATCAGCCAGCCACTTGCCGCGATGGAGGCGACGCTGGCCGCAGCTGAGCTGACTTTGCCGAAGACCGACACCACCACCGCCCCGCGTCTGGACACCGTGCGCGGGCTGATCCGGCGGATGCAGCGCACCACCAAGCATCTGAAAAGCTTTGGCCGCAAAGAACCCGGTGACCGCGTGCTGGTCGATCTGACCCCGGTGATCATCAGCGCGCTGGAGCTGGTGACGCCTCGCGCCCGCGCCGTTGGTGTGACACCGATTTTCGTACCGCCGCCCCTGCCGTTGACGATCATGGCCGGCCCGGTGCGGATGGAGCAGGTGCTGGTCAACTTGCTGCTGAATGCGCTCGACGCCGTTGAAAACCGACCCAATCCCCAGATTACTTTGCGCGCAACGCAGATGTCCAGAATGGCATGCCTGACCGTCACCGACAACGGCTCGGGCATTGCCTCTGAAGACCTGTCGCGCGTGACCGAACCCTTCTTCACCACCAAATCGACCGGCGAAAGTCTGGGTCTGGGCCTGTCGATCAGCCGCACAATTCTGGGTGAATTCGGAGGCGAGCTTGCTCTTGCTGCGGCCCCCGGTGGCGGCACTGAAGTGCGGGTCAGCCTTCCCCTTGTTGCCCGTGCCAACCTGCCCGCGCAACAGGCCGCCGAATGACCGGCCCCACGCCGATCCCCGCATGCCTGTTCATCGTCGATGACGATGCCGATCATCTCGCCGCGCTGTGCGATCTCGCCGGAGCGGCAGGGTACCGTTTCAAAGGGTTCTCTGATGGGGCGACAGCGCTTTTGGCCTGCCAGTCGGCACTGCCCGATGCCCTTGTCACCGATCTTCGCATGCCCGGTATGGATGGCATTGCGCTGTTGCAGGCGGTGCGCGCCAAGGGGTGGGATCTACCAATTCTCATGATCACCGGGCATGGCGACGTAACTCATGCCGTGCGCGCCATTCAAGCCGGGGCCGAGGACTTTCTGGAAAAGCCCTACGACAGCCAGCACCTGTTGATGGTTCTGGCCCGCATCTTGCAGGCACGCGCCACGCGGGCCGAACTCGCGCGGCTTCAGGCATTGCTGGGCAAGGACGATACTCCGCTGTTGCTGGGCGAGTCATCCGCACTAAACGCTCTGCGCGCCCGCATCGCCCTGCTGGCACCCTTGCCCGTCGATGTGGTGATCATCGGTGATACCGGAACGGGCAAAGAATTGGTCGCCCATGCTTTGCATCAGACCAGCAACCGCAGCGCGGGCCCGTTCCACGTCGTCAACTGCGCCGCCCTGCCGGAAGCGTTGTTCGAGATAGAGATGTTCGGCCACGCGGAAGGCGCCTTTCCCGGCGCCGGTGCCGCGCGTGCCGGTCGGATCGAGGCGACTTCTGGCGGCACACTGGTGCTGGATGAAATCGAAAGCCTGCCGCTGGCCATGCAGGCGAAGCTGTTGCGCGTGCTAGGTGAACGTATGGTGCAGCGGCTGGGGGATGTGGAAATTCGCCCGTTGGACTTGCGGCTGATTACCATCAGCAAAACCGATCTGCGGCTGGCGACGCAATTGGGCGGATTTCGGGCCGACTTGTACTACCGCCTTGCCGGTGCCGAAATAACCACGCCGCAGCTGCGCCAAACCGGAAACGACATCGTCCTGCTCTACAGCCATTTCGCCAGCGCCAGCGCCCGGCGCAACGCCCGTCCCCCCCCCGAAATCAGCTTCGCGCTGCGCCGCGATCTGATGCGTCGACCCTGGCCCGGAAACGTGCGTGAATTGCGCAATGCAGCCGAAGCTCATGCGCTTGGCCTGAGCACGCCTCTTACCCCTCAAAGCATGGATACCACCACGCAATCGACCGGGTCCCTTGCAGAACGTGTCGCGGGCTTCGAAGCGCGCGAGATTGCGGCAGTCCTGGACAAATGCCGCGGAAACGCCATCAAAGCCGCAGAAATCCTGCAGATGCCCCGGCGCACACTGGCCGACAAGATCCGACGCTATGGGTTAAAGTTGCAGACTTGATGGATGGCGGCACCGCCGACTTTGTTGCCCGAAATGGTGCGGTGGTCCTGGTGCTCAGGCAGCTCAGCTGCGTCGACAAAGTGGCTTAACCCTTGGTTCGCGCGAATGCGGCCTGCTGTGAGTTTTATGGACGCGAAGATAGGATCCTGAGTAAATTGTCCTTGCACCAGAAGAGGCGTTGCTTGGCAATTTTGGACAGGAGGATGAAATGTCTGGCACCAAGTTTGAAGACGAACTCAAGCGCGATGCAATCTCTCAGATTGAGAGTCGTGGCTACTGTGAGGTGACACCAGAACTTGCAGAGAGGCGGGAATATCTGAGAATCGGTGGGAACCGGCGAAAATGCCCGTGAAAACCGGCGCTTATGCCGAAATGGCAAAGCTGCCAGACCTGAGGTAACCCGAGTCTGCATAATTGACCTTATCGGACAAGTGCTGCCTGAAATCATGCTAAAGGCATGGAATTTACTCTGGAATGGTGCGTTGTTCCTGTTGAGCGCGTTCCGCGCGGAAATGATCAATCAGAAACCCGAAAGAGATTGGCGGTGGTCGGTATGTCGCGAAGCCCGAAACGGAAATCGATGAATGCAGCCCTTTGGTCGGCCGTTTTGGCGATTGTTTTCGTCCAACCGCAGTTCGGCTTTTCCGCTTGGTCTGGCGTCGGAATAGCCTTTGCGCAGGATGATGATGGCGGCGATGACGATGGGGGCGATGACGATGGTGATGACAGGGACGATGGCGATCGTGATGACGGGCGCGACAACGACAGATCGCCCGGAAAGCGTACCATCCGCGTGAAGCCCGGCAAATCGGCCACTCCTCGCCGAACGCCACGGGTTGAAGTCGCTCCCGCGCCTGACTTTGCGCAGGGTGAGATTGTCGTCACCAATCTCAGCGAGTCCGACCTTGCGCAGTTGCAGACCGAAGGCTTCGCGGTGATTGAGTTGGTCGAGTTGGTCGAAGTCGCAGTGGTTCTTCACCGACTGCGAGTTCCCAGAGGGCTCACGCTAGAACAGGCCCGTGATCGGGTGCGTGCTCAGCGGACCGGGACGACAGGGGATTTCAACCATTATTACCGCACTGAGGAAGAGCCCACCGCCCCTGCCTTCGGCTCCGCGATCACGCCAGTGGCGTTGGCCCCCTCAATGCCTTGTGCCCATCTGAATTGTGCGGCGCTGGACCTGATTGGCTGGCCCGCCGAACGCAATCAATCCCCGCAATGCCGGGTCACTGTGCCAGTCGGGGTGATCGACACCGGCGTGAATGCAGCCCACGAAAACCTGTTGGGGGCAGATATCGAAGTGCTTCGGCTGGTGGACGAGGAAGTTGACGCCTCGAAAGCAGTGCATGGCACCGCGGTGGCGGCGCTGATAGTGGGGCAAGACACCGACCGCGTGCCGGGGCTGATCCCCGAGGCGAAGGTACTGGTTGTCGATGTCTTTGGTCGCAATGGCGGCGATGAGCGTGCCTCGGTCGTGTCATTGGTCAAAGCGCTGGACCTTTTGGTCGTGCGGGGCGTCAAGGTGATCAACATGTCGCTCGCCGGGCCGCCGAACGCGACGCTGGAGGCAGCGCTCGCGCGGCTTGCTGAACCGGGCGGTGCGGTGGTGCTGGCGGCCGTTGGCAATGGCGGACCAAAAGCCGCGGTGGCCTATCCGGCGGGCTATCCCTCGGTGTTGGCAGTAACTGCGGTCGATCAGAGGGGACAGGTTTACCGTCGGGCGCAGCGCGGCGCACATATCGACCTGGCCGCGCCTGGGGTGGAGGTGTGGAGTGCCACTTCGATCAGCGGCGTCAAGCCCAAGTCAGGCACATCTTTCGCGGTGCCCTTTGCCACCGCAGTGGCAGCGGTGCTTGCTTCGCGCGACCCTACTGCCACACCAGAGGCGTTGACAGCGCAAATGCGGGCGCTGGTGCGCGACATCGGTGCGCCGGGACCGGACGAGGTGTTTGGCGCGGGGCTTCTGTCAGCAGCCTCTCTTTGCGCGCCCAAGATTTTTGCTGTCCCAGTGGAATAACACCTGAGTGGCCGCGTTGTCCTGATGTGACCCAAAAGCGGATTGGCCGCTGGGGCAAGATCAGGAAAGGAGAATGCCATGACCACTCTCACTCTGCGCGGCAACCAGATCGGCGAAGCCCTTCAGTTCGACGCCAACACCGGCACAACGGCGGTGGAAATTGGCCGTGTCTGGTTTTCGGCCACCGATGTGGTGCGGATCACTTTCGCGCCTGCTGCTTTTGACCCCGTCACCGGGCAACTGATTGCTGGCGCCGGTGCAATAACCGGCTTGACCATAACAACTGCGACAGGCCAGGTTACCACGTTCGGCGTGTCCAAAGCCAATCCGTTGGACGTGGACCCAGATCAAACAAAAAATGGCGGAGATTTCTTCTACATCTCGGAATCACCTGCTGCCGGAATTGGCGGCGCCTATGCCGGACTGCAACTGGCAAAAATCGTTGTCACGGATGTGACCCTGATTGGCGGCACGGAGCCAGTTTTCCGCAACACGGGCGACTTCAGCCCGGATAATGGCACCGTTACACCGCCTGTACCCCGGTTTATTGGCGATGCGCAGGACAACGATTTGTTGGGCACCGCCGCCGCAAACCGGATGGAAGGGCGCGCAGGCAACGACTCGATTTTGGCTCTCGGGGGCAATGACACTGTCTTAGGCGGTGACGGCAACGACCGCATGAATGCGGGCACGGGCAATGACATTCTGCGCGGCGGGAATGGCGATGATCGGATGCTCGGCGGTGGAGGGGCTGACCGACTGTTTGGCGATGCAGGCAACGAGGTGCTGGATGGCGGTACAGGGCTTGACCAACTGACTGGCGGCGCGGGAGGGGATACCTTTGTATTCGGAAACGGTGACCGTGCGCTGGATTTCAACGCAAGCGAAGGCGATCAGATTGCATTTAATGGTGCGTGGGGCCTTGATCTGGCCGACATCACCGTGACCGTCGGCGCGACCGCGACCACCATCGCTTGGGGCGCGCGGACCATGACGCTTGCCGGGGTGACGCAGCCCTTCGATCTGGGGAACGCCTTCGACTTTGGCTATGATCCGAACAACTTCGACTTTCTTTAAGACATGTGGCGCAGTGAAGCGGGGCGCATCCAACAGGTTGCGCCCCTCTTTGCATTCGTCCGCCCTTGCCGTGCTAGCCTGAACCGGCCCCGCGCCCTTTATACGGAGACCTACTATGCTGCGCCTGCGCTCCAAACCCCAAATCACCTTCACCTGCGAACCTGCAGACCTTGGCGTGATCGCTCCCCCGGTGCCCGCCAAAGCCTATCTGCCCGACTGGTTCCGCAAGCTTCCTGCCACCGATGAAAGCGTGAGCGGTCTGAGCAACACCGGCCTGACCGTCAAGCGTTGCATGCCGTTTCTAGATGCGATGACGACGGGCTGGATCATCACTCTGCCCGCCACCGTGCGTCTGGAGATCAGCGAGAACGGCACGCAAGTTGATGCCGGATGGGAGTTTGACCGCACATTGGTGTCCAATCACGGCAGCCATCAGGTCAAGGGCAATCCCTTTGGGGCACGTCCGCCCTGCAAGTTTCACAACTTCTGGACCATCGCCACACCTGCGGGATGGAGTTGCCTGTTCGTGTCTCCGCTGAACCGCCCGAATGGTGTGTTCGAGGTGGTGTCGGGCATCGTCGATACAGACACCTATCGCTCTCCCATCCACTTCCCGTTCTTCGCTACCGGCGAGGACGGGATGCATGTGATCGAAAAAGGCTCGCCGCTGGTGCAAGTCATTCCCTTTCGCCGCGACAGTGCCGAGATCGAGGCCTCCATCCGCGCCGAAACGCCCGAGGAGGCCGCAACGCGGATCAAGGTGCTGCGCAACACCCAAGCGTCCGAAGGTTGGTATCGCACGACGGCGCGCGCCAAGCGCTGACCCGGCGTCGCGCACGTGGCACATGTCCAAAGCGCCGACCCTCAAAATAGGGTCGGCGCTTTGCTGTGCAGGGCTCGTTTTCACAGGGGGGGCGACCTTCCTGCCATGAGGGGCCAGCACCTGTCGTCGATCGGACCGCATATCTCGCCTGGACCAGCCAAGGATAGCGGCGAGACGGGTTGGTCGGAACGGCCCCAAACAAGAACCGGCCCCCAAAAGGGGGCCGACTTTAGCGTTGCGCTGTGGCGCGTATCAATCGTCGTTGTCGTTATCCGACGAGTTGTTCGAGCTGTTGGAAGAGCTGTTCGAGGACGAATTCGACGAGCTGTTGGACGAGGAGTTCGAGTTGGAATTGCTCGACGAGTTCGAAGAGCTGTTAGAGTTGGAGTTCGACGAGCTGTTGCTGGACGAATTGGAACTGGAGTTGGAATTCGAGTTGGAGTTCCCGCCGCCGTAGCGCTTGCCCTTCTTGGCCTTCCCGGCCTTCTTTTTCACCTTGAAGTCGACCTGCTCCACATGGTCGGCGGCCATACCAGCGGGCTGAAACGGCTTGGTGAATTGGAACGCGCCCGCATGCGCAAGGATGGGGTTCAGCGCGGTGCCCACAAGAACAGTGGCGGTCATCAGAGACTTGAAGAATTTCATGGTCTTTTCCTTTGATCTGCGGCCTTGGCCGGATTGCCGTACCAAAACAACGCAGCAGGCCGAGATCTATTCCGTGTAAGGGTCACTTTATCCAAAACACTGGCGGATCAGATCGCAATTTTTGCAACCGGCCTATGGCACAAGGAATACGCCGCCCGAGTGTCGGGCGGCGTATGTGAGGCGGAAGAAGGATGAAACTATTTGGTCCAGCGGCGCGCAATGGCGTTGCTCTCTTCTTCGCTGCTCAGGAACGTGCCCGCACCGATGCGGTCCAGGAAGGGCGTAAAGCTCTGCGCTTCAGCGCCACTCGCAGTCGCGAAACCTTCGGCTTGCGTGGCATCGGCAAGCCCCTCCGTGATAATCACCTCAATCGTCCAAGCCGCGCCTTCGGAGCAGGCCAGCGCGGCCTCCAGCAACTGGGCCTCGGCGTGAATAACCTCGACCTCGCGGCAAAAACCGTTGGTCGTGGGCAGCGAAGACAGGATCATCACCTCTGCACCATTCGCCATGGTCTGAACGGTGCCTGATGGAAGCGACGCCAGCACCTGATGCAAGGGACTGTCAGTGGTCAGCGGACCGAGGGCCAGTTTGTTGGCATCTATCGCCGGCAGAAACACCGCCAGCACAAGACTGGCCGCCAATGCGGCCCCGGTGGCAAGCCCGCCGATCAGGAAAACACCTCCGCGCGGGGCAGATTTCGGGCGAAAGCGCACCACCTTGTCCTCAGCCACGCTGCCAAGAATCAGGTCATGCAGATGAGCAGGTACTGGTTCAAAGAGCGGAGCTGAAAACGCCTGTGCCAAAGCAGAATTGGTCGCCATCAGGTCATCAACATAGGCCTGGTCCTGCGGGTTGTCAGCCAGATGCATGACCACCGCTGCCGCATCTTCGGGCGACATTTCGCCATCCACAAAGGCGGCGAGGCGGTCTTTGTGCAGTATTGTAGATCGGTTCATTGGCGGCGTCCTTCGCTGAGGCCAAGTTTAGGTAATAGCGCCTCGCGCGCGCGCGATAGGCGGCTCATCACTGTGCCGACCGGAAGGTCCAGGACCTCGGCGGTTTCCCTATAGCTAAGCCCCTCGATCGCGATCAGGGCCAGCACTTCGCGCTGGCCTACGGGCAGCGTTGCCATAGCGGTGCGGACCTGCGCGAGCATCATGCGGTCCTCAGGCAATTGTGCAGCTTTGCCCTCGTCGCTGAGATAGGCATCCTCATGGTCGATCGTCGTGCCCCGCGTCCGGTCACGGCGCTTGTCGTCCAGCCAGAGATTCTGCACGATACGATACATCCAACTGTCCATCCGGGTACCCATTCGAAACTGATCAACGTTTCGCAGCGCCTTTTCGCAGGCCGCCTGCACCAGATCGTCGGCATCTTGGGCATTGCCGACAAGACTGCGGGCAAAACGCCTGAGTTTTGGAACCAAGGTGACCAAATCGCGCCGGAATACATCTGTCACGGAGTTCCCCCTTGATGTTTCATGCAAGAACAACGCACCAACGTCGAATCTATTCCGTCGCAAAGATTGCACCATCGCACCGTGGTTAATCCGGGATCATGTCGAGCAGTTATTCAGGCGACAGCGCCACAGCTAACACCATCAAGGCTTTACGCACAGTGCTGTGCCACACAGATGCACCGTTGAACCGGGTATCTTTTGTAGGCTGCGAAGCTGACCGGACACTTGGGCGGCCAGTTCCGGAGGGGGCTTTTTGTGGGCAACCATAGTTCACTCCCTGTTCGTATGACCCCACCAGGTGGTGTCGCAAAGCCTCGGGATGCCCGGAAAAGGCCAATCTTTGGACTTGATTATGCTGCGAGCGCTGCAAACTGCTGAAAGACGGTCATGCCGGGGTCGTCGAACTGACCTTTGCGGATCATGTGGGCAGCCTCGATCCCGGCGAGGGTTGCGGCGGCCGAATGGACAGATTTGAAGCCCATCATTGGGGCGGTGATCCGCTTGATGAAGCGGTGGTCCTGCTCGAGAATGTTGTTCAGGTACTTGACCTGTAGGATCTCAACCGTCTTGCACTTGGCGGTGAATTTGAGGCTGACATTCACCGCCTGCAGGCCGGCCAAGTTGGCTCCGCTTTTGTCGATGACGACCCTGTCGGGCACGCCATTTGTGCTTATCACCCGCTTGAAGAACCGCCGCGCAGCAGCCAGATCACGGCGCACGGACAGCGTGAAATCAAGGGTTTTCCCATGACGATCGACGGCGCGATAGAGGTAAGTCCACCGGCCTTTGACCTTGATGTAAGTCTCGTCCATCCGCCAGGAACTGGCTGTCGGCCGTTTGCGCGCCTGAGCCTCGGCTCCAATCAGCGGGGCATACTTCACGACCCAACGGTTCAAGGTCGCGTGGTCAACACGAACTCCGCGCTCAGCCATGATCTCTTCAAGGTCGCGGTAGGAGACTGCGTAGCGAAGGTAGAAGAAGACCACATACAAGATCACCGGCTTCGGAAACTGCGCCCCCTTGAAATCGATCACCACAAAACCCCTTGCCAGCTATCTCCCGCAACTTTTTGAGAACACGGGAATATCCGCAATCGCGAAGGCGACCAAAAGGTTGCGACAGAACCCTTTTGATGCTGGGCGCGCAGAAAAGCCTTCTCACCCTGCTCAATCATCTGATCCGCCAAGCTTGGGTACGACGCAGCACACCGTGAGACAGCGCCATGTGCAAAAACCGCGCCACCACATTTGTATACAAGATCATCATTCCCATCGCCGCCGCCGGGGCGATGTCGCCTGCGTCATCCATGTTCAGCACCGCGATCGAGGCCAGCGCCGTCTGGCTGGAATAGATGAACACCACAGCCGACACCGTCGTCATCGCGTTCACAAACAGATAGATCATGATGTCGAGGATAGCAGGCAGGCAGATCGGCACAGTGACCCGGCCAAACAGCCGCCAGAACGGTTGGCGCATTGAGGTTGCAACCGATTCAAACTCTGGGTCGATCTGCTTCAGCGCGGTCAGGGCGGTCAGGTGGCCGACGGTGTAGAAATGCGTGACTGTCGAGACGACAAGGATCGCCATCGTGCCGTAAATTGCATTCAGCGGGTTCGCTGGGTTATTGAAGAAGAAGATATAGGCAAGGCCCAGCACCATGCCAGGAATGGCCATCGGCAGCATGGCAAGAAACTGGAACAATCCGCGTGCAAAATGTGATCCGTCCAGCTTTTCAACCATGTAGGCCCCAGTGAACACCACAACCGTTCCGATCACCGCTGTCAGCGCCGCAAGCTGGATCGAGTTCCAATAGGCCGACCAGCCGCCGCCATCCATCTTGTCGAAAGCAAAGTTCTTCAGGCTTAGGCTCATGTCATAGGGCCAAAAATTCACCAGCGCGGCCAGTTGGCAAGTGCCGATCATTAGCAGGATGAAGCCTGCAATCAGGGCGCACCAGCCAAGGCAAAGTGCGTCGAACCCAGGGCGCGGCTTCGGCGCGTAAGGAACCGAGCGGGCCGAGAGTTGCGAGACCTGCTTCTTCTGCACCTGACGGTCGATCACAAAGGCCAGCACTGCGGGGATCAGCAAAATGACAGAGACAACCGCCCCCATTTCGAAATTCTGCTGCCCGACGACCTGTTTGTAGATGTCGATCGCCAGCACGCTGTATTGGCCGCCGATCACCTTAGGCAGACCAAAATCGGTGATCACCAGCGTGAACGTCACGAAAGCAGCCGAAATCAGACCATAGCGCGCGCCCGGGATCGTCACCGTCCAGAAGGTGCGCCAGCGGCTGGCACGCAGGGCCTCGGCAGCCTCATACTGCCGCTGATCCGCGATGGCCAAGGCGGTGGAAATGATGATGAGCGCGTGGGGGAAGGTGAAGAACACCGACCCGATCACGATGCCAAGCGGGCCGTAGATCGAATGCCCCATCAGCAGGTCTTTCAGCAACCCCTGATTGCCGAACAGATAGATCAGCGCGATGCCCGGCAACAGCGAAGGCACCAGAATGGGCATCATGGCGATCAGTTTCATCGCGCCTTTGAACCGCATACAACTGCGGCTGATCGCATAGGCAAAGCCGAAGGCAAAGCTGACGGTCAGCACCGTGCTGACCAAGGCGATAAACAGCGAGTTCTCGATCGACCGAAACAGCGTCGGGTTCGAGAAATACGCGACATAGTTCTGCACACCGATGGTCGAAACCGGGCGCAGGTTGATGCGGCGGAAGGTGTTGCTGTCGTATTCCTGCCAGTCCGCTGCCGTGACCAGATCAAGACCCACCAGCCAAGGCGCGTCATCCAGCGCCCGCATCCGGTATTTCACTGGGCTGCGAAAGCTGAGGTTGGGGAACAACTCGACCACCGACAATCGGCCTTCTGAGGATGTGCGCAGATCATCAGGGCCAAAGCTGTTCAGCGTCGCGTTCAGCGCGGCAGCAGTGGTAGGCGGGCCGAAAGTGCTGCCAGTCTCGTCGCTGACTTGAAACTCATAGCGGGCGAGATCGAACCCATAGGTCACGAAGGATTTCGACAGCATGGTGTAAAGCGGCAGCGCCAGCGCCACGATCAGGTAAAGCGCGATCACCAGCATGAAGCCACGTTTGACCAGCCCATCCCGGTCGATCTTCAACGTCACATCGCGACCCGGCAGGATCCAGTCAGCTGCGGTCATCTCATGCGCCTTTCGGAAAGACGAGCACACGCTCGGCGGGAAGTTCCACGGTCAGCTTGCTGCCTTCGGACAGATCAAGCCGCCGCACGGCGTTCATCGAGAAATTAGCCACCAGCGGTGTCTCACCCAACTCCGCGCTGCGCAGATGCATCCGCCAAGACGAGCCGAGGAATTCCTGCGCTGAAATCGTCACTGGCAGATGGTTGGGCTTGGGCACGACCTCGTGGCCAGCGGAATGGGGCAGAATATCTTCGGGGCGAATTGCCACCATAACCGCTTGCCCGTCTGTCAGCCCCGGCACTTCGGTGTTCAGCACCCGACTGCCAAGGGTGATGGCGCCATGCTTGTAGTGACTGGCGATGCGATTGGTTTCGCCGATGAAATCCGCCACAAACAGCGTAGCCGGGTGGCGGTAAATCTCGGTTGGGGTGCCAATTTGTTCGATCAAACCATGGTTCATCACGACGATGCGGTCGGCCATCGACAGCGCCTCCTCCTGATCATGCGTCACCATGATCGTGGTCACGCCCAGCTTGCGCTGCAACTCTTTGATCTCGTGGCGCAGATGCACGCGGACCTTGGCATCTAACGCCGAAAGCGGCTCGTCCAACAATAGAAGCCCCGGATTGATTGCGATGGATCTTGCCAATGCGATGCGCTGCTGCTGGCCGCCAGAAAGCTGCGATGGATAGCGGTCGGCCTTGTCGGGTAGCCCGACCAGCTCTAACAACTCTGCGACCCGCTTGGTGATTTCAGCCTTGGGACGCCCGGTGTTTTCCAGACCGAAGGCGACGTTCTTGGTCACGGTCAGGTTGGGAAACAGCGCGTAGGATTGAAACACGATGCCATAATCCCTCTTGGAGGCGGGCAAGTTCGATATGTCGCGACCGTCTTGCAGGATATGCCCGCGCGTCTGCGGCTCAAGCCCGGCAATGGCGCGCAGAAGCGTGGTTTTGCCGCAGCCAGATGGGCCAAGGAAGCAGATGAATTCGCCCTTGCAGATCTGTAGCGACACATCACGCAACGCCGCGAAATCGCCGTAGATCTTCCAGAGGTTTTCAATGCGGAGATAGTCGTCGGTCACTGGCGTTTTCTCCGGCACGGTGGAAAGGTTTGGTGAAATCATGGCGTTCATACTACTGCTCCGATCGGCTGGGGCGTGGGCCTGGCTAGGCCCACGCGCTTGTCAGATGCTTAGGTTTTTGGCTCGCTTTTGTTGTCATAGCGCTTCGACCATTCGGCGAGGATCTTGGCGCGGTTGTTTGCAGCCCATTCGAAATCGTTCTTGATCATCTTGCTTTCGGCATCGGCCGGGTAGTTCTCGAGGGGCTTGGCCACACCGGGCATCGCCAGAACGGCGTAGCCCTCGTTGTATTCTTTCATCGCCGCCGCAGAGATTGACCAATCCACCAGCGTCTGGGCTGCCTCAAGGTTTGTGGTGCCGCCGATGATCGCAGCAGCTTCAGTATCCCAGCCCAAGCCTTCGGACGGAGTGATCACCTCAATCGGTGCGCCGTCGGATTTGGATTTCGCACCGCGGAAGTCGAAGGACACGCCGATCACGGTTTCACCGGCTGCGGCCATTTTGCAGGGCTTGGAGCCGGAATGGGTGTAGCTCGCCACGTTGGTGTGTAGGCGGTTCATATAGTCCCAGCCCTTTTCCTCGCCGAAGGTTTGCAGCCAGGCCGAGACGTCCAGAAAGCCCGTACCGGATGAGGCCGGGTTCGGCATCACGACATGGCCCGCATATTCCGGCTTGGTCAGGTCTTCCCAACTGGTCGGTGGCGTCAGGCCCAGTTTCGCGCCCTCAACCGTGTTGTAGCAGATCGCAGCCAGCCAAGCGTCAAGGCCAACCCAAGACGGCGGCGTGTCGGAGTCGACAAAACGAGCGTCCAGTTTTTCCACCCCAACGGGGGCATAGGGCTCCAGCATGCCTTCGGTCTTCAGAACCAGCAACGAGGTGGCGGCCAGACCCCAGACCACATCGGCACTGGGGTTGTTCTTTTCGGCCAGCAGTTTCGCGGTCACAACGCCAGTGGAATCGCGCACCCAGTTGACCTTGATATCAGGGTGTTCGGCATTGAAGGCTGCGGCATAGCGCTCAAGGAATTCGGCCTCGAATGCGGTGTAGACGGTCAGTTCGGTTTCGGCGTGGGCCGCAAAAGCGCCAAACACTGCAATGGCGGATGAGAGCAAGAAGGTTTTTCCGGTCATGTCTGATTTTCCCGTTGGATATTCGTTGGTTTTGATCGGCGGCCTTGTTCGACCACACGTCGATTTTCTGAGGTCATGGCCTGGTTCGTGACCAGCGCTAAACTCCATGGTGTTAGGGTGGGGGGATGACAGTTGATAAGTAAAATCTATTATTTTTATGAAAATATCGACAAAAACGATGTAAATTTTCAACTGCTTGCAATGGTCATCACGCCGACAGAAACCACCGCAGCGGCCAGCAATCTGGCTGCGATGGGGCGCTCGCCAAACCACAGAATCCCGATCAGCGCGGCGAAAATGACGCTGGATTCTCGCACCGCAGACACCGCGCCAAGTGGCGCTATAGTCTTGACATACAACACAATTCCATAGGCACTTACCGCCGCTATGCCGCCAATGGCACCGATGCCCAGCACACGCGGACTGAAGCCACCACCCGTCTGTCTGCGGATAAGCGCGATGGTCAGCGGCACGGGAAATTCCAACAGGAAAAGCCAACCCATATACGAGAAAGCATTGCCCGATCTTCGCACGCCGATGCCATCGGCTACAGAATAGGCAGCAATGAGCATACCAAGGCAAATGGCGAACAACACCGCTGCCCGCGAGGCCTGCACCGCCCCCTTTTGTAGCGCCAGAATAGTGACCCCAACTGAGACGCAAGCAACCCCAATCCAGCCCAATGGCGCAAGGGATTCGCCGATCAGCGCCACGGCAGACAGCGCCACCACCGCCGGGGCCAACCCGCGCGAGATCGGATAAACTTGGCTTAGATCTCCCAGTCGGTAGGCGCAGAAAAGCAGGATATAATAGCCGTAATGCAGCAGGGTTGAGGCCGCGATTGACGGCCAACTGGCGATGGCAGGCAGTGGAAAACTCAGCACCAGTATCAGCCCCAGAACCGCGTGCGCCGCCGACACCGCCGCCAGAACCCCAGCGCGATCATCCATCGCCTTGACCATCGCGTTCCATCCGGCGTGCAGCAGAGCGGCGAAAAGCACGAGGGCAAGCGCAGTTGGCGTCATGGGACAGTCTTTCGGGCAAATGGAAGAAAGTGGCGGAAATTGAAAAGGCGAGCCCTACCGGACCCGCCTTTGGTCTGATTCACGCTGCCGTCACGCCCAAGGCAGCGAGAATGTCTTGACGTTGGTGAAGCTTTTCATCGCCTCAATCACGCCTTCCTTATAGCCGTTGCCGCTGTCTTTGATGCCGCCGAAAGGAGACATCTCAATCCGGTAGCCGGGGACTTCCCAGACGTTGACGGTGCCTACCACCAAGCCTTTGATATAGCTCTGCATGCGGCGAAAATCGTTGGTGCAGACACCCGAGGACAAACCAAATGCGGTCGAGTTCGAGATCCGCATCGTCTCGATGTCATTGTCCGGCACACGGACGATGGGAATGATCGGACCGAAGGTTTCCTCCATCACCAGCTCGCTTTCGTGACGGACGTGATCAACCACGATGGGCGGCAGCAACGCCCCTTTGCGACCGGGATGGTAAAGAATCTTGGCACCCTCGGCTTCGGCCAAATGCACGCGTTTCTCAAAAACCTCCGCCGCGCGAGCATGTACGACGCAGCCAAGTTCGGTCGCGGGGTCCATCGGATCACCAAAGCGCAGGGCCTTGGCACGTTCCAGCACCAAGGGCACGAAACGGTCGGCGACGCTTTCCTGAACCAGAATGCGCTTCACCGCCGTACAGCGTTGGCCCGAGTTCTTCGTTGCCCCGGCCACCGCCAAATCGGCAGCCTTGGCAAGATCAGCATCGGACAGATCGTTGCAGATGATCAGCGGGTCGTTCCCCCCCAGTTCCAGCACCTGACGTTTGTAGACCGCTTTGGCCGCAATCATCTTGCCCACCGGCACGCCGCCGGTGAAGGTGATCAGATCAAAATCGGGGTTAGTGATCATCTCATCCCCGATATCTGCGGGCCAACCGGTGACGACAGACAGCATTTCTGGCGGCAAGCCCGCTTGATAGATCGCATCGGCCAACCACAGGGCGGTCAGCGGTGTGAGTTCGGTGGGCTTCACCACAATGCAGTTGTTGGTCGCGATTGCAGGTGCAATCTTGTGGCTGACCATGTTCAGCGGATGGTTGAACGGTGTGATCGCAGAGATCGCCCGCAGCGGCTCACGCGTGGTGAAGATCTTGCGCTGCTTGCCATGAGGTGTGAGGTCACAGGAAAAGATCTCGCCATCGTCATGGATGCACATCTGCCCGGCGAGGGTATAGACGTCATAGGAGCGCCCGCATTCGTAGAGCGCATCCGCCAGCGAAATACCAAGTTCCGCCGTGATGATCGGCGCCAGTTCTGCTTTGCGCTCGCTGATGATGCGGGCGACGTTCAACAGGATCTTCTGCCGCTCATAGCGCGTCAGGGTTGGTTGATAGGCGCTCGCGATGGCAAAGGCTTCGCGCGCGTGCTCGGCGGTGCCCGCTGGAACAGTGCCGATCAGTTCATCCGTCCAAGGGTAGTGGACCGGCACGCGGTCCACGGTGTCAACTTTGCGGCCTGCGATGCGCATGCTCTCGTGCCGGATTGCGATGGGAGGGGATCTTTTCAACATATCACACCTCAGAGCGCCGCGGCGGTGCAGGCAAAGAAGAAGGCATCAAAGTTGCGCAGCACCGGCGCGGTCGGCAGATCCACCACACGGTTGACGATGAAGGGCACGATTTGCTCAGTCAGGCCACCGTGGCTGCGCAGCGGCTCGTTCAGCGCGGCAAGATCATGGCGGTGCGCCGATGTGCCCAGCGTCATGTTCTCACCCGAGATCATCACGATATCGCCGATCCGGTCGCCGGGCAGTTCAAAGCGGCGCATCGCTTCGGCCTTATCGACCACCAGTGTCATCTCGGGAATGGCGGCGAGTTCGGCGATCACCGCCGCCTGGTCGGCGCTTTCCGGCAGATAGGCGGTGGCGAAAGAGCCAAGTGCGCCATGATGCACCACATAGGGGTCGGTGATCGGCAGGATCACCCGTGCTGCATCTTTGCCCAACATGACATCCAGCTTGTCCTGCACATAGATCACCGCGGGCGAACCATCGGCGAGATGTTTTGGCTTCATGCCATGGTCGGCGGTGACGACAATCGCCGCACCCAGCGCGTCCAACTGCGCCAGATAGAGGTCGAACATCTTGTAAAAGCTCTGCGCCTCGGCCTGTTCGGGGGCGTATTTGTGCTGCACATAATCGGTGGTGGTCAGATACATCACATCCGGCTTCCAGTCGCGCAGCAGCTTAACCCCGGCGGCAAAGACGAACTCTGACAGATCGGCAGAGTAGACCTCCGGCACCGGCATGCCAAGCCAAGCACTGGCGTTGTTGATGCCGTTTTCCGCAAGCGTGGCTTTATCCGACCGCTCTGCCGAAAAGCAGATCGCGCGGTCTTCGTCAAAGCGCAGGCCAGCCCCCAGCAGCGCGCGCAGCTTGTCTTTCGCGGTGACGACCGCGACGCGGGCGCCGGCATTATAGAACTGGCCAAAGACGGTTGGCGCGCGCAGGAAGCGCACGTCGTTCATCATCACCTCTTTGCCGGTTTCCCGCTCGTAGAGATAGTTGCCGCAGATGCCATGCACCGCAGGCGGGCGGCCCGTCGCAATCGACAGGTTGTTGGGATTGGTGAAGGACGGGATCACCGAATGGGCCAGCCGGTCGGTGCCCTGCTCGCGCATCCGCTTCAGTGTCGGCATCAGGCCCTTGTCGATGGCCACCTCCAGATAGGCTGGCTCGCAGCCATCAAGGCAAATGGCGATGGCAGGCACCTTTGGCCAGGGGTAGGTCCGGTCATTGGCGACGACGGGGGGGCGGGAATGGGCGTTCATCTGGGTATCCGTTCTATGAGGTTTGGATCAGGCGGCAAGTTTTGCGCGTTCTGCGATGGCTGCAGCCGGGGGCGCGGCCGTATCGACGCCCATTTCAGTCAGCGCCTCGGCGGCGGCCGTAACCACCCGACGCATGATATGTTCATCCATCCGGCCGATGCAGCCGACGCGGAAGCTGTCCACAACCGTCAGCTTGCCCGGATAGATGATGAACCCTTTGTCCTTCATCAGGCTGTAGAACGTCGAGAACACGAATTTCTCATGCGCCGGATTGAAGAAGGTGACGATGATCGGTGACAGCCAGCGGTCAGCCAACAGGGTTTCGAACCCAAGATCACGCATCCCGTCGACCATCACATCGCGGTTCCGGGCATAACGCGCGCCCCGGCCTTCGACGCCGCCTTCGACAGCATGAAGCCGCAGCGCTTCAAGGAATGCGGCCACAACATGGGTGGGGGGTGTAAAGCGCCATTGGCCGGTTTTGACCATGGCCGCCCATTGCGCGTGGACATCAAGGCTGAGCGAATGGGCATTGCCTTTTGCCGCCTCAAGCGCTGATTTGCGGGCGATGACAAAGCCAAAGCCCGGCACGCCTTCGATACATTTGTTGGCAGAAGATACCATCGCCTCGTAGCGGATGCGGTTCACATCCAGATCGACCGCACCGAAAGCTGACATCGAGTCGATCAACAGCTTGCGGCCACAGGCGGCTACAGCCTCGGCAATCTCCGCCACCGGGTTCAGGATGCCCGAGGAAGTTTCGCAATGGATGGCGATGACATGGGTGATAGCGGGATCAGCCTCCAGCGCTTGCCGCACCTCAGCGCCACGCGGCGGCAGGTAGTCGCCCTTGTCAATCAAGGTGAAGGCGCGGCCCATCACCCGCAACGTTTCGGCGGCCCGCAGCCCGTAGGCACCATTGGCCAGCACCAGCACCTTGCCGTCACGGGGCACCATTGTCCCCAGCATCGCTTCAACCGCGAAAGAACCGGACCCCTGCATCGGCACGCAAACAAACGCACCACTGGCATCGCCAGCCAACGCAATCAGCTGATCGCACAGGGATTTTGTCATTGCACGGAAATCACCGTCCCATGACCCCCAATCACGCAGCATCGCCTCTTTGACGCTGTATGCGGTGGTCAGAGGGCCTGGGGTCAGCAAGAAAGGTTCGCCCAGACGGGGATCGGGAAAGGTGGAATTGGCAGGGGTCATGACGGCCTCATTGGGTTTGATGCGACTTTCTTAGACAAGGTTCCCACGCGCCAGATCATATGTAAAATCGTTAATAAAGATAAGATCATAGATTAAATCGTTAGATTGCGGGATCCGTCAACCGACTTTCCAGCAAGTGGCCCGTCTCGGCCAGAATGGGATAGGCGACCTTGACCAAAAGCGAATTCACTTCTTTCAACGCCCGCACGATCTCCATGTGAATGTCGCTGGTCTCGATGCTGTGCACGTTGCCCGACCGCAGCCGCGCGATGTGGCGATTGTGAAGATCGCGCTCAATTTGCCGCAGACCGGCCTTTTCAGCCACCAGTTCGCGCGCACTGTCGAGATTGCCAGAGACCAGCACATTCTGCGCAATCTGCATGTTCGCCATGACACGGGCGTGCAGGTTGGTCAGCTCTCGCCAGCCCTCATCAGAAAAGCGGACGCGCAGCCGCGCCTTGTCAGCGGCCTGAGACAGCAGGTTCTTCGCGATGATGTCCCCAATGGCCTCGAAATCAATCGCAAGGCCCGCCAGTTCCAAGCCGCGCCGCGCCTCATCTTCGGTCAGCTTGCCGCGATTAACCTCTGCAACGAACAGCTTTATGTCGGTGTGGCGTTGGTTCACCTCCTCATCCATCCGGCGGATGTTGAGAATTTGGCGCTCGTCACCGGCTTCCAGAATATCCATCACCGGGCGCAACATGCGTTCCAAGGCTTCGCCCATCCGCAACAATTCGCGCCGCGCGCTGGCCAAAGCCAGATTGGGCCGGGTGATCGAGCCTCGGTCAAGTGCGCTGCGCCACGCGCCCGAAGTGTCGGAGTTTTCCACAGGGGTCGGCAGCAGCGTTGCTGTCAGCCTTTCCATCACGCCCGCAAACGGGAGCGCCACGATCAAAATGCACAGGTTGAACAGAACATGAAAGTTCACCAACTGCACGCCCGCGCCGCTGCCCAAACGATCCAGCGGCTGCGGCAGCACCTGAAGCAGCACCAAGGCGATGACAGCGCCCGCGCCCCTGAAGATCAGGTTTGCCAAGGGGATGCGCCGTTCGGGCAGACCCGCGCCTCTGGTCAACCACACCGCAACCATCGCGCCGCCAAGGTTCGCCCCCAGCACCATCGGGGCAGCCGCCTCGACCGGCAACACGCCGTTTGCCGCGAAGTTGGCAAAGATCAGCAGCGTGGCCACCGAGGAGTGCAGCCCCCACGCCAAAACAGCCGCCACGGCAAAGGCGGTCAGCGGATCATTGGCAAGCCAGCCTGCGATCTGCGGCAACACTGCGCTTTCTCGCAGCGGCGCGGTTGCATCGCCAACCATACGCAGCGACAGCAGGATGAAGGCGATGCCCAACACGACCCGCCCCAACTGACGCAATTGCCGGTGTTCAAACTTCAGAAACAGCGTAGCACCCGTCAGCAACAGCACCGGGATCAGTTCCCGCAGATCGAACGAAAACAGCTTGACCACCACGGCCGAGCCGAGGTCAGCCCCCAGCAAGGCGGCGATGCCCGCGCTGACACCAATGATGCCAGATGCAGAGAAGCCGACCGCTAGGACGCCGACCGCCGTGGCACTTTGCAGAACGATTGCCAGCACCGCGCCAGCAAACGCCATCCCCGCTGTACTTCCCCCGGCCTTGCGCATGGCCGCACGCAATTCCGCAGCCCAAGCGCGTTCTACCCCCGTGCGCACCATGCGGACCGCCCACAAAAGCAACATGACTGCGGCGGCAAGATGCATCAGAATAAGGAAAGGGTGCATTGGCGAGCTCCGGCAAATGATCCGCCAAGAAACGCCGTTGCCATCTATAAATCAAATCGTTAGTTTCTATTGTATCATAGATTTTACAGGTGCCGCATGCGCTATGTCCAGCTTCGTGCCTTCCATTATGTCGCGATCTGCGGCGGATTTTCCCGCGCGGCAGAAGAATTGTTTCTGACCCAGCCGGCGATCTCTGACCAAGTCCGCAAGCTGGAAGAAGAAAACGACATTCTGCTTTTCAACCGCGTGCGCAAGCAGGTGACGCTGACGGCTGCGGGCGAACAGCTTTTGCAGATCACCCGTCGGCTGTTTGATAGTGAACAGCAAGCCATTGATTTTCTGTCTGAAAGCCGGGCGCTGCAATCGGGCAATCTGCGCATTGTAGCCGACAGCGCGCATCACCTGATGCATATCCTTGTGGCGTTCCGCAAACGCTATCCCGGCGTGCGGATATCGGTGCGCGCTGGAAACACCGAAACGGTTGTCGCCAGCCTGCACAGCTATGAGGCCGATCTTGGCATTCTGGGCGAGATGCCCACCTTGAAGAATTTCGACTGCCAGTTGCTCAGCTCGTCGCCGATCATCGCCTTCGTTGCCATCGGTCATCCCCTGGCAAACAAGACACGACTGACCTTCGCAGAGCTTGCCAATCATGCATTGGTGCTGCGCGAACGTGGCTCCAAGACACGCATGAAACTGGAAGAGGCCGCGCGCGCCGAGGGTCTAGAGCTGAAACCCACCATAGAGGCCGAGGGTCGAGAGGCGGTGCGCGAAATCGTGGCCTCTGGGGCTGGCATCGGTTTTGTCTCGTTGGCAGAATTTGGCGAGGACAAGCGGCTTGTTCCGATCCGGCTTGATCCAGAGGATCAAATGATGATGGATGAAGCCCTGATATGCCTTCACGAACGGCGTGGTTCCAAACTTGTCCGGGCGTTTTTTGACATCGCAAAGCAGGGTGCGGCGGGCCAAACCTGAAGCTCGGCACGAAGGCAAAAGCCATCGGCATGGAAATCAGCTTTACTGCCGTTTCAGCGGGCCCAAGCTGGCAGCCATACGCGCGACCATCTCTTGTCCGGTATCATTTGGTCGCATGGCAGGCGCTCGATCCTGAATGTCTTCACCAGTGCGCGCGGCGTAAAGACGTTTGCCGTAGCAGATCAGATGCTCCACCCCCTGCATCGTCGCCACCACGGCGGGCAGCATTGCGGCATAGGTAGTCTCGGCTGTAGCTGTGTCTCCCCGACGATGTGCGTCATAGGCAGCAACTGCGTAGTCGATACAATCGGGTGCGAGGATCAGACCCCGACAGCCAATGCGGAAGTTGTCCAACATCTCCAAACCTGCGCGGCCGTTGAACACTGGCAGTCTTCCGCCCGTCGCGGCGATGACACTGGCGATATCGGTCACCGGCCCTTCACCTTTGATCGCGCGGATGTTGGGGTGCTGGCCCACCAGATCGGCAATCTCGGCGGCACTCAAGCCGCGCCCCATGAAGGCGGGCGCGTTCTGGATGGCAACGGGGAGGGTTGTGGCCTCGGCGACCCGGCCAAAGAAACGGATGTATTCTCCCGCACCATAGCTGCCAACCATCGGCGGTTGCAGGATCACCCAATCAGCCCCGACACTTTCGGCGTGCTTGACCTGTGCCACCTGCTCGGCCACAGAAGCGCCAAAAATGGTGAAAGCCAGCGGCACCGCGCCTGCGGTATCTTCTGCCACCCAATCCATCACCGTGCGGCGCTCTGCCTCGGACAGTTTGGCAACCTCTGTGGCAAGGCCGAGGGCGGCCATGCCATGCACGCCCGCGGCAAGACAGTGCTGCACCTGCCTGCGCATCGCGGCGCGGTCCAGCCGTTCATCGGCATCAAACAGCGCGTAGAGAATGGTGTGAATGCCATGCAACTGATCGGTCGAGAAATCGCGCATCACTTTACCAATCTGCAATCGAACCATCGGCATGACGCCAGACCGGTGCCCGCCAAGCGTGGCCTTCCGCCGCGCGCGCGATCACAACGGCTTCATCCACCTCAATGCCCAAACCGGGCCCCATCGGGATCGGCAGGAATCCCGCCTCCACTTTGAAGCGGCTTTCGGGGGTCAGATAATCGTTCAGATCGCCGCCTTGATTGTAGTGGATACCAAGGCTTTGTTCCTGAATGACCGCGTTGTAACAAATCGCATCGACTTGCAGACAGGCCGCCAGCGCAATCGGCCCCAGCGGGCAATGCGGCGCAAGGCCAACATCGTAGGCTTCGGCCATATGACCGATCCGCACCATTTCCGAGATTCCGCCGACATGGGCGGTGTCAGGGTTGATCAACCCTGCCGCGCGCTTTTCAAACACTGGGCGGAAGTCGTAGCGCGAGTGCAGACGGTCGCCAATGCACAGGGTGATCGAGGTTGATCGCGCAAGATCTGCCAGCACATCGACATGCGCCGAAACCACCGCATCCTCGACAAACATCGGGCGCAGATATTCCATCTCTTTCAGCAGCACCTTGGCCATCGGGGCATGCACTCGACCGTGGAAATCGAAAGCCAGATCCATCGCCGGGCCCACCGCATCGCGCAAAGCCCCAACGCGGGCGACGATCTGATCGACCTTGCGATAGGTGTCGAAGTATTGCAGTTCCTCGGTGACATTGAATTTGCAGGCGTCATAGCCCGCCGCGATCAAGCCCTGTGCATCTTCGATCAGATTTTGCGGCCGATCACCGCCGATCCAGCGGTAACTGCGCACCCGGTCACGCACCTTGCCACCCAGCAACGCGTGGATCGGCTGGGCGTAAGCCTTGCCCTTGATATCCCACAACGCCATGTCGATGCCGGACATCGCACTCATCAACACCGGACCGCCGCGATAGCAGCCGTTGCGGTAGATCATCTGCCAGGTGTCTTCGATCAGCATCGGATCGCGGCCGATCATCACCGCCTCTAGCTCGCGGATCTTGGCGGCAAGAGTTTCGGCATGGCCTTCCAGCACCGGCTCTCCCCAGCCCACAATGCCTTCGTCGGTTTCGATTTTCAGAAACAGCCAGCGCGGCGGGAAGACAAAGCTCTTCAGTGCAGTGATTTTCATCGACTCTATCCGTGTTGCAGGGTGCTGAGGCCGCCATCGACTGTCAGGCAGCCGGCTTGTCGAAATGCCATGCCATCGTGGTCGAACAGGTTTGGCCGTTGCCCGGCTCTGTTGCGCAAATCGGCTGACGGCCGGACTTCCCCTTATCCCGGACAGACTTATCCCACGGCCTTTGTGACGGGGATGCCGAGCGCGGTGAAGCCGTTCAGCACGGCGACACGAACCTGGAACTCCGCCACCTGACGGTCGAAGTCGCGCGCCATGAGGCGCTGGCCCAGCAGTTTCACACAATGCATCTTGGTTTCGACGCGGCTTCGACGGTGGTAGCCACTCCATCGTCGCCAGAGCGCACGGCCGAGGTATTTCGATGCCCGCAGTGCCTCGTTGCGCGCGACCGCACCTGCCGTGATCGCCTTCCACGGCTTGGCGTTCTTGCAGGGCGGTATGACGGCATTGGCCCCACGTTCGGCAATGGCATCATGGCACTTTCGGGTGTCGTAGGCGCCGTCGGCCGCTACACTGGCTATGTCCTGATCGGTGGGGATCTGGGCCAATAGTTCGGGCAACATGGGGGCATCGCCGATATCGCTGCTGGTGACCTCGACTGCCCTAACCTCCAGTGTTTCCTCGTCGATCCCGAGATGGACCTTTCGCCAGACCCGGCGCTTGGGACCGCCATACTTACGTGCGTTCCACTCACCTTCACCCTCGACCTTGATCCCGGTGCTGTCGATCAGCAGGTGTAGCGGACCCTGCGATCCCCGATGCGGGAGGTTAACGGCCAGCGTCTTCTGGCGGCGGCTCAGCGCGCTGAAATCCGGCACATCCCAGTCCAGGCCAATCAACCGCAGCAGGCTCTCGACGAACCCGGTCGTCTGCCGCAGCGCCATCCCGAACAGGGCTTTCATCGTCAGGCAGGTCTGGACGGCGGCATCGCTGTAAATGGGCTGTCGCCCCCGCTTGCCTGTCGGCTGCGCCGCCCACGACATGTCAGGATCGAACCAGATCGTCAGCGATCCACGGCGCTTGAGCACCTTGTTATACGCGGGCCAGTTCAGGGTCTTGTAGGTCAGTGTGTTCGGTCTGCTCATCCACCACAGCTATCACGCTGGATTCACAAGATGAATCCTTGGCAGGATTTGTGCAACAGAGCCGTGCAAAGGCAGCGACTGCCGGGCTCACGATCAGCAACGACAAAGATTTGCTAGCGGCTATCATCGGGGGCAAGTCCAACCCGCGCGCGGACAGTCGCTGGGTTGATCTTCGGCATTGGGACGATGGGGGCGAGTGCGAAATCCAGCGCGTCGTCGTGGACCTTCCGCCTGGGAGCGATGTTGCATAGGCCGAAGGTCGCGCCTGAGTTAGCTTCGTTCAAATCGAACGGCTTGCCCGCCGACTGCTTGAGCAGGACGAGGAGGTTTGCTTTCGTGATCGTCTGACCGTTCCTGCCACCGCTAACGGCGTAGCCCGCTGCGGTCGAGTAGATGGACAAGGTGACATGCCTTGGCGATGAGCAGATCGCAGTGGCGAAAATTATTTCGAGCCTTGCGGAACCTGACCTCCCGCTGATCGTTACTGAGAGGATAGCCGAAATTCGAACCTAGCATTGACGGCTAATAGTTTCGATGCGTTCATGAAATCAAACTGTACCCAGCTGGAGGCTAGGCATGACCACTCTGACCGTGAACGGCAAAGAGGTGACGGTTGATCTTGATCCCGACACTCCCCTGCTTTGGGTCTTGCGCGATGAGTTGCGCCTGACAGGAACGAAATTTGGCTGTGGCGTCGCGCAATGTGGCGCGTGCACAGTCATGCTCGACGGCATGCCGCGAAGATCTTGCATCACCCCGATCTCAATGGTGGATGGCAGCGAGGTTACCACAATTGAGGGCATGCGAGGGCCCGAAGTGACTGCAGTTCAGGCGGCTTGGGCCGGGATTGACGTGCCGCAGTGCGGTTGGTGTCAATCGGGTCAGGTGATGTCGGCGACGGCCTTGTTGCAAATGATTTCTAGCCCAACCGATGAGGACATCGACAACGCGATGGCAGGCAACGTCTGCCGCTGTGCTTCTTATGTCCGCATCCGCGAAGCGATCCACACCGCTGCCAAAACGCTGGAGGGTTAAGCCATGACCACACAAAGCAAAGGCTTTCAAGCCACCCGCCGGAGCTTTTTGGCGGGGGGTGCGGGCCTGACACTGGCCTTGATGCTGCCGCTGGGGCGCGGTCGGGCTGCGGCGCAGACGACAGCCCCTTTCGCGCCAAATGCATTTATCCGCATTGGCACCGATGACACCGTGACGGTGTTGATCAAACACATAGAGATGGGTCAAGGGCCCTACACCGGGCTTTCAACGCTGGTGGCAGAAGAACTCGATGCCGGTTGGGGCCAGATGCGGGCCGAAGCGGCACCTGGCAATGACGCGCTTTATGCCAACCTTGCCTTCGGGGCGCAGGGCACTGGCGGGTCCACCGCGATTGCCAACAGCTATATGCAGATGCGCAAGGCCGGCGCCACCGCCCGGGCGATGCTGGTTGCTGCTGCCGCCGCCCAATGGGGCGTGCCTGCCGCCGAGATCACTGTGTTGCAGGGCATGGTCTCTCATGCGGCCAGCGGCAAATCCTCGGGCTTTGGGGCGCTGTCACAAGCGGCCGCAACAATGGAGATGCCCGCTGACCCGCCAGTAAAAGATCCCGCTGCGTTCACACTGATCGGCACCGACCGTCCGCGTCTGGATACCGTGGCCAAGTCGAACGGCACTGCACAGTTCACCATGGATGTCTATCGTGACGGGATGCTGACGGTGCTGGTGGCGCATCCACCGAAATTCGGTGCGGTGGTGGCAAGTTTTGACGACAAGGCGGCTTTGGCGGTTCCGGGTGTGGAAATGGTCCGCCAGATCCCAAGTGGCATCGCAGTTTATGCGACCGCAACCTACGCCGCGATGAAGGGGCGTGAAGCGCTGAGCATCACTTGGGATGATAGCAAGTCTGAAACCCGCAGCTCGGCAGAGCTTTATGAGATGCTGTCAACCGAGGCGAAAACCGGCGGGCGGGTGGTCGAGGAAAATGGCGATCTAGCTGCACTGTCAGGTGCTGCCATGTTGCATGAGGCCGAATTTCGCTTTCCTTACCTTGCCCATGCCCCGATGGAGCCGTTGGATGCGGTGATTGAGGTTAAGGCAGGTAAGGCCGAGATGTGGTTTGGCAGCCATTTTCCCACCTTTGACAAACCTACCGCTGCAGCAGCTTTGGGGATGAAGCCAGAGGATGTGTCGATCAACGTGCTGCTGGCCGGGGGATCATTTGGGCGTCGCGCCCAAGGCTCTGCGCACTTAGCCGCCGAAGCCGGGGAGATCGCCAAGGCAGCTGGCCGCGACGGCTGTTTCAAGCTGGTGTGGACGCGCGAAGACGATCTGCGTGGCGGTTATTACCGCCCGATCACCGTCCACCAGATGCGGGCAGGGCTGGATGCAAATGGTGCTCTGATTGGCTGGGAAAATACCGTCGCCAATCAGTCGATCATGGCTAGCACACCGATGGCTGGGTTTATGAAAGACGGGATGGATGCCACGTCCTATGAGGGGTCTTACGATCTGCCCTATAAGGTTGGCGCCCACCGGATTGGCTGGGCGCAGGCGCAAAGCCCGGTACCAGTGCTGTGGTGGCGCTCGGTCGGCCATACCCACACCGCCTTCGCGGTTGAGGTGTTTTTAGATGAATTGCTGGAGAAATCCGGCAAAGACCCGGTGCAAGGGCGGCTCGATCTGCTTAAGCCTGAGGCGACCCGCGAACGCGGCGTGATTGAGGCGGTGGCAAAATTGGCTGGCTGGAAGGGCCGCACGGCGGATGGCAAAGGCTATGGCATTGCCATGGCAAAAAGTTTTGGCACCTATGTGGCTGAAATCGTCGAGGTTGAAGATAAGGGTGGCTTCCCCAAGGTCACCCGCGTGTGGTGCGCGGTGGATTGCGGTGTGGCCGTGAACCCCAACATCATCCGCGCGCAGATGGAGGGCGGCATCGGCTACGCGCTTGGCACCGCTTTGTTCAATGAGATCACGCTGGAGCCGGGCGGCACCGTCGCGCAGAGCAATTTCGACCGCTACCGCATGTTGCGCATCAATGAGATGCCAGCGGTAACAGTTGAAATTATCGCAAGTGCGGCGGATCCGACTGGGGTGGGCGAACCAAGCGTTCCAGCACTTGCCCCGGCTTTGGCCAACGCATGGCGCGCGCTGACCGGCACGGCCACCTATCAGTTGCCTTTTGCCGCTGCAGTGTCGTGAAAGGACAGCCAATGAAAACCACTTTTCGCGCTTTCGCCGCACTGCTGCTGATTGGCCTGCCAGCCACGGCACAAGAAACTCTGCAACCACCCGCTTCGTTTGACAACATCCCCGACCAAACTGCGCGCTCTGCGGCGCTTTTTGAAGAGATGGGTAAGGTTCTGCAAAGCCCGCGTTGCTTGAATTGCCATCCTGTGACGGGCGGGCCGACGCAAGGCGACGATATGCACGCCCACATGCCCCCTGTCGTGCGGGGTGAAGCAGATTTTGGCGCAGCGGGAATGAACTGCACCACCTGCCACGGCAGCAAGAATGTAAAATTTGCCACCGGACCGGGTAGTATTCCAGGGCATGAGCCTTGGATGTTGGCACCGGTTTCGATGGGCTGGCTGGGTCTCAGCCTGTCTGAAATCTGTGTTCAGTTGAAAGATCCTACACGCAACGGCAATCGGGATATGGAGGCATTGTATGAGCACAACGCCACCGATGGACTTGTCGGATGGGGATGGGCGCCCGGCGAAGGGCGAACACCAGCCCCCGGCAGTCAGGCCGAGTTCGCCGCTTTGACGCGCGCTTGGATTGATACCGGATCAGCCTGCCCAAAATGACCTGTCACCACTGTCGGGATTGATCAGATCTACAGGATGCAGCCCAACGTCTCTTTGCTGTGTAGACGCGGCTTTTTCGCTCTGCAGAGAGTCCGCTTAGGTCGCATGCATTTTGCATATGCCGGACCGTCGTCAGGCAGCTATCTGCCCAAAACACCTAAGTATGACGAGAAATGTGGGATGTAATCGTTGCCGGGCTGGCCGAAGACCGGGTGGAGCTGGTGGACAGGAGGATTGTCCTAGGCCTGCCGAAACCCTTCCAATCGTCGTCCTGCATGGAGCAAGGGCCGGATCGTCAGCCAGAAGCGACCCTTGACGCCGCAGCATGTCTGGTCCACCCGAGTTCGGCTCGAGATGATGGCTAACAAGTGTGACTTGGCCCTGTTCAATGCTGCCATCGACAGCAAATTGCGCGGCTGCGATCTCGTCTGTCTGAAGGTGTGAGGTGTATTTGCCGCTGGCTGCGTCAAGGAGCAGACCTCAATCACGCTGCGCAAAACTGGCAAACCCGTTCGGTTCGAATTCACAAAGACGTCCAGGCAGTCGCTGGAAAGTTGGATCGCGGATCCTGTGTTGATCGGCTCAGAGAATGTATGGCCTAGCCGTTTGCACGCGAGCCCCACCTATCCGCGGCAATATGCACGCATCATGCGCGAATGGGTCACCTCCATCAACCTTGAGCCCATTGCTTACGGCACGCATTCAATGCGGCGAACCAAGGTGGCGGCTACTCGACGGTGCAGATCAGCGCTTGCATGCTTGAAAAGCAGTTTTTCGTAACACGCGTGGCATCCAACGCCGATCCGGCTGACAGGGCTGATTTTTCCAGCGCCGTCGCCTCTCGGTGACCGCAGAAGCTCGCGATTTGGAAACAAGCGCCTTACTTGCCTCCTTTCTGGCTCCGTCGTCGTAAGGGCCGGGTCGATGGCATGCCGCAGCTCGACAAAGGATCGAACAGACCGCCGCACGCAAAACACTGCAGCCCCCCATTTACGGGCGACGCTGCCCTTGCGGTCATGCGAGATCGTCGCCCGGATATGGCGAAAAAATCTCGCGCGAATCGAAGTAATATCGGAATGAACTTCGGCACCTCGAACACCGTTATCAACGCCGTCTCGATGCGGCGCGGGGCGCCGCAGCTGGCAGAAAAGAGCACGTTCTGAACGCACTGGCAGAAAAACCGTCCAAGCCTACAGGACGAAGTCGGTGGCCTGCAGGGCGTAGTTCGACACGACCAGAACCCTGAAATCGCTGAATCCGTCTCCGTTGACATCGCCCTCGACCAGAGTTCCCAGGAGATTGGTCGAGATGCTGAGGTCGCCCGCCGAGGCAAAGAAGGGCTGGGAGGCGTTGAAGTGGAAGGTCTGGTTGCCAGTCAGCGAGCTGTCAGCATCAATGGCCGAAAGGTCGATCTTGTCAACGCCCTTGACGAAATCCATCACACGATCGAGGCCCGACATCGGCGCGTCGGCGAGCGTGGTGAAGATGAACCGGTCAGCTCCGTCGCCGCCATAAAGCAGGTCGATCCCGACATCACCCCGCAGTTGGTCGTTGCCTGCCCCACCATAGACCTTGTCGTTGCCGTCGCCGCCCCAAACCCGGTCATTGCCGCCGTCGCCTGTGAGCGTGTCGTGGCCCGCCTCGCCATAGATGAAATCATCGCCGGTACGGCCCATGACGCTGTCATTGCCTGCCCCAGCATAGGCGAAATCGATGCCGATGCCCGCATCTATGATGTCGTCGCCATCACCGCCATAAGACCAGTCGTCGCCGGACCCCGCCATCAGGCTATCGTTACCCGTGCCGCCATAAAGCCGGTCGGCATCGTTGCCGCCGTCCAGCGTGTCATTGCCGACTCCACCCTCCAGCCAGTCCAGGCCGCCCGCGCTGCGGACCTCGTCGTTTCCTACGCCGCCGGTGACAGTGTCGTCGGCGGCATTGGTGAAGATCACGTTGGACAGGCCGTTTCCGGTGACGGTGCGAGCCGCGCCGGTGCTGTCAGCCGAAAGCGTCAGGTTCTCGATCGCGTAGAGGTTCGAGCGGGTCATATCGACGTTGGTATAGCGCAGGTCCAGCGTGTCGGTGCCCGAGTCGGAATACTCGAAGATGGCATTGGCAGATTCGGTGTTCCACGACCGGATGACATAGGTATCATCGCCCGTGCCGCCATACAGCTTGGCCGAGCGGGCAAAATTCAGGATCAGCGTGTCGTCGCCCTCGCCACCGGACAGCACATCGCCCTTACCGTAGTAGGCGTCCAGCGTGTCATTGCCGGCCATTCCACGCAGAACGTCGCGGACGATAGAACCGAGCATGTTGTTGCCGGAGGCATTTCCGGTCACCTCGACGCCCAGCACGGTGTCGTCGATTTTGTTGTCCCAAGTGATGCGGTCATCCTGAGCGTTCGTGTTGTTGGCAATCAGGTTCTCGACATTGGCTGCCATGACGAAACCCGACCAGCCGGTCGAAAGCTCGATCGTGTCGGTGCCACCGGCAGCGCCGGCATCTTCGTGGATGATGGCATCTGCCGTGCCCATGGTGACCGCGCGGACATCGTTGTAGCGCAACAGGACATAGGTGTCGTTGCCCGCCCCGCCATAGATGTCGGTTTCGCCACTGCCCCGGAGCACGACCGTGTCGTTGCCTTCGCCGAGATAAAACTTCTGATCCGCGTAGAACGCCCCGCCATCGTCGATGATGAAGTCATCGCCGGACCCGACATCGATGTAGGTATTTCCAGCCCCCGACAGAAGGGTGTCATTGCCCTCGCCAAGATAGAAGCGGCTGATCCCCCCGGTCGAGACGACGTTGTCGTGGCCACCAAAGGTATAGACCGTATCGTTGCCATCGCCGACCCAGACATAGTCGGCCTTAACTGTGTCACCGTAATAGGTGTCGTCGCCGTCGGTTCCAGTATATGCGGGCATGTCGCTTCTCCAATCGTTTCGGCGGGCACCTAGTGTGCCGCTCTTACGGAGAAATTGCCCCTACCAAGTTTCAGAATGATTTCAGAAGGCGGGACTCGTGTTTCAATTGTTGCAGATCGAAGGGTTGCGAAGAAAGCCTCTGCCGAAGCCTGTCATCAGTGCCCGTAGAACAGTTGCGTACCGCCCGCGAACACTCGGCCGTTGCGGCCTGCTGGCGTCGAACCAAGCGCATCTGGGCGTTCAGCTTCTCTTGGGACATTCGAAGTTGGACTGCACCGCGAGATGCCTTGGCGGTGATCTCGACGATGCGCTGACCTTGTTGTAGGGCATCGATCTCTAGTCCACGGACCGTACCGCGTGGCCCTTTGCATTCGCCCCGGTCGTGGCGCTCTCAAAGCGGACATTATCTGTCTGGAGCGCCAACCGATGCATGGATGCAGCCGCTTGCGCCTCAATGGCACCATTCGTCTCCGACTGTCTTATCCCAACATCTCCGGCAGAGCTGACGCGCGGACACAGTGCCATGAAGGCCAAATTTCTGGCAATTTTGGTCAATCCGAACAGGCTTGCACCGATCTTGAAGGAGGTCGTCGCTGCATGCGCCAAGAAACAGCGCAAGACGGCCATCGAGGTGCTCCTGAGTTTTTATGGCAAGCGCGAACCGATCTCGGCACTGCTTGCGAAAGGCATCCCCAAGGACAGGTTCGCCGCGCAACAAATGAAACAACTCAGTTGTTCTGCAGCCGTCCAATTGAAACATCCACGACCGAAAAGCAGCGCATCAGGCAGCGCAACGCTGTCGCATGAAACCGAAGGGATATCCAATGAGCGCTCCGATTACACGGTTCCCCATCATGGCCATTGTCGGCCAAGACGGCAGTGACTGGGTTGCAATCAAAACCATCGAAGGCGAGTCCCACGAATACAATCTGGACGGTGCCTCCAACAGTGCAGACAATGTCATCTCCTACGACTTCAACCTGACCGGGTCGAAAACCTGGTGGGTCCCCGGTGCCGGCACGGTCTGGGGCGACATCGGCTGGGCCATTGACGGTGAGGGCGGCAACGACAAGATCACCGGCTATACGCTGGAAGACTGGCTGCGCGGCGATACCGGCAATGAC
The DNA here is from genome assembly GCF_034376685.1 of Cypionkella sp. Lineage (GTDB taxonomy): Bacteria > Pseudomonadota > Alphaproteobacteria > Rhodobacterales > Rhodobacteraceae > Cypionkella. The sequence goes on from NZ_JAXMJJ010000011.1 coordinate 58,999, forward strand.
AGCCTTTACGGAATGGGCGGGCGCGATTTCCTTGAAGGTGAGACCGGCAATGACAAACTTTATGGTGGCGCCGATGGCGACTATCTTTATGGCGGCACCGAGAATGACAGCCTTTACGGCGATGACGGTGGGGACCATCTGGATGGCGGCGCGGGAGACGACTGGCTGAACGGTGGTGCCGGCAATGACAAGCTGGCCGGCGGTGCGGGCAATGACATGTATCGCATCGACAGCAAGTCCACCGATACCATCGTCGAAACGGCCGACGGCGGCATCGACACGATCTATCTGTCGCAGAACGCCTATGTGTTGGGGGCGAACCTCGAAAACATCATCACCGACGCCAATATCGTGTCGTCGGTGACGCTGACCGGCAACGAACTTGCCAATGTCATCACCGCAGCGCAGGGCGCGGATTACATCTACGGTCTGGCAGGCAACGACGTGTTGAACGGCGGCAGCGGCGCAGATCAGCTGTTCGGCGGCTATGGCAACGACAGCCTGTTCGGCGGCTATGGCAACGACAGCCTGTTTGGCGGCAGCGGCGTCGACAAGCTGAATGGCGATGCTGGTCACGACTACCTTGACGGAGGCGAGGGTGCCGACGTGATGACCGGCGGCACGGGCAATGACACTTATATGCTGGACGCGGCTGGCGATCAGGCTGTCGATGCGGCAGGTGGGGGCACCGATACCGTGCAAAGCCTGCTGGCAGAGACCACGCTGGCCGCCAACATCGAAAATCTGCAAATGTTCTTTGCCGGCAGCGGCGAAGGTTACGGCAACGCGCTGAACAACGTCATCACCGGCAGCGTCTGGAACGTCTTCATCGACAGCGCGGCGGGCAATGACACTATCTTCGGCAGCTTCGGCAACGATACCGTACACGGCGGTCTTGGCAATGATGCCGTCCAAGGCGAGACCGGAAACGACCGGGCCTACGGCGACGATGGCGATGATGTGGTCTCGGGCGGCGATGGCAGCGACTGGGTCTATGGCGGTGTCGGCAATGATACGGCGCAAGGTGACGCTGGCAATGACTTCGTGTTTGGCGATGCTGGCAATGACTCGGTTGCGGGCTGGGAAGGCAATGACGCGCTTTATGGCGGCACCGGCAATGACAAGGTCACCGGCGGCTATGGCGATGACAAGCTCTACGGCGGCACGGGTGCTGACATGCTTACGGGCGAATACGGTGTTGATTTTCACCCAGAACTGAGCCGGTTTTTTCACCGAGAAGTGAGCCACCTCTGATTATGGATTTCGGTTCATGCAGGGGTCAAGCTGTGTGTTGTTTCCTTCTTTTTCTTGGCGGCGGATGCGGCAGCGGAGCTGG